>NZ_JAIVFW010000083.1 GCF_020829595.1 Nostoc sp. CHAB 5844
GACTAACATGATTGAAGCTTATGATTCACTCATTTGTAACCAAAAAAAACTTATGTCTTCACCTTCCTTGAATAACTAATCAATCCTTAAACTGGCTTTTTGTTACTTTTTCAGCAAGCCCTAAATAGTCCCACCAGCTACACTCAGGCTTAGACAACACAGCCCGAATATCGCTGACAGCTTGGGGTATGAGTTGCAGTTGTTCGGCACGGTAAGCGATCGCAGACGGTGTGGGTTGACTACCAAGGATGATTGCAGCTGCTTCTAACGCTTTGGTATTGTTCATAGCACTGGCCAGATTCCCCAAAGCAATACCCATGAGCCGTAAGCATTCTTGGGCATTCTCCTTGGGTGGTTCAATAGCCAGCGATCGCAGATCAATAAGAGGCATGGGTGCAGGGTGCAGGGTGACAAGGGAAAGTTTTTCTCCCTTGCTCCCCGCTCCCTGCCCCTTGCCCTCTTTGTTGGTAGGCCGTTCTTCTACAGCATTCTCTAACTCTTGGATGCGTCGCTGTAACCGTTGGTTCTCTAACTCCAACTGCCTCAAACCTTCCAACTCATCAAGTCGTTGCTGTAACTGGATGTTTTGCTGCTTTTGCTGCTGAAACAGGTTTTGTAAAGCAGCCAACTGTTCTTGAACTTGTTGCTCGGCTTGGGCTGTGGCTTCCGTTTGCAAACCAATTCTCAAATCTTGTTCCAGCCGTTCAAGTTCCTGCTGGTGCTGCTGTTTGAGCGTGGCGATCGCTTCGGCATACTCTTTGGGGTAGGTTCTTTCTGTAGGGAATGGAACACTTGGAGCGTCCAAATCGGCGTTATTGACCAGTTCCTTGCTACCATCAGCGAAGGTCACAATCTGCTGCCAGTGGTTTGGTGGATCAGACTCAATGGTTCCCTGCTCTCCGTATCTGGGGTGAGTTGGTGACGTAACTGTGACGGTGGGGTTCGGGGGAACCAATGGTTCTTGAATTTTAGGAACCACTGGTTCCTGAAATTTCTGGCGTGAAAGTCGAGGAACCACAATATTCGCGGCAGCTGCAAAATCCGATTCGCTGGGGGAGGGGTTATCTTGCAGTGCGATCGCAACAGCTTGCTTTAACTTGTTCGGTTCCTTGACCAAGCGCAACAGCGAACGAGCTTGACGCTCATTCTTGATGTGTTCGCCCAATTCCTGGGCTGTGTCCCTAACTTTCTTAGCTCCCAGCAGTTGATTGATGCGTCGATAGCCACCCCAAGCGGATAACTCAGCTTGGCAGTATTCCTCAAAACTTTTATAGCCAGCTTCACGGTAAAGCTGTTGCTCCCGCATCTGCAAGATTTCTTCTACAGCTTGCCACTCAAAACGGTCGATGGCGGTGAAGGTTTCTTTGATGCTGCTGTTGAGGTTGCTGTAGCTGGATGCTAATGTTGTTTCGCGGTCTAGTGTCAGCATGGCATTACCTTTATGTGCTGCATACAACGCAAAGATTGGTTAATGCAAACGGAAACTGCTGTACTATCAGCAACCACCTCCTTAAAATAAGTTGACATACCAATTTGACGGCTGGAATACTCATACCGCCGATAAATTCTTGTATAACTAAGCTGGTTGCTTGAACTCACAGTACAAAATTATCTTGCCACATGACAACTGAAAGTGCAAATGTAAAATTAAAAAATACAAAGGAGGTAATTATGGTTCCCTTGGACTGGGTTGTGATGCTTGCTTGGAATAAAGAATGCGGAAACAACCTAAGATTGTTGCGTGGCAAGAAGTCTAGGCGCGAAATTGCAGATGCGCTCCTGAGTCAACAGGTGGAATGCTCCCAAGAATACATTAGAAAGCTAGAAAATGGGGAAGCTGCGTCTGTTTCTACGAAAATTATTACAGCAATCGCCAAAACCCTTGGTGTAGAGCTAATTGAGATCATGACAGAATTACGTGTTGAAGTTACAAAAACTATTTGTACTTCTAGTTAATTTTTGTACTCTGAGTTGTTATTATGGATATATGAAAACAAAAGACGACCGCCCCAGCCTCGGAAACTTGTGCGATCGCCTTTTGACCTTGTAAAGGAATCTATATTATGACTCAATCAGTTTTCGCACAGCAAGCACCCAAAAACTTCAGTTACAACACAATAGACGAAAACGACTTAGCCCAAGCCGAACTCGCGCAGTACATGAACGAGCAAGCACAAACCGTCGCCCCAACAAAAGACCCTTTAACCGACCGAGATCGCCGCATCATTGCAACTATCATCGAACGAAACCCTGAAGAAATCAAAACAATCAGGATAGAAGCAAAAATCACCGTATGGGTGCAATTGGTTGATGGTGGACGGCTACCATTTGAGCGAAACTGGTTTTATACAAGAGTGCAGGAAGTGAAAGCCACTCTGCCAGAAACACCACGCGAACGCAATGATCGCCTCAGCGATGAGTTAGAAGCAGCTTGTCAGAAATACGGCTTGAGCCACAGTGAGATTGATTGGCTCAGTTTCAGTACCACATTGTACCGCAACCGTCAGCGTGTAGGATTCGTTGGTTGCAACCTCCAAGGTCAATGGTATAGCCGACGCTCTCAATTGGGGGGAAGTCGAACGGCTGACAGTATTGATGCGGCGATCGCACTGTTGGGAATCAGACAACCTGTAGCCGCATAGTACCGACAGTAAAAAAGCGATCGCATCCTTAAAGAGCGATCGCATCCTCACCACAATAAATGCACTCTTACAACAAATATGTCTTTCCTTCAAGATCCCGATTGGGGTGACTGTTGCGAACCAATACTTCTGTCACAAACACACCCAAACGCAGAGTTAATTGAAATTTCTGGTTACACACTGGTCTACTGCAAAGGGGTTTGTCCCAGGATATACCGTGTTTACAAAGATGATTCAATGCTGGGCTTGGTGTTTCAACACCTCACGCATTGGTCAAGTGGAGTAGATCAGATTCGATACACCAAACCCTTGAATGCTGTTTTAGCGCTTGATGGTTTTCTCTTTGCTGCAAGTATGGCTGATAACAAAACTATTGCAGCGTAATTAAAGCTTTCAATCTCAACAAATAACCATTCACTAATAAAAGCAATGTCACTCACAATCTTAATTCCCCAAAACTGGAAATCCCCTCTGTTTGGCTTTGGACAACGTACAGACCTCGGCACAATTATCGGACTTAAATATTACGCCTCAGACACATATTTAGGTAATGAATACGGCACGGGATGGCATTACGTTATGTTGGCGGATAAAAATGATGAAGACGAAGAACACCGTATTGAAGACCAAGTTAAACTGCTTTCACCGCAGGAATTAAAGACAACGTTAGAAGCAGAGATTGAGAATTATCAACACCAAATTCAATCACTAAAACAGCAATTAGACACAATTCCTGATGTGTCAACTGAATCTACTACTAAAACAGAAGCAGTAAGCGCAATACAGCATCAGTCTACAATCTCTCCTCCAGAGTTGCATAGATTAGTTGATGCTGCAAAATTCATCATCAAAGAGATAGCGAAACACCCTGATTATTTAACACTTGAGTATCAACCCGACCTGACTCTTGGTGATGCCCAAAGTGCGCTTTCTTATTTGGAATTGGAACTAGAACCAAATCACAATTCTAACGCTACATCAAATACTTCTGCTCAAAAATAAGTACCCCAATGATGATTGTTCATTGAGGTAATTGGGAGTTTCTGTTTTGCCGTCATTAACATTACACAAAACACAACTGCACTCTCTGTATTTATCAACACATACACAAACATGGAAACTCTAAAAATCAACAACAGCGTCTTTCTCATCCCACCCAGCCAACCCAAACTGCAAGCTAATTGTGCAAAAGAATACGGGCAATTTCTTCTCGATTGTCCACCAAAACTAACAATTCTAGAAGCGCAGCAGGGTGGATACCTCAAAGGCAACAAGGCTGATTTTGCGATCGCTATTTCTCGTCCTGACCGCCCCATGACCATTAACGAGAATTTCACCAACGAACCATTCACTGAACTTTGGGTCATCCCTGTTGCTGGCGGACTCAAAGACCAATTCAAGGGTCAAGCTTCGATGCTGCTCAGTTTTCTCATGCACAGGCGGAGTAAAGACTCATTCGCCGGGCTGTACAACCACTTCGCCCATCGTGCGTTTCAGCAGTGGTGTGAGGAAGGTATGCCTGGAGATGCTAAGGAATATTGTTATGGCGCGATCGCTTCGGTATTGAAAAACTACATCTTCTGCGCCGAGTTTCAAAAGGTGGAGGGTGCGCTTGGAACATACTGGTTTATTCAGTGGTCGTATCGCAATCCACAGTCTGACTTTGAGAAGGATGCACTGGAAGCAGCCGAGATGATCCGTAGCGGTGCGGAGTCAGGGGCAACACTTCACTGGGTCACAAACGAGACTTACGAAAGATGGGCTTTGAATGCAGAAATTAGACCTGCACTGCCAGCAGTCTCGGAAGCAGAGGCGAGGGCATCGTTGCAGCCGCAGAATCAGGCAGTTGTACCGAATAAGAGACGGTAATTAACAACCCATAACGGCGATTCCATCATGAATCGCCACTACAAATATTAGTTCTATTTTGATAAATTTTTGGAATGAAATTATGAGCATCAAATGGACAGAACCGGAATTAGCAACTCTTTACGAAATGGCAGAAACACACACAGTAAAGCAAATATCATTTCGCCTTAAAAGACGAGGATATTACCGTACAGAATTAGCTGTTGCGAATAAACTGTATGCTTTGGGTTACTCTACACGCCCCACTTTGGATAACTACAGTTGCACAGAGATTGCCCGAAATCTTTGTCTACATCCCAGCACTATTATTTACTGGATAAAACGAGGGTGGCTGAGAGCGGAAAAGCGTTGTGCTAACTGTTATCAGGTCAAAAGTCGAGATTTGAAGCAGTTTTTCAATAACCCGCCAAAGTCCATGCAGAAGCGAATTGCAGCGATAGATCCGCAGGTGGTTAGGTATTTAGTTGGTTAATTGACTGTGCAAATAGCATAATTCAGTAGTTACAGAGGTTGGATAAATGCTGCTAGGTTTTAAAACTGAATTGAAATTAAACAACAAGCAGCGTACAGCGTTTTTAAAGCATTGCGGAGTGGCAAGACACGCTTGGAATTGGGGACTGGCTTTGACCAAGCAAATATTAGATCATAATAAAGCTAACCCGACAGAGAAGATTAAGTTTCCTAGCTATTTTGATTTATGTAAATGGTTAGTAGCATTAGTCAAAAAAGAAAATCCTTGGTATTATGAATGCGCTAAATCAACACCCCAGCAATCACTAATGGCATTAAGAATCGCTTGGGATAGATGTTTTAGAAAGGTGGCTGGAGTTCCTAAGTTTAAGAAGAAAGGTAAACGAGATAGTTTTACTTTAGAGGGAACAGTCAAAATTTTAGGTAAACTTAAAGACCGTGTTTTTAGATGCGAACATTGCAGCTTCGAGTGCAACAGAGACTTGAATGCTTCGATTAATTTGAAGCAAGCGGCCAGATCGGTCGTGTTAGCTTGTGGACTGGGTAGTGCCGACACTTCCAGGTTGAAACAGGAAGAAAATGTTAGCAGTTGTTAATATTTTTAGATCGGATGGCTAGATTTACGCCGACCACCGCAGGAACCATTTTTGCTCAGGCGATCGCAACAGATACTGCTGGTAATACTGAACAGGCTACTTTTGATGTGGCTGTGATTGATACCAGTGACTTGAATGCGCCTGAAGTTAGTCTGAATTTGGGTGCGATCACTGGTGGTTTGGTGACTGCACCTGTTGATATTAGGGGATCAATCTCTGATGACGGGCAGCTTGATTATTACCGTTTGTTAGTTGCACCTGTTGCTGGTGGCACGTTTAAGGAAATTGCGTTTGTTGACAATCCAACTGCGATCGCTAACGGTGTCCTCGGTAAGTTCGATCCTTCACTGTTGCAGAACGACAGCTATATTCTCAGGCTGGAAGTGGCTGACAACGGTGGTAATATTTCGTACTCCGAGGAAGTCGTTGATGTTGCTGGCGAGTTGAAACTGGGCAATTTCCGACTGTCGTTTACTGATTTGACGGTTCCTGTAACCGGAATCCCCATCACGCTGACTCGCACGTATGATACTCTCACTTCTGGTATCACTGATGACTTCGGGTATGGGTGGCGGATGGAATTTAGGGACGCTGATTTGCGTACCAGTTTGCGTCCTCCGAGTGAAGAGGATCAGCTGATTGGATATCAAAGCGCGTTTAAGGATGGGACTCGTGTATACGTAACCTTGCCGGGAGGAAAACGCGAAGCCTTTACCTTTAGACCAACTGTTGACCCCATATTTGGATTAGCTAGTTCCATTGGCGGGGAAAGTGCGACTGTTTACAAGCCAGCTTTTGTTGGGGATAAGGGAGTGACAAGCACCCTCACGGTGAAGAGTGCGCGGATTCTGCGGAAGGATGGGACGGATGAGTATGTTGGGCTGAATGGGGGTGTGAATTATAACCCCGCAGATGTCAATTACGGTAATGTGTACGTATTAACCACTAAAGAAGGGGTGGTGTATGAGATAGATGCTGCTACGGGTGACTTGCTCACTGTTACTGATACTAACGGCAACAAGCTTACGTATACTGATGATGGAATCTATAGTTCAGCCGGGAAGCAAGTAACCTTTGAAAGGGACGCACAGGGGCGGATTGCCAGCGTCAAAGACCCGATGGGTGAGCTTATCAGATATGGGTATAACGCAAATGGGGATTTGGTAAGCGTTAAGGATCAAGAACAATTTGAAACCAAGTTTGTTTACGACACTACCCAACCGCATTATCTCAAAGAAATCATCGACCCCTTAAACCGCAGTGGTGCAAAAGTTGAGTACGGTGATGATGGCAGGTTAAAGAAAACACTCAATGCTACAGGTAATTCTGTAGAGATTGACTACGATCCTGCAAACTCGCTGCAAACCGTCAAGGATGTGTTAGGAAATCCTACCACCTATGAATATGACACCAGAGGTAATGTAGTACGGGTTGTTGATGCACTCGGTAATCAAACCCGCATGGTATATGACGACAATAACAACCTACTGCAAGTAACAGATGCTAATAATCTCGTCACTAAATATGAGTACGACGACAAAGGCAATTTGAAATCTCGTACAGAGCAGTATTGTGGTTGTGCCACTGTCACGCCTGAAACTTCATACTACACCTACGACAAGTTCGGCAATATGACATCGCTGGTTACACCGACTGGAGCATCAATGATCATGAAGTATGACAGCTATGGTCAAATGCTATCGATGAAGGATGGCAAAGGGAACTTGATTCAGTCGTTCAGTTATTATGCCAATGGCTTAGTAAGAAGTGAAACAGATTCTACTGGTACGACAGTTTACGAATACGACGATTTAGGCAACTTAATTCAAACTACCGACCCGGATGGCAGCATCACAACAATGGAATACGATGCCAACGGAAAGCTGAAGCGGATGTTGCAAGATAATGGTACTCCTAATGACACCAGTGATGATGAGATTTTTACTTTTGAGTACGATAAGCTAGGACGAGAGAAATTTGCTGACTACGGGGATGGTATCTGGGTCAAATATGATTACGAAGGCACTGGTGGTGAATGGACTAAGTTAGAAGCACCCACCATCGGTAAAATTGAACGTAAGTTCACTTCTGATGGAAAGTTAGCAGGCTGGGTGACAGCTGATGGTGGTACGCCGACATTCAAGTACGACCTAGCTGGGCGTTTGTGGAGAGAAACGGATGCTAGTGGTAATGATGTCACTGAATATGGGTATGATGCTGCCGGAAGGTTGACTACTGTAAAAGATTTACAAACTGGCGCAACCACAACCAAAAAATATGATGCCAGTGGTCGCACCACCGAAGAAATCGATGTCCTAAATGGTTTCACTCGCTACTTCTACGATCCAAAGAATGGGAAATTAACGAGTACAGAACGTGGCAAGTACATTAAAGATGCTTCCGGGCAATTAGTAGAAGACCCAACAGTACAAAAGCAGGTGTATCGGTACGAGTATAACGGGTTGCAAACAACAGTGATTGACCCACTAAACCGCAGAACCACCTCAGTTATGAATGACTATTATCTGCCAACTGAGACAATTTATACTACTGGTCAAAGAGAAAAAACCAGTTATCTCTATGACAATAACCTCCAGGAAGCGAAGGATTATCCTACCAAGATTGTTGATATTGGTAGTAATGACCGGGTATTTGAATATGATGAATTGGGCAGATTGAAGTCTGCTACTGATTTGGGTGATAGTAAGTACCTCTACACTTACGGTGATGATGGGTTAGAGTTGATTACTTCCCCCACAGGTGAGACACTACGGTACGGCTACGATGCACTGGGCAATTTAGCGAAAGTCACCTATGGCGATAGTAGTTTCAAGCAGATGACTTACCGTGCTAGTGACAACCGTTTGGAAACAGTGACACTGCCAAGTGGGGAAACTATTACCTATCAATATAATGATGCAGGACAAGTGACCTCGCAAACTTCTTCCACAAGTGGTAGTGTCAGCTTTACCTATACCAAAGAAGGCGCAGTCAAGACAATGACTGATTCTACTGGTATAACCACTTACCGCTACGACAGCAATAAACGTCTTGAAGGGATTAATTCTCCTAACGGCAGCAGTATTAGTTATAAGTATGACATTGTGGGACGGATTAAGACTTTGACAGAGAAAGGGTCTGCTACTGCAACAGCTTATACTACTGAGTATGATTATGATGCTTTTGGGAATCTTAGCTGGATAAAAGACCCTGCTGACGGTATCACTACAATGAAGTACGATTTAGTGAACCGTTTGCAAGAACGGACAATGCCTAATGGTGTAAAAACAACTTATGAATACGATGACCTCGATAGAATAAAGTCTATTTTTCACACAAATACACAAGGTCAGGTATTGGCATCAGTAACTTATGAACGTGAAGGAATTGGCGAACCTAGTAGAATAACCCGTGAAGATGATTCCTATGTGCTATTGGAGTATGATTCAGCACTGCGGGTTGAAAAAGAATCGTACTACAATGCTGCTGGACAATTGCTGAAAGAAACCAGTTACATCTATGATGCTTCTGGCAAGCGACAAGTACAGTCAACAAGTGGTGGATCACGCACTTTCAATTACTCTACTGGCTATCAACTCGATACTGTCACTGAAACGGGTGAAACTGAAAACTACGATTATGACACTGATGGTCGGTTAACGCTGATTGAGCGTGATGGTAAAACGCTTGATCTAGAGCATGATTCCTACGACCGCCTCACACAAGTAGAAAATGAAACAATTAGTCAAACAATACAGTACATTTACGATGGTCAAGGTAACAGGGTTAAGGCAGTCGAAGGGGCGCAAGAACGCAGATTCTTAGTTGCTCCAGCAATGGGTGGTGGATTACAGTCAACTGACCTAATTACCGATGGTAGCGGTAATCTCATCAGTAACTACATTTACGGTGGTGGTAGCAGTCCCTTCATGCGAATAGATGCTGATGGTAATGCTGTGTACTACCTGACCGATGCAATGGGTAGTGTAATTGGATTGGCTGACGGTAGTGGTGCAAGTTCAGGTAAGTTACTGTATGATGCTTTCGGCAATATCTTGTCACAAGTAGGTGGTGCAGATAGTGATACAGGTGGTGATTTTAGGTTCCAAGGCCAATGGTTGGAGTCGAAAAGTGGCTTGTATCACTTTAGAGCAAGGGATTACGATCCTACAACTGGATTGTTCTTAAGTCGTGACCCAGTAGACATTATTAAAACTGCACCGGAGAGTTTTAATCCCTATCAGTTTGTGTATAACAATCCCTACATATATAGCGATCCAACGGGGATGTTTACATTGACTGAGCTTACTTCTGCCGAAAATATACAAAAAACTTTAAGTAGTTTCAGAACTTATGTTGGAAGTAGAAGTAGAGAGGAAATAGCAGCAAAAGCAAATCAAGTTGTATCTGATGCCTTTTTTGACGTTATTGGACATTTTCTCCCCGTAGAAGGAAATGTATCTACTCTAACTTCTTTGGTTGATTCTGCTAAAGATATTAAAGGAGATTCTTTTGCGGGTGAAGTCTTTGAAAGTTTTTTTAAAGGATTAATTTATTTGACTTTTCCTCAATCTATTTTAAACTTCATATACTTTGAACCAACAATCGATCCAAACAATGGTCGTGTCCTTACTCCTGGCTATCAGTATCCGCAAACAAAATTTTCTGGTACTCCCCAAGGAGGAACTAGTAGACCAGACTTTCTAATTTCACCCAACGCAACTCCAAACGGAGTTCAGCGTAGTTGGTTAATTGGTGACATAAAATTAGATTTAGGAACTGTTGTAAGAGATTATGTGGGTACAGGAAAAGGAGATAAACCTAATAAACCACAGCAGTGGGATGCAATAACTAATCATGCAAAAAACTACGGAACTTTTACCGCTGGATTTATTACGCTATTTGATGGAGGAGAATACAGAGATGCACTAATACAAAAATTGAGGAAAAAAGCATTAGAAGAAAAAATATTAGCTTTCTCTGCTTCTATACTTTTCGATGTCAATATACCTGCTAGTTCTAGCCCATTTTTGTAAAGTTAATCTATCTCAGCAATATGAATAACTTAAATCAAGAAATCACTAAGATTTTTGATGCAATTCTTAATAACGATTTATCTAAGATAAGAAAACTTGTTGCTAGTGGGGCAAACATAAATCAGAAACATCCGCATAGCAAACTAACTCCATTAATACAGGCGATTAATTTACATCAGATAGAAGTCATAAAGCTTCTTATTGAAGTAGGAGCAGATGTACATTTATATCAGTATATTCAAACAACACCATTAGGACTAGCAACTTCATGGGGTAATAATGAGATAGTTCAACTATTACTTCAAGCGGGAGCTAATCCCGATCTCGGTGGTATTGATAACCCTCCTCTTCATAGAGCAGTGTTAATAGAACGTATCGATATAATTCAAACTTTAATTGAAGCGGGAGCTAGTCTTAACCACTTAAATGCTAGTCATTTTACTCCCTTAATGGTTGCTGCTAATAATGGAAAAATTGAAATAGTTAAACTTTTAGTAGAAACAGGATCTGTATATATAAATGCTAAAGATGAAGAAGGAGAAACAGCTTTAGATAAAGCTATATACTGGGGGTATCAAGAAATAATTGATTATTTAGCACCTTTAACAAACCGGAATTATGACAGCGATTAAAAAATTAGTGTGATCGCTACCCCTCCCACTTCACTAGCACCCCATCCGCAGCCACTAATCCCCACTGCGGACACTTGATCACCAATTTCTTGATCACGATTCGTAAAGCAGGGTCATCCGCCCAGCACTCCATTAGAAAATCATACCCTGGATTTTCGCGCCATTGTTCCGCTATCTTGAGCTTCTCCATACGCCAGGGTCGCACTCTTGATCGCTCAACAACAGCCTCATACGACCATTTCTCAGGATTGGAGTCAGCCGCCACAGCACAAACGCCTTCAGAATGAGTTTTCGGTTCCTGTGCTGGTAAATTCGACTTGGCAGGGGCGGCGGAAAATATGTCTTCATGACTAATTTCCGACTCATCACTACAATTCTGGTTCTCTGCCACCAACGAAGCAGACAGGCTCGGTTGAGCTTGGTTCTGGGGCTGATTGGGATTTTCAGAATTTGCGGCAACGGGCGCGGCGGAAGAATGGTCTTCATGAGTGGCTCCCGGTTCATCACCCAATACTTGGTTATTTTCTACCAACGAAGCGGATTGACTCGGCGCAACATCCACAGGCGTTAGCGTCGTGCAGTCCGTTACCGCAGGTAACTCTTCTTTCCCTCCTTCCACGCTTTTGAGGGTTTGAGGCGACGCGCCCCTAAAAGGCGCGTCAGCCGCCTCATCAACACGCAAATTTTCGTTTGGCGTGGAAGAACTAACTACCTTACCAACCACCTTAGTGGGTGGTTGGTAGGTAGTTAAAGAATAGTTAGAAACGTTGTTAGGTTTCTGGAACCCTTGCAAATCCTGACTTTTTTGACCATTCTTTTGGAAATGATCCAAATCAGGCTGAATTTGTTCCACGCTGGGGTGGTTTTGGTTCGCTTCGGCGTGGTTTGTTTTCTTCCCGGTTTGGACAGATTTCTCGTCACAAGAATTAGTTTCGCCTGATGTGGATGATTCCCAGTAAAAGCGATTGTAATAACCGTGAAGGTTACGAACACGGTAGCCAATCAGCCCAGGTCTGCCAGAAGGCAATCGGCCAAACACTTCCTCATACTGAAATAACCCTTGAGCCGTTAACGCTGCACTCGCTTTTTGCAATGACTTGTAGGTGAGATTGGTATCCAGCTTGTGAGCAGACCCACCAAATTGCTCTGCTGCAACTGAATCCAACCATAGTTGCTGTACACAAGGCGGTTGTTGTCTTATCCAGTTGATGTCCTCAATCGAGATTTTGCAGTGGGGTCGAACTGGTTTTTCCTCTGTGGATTGCTGGCGATCGCCTTTTCGTTGGCCACCGTTGATTGCTTTGAGTGCTGTAGTCATATTTTCTCCTAAAATTTGACATGACAAGATAGGCGACATAGTTGCAATGCCGCATTCAGCTTTTTGGTTGTAGAAAGCGAGTTCTATTTACTGGCCTTCGTCCTGCCAGAACCGCAACTCATCTTTGAAATAACGGTCAGTCTTTTTCGGTTTATCTCGCCAATGCTGCCACGCCACCCAAACTTCGTCTCCCATGTCTTCGATGACTTCACCTTTGGCGTTGTACAAAGCGCAGTAAATATCAGCGTGGGCAACGATAGAACCAAGCCCAATCACTTCGTCATTAGAAGAATCAACAGGGCTTTCTTCAGGAACCATTGGTTCCGTAATCTTGGAGGATTCAGCTTTCTCAAGGACAGTGATTAACTCCGTCTCGTGTGGGGTCAACTCTGCCAGATAATCTTTTTTGATCACCTCGTACTCTTGGGCAACTTCCAGATAATCCCACCAACTACACCCAGGCTTAGACAGCACCGCCCGAATGTCGCTTACTGCCTGTGGAAGTAGTTGCAATTGTTCGGCTCGATATGCGATCGCTTGTGGTGTCGGTTCACTGCCCAGAATTAACGCCGCAGCTTGCAGGGCTTGGGTGTTATTCATAGCACTGGCCAGATTACCCAAAGCAATACCCATCAGTCTTAAGCATTCGGTGGCGTTTTTCTTGGGTGGTTCAATAGCCAGCGATCGCAGATCAATGGTCTTATCGAGAGCTTGCTTAACTTGTTTGTTGAGAGCCTTGGTTGCTTGTTTGCTAAGAGTGTTACCCCACTCTTGGCCAGGTCGTTCTTCTACAGCACGTTCCAATTCCAGAATCCGTTTTTGCAATCGTTGGTTGTCAAGCTCTAACTGCCTTAGCCCTTCCAACTGGGAAATTTGTTGCTGTAACTGGATATTTTCTTGTTTCTGCTGCTGAAACAGGTTTTGTAGGGCGGTCAGTTGTTCTTGTACTTGCTGCTGGGCTTGGGCTGTAGCTTCTGTCTGCAAGCCAATTCTCAAGTCCTGCTCTAACCGTTCCAATTCTTGCTGATGTTGCTGCTTGAGTTGTGCGATCACATCAGCATATTCTTTAGGGTAAGTTCGCTCGGTGGGGAATGACTCAATTACGTCATTACTCAAATCCGCATTGTTAACCAGTTCTCTGCTGCCATCCTCAAAGGTGACAATCTGCTGCCTTTGATTGGGTGGGTCTGCTGAAATGGTTCCTTCTTCACCATAACGAGGGTGTGTTGGTGAGGTAATTTTGACTGTATTGGTTTTGAGAACCAATGGTTCCTGAGTTTGGGGAACTATTGGTTCTTGAATTTTAGGAACCACTGGTTCCTGAGCAATAGTTTTTTTACTTGGCAGGCGAGGAACCACTTTATTTGCAGCTGCGGCAAAGTCTGATTCGCTAGGGGTAGGGTTTTCAGAAAGTGCGATCGCAACAGCAGCCTTGAGTTTTTCTGGTTCCTTGGCTAACCGGAGTAAAGGACGGGCTTGACGTTCATTCTTGATGTGTTCCCCCAATTCGTCAGCTGTGTCCCTAACTTTCTTAGCCCCTAAGAGTTGGTTAATTCTCCGATAGCCACCCCAGGCGGATAATTCGGCTTGGCAATATTCCTCAAAACTTTGATAGCCAGCTTCACGATAAAGCTGTTGTTCTCGCATTTGGAGAATCTCATCAACTGCTTGCCACTCAAAGCGGTCAATCGCAGTGAAGGTTTCTTTGATGCTGTCATTGAGGACACTGTAAGAGAGCGTTGATGTTCTTTCTAGTGTCAGCATATTTCTTGCCCACTATGGTAAACGCACAAAAACAGACAGGGGATGCAATTTAACCAAAGTGAGTCTGTTACTGACCTTTAGGTTTGACAAAAAGTGTGTCAGCATTATAATTAGCTCACTTTTATAAATGAGTTTGGCAAAGCGATCGCACTTGCTTGGACGGCTGGCGATCGCTTTTCGCTTTGCTTTGTGGATACTTTTAGTATCTATGTCTGTTAATATAGCACTCAGAGTGTCTAAATGGGAAACAAGATTATGCTAATTTTGGCTTCGGCCGCTCCCTATGTTAATTGGGGAGAAAGCAGAGCAAAACTATTTAAAGGTTTGCTCAAAGAAAAATTTGGCACTGAAATATCGTCTTATCAAGTTCACAAATTATTAGTAGACGCTCAAGTTGAAGATATCTCTATTGCTTATACAAAGAAGCTTATGGGTGATAGTGGCAAAAATTATATTGCTCAAACCGTAGCTTTAGATAAAGTAATAAAAATGTGTAAAGCACTAGAAATTCCCGTAGATGAGTTAGTGCCAATTTTTGAAATAGAAACTCCAAGAAATTTTATAGACCCTATTGACTTAGACACTAATAGTATCTAAAATATAAACTATAAAGGTTGTAGTTCAACCACAAGGTTAATTACACACAAAAACAAAGACGACCGCCCACGCCTGAGAAACTTGTGCGATCGCCCTTGATCCAAATTTATTGGAGATTTTTATTATGACGTATGTAACGCATACGCAGCAAGAAATTGCTGACTATTCTTTTGATCAGCAAGCCACATCACAGGCAGAATTTTACAACCACCTCGAAGCACAAGCCAAAGAAGCAACTCAAACAAAAGACCCCCTAACATCTCGTGACCGCCGCATCATTGCCGAGATTATCGAAGTAGAAGCCGAGTTAATCTGTACCATTTGGATAGATGCCGGAATCACCGTATGGGTTCAGTTTGTTGACGGTGGACGACTACCCTTCGACCGCAACTGGTTCGCTACAAGAGTACAGGAAGTTAAAGCAACCCTACCCGAAACCCCAAGAGAACGCAACGATCGCCTCAGCGAAGAATTAGAAACAGCTTGCAAAAAATTCGGTTTGACTCACGGAGAGATTGACTGGCTCTCGTTTAGCACCACCCTATACTTCAACAACCGACGAGTAGGCTTTGTGGGATACAACCGCGCTGATCAATGGTACAGCAGACAAAGGCCATTGGGTAAGAGCCATACAACTAACAATATTGATGCAGCGCTCGGCTTATTGGGAATTAGACAACCTGTAGCCGCATAGTACAGGCAGTAGAAAAGCGGTCGCATCTTTAGAGAGCGATCGCTCTCTCACCACGATGAATGCAAAATACAGCAAATATGTCTTTCCTTCAAGACCCTGACTGGGGCGAGTGCTGTGAACCAATACTTCTGTCACCAACACACCCAAACGCAGAGGTCATCGAAATCTCAGGTTACACGCTGGTTTACTGTTCCGGTGCTTGTCCCAAAATCTACCGTGTCTATAAGGGTGATTCAATGCTTGGGTTGGTTTTCCAGCACATCAGTTATTGGTCAAACGAAGTAGACGAGCAACAGTACACCCAGCCATTAAACGCAGCAGTGGCACTCGATGACTTTTTCTTGGTTGCAAGTATGACCAATGCAACGTCCGATATTGCAGCTTAAATCAGTTTTTCAATCTCAACAAATAACCATTCACCAATTAAAACAATGGAACCCACAATCGCAATTCCTCCGGTTTGGCAATACCCCCGTTTTAGCTTTGGGCAACGGACAGAACGCGGTCAAATAATCGGACTCAAGTATTACGCCGAAGACACATACTTAGCAGACGAATACGGTGCAGGGTGGCGTTACATTCTGCTGCCAAATAAGAATACAGAAGACGATGAAACACGGATTGAGGATGATATAAAACTGCTGTCGCCACAGGAGTTAAAAACAGTTTTAGAGACAGAAATTAACAGCTATCTGCGCCAAATTCAAATGCTGAAACATGAATTAAACGCAGTTGGTGTAAGCGTTGTAGCAACAAACTATACGGTTGAAAAAACTACCCAACAGCCCCAGGAACCACCATTACCCTCTCTGCACGATTTAGTTGATGCGGGTAAATTCATCCTCAAAGAAATCGCCAAGCATCCTGATTATCTAACACTTGGATATCAGCCTGATTTAACGATTGGCGATGCTGATACTGCGCTTTCTTATCTGGAATTGGAACTGGAACCAAGCCAAAGTCCTGCATTAGATATTGCTGACTAGGACTAAAGCAATCTCTGTTTCCGTCATAAATAGCTACCCCGAACAGTATCCCAAATCAACGCAATTTTCAACAAAAGCAACGCAATTATGGAAACACTTAAAATTAACAACAGCGTCTTTCTCATTCCACCAAGCCAACCAAAACTGCAAGCGAACTGTGCCAAGGAGTACGGGCAATTTCTCTTGGACTGTCCACCGAAACTGACAATTCTGGAAGCACAGCAGGGCGGTTATCTCAAAGGCAACAAGGCGGATTTTGCGATCGCTGTTTCTCGTCCCGACCGTCCCATGACCATTAATGAAAACTTCACCAACGAGCCATTCACTGAATTATGGGTCATCCCAGTAACAGGCGGGTTAAAAGACCAGTTCAAGGGTCAGGCTTCGATGCTGCTTTCGTTTCTGATGCACCGCCGGAGTAAAGACAGTTTCGCTGGACTGTACAACCACTTCGCCCATCGTGCATTTCAGCAGTGGTGCGAGGAAGGGATGCCGGGAGATCCGAAAGAGTATTGTTATGCGGCGATCGCTAGTGTGTTGAAAAACTACATCTTCTGCGCCGAGTTCCAGAAAGTAGAAGGTGCGCTTGGAACATACTGGTTCATTCAGTGGTCGTATCGCAACCCGCAGTCTGATTTTGAAAAGGATGCGCTGGAAGCGGCTGAAATGATTCGTAGCGGTGCGGAGTCGGGGGCGACATTGGGCTGGGTGACGAACGAGACTTACGAGCGTTGGGCTTTGAATGCAGAAGTGGCTCCAGTATTACCGGGAGTATCTGAGGCAGAAGCACGGGCATCGTTGCAGCCACAGAATCAGGCAGTTGTACCCACTAGAAGACGGTAATTAAACAACAATAACGGCGATTCAGCTTTGAGTCGCCACACCAAAATATTAGTTCTGTTTTTATAAGTTTTGGAGGTCTATTAATGTGTACTAAATGGGCAAAAAAAGAGATAGAAACTCTCGAAGAAATGGCAGAGATGTACACCCCAGAACAAATTGTTTTTCGGCTTAAAAGACGGGGTTATCATCGCACAGTATCGGCAGTTAAGAATAAATTGTATTCTTTGGGTTACTCTATACGTCCTACCCTCGATAATTACAGTTGCAGTGAAATTGCGAAAAACCTTTGTTTACACCCAACGACCGTTACTTACTGGGTGAGACAAGGTTGGTTAAAAGCCAAAAAGCGTTGTACTAGTTGTTATCAAGTTAAAAGTCGGGATTTGAAACAGTTTTTCAAGAACCCTCCACAATCAATTAGGCATCGGATTGCGGCGATAGATCCGCAGGTTGTTAAGTATTTAGTTGGGTAATCAACTTTACAAATAGCATAACTTAGTGGTTACGGAGTCGGATAAATGCTACTAGGCTTTAAAACTGAATTGAAATTAAATAACAAGCAGCGTACAGCGTTTTTAAAGCATTGCGGAGTGGCAAGACACGCTTGGAATTGGGGGTTAGCTTTGACTAAGCAAATATTAGCTCACAACAAAGCTAACCCTACAGACAAAATTAAGTTTCCTAGTTATTTTGATTTATGTAAATGGTTAGTAGCATTAGTTAAGAAAGAAAATCCTTGGTATTATGAATGCTCTAAATCAACACCCCAGCAATCACTAATGGCATTAAAAATAGCTTGGGATAGATGTTTCAAAAAAATCTCAGGTATTCCTAAATTTAAGAAAAAAGGCCAGCATGATAGTTTTACTTTAGAGGGAGATGTAAAAATTTTAGGAAGCAACAAAATTCAAGTCCCTAAAATTGGAGTGCTTACAACTTATGAAAGATGGTTCTTCAGGACTTATTATGCCAAATAATTAGTTATTCAAGGTAAAAGTCGTCAATAAATATATAAAATTATGACTTAAATTGTTGACATGGTTGACATTGAGACCATATTTATTATTAGCTGT
>NZ_JAIVFW010000084.1 GCF_020829595.1 Nostoc sp. CHAB 5844
CACTTGCCGAATTGATATTTTTTCCTCAATATGTGCTGCAACTATTTTTTCTCGGATATCCACTGAATATGCTTTCATGACAGTATTATCTTTTTATTTTATTAATACTAACTGTACCTCATATCATTGGAAACTGCTGTATTTAAACTTTGGGCGACATCAGGATGTTCTTTACCCAGCACCTTCTCTCGGATGGATAAAGAACGTAGATGAAGCTGTTCTGCCTGTTGATGATTCCCCTGTAAGTGATACAGTAGAGCCAAATTATTTAAGTTAGTGGCGGTATCGGGGTGTTCTTTACCCAGTACTTTCTCATAAATAGCCAGAGAGCGGAGATATAATGGTTCCGCCTGTTGATAATTTCTCTGTATGCGATACAGTTCTGCTAAATTATTTAAATTTCGGGCAACATCTGGATGAATATTACCCAAAACTTTCTCCGTAATTGTCAGAGAGCGGAGATATAACGGTTCCGCCTGTTGATAATTCCCCTGCGATTGATACAGTATGGCTAAATTATTTAAGCTAGTAGCAACAAAGGGATGTTCCTTACCCAGCACTTTCTCATAGATAGCCAGAGAGCGGAGATATAATGGTTCCGCCTGTTGATAATTTCCTTGTATGCGATACAGTTCTGCTAAATTATTCAAGCTAGTAGCAACATCGGGATGTTCTTTACCCAGTACCTTCTCTTGAAGAAGCAGTGCGCGTTCTGCTAAGGGGATGGCGGTAGTATATTTACCTTCTTTGTATAATTTGAATGCCTGTTGAATCAGTTCAAAAGCTTCCTTTAAAGCTGCTTGTTGCTGTGTTGAATATGCGCTTGGTTGCTGTTGCGCGATCGCTTTAACTGGCATACTTAACAATAACCCTGTTGTCATCGCAAATACCGCCGTCCAAGATGTTAGACAGATACCCGCAGCATTAATCGTACTGAATAACTTTTTCACACTCAACTTACAACCTTGTCAGTTTGCCTCTGAAATAAATCATCCCATCCTCAGTACTTTCCGCAAAGCAATTGTCAAAAAAATCAAAAACCCTCTTCTTCCTCTCCGCGCCTCCGCGCACGCCAGTCGCCTCAACGGGGGGAACCCCCGCACAGCGCTGGCTCCTCTGCGTGAGACAATTCCAGATCCCACAACACCCAAAGCAGAAAATTCTCTGACACTTCCACCTCAAAACCTCAACGTTCGAGTAAAAAGCTTGAAACTTCAGCTTTAGAACTCGAACATTCAAGCAAAAAACCTGAAACTTTACCCTCAGTACTCGAACATTCACCTTTTGAACCTCAACGTTCGAGTAAAAAGCCTGAAACTGCAAATAACGTCATAATTGAGTTAGTCACCACAATTATGGTGTACAAGTTTGAGCAATTGAGCCGAAGGGAGGTAGAGTCAATGCTAGGAATAACGCTGAAGGAAACACGAGTTTACAGGGAAATTATAGAAGAGGGAGAACAAAGAGGACAACAATCACTCATTTTTCGTCAACTAACTCGACGTGTGGGAGAATTACCTCAAGATGTACGATCGCAAATTGAAACTCTCTCTATTGAACAATTAGAAAATCTGGGCGAAGCACTGTTAGATTTTACCAGTATGGCTGATTTACTTTCTTGGCTAGATCGCTTGAGTTAGGTAGGACTTACGCATTAGTGACGAAAATAAATTCTCCTTTCCTCAACACTTTCATGAAAGCTTGGTTAAAAATCCGAGAATGCGTTTGGTATTCGCAGTCAAGAGATTGCGACGGTAAGCATCTGCGGCTTTTTTAATTGCTTCGGCTTGGGTGGGATAAGGATGAATGACACTGCTTAATTTACTCAAACCGATTTTATTCACAATTGCGGTAGTGACTTCCGAAATCATCTCACCTGCATGACCGGCAACAATTGTCGCACCAAGAATTTCGTCAGAGCCTTTTTTGTGGAGAATTTTGAGAAATCCTTCTTCTTCACCATCGGCGATCGCTCGGTCTACACTACTAAAAGGAATCTTAATTGTCGCTATATCAATACCTTTTTTCCGCGCCTCATGTTCGTACATTCCCACATGGGCAATTTCTGGGGATGTGTACGTCACCCACGGCATAATTAAACTGCTGAGTTTAGAGCGTCCTAACCCAAAGGGCGAAAACAGGGTATTCTTAATCACAATTCGCGCCGCCGCATCAGCAGCATGAGTAAATTTCCAGTTCATGCAGATATCGCCAGCCGCATAAATCTTAGGATTGGTTGTTTGCAGATAATCATTTACTTTTACACCGTGACGGGTGTCGTACTCTACGCCTACACCTTCTAAATTTAAGCCTTCCACATTGGGCGATCGTCCCGCACCTACTAAAATCTCATCTACTGTTACAGAATCTCTGTTACCGTTAGTAGAAAAGTAAAGTCGCTTGCCTTCAGTAACAGAAACCACTTCTTCTAACTGGCAATTTAGTACTACGCGAATGCCTTCTTGAATTAAGACATTCTGCAAGATTTCCGCTGCATCAGTATCTTCTTTATTTAACAGGTGAGAACCACGATGAAACAACGTGACTTCACAACCTAAACGCCCAAAAGTTTGCGCCAATTCACAACCAATTGGCCCTCCACCAATTACAGCTAATTTATCTGGTCGTTGAATCAAGGAAAAAACAGTTTCGTTAGTCAAATAACCGACATTTTCAATACCTGGAATAGACGGATGTACAGCCCTTGCACCAGTAGCAATCACTGCTTTTTTAAACCGCAGAGTTTTGCCGCCAACTTCCACAGTATTATTGCTGGCAAATCGACAATTACCTAAGAAAACATCAACACCAATATTTTTAAAACGTTCCGCTGAATCATGAGGGCTAATACCAGCCCGCACCCGCCGCATCCGCGCCATCACTGCGGGAAAATCAACTTCAATTTGTTGTTGAGAAATATTAATTCCAAAATTTTTCGCGTGCCAAATTTCACCAACTACCCGCGCAGACCGGATAATACATTTTGATGGTACACAACCAACATTCAAGCAATCTCCACCCATGAGATGCTTTTCGATTAATGCGACTTTCAAACCTAAATCTAACCCTGCTGCACCAGCGGCTACAACTAATCCGGCCGTTCCCGCACCAATAACTACTAAGTCATAACAATCAGCCGGCTGTGGATTTACCCAATTTGGCGGATGTACATAAGATACTAATTTTTGGTTGTATTCATCGACTGGGCGGACGATAACTCTCTCTAATTCTGAATTAGACATTGGTGGTATCTCCTGTGGGGAATGAAGTCTGACTGTTACGGAGTTTTTTAAGCAATGAAAGTTTTCCCTGGCTGACACCAGTACCACTCAACAAAATTTTTATAAATTGCGCTCTTGTTTTCTTGACTCTCCTGTTAAGTGGAGAGTTTATATTGTTGTAAGTTTCGCACAGAAACTTTGAAACTCATTAAATTACAGGTCAAATTCATGACAAAAACTAATCAAATTAAAAGGCTCTCTTTAGCAGCAGTTGCTGCACTTGCTCTCACCGCAGTTACTGGTTTAGCTGTTTGGGCTGTAACTCCTTGTACTACGCCTACTCCTGACTGTCTAGAGGTAAATTGCGACTAATAGTTTGTCTTTACTAATGTAAATGCTCTAGCAAATTTTGAATTAGGAGATGGTACTAACTTCAAATTGAGTTAGTACCAAATTTTATTGCTATAGTACCTCTTCTTCTAAAGCTTTCCGGGCTATACGGGTGACATAAATTGTGACTGCAACTGTTGCAATAAAACCAATTATGCGAATTGCCCATTGTACGGTGGGGTTACTAGGTTGACTTTCTGTACCAATCAGTGCCAAATTCCCAGCTAGAGAACCAATATAAACATACATAATTGTGCCGGGAATCATGCCAACAGAACCAATAAAGTAATCTTTTAGCGAAACTCCTGTCACACCAAAGGCGTAGTTTAATAAGTTGAACGGAAATATCGGAGAAAGTCTAGTTAATAAAACAATTTTTAATCCTTCTCGACCAACGGCTCGGTCAATAGCTGCAAAATTTTGATTATCTGCAATTTTACTGGCAACCCAACCCCTGGCTAAATAACGTCCGACTAAAAATGCTGCTGTAGCGCCAATAGTTGCACCAATAAATACATATAAAGAACCCCAAACTACACCAAATACAACTCCAGCACCCAAGGTGAGAATTGAACCAGGTAAGAAAGCAACGGTGGCAATAATATAAAGTCCAATAAAGGCTAATGCACCTACTGTTCCCAAGCTATCAATCCATTGCAAAGCATCACGTAATATTGCTTGGGGATTAAAGGAATTTGTTTGTGATGCTGTTTGTGCTAAGGCAGATTCTGGATGTAATAGAATAGCGATCGCCACAGCTACAAGAGCTAATATTGGTAACTGGCAAAATTTAACTAAGGTTAGCCAATCTAGAGAATTTAGTAAAAATTTGTTTTTCATACTTATTAATTAAATAAACAGTAGATAAACGCCGATGATCAATATTTAATACTTTTTATTTTGCTCTTTAACTGTTTCGGTTATTGTCATACTTTGCGCTAAAGCTTGCTGCGCTACTTTGGTAATATAAATAGTTATAGCAATAGTAGCGATTAATCCCATCACTTGCATAATCAATTGATAAGTTTTTGCCTCTGGCGTAAGTGCTGAATTAGGCATATTAGTCATGGCTAAATTTCCCGCTACTGTCCCAACATAGACATACATTACTGTACCAGGAATAATCCCAAAAGAACCTAATACATAATCTTTGAGAGAAACTTGCGTTACCCCAAAAACATAATTTAATAAGTTGAATGGAAACAGAGGACACAACCGAGTTAATAAAACGATTTTCCATCCTTCTTTGGCAACTGCTAGATCAATTGCCTTTAATTTAGGATGTTTATCAATTTGACGAGATACCCAATCTCGTGATAAATAACGTCCAATCATAAAGGCTAAAACTGCCCCAATAATTGCCGCAATTAATACATAAACAGAACCCCAAAATAAGCCAAATAAACAACCAGCTTTTAGGGTTAAGACAGAACCAGGGATAAATAGTAATGTTGCTAAGTTATAAATACCTATATAAGCAATAGCCCCCCAAGCTCCAAGACTTTTCACTTGAGCGACTAAAGAATGAAAAATTGCTTGAAAGTTGAAAAAATTAGTGGAAATTATCAATGCGGCTATAAGTAGACTTAATAGTAAAAACTTAAGTTTACTATTGAGTTTTGACTTTGATTTTACAACCATGATATTTACAAGTGAAAAGATATTTTTATTATAAAAATAGCCAAGTGCTGCGTGCTTGTCTGTGCGGTTCGTCATATCCACTTCATTTAAAATACGCTATTTAAATGAGAGATAGCTTAAATACTGTTAAATTTTTCCCGGCGATACCAGCTACGGATTCGGGCTGGTGAAACTCCAAATAAATAAGCAATAATAATAATTTGATTTAGTAAGGTAGTTTGAAAAATTCCTTTTTGCAACCATCTCCGCGCCGAGGTAACTACTGGCGTGTTGATAATTACAATGCGTCCAGTAGAATTTAACGTCCGAATTAATTCAAAGTCTTCCATGATAGGTAATTCAGGAAAACCCCCAATTTGCTGAAATACTTTTTGAGTTAAAAAAATCGCTTGATCACCGTAAGGCATTTGTAAAAAACGCGATCGCCATTTTACCCCCAATTCCACCAACCTTAAACCTAAAGCTGACGCATCAATCTGCAAATCAAATGCACCAGCGACACTCCCAGGCTGTTGTAGCGCCTTGCGTATCAAAGCATCAAACCCAAAGGGTAAACGAGTATCAGCATGAAGAAACAGCAACACCTCGCCGCTAGCCACCGCTGCACCTGCATTCATCTGCACAGCACGTCCAGGAGATGATGAAATAACTTTAGCACCCAATGACTGAGCAATTGCTACGGTGTCATCACTAGAGCCACCATCGACGACAATCACTTCTATATTTGTACTAGATTGAGTGCTGGCGATCGCTCCTTGAATATTTCCGGCTTCGTTGAGAGTTGGAATGATAATTGAAACTTGAGCATCAGTCAGGTTTACCAAACTCATTAGTATTGTTTACACATTTGATATCTAGTCATGTAAGCATACTACAGTTATTTCAATGAAAGGCGATCGCTCTTTGATCATCGATTCTTCACCCCAAGCACTCAAAAATTCCACCTGATTTTGCATATCTTCTGCTGACTTTGCAGCAATTATCCTCAAAAGTCGGCGCATTTGCTCACCAATTTCATAATATTGTTGTCCTAAAATTATGCCAGCGTGAGATTCTCCCTGTGCAACTAATATTGTGTGCAATCGATAGTAATCCCTAATATTGAAGCTGTAAATCACGCGATTATTCACAAACGCCCACTGTAATTGATCTTCATCGCTGCGAGATAACATTCCTACTTGTGGAACGGTAATCACGTCAACATCACGAAGTAGCAAAGCACGCCGCAAATCAGAGTCCATTGTATCTTCATCTAAGTATAGGCGAATTATACTCACTGCTGACTCTGCTTTTGACTATAGTGAAATGCTGCTAACTGTTTATAAGCTGCTTGTTCTTCTGCCAAATCTGTCTCAATTTCTGCTCGGTTGGCGTGATAATAAGTTAAAGCTGCATAGATTTGACCGATTGTCAAATGATCTAACTTTCTGGCAATTTCTTCGGCGTTGTAACCTTGTTTATATAAACCTGCAATTCGACGCACAGATGTACCTGTTCCGGCAATGATGGGACGACCCCCACGTAAGTTAGGATCTCTTGTAATTAGCGTACCGATATCAATGCTAGTTACCAAAGTTTTTATCCCTCTATATTTCGTGCTTACATGAACTAGGTTAACATTGCGATCGCCTGACACTATCTAAAATAAAGTTGAGGCAAAAACGCGTTCTTCTATCAACTCATCTATAAAGGTATTAATAATTGATAGCAAAGTTGCTGGTAATTCTGCGTCTACAACTAAAATCCCGTCTTTGCGATAAACTCACTCAGCACTCTTTCTCCAGAGTAATTTCACTTTCTGGCTCAACAAGCTCAAAATTCACTTTGTTATATAAATCTTGTAGAGAAATTTCAATGGGTACAGATGCAAATGCGATCGCTTTATCTTCTTCATCATACTCACGCAGGTTCCATTGTTTTTTTCCAGTTTTAGAAAACTGCTCTGCATGAACCCGATATTGATCGATTAATAGATATTCTTGAAAAGTTGGAATTGTTCGGTAAGCCGCAAATTTATCTTCGTAGTCGTAATTTTTAGTAGATTTAGACAACACCTCCACAATTATTTGAGGATTTGTAATGATATCTTTGCGATTGTTATAAAATTCTGGTTCACCCGCGATAATCATCACATCTGGATAAGTATAAATACGTTTTTGTGATATCCACAAACGTAAATCACCGACGAAAACTTCATAACTTTGCTGTCTAAATGCAAAATTTAACGCAGAACCTAGGTTGAGCGATATCCGATTATGATTTATCGTTCCACCTGCCATTGGAATTATTTGTCCATCAATATATTCATTTTTATACTCAGCAGCTTCTTCTAACTGTAAATATTCCTCTGGGGTGTAGTATTGCTGTTGTGTAACTTGCATAGTTTTTACCCATGTCTATCCAACAGTGTAATACCAATTTCCTTTAAATCTGAAACACATCTTTTTGTAGAGATGTAGCAATGCTACGTTTCTACAGGTTGTATCTGTATCATGATTAACGTGAAATAGTATAACTTGGTTGTCGGACAAGGCTGGCGGCTATAACAGAAAAGGTGCGTTAATGCGACAGCTTAACACACCTCAAACTTTGCGTTTCTTTGCTTTTAAACCTTAATATCCAGAGTCCGCACCAAAAACGCCCACTTGTCCGCAGCTTCCTCAATTATCTTGGTTGTTGGTTTACCTGCACCATGTCCCGCCTTCGTCTCAATTCTAATTAGCACTGGCGCATCACCTTGATGTGCAGCTTGCAAAGCCGCCGCAAATTTGAAACTATGAGCCGGAACAACGCGATCGTCGTGATCTGCTGTAGTAATTAAAGTAGCAGGATAAGCTGTATTTGCTTTGAGATTATGTAACGGTGAATAAGCATAAAGCGTTTTGAAATCTTCAGCATTATCTGGTGAACCATATTCCGCAGTCCAAGCCCAGCCGATGGTAAATTTGTGGAAGCGCAACATATCCATCACGCCGACGGCTGGTAAAGCTGCTTCAAATAAATCAGGACGCTGCGTTATACAAGCACCCACCAATAAACCACCGTTACTACCACCTGCGATCGCTAGTTTGGCAGGTTTTGTATACTTATTCGCTATCAGCCACTCCGCCGCCGCAATAAAGTCATCAAACACATTCTGTTTTTTGTCTTTCATTCCTGCTTGATGCCATTCTTCACCATATTCTCCGCCACCGCGAATATTTGGCATCGCATAAACACCTCCCATCTCCATCCACACCAACATACTCACAGAAAAAGTCGGAGTTAGCGAAATGTTAAAACCACCATAGGCATATAGATAAGTAGGGTTATTGCTATCTAATTTAATGCCTTTTTTGTTAGTGATAAACATTGGCACTTTTGTACCATCTTTGCTGTGATAAAATACTTGTTTTGTTTCGTAATCATCAGGATTAAACTCTACCTTGGGTTGCCGGAAAAGTTCACTTTTTCCTGTCACCATGTCGTAGCGATAAATTGTGCCTGGTGTCGTAAAACTCGTGAAACTATAAAAAGTTTCTCTATCATCACGCTTGCCACCAAAGCCGCCTGCCGAACCAACTCCAGGTAATTCTACCTCGCGCACAAATTGACCTTTAAGGTCAAAAATTTTGATTTGCGATCGCGCGTCTTGCAGATAATCAGCCACAAACTGATTATTCAAAATACTCACGCTTTCTAGAGTTGCTTCACTTTGAGGGATAATTTCTTGCCATGCTGATTTAGCATGGTTTGTAGTATTGATAGCAATTACTTTACCGCGTGGGGCATTTAAATCTGTACGAAAATAGAAGACACTATCATCATGCTCAATAAAGCTATAGTCTGCCTCAAACTCATTAATGAGTTCAATAACTTCGGCGTTGGGATTTGTTAAATCTTTGTAGAATACTAAATTCCTGGAGTCAGTTCCTAACCAAACTGAAATTATTAAATAGCGTCCATCTTCTGTCACCCCGCCACTAAATCCCCATTCTTTTTCGTCATCACGATGATAAATTAAAATGTCTTCGGATTGGGGTGTACCTAATCTGTGATAATAAAGCTTTTGATAGTAGTTAACATCTTCTAATTTAGTTTTGGCATTCGGCTCATCATAGCGACTGTAGAAAAAGCCTTGATTGTCATTTGTCCAAGATGCACCAGAAAATTTAATCCACTTTAAATGATCTGATAAATCCTTACCCGTTTCTACATCGCGGACTTTCCACTCTTGCCAATCAGAACCAGAAGTCGAAAGACTATAAGCCAAAAGTTTACCATCATCGCTAATAGACAATCCCGAAAGGGCAACAGTACCATCAGCAGAAAGTTTATTCGGGTCAAGTAAAACTTGTGGTTCAGCGTCGAGGGTTTTTAATGTGTAGAAAACGCTTTGATTTTGCAGTCCGTCATTTTTGAAATAAAAATAGCGATCGCCTTCTTTAAACGGGACACTATACTTTTCATAATCCCAAAGTTTAGTTAAGCGTTGTTTAATTTTGTCTCTAGCATAAATTTCACCTAAAAAGCCAAAAGTAATCTTATTTTCTGCTTCAATCCAAGCTTTCGTTTCATCTGAGTCGGGGTTCTCTAACCAACGGTAAGGGTCTGCAACTAAAGTTCCGTGGTAGTTATCCACTTGTTCGCTTTTATGGGTATTTGGATAGGTAAACTGTTTTGCTGTTGACATAGTTGGGGATAAAATTATTAGATAAAAATCTAAAAACCTTTTGTCAAGATTTTTATTACTTTATAGCGATTCTAAATCATCCGTAAAGGACAAGATCCCTGACTTCTTGAAGAAGTCGGGGATCTCAGGCTTATTTTGCAGAGATTTATCAATAGCTAGAACACCTAGAACAAAAATGTGGACTAAATTTACAAAATTGACTGCCTGTTAATGCGTAAACCGTACAATAGGGGAAACTAGTAATCTCAACTCTGGGTTTGTGTGATGTCGGCACTTTTGTAGATGCTGGAGTAGATTTAATTTTAGCTAGAATCCCAGACAGAAGCTTAGGTAATGCTAAACAAGCAATAGCATTGATCAGAGTGAAGCATATCGCATCTGTGAAATTTATAGGTAATCACCCCCATTGAAAAGTTAGGTGG
Source organism: Nostoc sp. CHAB 5844 (assembly GCF_020829595.1). GTDB lineage: Bacteria > Cyanobacteriota > Cyanobacteriia > Cyanobacteriales > Nostocaceae > Nostoc_B. Next base: position 10,347 of record NZ_JAIVFW010000084.1, read on the forward strand.
TCACTGTTTTGGTCTGCAAACATTAAATTCAACAATTATTGGAGTTTGTATTGTTTGCAGTTTATATAAGTTAACTTTAACATAAATTTTTATCAATACAACCGTTGATTTTGCGAAATAGCTGACACAATCGGCGATGTAGATATTCAGGAGAGTATTGTAGCGTTATAGCAGAATAAACTGGAACTAAAAAATTACTACACTTTAGGCAATGTGTTATGTCAAACACCCAAACTGCGTCGTCCATATTATCTAACATCAGCCAAAGAGAAAGTCTGGCATTACAAGGTGCTATAGATTTCTCAAAAGTAAATTTACTATCGGAGATTTGGCCTTTAGCCGCAAAGCAATTTGGTAATATTGTGGCGCTCAGAAATCCGCACTCAAAACCAGAAACAGTGATTACTTATGCCCAACTGGCAGATCAAATTCAACAATTTGCTGCTGGATTACAAGCATTAGAAGTAAAAGTAGGCGATCGCATTTCTTTAATTGCCGACAACAGTCCTCGCTGGTTCATTGCCGATCAAGGCATCATCACCGCTGGTGGAGTTAACGCAGTACGTAGTTCTCAAGCCGAAAAAGAGGAACTGCTGTTTATTATTGCCAACAGCGGCAGTACCGTTTTAGTAGTTGAAGATTTAAAAACTCTGAGTAAATTAAGGGATCGTCTGAATGACTTGCCAATTCAATTGGTAATTTTACTTACCGATGAAGCACCACCAACCGACGACTCACTCAAAATTCTGAATTTTAACCAATTGCAGGAAATCGGGGCGAACAATACATTGGTGCGGGTTCAGCAAGATGCTGATGCCTTAGCAACGTTAATTTATACATCTGGCACTACGGGTCAACCCAAAGGTGTAATGCTGTCTCACAGCAATTTAATGCACCAAGTTAAATCCCTGCGGGCAATAGTTCAACCACAGCCAGGCGACATTGTTTTGAGTATTCTGCCGACTTGGCACAGCTACGAACGCAGTGGTGAATACTTTTTACTGGCACAGGGTTGCACCCAAATTTACACAAACTTGCGTTCTGTCAAACGCGATTTGAAAGAATTTAAACCTCACTACATGATTGGTGTCCCTCGTCTGTGGGAATCAATTTATGAAGGAGTACAAAAGCAGTTTCGGGAACAACCTGCAAACAAGCAACGCTTAATTAACTATTTTTTGGGCATCAGCGAGAAATATATCAAGGCACGCCGAATTGTCCAAGGTTTGAGTTTAGATAATATTAATGCTTCCGCCGGGGAACAACTAGCAGCCAGAACAAAAGCATTGGCTTTATTACCGCTTCATGCTTTGGGAGACCGACTCATTTATGCCACAGTTAGGGAAGCCACAGGCGGACGCATCAAACAAGTTATTAGTGGTGGTGGGGCGTTACCAAGGCACATTGATAACTTTTTTGAAATTATTGGTGTAGAAATTTTACAAGGTTACGGTTTAACAGAAACTTCTCCTGTGACTAATGCCCGTCGTCCTTGGCGGAATTTCCGTGGTTCATCCGGGCAACCAATTCCAGGCACAGAAGTAAAAATTGTAGATCCTGAAAATCGCCAGCCTCTACCACAAGGACAACGAGGTTTGGTGCTGTTGAAGGGGCCACAAATCATGCAAGGCTATTACCAAAACCCGGAAGCGACGACTAAAGCAATTGATTCTGAAGGATGGTTTGATAGCGGTGATTTAGGTTGGGTAACACCAGATAATGACTTAGTGCTGACTGGCAGGGCAAAAGATACAATTGTCTTGACTAATGGGGAAAACATCGAACCACAGCCAATTGAAGATGCGTGTTTGCGATCGCCTTATATTGACCAAATCATGCTTGTAGGGCAAGATCAGCGCAGTCTCGGTGCTTTAATTGTCCCCAATCTCGAAGCCTTAGCAAAATGGGCTGAAACTCAAAATCTATCCTTGGATATACAAGATGAGAATATTGCTTCTTCATCCGGTCAAAAAATTGACCTGGAGAGTAAAATAATCCAGGATTTGTTTCGGCAAGAATTGAATCGGGAAGTGCAGAACCGTCCAGGTTATCGTTTAGATGACCGCATTGGGACATTTAGGCTGATTTTAGAACCGTTTTCCATCGAAAATGGCTTGATGACCCAAACACTAAAAATCCGGCGACACGTTGTTGCAGAACGCTACCGCGACCTGATCAACGGAATGTTTGCCTGATCAACCAAAATTCAGATCAAGAATTCAGAATTCAGAATCAATTAGAAATGGTTAGATTCTGAACGCCAGTTGCTCCACTTGGGGATACCCCAAGACCGCACTGGCTCCTCCTGACTCCTGAATTCTTCTTTAATAATTCCCAATGCAAACTTTATAGAGTGAACGCGAAATATGGATGTCTCCAACCCTCAACTACTTTTGAAGCGCATCGTTAATGTCAAAGTTATTGTCACTCCTTTGTGGAAAGAGGAAGTGCAGCAGCAATTGCAAGCCCAGATCAATCAACTTGATCAGCAATTGCAACAACTTGACCTAGAAGGGCAAAGAGCGATCGCCGCCATTCAAAAGCAAAGTATCCAACCACCCAGTCCCCAAACCCTCCAACAAATCGACAACATCCAACTGCAAGTCAATCAAAAGAAAAGCGAATTCCTAGAGCAAAAAAATCAAATGCTGCAAAACCTTCAGCAAGTACAGTTACTTGAGTTAGATCAAGAAGTCAATCAATTTCAAATGGAAGGATTTTTCCGTGTCGAACGGGGTGATAACTTAATTAGCAAAATGCAGGTGGAAATCGTAATGCGCGATGGCATTATCGAAGATATTCGCGGCGATATCTAAATCAAGTCTGAAGTATGAAGTATGAAGGCTGAAAATTTTATACTTCACACTTCAGACTTTTACTTTGGCGACTCCCAGTTTTACACTGTATCTGGGAGCCAGCCCAGATAATTTCCCACACAGGCGGTGAACTAATTAAGAGCGATCGCCCAAAGGTATTCATCTCCACACGATATTTAATCACCTTGAATGAATCGCTGTTTCGGGGAATGTGTGTAATTGTGACTAGGGCTTGATTGTGTTGGGGATAAATCACTTCAACTTTACGTGTTCCTTGTTCTAGCTCTGAATCTTCAACGGCATTCAACGCCAGGGTTGTGGGATCACTACCTTGAACAGAAGAGTTGAGACTTTCTAATGGTATAGATTTATAGTCAGCCCGCTCTGGATAAACCACAATATTTTCAGAATTATGCATTACTGAAAATTGCGGTTTTTCGGGAGTTTCAGTATTTAAAACTGTTGCCGGAGGTTGATGCTGAGTGATATAAACACTAGTCGCAGCAGTGGCAAACATACTGAGTAGCAAAATCCGCAGAAACTTCCACTTTCCTGAAAGCATAAACTCAACAAAAATTTCTAACAGACTAATTATTAATTCTGAATTTTAAATTGAAGTTAAACCACTAATCTTTACTCTTCGCTAAGAATAAAATCCCGATGTTTGTGTAGAGTGGAGCAGAATATATACATATATAACAATCCTGTTTAACTAAAGAAAAACTTCTAGTAACTCTCGTTAATCAACAGTTAGCTGCCTAAAGGCAATATATATAGACCCTCATCTCGTCTGAAAGTTCCTGTGACTATTAATCAACAGACACTCAGGAACTTCCAAATTCAAATTCTTAATTTTTGCGCGATGGGTGTCCTAACCCGTTTCACATTCAGGGCGATCAGGATGCCATTAGCATTAACTTAAAGTTAAGGAGTAATTCTCAATAAGTAATTTTACTCAAAAATCTGCGAAAATCGGGGTAGAAAACACAATTTTTTGCCTAGCCGACGCGCCATATTTAAACGCATCTTGATTGTTGCCCACAAAAGTCAGTATAAAAGTAAATTTAATACTTCATTATGTGCTAAATTTCAGTATAATTACTAGTTGACTAAGGTTATTTTGTCTTAACTTAACTCTAATGGCAGGATGCCCACCCCACAATTGAGGATGATTTATTTCTTGGAAATCCCTTAAAGGTACACTGTACCTAGCCTAAGCGCCCCTAACCTCGATGAAATGTATCTCAGCAGATGAGGAAACATTATACTTACTCATTAGATGAAAACAGACACGATTTTTTACAAACTATTTCAGGAATTTCCTAATATTTTTTTTGAACTAATTGGAAAACCAGAAACAAATATAAATTCCTACGAATTCAAAAGCCAAGAAATTAAAGAAATTGGCTTCCGATTAGATGGGATATTTTTAACATTAGATTCAACACCAGAAATTTCTATCAACGAACCCATTTATTTCGTTGAAGTTCAATGTTATAAAGATAAACGCTTCTACGACAGATTATTTAGCAGGGAAGAAGTTAAAGATACAGCCATCCAAAAAAAAATTTTAGAATTAATAGAGGCGATTCTGGTAAACAAGTTTCCTAATTTGAGTAGGGAGGAGATAAAAGCAATGTTAAGCATGGAATTAATCAAGGGTACAAGAGTATATGAAGAGTTAAAAGAAGAAGCTAAACAAGAAGTTAAGCAAGAACTTAAAGAAGAACTTAAAGAAGAAGTCACAAGGGAAATGATCGCAAAACTTCTGCAACGTGGAATGAGTGTGCAAGAAGTGGCTGAAATATTAGAGTTAGATGTAGAAATTATTAGAAATGTAGCCGAGGAGCAAGACCTGTAGACATGAAGCGGTTTCTCTTGGCTTGTGATGCGATCGCTATGATAATATCTACCACATTTTCAATGAGTAGTGTGCGCTGTGCGACAACACACCCTATTTTGACTGAGTAATTAAAAAATATGTTGCAAATAATTCATATTATTTAAATTAAAATAATCTAAAGAAATATTTTGAGAGTGTGAATACTAAGAATGATAATACTTTGATCTCCAGCATAGCTGCCTCTTGTTATAAAACTCTCTAGCCAAGATACAATTCGATCTGGCAAAAGCTGTTAAAGTCCATAAATTATTTATCGATTCTAAAACCACCATATGAGCATTCACGAAATATTCATGCCGGCGCTTAGTTCCACCATGACTGAAGGTAAAATCGTTTCCTGGGTAAAATCGCCAGGGGATAAAGTGGAAAAAGGCGAAACAGTGGTGGTTGTCGAGTCAGATAAGGCAGACATGGATGTAGAAACCTTTTATGAAGGATATCTCGCCCACATCATTGTACAAGCCGGTGACAGTGCGACTGTAGGTAGTGCGATCGCTTACGTAGCTGAAACCGAAGCTGAAATTGAAGCCGCGAAATCTCTAACTAACTCAGGTACAACCGCTGCTACAACTCCTGCTCCCGAAAAAGTACCGGCGACAGCCGCTGTTGGCGCATCTACCGCAACCACTCACAACGGTAACGGCTCGAACCACAAAGAAGGTAGACTCGTTGCTTCTCCCCGCGCTCGCAAGTTAGCAAAAGAATTAAAAGTTGATTTAACTAGCCTGAAAGGTAGTGGCCCCTACGGTCGCATCGTGGCTGAAGATGTGGAAGCTGTAGTTAACAAGGGTAAACCAGCGGCTCCAGTAACTCCTGCACCAATAGTCAAACCAGTTCAGCCACCTGCGCCTGCGGTAGTAACACCCGCACCCGTTCCCGCCGCCAGTAGTGCTGTTCCCAGTCAAGTAGTACCTTTAACTACCTTACAAAATGCTGTAGTGCGGGGTATGGTCGCTAGTCTATCTGTGCCTGTTTTCCGTGTAGGTTACACAATTACCACCGATGGTTTAGATAAGCTTTACAAACAAATCAAATCTAAAGGGGTAACGATGACAGCGCTGCTGGCGAAAGCTGTAGCAATAACATTGCAAAAACATCCATTGGTCAATGCCAGCTACTCAGATCAAGGAATTGTCTATCACTCTGATATTAATATATCTGTAGCTGTAGCAATGGATGACGGCGGATTGATTACACCAGTATTGCGGAATGCAGATATGGTGGATATTTATTCGCTCTCACGCACTTGGAAATCTTTAGTAGACCGCGCTCGTGCCAAACAACTACAACCTGACGAATACAACAGTGGTACTTTTACTTTGTCTAACTTGGGAATGTTTGGTGTAGATACTTTTGATGCAATTTTACCACCTGGACAAGGTTCGATTCTGGCGATCGGTGCGGCTCGTCCACAACTTGTTGCTACGCCCGATGGTTTATTTGGGGTACGCCAACAAATGCAGGTAAATATCACCTGTGACCACCGGATTATTTACGGCGCTCATGCCGCCGCTTTTCTGCAAGACTTGGCAAAATTGATTGAAACTAATGCTCAATCTTTAACGCTCTAACTTAAATCACTCGAATAATCAAAGTTCAATTTCAGACCTGGATTCTATAAATTCCAGGTCTTTGTTTTTTTGTCCATACTCAAGTATTAATACTGAACTTATCGTATTAATAACAACTATATGATTGAACCTATCTACCGTAAATTTGGCTCGTTTATTCTTCAAGCAACAGCCATCAAAATTAAGATTAGGAGATGACATGACTTATCGCTACAAAATATTGTCTATTGACGGCGGTGGTATTCGCGGTATTATCCCAGCAATTATTCTGGACGAAATTGAAAAACGCACAAGTAAACCGATTTGTCAGCTATTCAATTTAATTGCTGGAACCTCAACAGGAGGGATTTTAACTGCTGCTTTAACTAAACCAAATCCTAGCTACCAAAGCCAACCCCAGTTTAAAGCGGAGGATTTAATTGACATATATCGCCAAGATGGAAAGCGGATTTTTTTAGAATCTCCAGTTACAAGCTTATTGAAGTTAGATGACATTGTACGAGCTAAGTATTCTTCAAAAGGTAGAGACGAAGTTTTAACAGAGTATTTGCAAGATACTCTTCTCAAGAAAGCACTAACTGATCTTTTTATCACTAGCTATGATATTGAATTGCGGATGCCTATTTTCTTTGTCAACAATGTGAAAGACCAAAAATTAGGCGAAAACTTCCGTAAAATTTGTGATGGTTACACAATGAAACAAGCAGCAATGGCTACTTCTGCTGCGCCGACTTATTTCAAACCTTACAAAATTGATACAGCCGACCCGACAAATAGCGGTTATTATGCTTTGGTGGATGGTGGTGTATTTGCTAACAATCCTACATCCTTGGCAATTATGGAAGCTTTAATTTCTTCTGCTAGACCTGATCCTCAAAAACCAGACAAACAACCGCTGACTATCAATGATGTTCTGGTAGTTTCTTTGGGTACAGGTTCTCTGAATCGTCGATACAGTTACGATCAAGCCGTAAATTGGGGACTGATTCAGTGGGTGGAGCCAATGCTAAGTATTACTTTGGATGGTAATAGTGAGTCCGTAGCTTGTCAGTTAGAGCAATTATTACCACAAGCTGATGGTTATCCTAAACAATACTATCGCTTTCAAAGACAATTGACCAAAGCCAATGACAATATGGATGATACAAGTCCAGAAAATATTGAACGATTAATAACATTAGCAAAACAGATTATTGAGCAAAGAGATTCCGAATTAGATGAATTATGTCAGCAGTTAACACAAGGATTATATCAACAACAGCCAGAAGAATCAGTTCTTGTTGGTATATAAGTTTTCAAAATTGACAACGCGATCGCACTATCTCTCCATTCTGTCAAGATGCAATAGACTTCTTGCAAAAGTCCCCAGTGAGATGAGATAAGTAGGAGAGAGTGGAGTGACATGTATGACCTACGAACAGGTAAAAAACCTGAAGTCAGAAGACTTCAAACGCTTGTGTGGCGTTCGT
>NZ_JAIVFW010000085.1 GCF_020829595.1 Nostoc sp. CHAB 5844
GGATCGAGTCAATGGAATGTGGCCCCGAAGGCTTCCAGCGACAAAAAGAACTCGCTGATTTTTTTGAAACTGCACCTCAGCCACCATCAGCTAAAGCTTGGCGGGAATTTTATAACAGCCAGCATGACCGATGGATTGAGGGTGATGAAGTCCCGCCGCCGATTAATTCTCTTGAGGATATCGACCCAAGATTAAGAACACCAGAGTTAGAAGAACGCTTCAAAATGCGGCAAATAAACCAATTTTTAGCTGATGGTAATTACTCAGTTCTTGACGTGTTGACGGGTCGTGCAATGGTTGATGCGCTTAACGCAATTGACCCCGATAATACATATTCACTTGTTGGTTTAGACGACGAAGATTTTGAGGATGATGAGGTTTATGAATAGTGAAAATTTAGAAACTAATAATACTTGGCAACCAGATCCAACCTGGGATTATTACTTGGCTTGGCACTCATTACAATACGCCAAATCTCAAATTGAAAAAGCTTTAACTTTCATGGCTGAAGAAGAATTTGGAAATGCTACAGCCGACGAAGAAATCAAACAATTACTCGAACCTGCAAAAGACAAGCTCACAGACATTATTGACGACGAATTGAATTTTATAGATGTGAACGAGGACGAAGAAACCGCCTGATGATGGCTACCTTCACTCAGTAGCCGAAACGCTGGCAGTGATGCCAGCGTCGCGGGTTGAGTCCAAATCAATTCTGCCCCAAGTTGTTAGGAAGTGGGGAGTTAAAGATGAATCGCACACCTTTGGGTGTGTTGGCATTTTCAAGCGCACCTTTCCTAATAACTACTGGGTTATAAGCCCAGCGTTAAGAGTGAATCGCGCCCCTCTATTGGTGGGGTGTTAGGAGGATTCGAGCGTGAAAACTGGGTCTTTCAACTTATCCGTAGTGCCAATACGGAAGCAAAATAAACTCCAATTTATTCGCGGAACCATGACAATTAAATCGATTACAACCTTGGGGGTTGATGTTAGTAAATCAAGCATCACTTGTCATATTTTATCACAATATCCCATAGGGGGTTTAAAGAACTATTGGCAGAAAAATAGAAATAAATCTAACAATTTATTTCCTAGTTTTTACTCTAGTCCTAAACCTAAAAGCAATCAAAAATCAGCGTATGATTTTGTTGATTACATCAAGACTCATCAGCCTGATGTTGCCATTTTAGAACCGACAGGAAATCATTACTCTAGGTTATGGTCAAGGATTCTTGAAACTTTAGGAGTTAAAATTCTCTGGGTTGGTCACATCGAATTACGCCGCTATCGTGGTGGTAAAAACCTGCCGAATAAATCAGATGCAGCTGACGCGTTGGCGATGGCTGCTTACGGTTTAGACCAGGAAAATTATTTAGAAACTAGTGAATTAAACCCGCGTCAGTTCTTGATGCACCGCCCACAGGTAATAGACCAACTGCGAGAACTGGTACAGCAACTTGAACACCTTAACCGTGTTCAATCCCCTATCATCAACTACAACCGTCAGGTTTTGGCTTGGCAATTTCCAGAAAAAGCTCATAGCGATTCTAGAAGTACAAAACCTGGAAATGTGCCACCGCTTTGGGGTTGGTTAGCAGAACGTGAACCGGAAGTATACCCGCAAAGTTACAAGTCGCTCACTAAACAATACCAGGAGTCAGTAGCAGTAGAATTTGGTTTTACAATTGACCCTATTACCCGACTGCACGCTGACTGGCTTTGTGACATTGATCTAGAAGAACAACGCCTGGAGTCAGAGCTAAAACTGTTAATCAATAATGAACAGTTCAACGCCTACAATCAAATTTTTGATCAGTTTGGCTTTGGTTTGAGGATTCGCGCTCGTCTGCTTAGTCGCATTTACCCGTTTGAAGCATTTCTAACTGACGGTAAACCGTTGATTGAAAGGGAAGTGCGGGAGGTGAAGCGTAAAGAAGTTAGTCGAGAAAATGGTAAGTCTGTAGTTAAGTTTCTCCCTGGTGATGTGAAACGAGTTAAACGTAATCGCTCAAGGGATGCTTTTAAACTGCGGCTGGGTATGGGTACTGTTCTGGAGCAATCCGGTGACAAGTTAGTTGAAAAAGGTTCTGGTAGCGCTTTATGTAGAAAAAACTTCTGGCAACACGTCATCACCAAAATTGAAGTTGATGGTCGCTTGCCCAATACACCAATTGGTCAGGAAATTACCCTTTACAAAAATACGCTCAAAAACAACGTTGATGCTTCTGGTAGGCAACTGCTTAACGGTAAGCACTTACAATCTAAACTCAGTTCTAAGGTTGCCAATATTTTGTTTAGAGAGTTGTTGAGAGCGATCGCCAGTTCATGATCATAAATACCTGATGCTCAACCCCACTCTATCAAAGTGGGGTTGTTAATCCCGATACATGTGCCTAGAGTGAAAATGCAACTTCAAAAGCTATAATTTCGTCTCGTATTTTGTCCGATTATTTTCGCTTGTCCTAAAATTCTTATCAGAAATGCTTATGATGGCTTGGAAAGGTTTTTCGGCAAATTATCGTCGCTGGCGACGTAGTTGGTTATATCCGATCATGTCGGTGGTAGTTGCCCTCAGTTTGTGCCTGAGTACACCCTCACCTGGACGTGCTATAGATCTATTCCCGCTGTTGTTCCAAGGAGTGCAAATACTTCAGCTTTCTAATATATCTGATCGCCAGGAAGTAGAACTTGGCAAGCAGATGAATGATGAACTGCGTGGTGAAATTCGCCTGTACCGGAATGAAGCGGTGAATCGTTATGTGCAAGAAATTGGTCAAAGATTAGCCGCTAATAGTGATCGCCCCAATCTTCCTTTTAGCTTCCAGGTAGTAGAGGACAACTCTGTTAATGCTTTTGCCACTACGGGGGGTTTTGTTTATATCAACACAGGTTTATTGAAAACCGCAGAAAATGAAGCAGAACTAGCCAGTGTAATCGCTCATGAAATTGGTCACATTGGTGGTAAACACTTAGTTAAACAACTGCGGCAAAGAGCGCTTGCTAGTGGTGTAGCGACAGCAGCAGGTTTAGACCGTAATCAAGCCGTGGCAATTGGTGTAGACTTAGCACTCAACCGTCCGCGCAGTCGTCAAGATGAGTTTGATGCGGATAAAAGAGGTTTAAGAACTTTAGCAAGAGCAGGTTATGCCCAATCAGGAATGGTTTCCTTTATGCAAAAGCTGTTAAGCAAAGGTTCTGTCCCAACATTCTTAAGTACACACCCGGCTACTAACGATCGCATTAATAATCTCAAACGTGCAATTAATGCTCAACCTAGTAGTGGGCGTTACGGCTTGGATAATGCTGCTTATCGAGCTAATATCCGACCATTACTTTAGTTTTATTTTATTGTGCAAAGTCAACAGTCAAACACTAGGCTCGCTGCGGATGTCGGCGAGCTTTGATTTGGGAAGGCTCAATCGTAACTATCCCATCTTCTAAGGGCAAGGTACGCAGGCTATTTTGAAAAACATTCACTTGATAAATTAGCGCATTGGTAATGTCTAATCCAGTTAACCAACCACTGCGGGGATGATAAGCTCCTGTATCTATATCTAGCCATCCTCGACCTTCGGCTAGTTTACCAGGAGTAACGTTTGGTAAAGTAAAAGTTATAGTATGCCCAACAATAATCAGTTTATCAGGAAAGTAAGGCTTTTCTATACTGTGAAATTCATCTCTAATCCAGCAGAACTGCTCGGCAGTTTGTTCTGCTAGAGGGATGGTAGGGTCTAATCCGGCGTGAGTTAACCAAATATCTCCCAAATCGAGATAAGTGGGCAGAGCCTGAAACCAATCTAAATGGTCTTGAGGAATTGTAGAGGTTTGGTAGCTGCTGAGAGTTGCTTGTCCTCCACTGTACAGCCAGGCTTGCATGGCTTGTGTGGGAACATTTCTTTGGGTCAGGATATTTAACAACATCTGCTCATGATTGCCTAGCAGACAGGGATAATTATTCTGTTGTACAAAATTAACTACATGAGAGCTGTGAGGGCCTCGGTCAATTAAGTCTCCGAGAAAATAGACTTGATCATCTGATGTTGGTGCGATCGCCTCTAACAAAGTCATCAAGCCTTCATAATGGCCATGCACATCTCCAATAACTATTCGACGTTGCCTAGTTTCGCTCATCGGCTTTTAACTGGAATAATTCAGTTTAATATTTTTGCTACAGTATATACGCTAGGTATTCCGCAAACAAAGATAAATATTACTTACTTGCAAAATTTAAATTTTATTTAATTAAAGTCTTATTCGCACATACACACAGCACTGCGACAAATCTGCTTTACATTAGCCTAAAATTTAGGCTGTTGTCCTAATTGGTTTATACAATGTCCGAACAGTTTTCATCTGAAATTAGCTCACGCATCTGCAACCACATGAACGAAGATCATGCTGATGCTGTACTGCTGTATGCACAGGCTTTTGGTACTTTAACAGAAGCAACAGCAGCCCAAATGCTGGCAATCGATGCCCAGGGTATGGATTTAACAGCACAAGTCAATGGAGAAGCAACACCAGTGCGTATCCAATTTGATCATGTTTTAGCTGATGCAGAAGATGCCCATCAAACTTTAATTGCGATGGCAAAGCAGGCGCGGGTGCAAGCCAAAGCGTGAAATCTGCTATGTATTACTTAACTAAAACATTAAACAACATATTTAAACGCTGTTTTCTCCAGTATTTCTCGCCAATAAACTCAGACGCTTCAAAATACTTAAAACTGTATATAATTCATTTCCCAGATTGAAGATATAAAACAAACGAGACCAAGCATATTTGGGCGTTTTTTCTTTACTCAATTTAACAAAAATAAAACTACCGCCATTGCTAATCAATCCGTATATTGGTCTATCGGTATTAGATATTGCCAGCATATAAGCTAATAACTGAGGTTTGCCCACTTCCACAGAAAAAGCTGCTTGTTTCGACTCTATCACTACTACTACTAATTGTTCAAACAAAACTAAAATATCAATCTGTCCTTTGACTGTTATACCTGCATCTTCAACAGTAACTTCTACAGACTTTTCAGATTTGATGTGAAACGGAGATAAATAAAAGCCTGCTAAATCCAACAAGGGAGACAAAACTACCATCTTGACTGTATTTTCTAGCAGGGGAGGGTATTTAAGCAAATTACTATAACTTGCCTTAACGCGATCAAGTTGTTGTTTTTCCGAGTTAGTAATTTCTGGGAGGTTATCTTGCCACTCTCTAAAAAATTGCTCATCTTCAATTAATTGCAGTCCAAAAGTGGTTTCTAAATCTAGTAGGGTAATTTCTTTAGCCTGTATTGTTTGAAGCATAATCCACAACTATTTTAGGTAACAATAATGTGCTACTCGGTTTGTAATAACCAAAAGCCGCTGTAAGTCATACCAGAATCATCGGGTTGGACTAACAAAAAGTGTAAGCCTCGACTTTGTTGTTTGCGCTGTTCATAAACCTGGGCAGCGGCGGTGACTTCGGCATCTTCAAAGGTGGCTAATACCCATCGATCAACTAAACCAGCTTCTAAAATTAAACCATCGGGAGCGCCTGCGATGTAATTCAAAGCTACGGGGTGTGCTGTTGCTAACCAGCGTGCCAAACGCATAGATTGTCTGCCACCATAAATTACGACACCAGGAACAGGTACTGTGGAGGCTAAACCTAGATTTATCGGTTTAAGAAATTCTGGCATAGATAAAATGGGAATAGGGCGATCGCTAAATTCTGTTTCTAAATCGCCAGCTGCTAAAGTTGCCAAGCGCCACTGTTCACCCCAAAGATTTTCTGGTAATGGTAGGGGTGCAGGTTTTTCTAAACTAACAGCAGAATGTCTTTCCTCCAACCACTGTTTTAATGCAGAAGTCCGGCGAGTAGGTTCTACCGCAATACCTAAATTGCGTCCGGCTGTCTCGATTAAACTCAACGACTGTGGACGGAACACTTGAATTACATCTGGTAATTCTGCACCTGCTGCTTGTTGAATTTGAGTAGTAACCCAACTTGAATTTGCCTCAGCCTGAGGACAAGTAGCTGTATACTCAAAACTGCGATTTGCATCACAAATCAACAACTCCCACAACACTTGTCCCGATGCATCCTGCTGCGAACTCCGATAAAAATCGGCTTGCCAAATTTTCATAACCAACTTTTGTGCTGAAGTCTTAGGCTTATTTTATAGCCGTAGTCACTGAAGTTAGGACAGTGTTGATTAATTACTCAAATCCATGTAATTACTGGGTTTATACTCAGCACTCAGCACTTTGCTATAAGTTGCGGTGTCGGTTTAGCCACTTTACAGCCTCAATAGCAGAGGTAATACGCATAGGCACTTTAGAAACACGTACTTCCCCTGTGCTGGGATTTGTCGCTTTCAGGAACTGCATAGGCTGCACATTAATTTGCTTGACAACCCGTAACAACTGGTATTCTTCCCAAGAGTCAATTTCGACTGCATTCATTTTTTCCAATAGAGGTCTCCAGTCGAAATTATTGACTAGCTTGCGCTTGGTTTCTAAGTCGATGTGACCTTGGTGTGCATACAAGCTATACCCATCCTTAAATTTTATGGCAGGTACATCTTCGGCGTGGAGGTGGTTCTCGTGATTAATACGTATTTGGGTAGGACGATTGCAGATAATGGCGATATTCTCAAAGAAGAAAGTCCAACCACAATTTCTCACAAATTCTTCTAAAATCGCTATTTGCTCTTGAAATTGATGGTAGTTGAAACTGTGAATACAAAAGTCAAAATAACTGCCCCCAGCGATTAAACTTTCAGGTTTGCAACATGAGGAGAAGATATTTTTAATTAGGTTTTGATAATTCTTACCTAGGTGTTGGGAAAAAACATCTCTCCACTGGCTTTCTAACTGGCGTTGTAGTAAAGTAGCACACTCTTGTGCTAAATGATTTTCAAAAGATGAATGTAAATCTCTTTGCAGATCAATAGGTATTTGTGTGAGTAGCTTTGATTGCAAATTATTGTAGATTTTACTCCAGTCAGAACTACTGATAGCGTCACCCAGCGTTGTATAAGAATCGACTTGTAGCAAATTCCAGATATACTCAAATGCAGCGTTAGGGCTATCAACGATAATTATTGCTGGCTGGGTGAGTTTGAGGGCGGTATATATTGCTTGAACGGCATTAGTAGCTTGTTGCTGGTTGATTTGTTCGGTGGATAACCCAATGTGTTGCCATTTTTCTCGATAGCGGGATATCAAGGCGCGTTGTTCTGGTGTTAGGCGATCGGCAGACATAATTTAGGATGTAATATTATCGCTATTTTGATTTTGTATTTAACCACGTTGTTTGGGTTGGTTAGTTAATTTTTAACAATTAATGCTTCTAAAAAAAGGGGTAGGTTAACCTACCCCTCTATTGAACCAGGAAAATTACGATTCTTTTAAGACTTTAGAACAAAACCTTAGCCAAAATTGGTTCAATACGGGCAGCAATTTCTGGGACATATATCTGAGAAACATAGTCAGCAATCATTCTATCTGTATTGAACAGTGGTGCATTGGTCTTAATTGATGCTTTCATCATCTGTATCCAGCGGTGTGGGATACCTTGAGCATCTTGGTCGTAGTATAGGGGAACAATTTCTTCTTCTAACAGCTGATACAGTGATTGAGAATCTATGCGGTCTTGCAATTCTTGGTCGCTTGTGTGAGCATCTTCACCAATTGCCCAACCGTTAATTCCTTTACCATCTGTGCCAGTTTGATAACCTTCACACCACCAGCCATCTAGGACGCTGCAATTCAGCCCTCCGTTAAAGCAGACTTTCTGCCCACTTGTCCCGGATGCTTCTAGGGGACGACGGGGGTTATTTAACCAAACATCAACGCCTTGCACGAGTTTTTGCCCAGTGTAAATGTCGTAATCTTCAATAAAGGCAACTCGGTGGATAATCCCAGAATGCTGACACCACTCCATCAAGCGTTGGATAATGCGTTTACCTTCTTCATCGGCTGGGTGCGCCTTCCCAGCAAAGATAATCTGGACTGGACGCTGGGCATTGCCAAAAATCTTCACAGCCCGTTCGGCATCGCGTAAAATCAAATCGCCCCGTTTGTAAGGGCTAAAGCGTCGAGCAAAGCCAATGGTTAGAACGTTCGGGTCAAGCAAGCTGTTAACGGCTTGAATGCTTTGATAATCTTCACCCCGCTGTTCTCGTGATTTTTTGATTTTATAACGAGTGTAGGCAATTAGTCTTTCTTTGAGTATTTGATGTCTTGCCCAGAGTTCTTCGTTGGGAATTTCGTCAACTTTCGCCCACATCGTGGGATCAATGGCACGAGTTTTCCAGTCTTCGCCTAAATACTGATCATATAAGTCAGCCATTAAAGGTGCAGTCCAAGTGGGTGCATGAACTCCATTAGTAATGTAACCGATTGGTACTGTGTCTTCTGTGCATCGAGGATAAAGAACTGTCCACATTTTACGGGAGACTTTGCCGTGTAATTCACTCACGCCGTTGCAAGCACGGCACATCCGCAATGCTAAAACGGTCATGCCAAAGGGTTCCCAAGGATCGCCCAGTCGCCGTGCGCCTAAAGCGAGAAATTGTTCGCGGGATAGTCCCAATTGCGGCCAGTATTGGGCAAAATATGAGTCCATTAAGTCGGGTGAGAAGACATCGTGACCGGCGGGAACGGGCGTGTGGGTGGTGAAGACGCAACTTTGCCGTACGCCGGCTTCAATATCGTAGAAGGATTTGCCTGTACGTTCGATTTCTTGACGGGCAATTTCTAGAGTGCAGAAGGCAGCGTGTCCTTCGTTGAGGTGATGAACGGAAGGTTTAATTCCCAAGGCGGTTAATGCCCTGACTCCGCCAATGCCTAAGACGACTTCTTGGGCAATGCGAGTTTCTAAGTTACCGCCATACAAATGTCCTGTTAGCCAGCGGTCGATGGGATCGTTGTCTTGGCGATCGCTATCGAGTAAATATAAACTTACGCGCCCGACTTGCACTTGCCAAATTTGGACTTTTACCTGCCTTTGGCGAATCTCTATCTGGATGGTGAGTGGTTCCCCTTGGGCGTTTTTAATTAACTCTAGGGGCATTTTGTGGAAGGGGTTATCCAGATAATAGTCTTCTTGCCAACCCTGGCGGTTCAAGCGTTGCCGAAAGTAACCTTGGCGATACAGCAAGCCAACGCCAACCATCGGTACACCTAAATCTGATGATGATTTCAGATGATCCCCGGCTAAAATACCCAAGCCACCAGAGTAAACGGGTAGAGATTCATGAATACCAAATTCGGCGCAAAAATAAGCAATGGGGTGTTCAGCGGAAACTTGCGGTGCGACTCGACTCACCCAAGTATCTTGCTGTGCCATGTATTGGTCAAATTCTCTGACTAAGGCGGAAATCTGCTTTAAATAAAGTGGGTCTTCTGCTAGTTGCGTCAGGCGTTCGTAACTGGCTGACTCTAAAATTGCCACTGGGTTATGCCCACAACGTTCCCATTCTTGGGGATCGATGATTTGAAATAATGATATGCGATCGCTACTCCAACTCCACCAATAGTTATAAGCCAAATCTGCTAAACGCTTGAGGGGAAAAGGCATCTTTTCGCTTAAACGTAGCGCTGCGGTCATTGCACTGCTGTTAGCCATACAAATCTAAGCTCTCTGTTAACTTTTGCGATTTCACTTATCATCTGCTTCTATGCATTTACCTTCAGGTTGATTCCGCCGGAATCTTCATTTGTGAATTCTCCCCTGAAGGTGAAGCAGTTTTTGCCATCAATGCTCTGCCAAAATTAATGATTTTTCTTGCTCTCACTTTTTTAGTATTATCTCTGGTTTATGCGAATTTTTCCTATCAATTTGCATCACTTTTGTTTACAATAATTTTTATATTATGAATATTTATTTCAATATTCATTTGTGGAGAAATAAAGCTGTAAATTGCTTTTAACTTATCAATAAAGAATTTAAGCTAAAACACATATTCATTGCATAATCAGTGATCTGGTCGTTTTTTGTCATTGGTCATTTGTATAGACTTCGTAGAGTGTGCGTAAGTCCTACTAAAATTAATGATAGGTATTTTTCCTTACTTTTTTGTTCTGACTCCTGAATTCTTATTTAAGTTAGAGCGATCGCATGATGGCGAATGTGGTCTTCTATAAAACTAGAAATGAAATAATAACTATGGTCGTAGCCAGCTTGGTAACGTAGATCTAAAGGTTGATTTACAGCTGCACAAGCTTGCTCAAATATTTCTGTTTTCAATTGTTCAGCTAAAAATTTATCCGTAGTACCTTGGTCAATTAAAATTGGGCTATGATATCCCAACTGCTTGACTAATTCACTAGCATCATAAGCACGCCAATTATCTTGATTACTGCCTAAATAACCACTGAAGGCTTTTTGTCCCCAAGGACAACGCATAGGTGCAACGATAGGTGCAAAAGCTGACACTGATTTATACTGTTTGGGGTTACGCATTGCACAAACTAACGCCCCATGTCCCCCCATTGAGTGACCGAAAATACCTTGTTTGTCAGGTTGTATCGGAAAGTTAGCTGCAATGACAGCAGGTAATTCTTGGACGATGTAACTATACATTTGATAGTGCGATCGCCAAGGTTCTGCGGTAGCATCAACATAAAATCCTGCACCTGTGCCGAAATCCCAATCATCATCTTCACCGGGAATGCCTGTGTGACTTGGGCTAGTATCTGGTGCAACTAACATTAAACCATGTTCTGCTGCATAGCGTTGCGCCCCCGCCTTCACCATAAAATTTTCTTCTGTACAAGCCAAACCAGAGAGAAAGTAGAGAACTGGTACTGGTTTGTGCGCTGCTTGTGGTGGTTGATAAACAGCAAAGCGCATTTCGCTTTTACAAGTTACAGAAGCATGAGTGTAAAAACCGAGTTTACCACCAAAACATTTATATTCTGAAATGAGGTTGAGATTATTCATCAAAAATTCTGGAATAGCTAAATTTAATTTGTAACAAATAATGGCGATCGCTACTTTCAATTTTTGGCTCTTCAGTACTTGTTATGCTTAACTAACAATTAAAAGAGAATTTTATCTTAACTGTATTAGTGTATAGACAAGCGATCGCGATCATTCCATTCCATAGAGATTTGTTTGTTCACTTCGTGGTGTCTGCATGGTTATAACTTAGTGAATTTTTATGACATCAATTCATCGCTTGCAGGTTCACCGGGATAAAAGCGATCGCTTAAAATTTCTTCTAAAGAATAAGGACAATCTTGTGGAAAAGTTTTAACTGGAAGATTAGTTTCTCCAGCAGCTAGAATAATTGCTTTCATGTAGGCGTTCTGAATAATTTCTGGCAAATATGATTGTAAACTAGGATTTTCTGTTAATATTTCCGCAGTATCTAAACGTTGGATGCGAATTGTAGCCAACCAACTACGACTGCGTTTTGTAGGTTGATATTCCCATTTCAACAAATGCCCAACTAAAATACTTAAACGATTTCGCAGTTCAGAACGTTCCTGTCTCCCCAAAGATTCAATCTCCTCGATTAAATTATCCAAATCAAGTTGATGCCATTGTTGATGACGCAGTAAGTTAGCTTGTTGCTGACTCCAAGCATAAAAGTCAGTTTCATAGACATTTGTTTGTTTGCTTTGTGGTGTTTGCATAATTAAAAATTAGTTGAATTTTATGCTTTCAAATCATCGCCTGTGAGCAAATTACTGCTGGAGTTGTGCTTGCAACTTCTTACGAAAAGCACGTTTAGTTTGGGTTTCTCCCTGAGTTTTGCATTGTGTTAAAAACTCATAAACCATTGATTTCGTTAATATTGGAAATGTCGCGCTAGTTGCGGATTCTTGATATTCGCTTTGCTCTAAAAGGTAAATAGTTAATTTTGTCCCGTTGTAACGCCAAAACTCAGGAACTTTCATATCCTGATACATTTGTTTCTTGTTGATATCCGTATGAGTTATATCTACTTCTAAAATCAAATCTGGAGGCGGATCTACTGCTAAATCTACTGTTTTACCTCTGACAGCAGGCTCATTTTGAATGTAGTAACATTTATCAGGTTCTGGACTAGACTTGAGAATTGAAATTTTGAGTGTGGTTGAACCCATACTCTTGAGATTAAAATTCAGTTCTTCTGCTAGTAGTTCAATCAACTGTCCAACTAAACTGTTAGCACTTTCATGTTCTTCTAACGGGGTCATAATCTCCAACATCCCCTGATAATATGTGAGTCGGGCTGCGCGGTTATCACCCAACGCATCAAGAATTTTCTCATAAGCAGCCCAACTGATGTTATGCAGCGTGACACGCTTTTCTGCAAGTGGTTTTTCTTGAATATTGCTGTTGATAACTTCACTAGTAGTAACCATATACATCTCCCTAGTTTGTTAACTATGAAGGTGAGCAATGCCCACTTTAATCAAAACCTAACAACTAAAATGTCACCACACTACGAATAGATTCACCTTTGTGCATCAATTCTAAGGCATGATTAATTTGCTCAATTGGCATAACATGAGTAATTAAGTCATCGATATTTATCTTGCCATCCATATACCAATCAACAATTTTTGGCACATCTGTGCGTCCTCTTGCACCACCAAATGCTGAACCTTTCCACACTCTACCAGTAACTAATTGAAATGGACGTGTGCTGATTTCTTGTCCTGCACCAGCCACACCAATAATTACGCTAACACCCCAACCTTTATGGCAGCATTCTAAAGCTTGACGCATAACTTTGACGTTACCGATACATTCAAAAGTATAGTCTGCGCCGCCTTTAGTTAAATCCACTAAATAACTAACTAAATCACCTTCGACTTCGTTGGGGTTAACAAAGTGCGTCATGCCAAACTTTTGTGCTAAGGCGCGTTTGTTGGGATTAATATCAACCCCCACAATCATATCGGCTCCTACCAGCCGCGCCCCTTGGATGACATTTAAACCAATACCACCCAAGCCAAAAACTACAACCTTTGCGCCGGGTTCTACCTTAGCTGTATAAATAACTGCGCCAATACCTGTAGTGACACCGCAGCCAATGTAACAAACCTTGTCAAATGGGGCATCTTCTCGAATTTTAGCTACAGCAATTTCTGGTAGTACTGTGTAGTTAGCAAAGGTAGATGTACCCATGTAGTGGTGAATCATTTCGCCACCAATACTAAAACGACTTGTACCATCGGGCATTACACCGCGTCCTTGAGTAGAGCGAATTGCTTGACAGAGATTGGTTTTAAGGCTGAGACAATATTCACACTGACGGCATTCTGGGGTGTACAGAGGTATGACATGATCTCCTGGTTTGACACTGGTGACACCAGCACCCACCTCGACTACTACACCCGCCCCTTCATGACCTAAAATTGCCGGAAACAAACCTTCAGGATCAGCACCAGAAAGAGTATAGGCATCAGTGTGACAAACTCCCGAAGCTTTAATTTCAACTAAAACTTCTCCTGCTTGTGGCTCTGATAATTGCACAGTTTCAATAGTTAACGGCTTACCCGCGCCATAAGCTACTGCTGCTTTAACTTCCACGCCTTAGCTCTCCTGTATATAAGTTGCATTAATAAGCTTTTATGAGTTTATATCGGCGGATGGTTGTAAAATCTTTTTTATTTTTGCTGTGGATTAACTAAAATTGCATTTTTTTGTGAGATTGGTACATTAGTTACAGGCGGCAAACGTGGAAGATGATATCTATCAGCCGCATAACTTTCATAATTTTGTCAACCCCTCAGTTACTTTTAATTTTACAAAGCTTATGAACCCTGCCCTAACTAAAATTGGCGCTCAAATGTCCAACCTAACTGGTGTACGAGCGATTATGAAGGACATTATCGAAACGTTGCAAGCAAGTGAGGGGCAGGAATTAATTAATTTGAGTGCGGGAAACCCGTTGATTTTGCCAGAGGTGGAACAGTTGTGGCGGGATGCAACAGCCGAACTTTTGGCTAGTTCTGAATATGGGGAAGTTGTTTGTCGTTATGGTTCCAGTCAAGGTTATGGGCCATTAATAGATGCGATCGCTAAGGACTTCAATCAGCGCTATAGTTTAAACTTAACCCCTCGCAATATCTTAATTACTCCCGGTAGCCAAACTCTCTATTTCTACGCAGCTAATGCCTTTGGTGGCTACACTAGCAATGGTGAACTGCGGCAAATTGTTCTGCCCTTGAGTCCCGACTATACAGGTTATGGTGGTGTGTGCTTGTTCCCAGAGGCTTTAGTCGCCTACAAACCGACTCTGGATATTGACGCGGCTAACCATAAATTTAAATATCGCCCCGACTTTAGTCAATTGTCGGTGACAGATAAAACTGGCTGCATTATCTTTTCTCGTCCTTGTAACCCAACAGGTAACGTGATGACAGAAGATGAGGTGAAGAAAATTGCTGCCTTAGCTGCAACTTATGATGTACCTGTGTTGATTGATTCTGCTTATGCGCCACCCTTCCCAGCATTAAACTTCACCCAGATGCAGCCAGTGTTTGGCAATAATATTATTCATTGTATGAGTTTGTCGAAAGCTGGATTACCTGGGGAACGCATTGGTATAGCTATTGGTGATGAAAAACTCATTCAAGTTCTGGAGTGCTTCCAGACAAATATGTGCATTCATCCCTCGCGCTATGGACAGGCGATCGCATCTCATGCTATAGATTCCGGTAGTTTGGTACAAATCGCTGAACAAGTCATTCGTCCTTTTTACCAGAAGAAGTTTGCGGTTCTAGAAAATACTTTAGAAGCTGGCATGCCCAAAGATTTGCCTTGGTTCCTCCACCGTGGCGAAGGTGCAATTTTTGCTTGGTTGTGGTTAAAAGATTTACCCATCACTGATTGGGAATTTTATCAAGAACTGAAAAAAGTCGGTGTTATTGTGGTTCCTGGTAGTACCTTCTTCCCTGGTTTGAAGGAAGAATGGCAACACAAACACCAATGTTTACGCATTAGCTTGACTGGCAGTGATGATGAGATTGTTGCTGGTATGCAGCGTTTAGCAAAAGCAGCAGAACAAGTTTATCAACGTGCAGTTGTGAGTGCGTAGTTGATAATTCGTAGAGTTGTTGTTGATGGAACTTTTCAGCAACAATAACTTATATTCGCAAATAAAAATAACGTAGGCTTATGCAAATTTCTTTGCCCTCAGAATTGGAAGAACTGGTAAGAAACAACGTAGCCACTGGTGTCTATGCCTCTGCTGATGATTTCATCTGTGCTGCCTTACAGCTGTGGAAAGAACATACCGATTATTTGAAAGCAGAAATTAGTCGGGGTATTGATGAAGCAGATCAAAAAGTTTTTTCCTCAATGTCCATTGAAGACTTGAAAGCAGAAGGACGGCGTAGACTGGTAAACCAGAAACATTTCTTCCAACAATGAACCACAAACAAACAAAACAGAAGAAAGAAAGACGCAAAACTGGGGTACAGGAAAAACCTACCCCCCAGTTCTCAGCCCCTAACCTTGATAAGTGGTTAACGATTGGGAAAATTGTTGCCCCTCAAGGGTTGGCTGGGGAATTACGGGTTTATCCGGAAACTGATTTTCCCGAACGCTTTGAAGTGCCGGGAACACGTTGGCTGTTGCATCCTGGTGATACAGAACTACAAGCCGTAGAATTATTGCAAGGTCGTTACTTAGAAGGCAAAAATTTATACGTAATTACAATAGCTGGGGTAGAAAATCGCAACCAAGCTGAGGAATTGCGTGATTGCCAATTATTTGTCCCGGCAAGCGATCGCCCCGAATTGGGTGAAGATGAATATCATGTTGTAGATTTGATTGGCTTGGAAGTTTATCTTCAAGCATCCGAGGAACTGCTGGGTAAAGTGGTAGATGTCATCCCGGCTGGCAATGATTTACTAGAAGTGGAATTACTAGCCAATGATAAAGTACAAAAAACAGTTTTAATTCCCTTCGTTAAAGAAATTACACCAGTGGTAGATATTGAAACTCGGCGTATCGAAATTACGCCGCCTCCAGGTTTACTGGAAATCAATTAAAGATTTGTTTTCTTCTAGCTGCTGGGCTGCACCACCCTGTTGGGAAAAGACTAAGGTTGTGACTGCTACTCCTACCATACCCAAAACCGCGAAAGCGAACATCGCTGTGCGTTTTTTCAACTTTATCGCCGCCAGTAAAATGTCGATGACAGAAGCATTACCTGTAACTGGAATTAACCTTAGTGTTGCCAAAGCAGCAGCAGCATTCGGATAGCGGTCTTTCCAGTTAGGTTGCACCATTGTGAATAACCACGTCCGAAAACGTGGATTTAGATGATTTCCTAATCTAGGAAATTGTAAGCCACTATCACCATCAATATTCACCGCACGGGTAGCGGTGAGTAAGCAAATTAAGATTGCCCCGACACTATATAAGTCAGAAGCTTGTGTCAGAGTACAACCAAACTGTTCTTCTGGAGGAATGAAACCAGGAGTACCTGCGGATAAGGTAGTCAAAGCTATTTTGGCACTCTGTCTGCGAGCTAAACCAAAATCCACCAAATAAGCATTGAGTTGCTCATCAACTAAAACATTTTCTGGTTTAATATCTCGATGGATAATTGGGTTAATTTGCTGTTGTAGATAAACCAAAATTTCTAAGAGTGAAATTGCTATCTGCTTAACTTGCGTTGGAGAAAAACTACGTTTAGTCCCCAAATCCAAAGCATTTTTATACTCCTGAACCAAATAAAAATTCTCTGCCGTTGTGAAAGAGTCTATGTAGCGAGGAATACGCGGATGCTCAAGTTGCTGCAAGATGGCAATTTCGCGTTCGTAAGCTTTTGAACCTAACCAGTCAGCAGTTTCATTAACTAAGCTGAACTCTTTAATTACTACTTGTTGTTGAGATTTACGGACACTAGCGAGGTAAATAATGCGTCCAGCTTCGTGATTACGTCCCAGTTCTCGAATAACTTGATAGCCTTGCTGAGAAAAATCTGGATGGTGACTTACGGGAATTGTCCCTTTATTACGCACATCAAGCTCCATTACACACCACCTGAGTTTGATTTTGTCAAGGTGCCATAAGAATAAAAGGTACTCACCCGGCAAATGAAGTCTGAATTATGAAGTATGAAGTCTGAAAGATAAACACCGAAATTAGAGGATGTCTGAAAACTTTTTGATGTTGTATTCAAGATTTTTAGCTCCCCCGTTATCCCCCTTAAAAAAGGGAGACAGCGCCGTGGGCGGGTTTACCGACTTGAGGCGACTGTCGTGGAATTTGAAGGCTAGGGGGATCAGACGAGATATTGAATACTTCTCAGACATCCTCTTAGCATTTCAGACTTCATACTTCACACTTCAGACTTTTTCAGACTTGTGTTAACCAATCAATCATTTGGATGTTGACAATATCCGGAACTTCATTATGAGAACAATGACCGGCATTAGGTTAGGAATGGGAATAATCTTGATATCTTTGCCATTCGCCCGCGCCGCTTCATAAATCTTCGCCCCAGTAATGGGTGTCCAGGGGTCATCAGCACCCCAAATCACTAACAGAGGACGTTCAACTTTGGGCAATAGTTCCGCTGGACTGGGGCCGGGAGGTGCAGTGAGGATGGAAGCAAAAACTTGTTGCGCTCCTGGATCACAAGATGGCGTATAAAGTAAATCGACTAATTCATCAGTAACAGCGGCACGGTTGCGATAAATCTGGTATGAGGTGCGACGAATTTGGGATTGTTGGCGGATGCGGTTAAAGACAAATTTACCAGTTAAAGGCGATCGCACCACTCGATTAAAAGTTGCCATGACAATGCGTAGCGGTGGGTTTAATTCATGAGGACGATGACTCAACCCACCCGCCGGTGTAAACAAAAAAAGATTGCTGTCAAAGGAATGAGTGACTAAATTTTATTACTGTTTGATTAACTCAGTTTTATATGTGTAAATTAATTGGCTATCTTGGTAACAGCATTCAATTAGATGAGTTGTTATATAAACAAGAACATTCTCTTTATCGGGTAGGTAGGAGGCATCGCTGCCTCTTTCCCCCCTCAGAACCGTGCGTACAAGTTTCCAAGTACACGGCTCAAGCAAGTCCAAGTGCCACTTCAGTGGGCGACTCAATTTTCTCAGCAAT
>NZ_JAIVFW010000086.1 GCF_020829595.1 Nostoc sp. CHAB 5844
GCCTCGTTCTTATCAAGAAATATCTCAAAGCCCTATTTTATCGTGCTGACTAGCTAGTCAAGGATGCTGGCGCTTGCATCTTAAGAGCTAGTCACAGCAAAGCTTTGATAGTTTTTGGAGATGTCTAGTCTAAACTCTAGTAAAGGGTTATCTGCCACGAGATCACGAGCCAACCATAATTCCCAAGTCATCAGGGGCATGAGGTCACTCCAACGCTCACATTGCTTAGGCGTAGTGAGTTTGGGCAGTGTCCAGTGTAGACGTTGCTTCAAAAAGCGATACCAGTGGTCAACAGTAAAGCGCGGCATTTCCTCTTCCAACCAAGCCAACCATAAAGGTTTTGATACTCTTAACTTGCCTTCCTCATGGAGATGCTCAACCCGAATCAGGGATATCAGACGTGTAGCGCATGAGCGAAAGTGTAAATTTAACCACAGGCTCACTTTGATACGTCCTAGTTTGGTATAGTTTACTTCTATTATTTAAGTTACTAGCATCATCATGACTAGCGATCGCAATTCCAACCAATTTGAAGGATGCATATATTCTGTTCAACTCACTGTAATCTAAATACCAAATATCTAACAGCTTGACGAACGGTAATCTTGCTATGAGGTACTTATTTATAGTTTGGGTACTCATACTAACTTTAGTCTTTCCTAGTGGGGTACTTGCTCTCACAAATTCTCCTTACACTCTCATACCTGGACTTGGAACATACCATCATCCAGTTTCTACCCAGAATCCTGAAGCGCAACAGCTCTTTGACCAAGGGTTGAATTTAGTTTACGGCTTTAATCACGATGAAGCGGTGCGTTCTTTTCAACACGCGGCGGAACTCGATCCGCAGATGACGATGGCATATTGGGGTATTGCCTTGGCTTTAGGGCCGAACATCAACGCAGTCATCACTACTGAAAAAGAACAAACTGCCTATCAAGCAATACAGCAAGCTTTGGCACTTTCTCCCCAAGCGCCAGTCCTAGAACAAGATTATATTAAGGCTTTAGCAAAGCGTTATTCCCCAAAGCCAGACGCAGATTTGCATCAACTGCAAGTAGACTATGCCAAAGCAATGGCAAATCTCGCCAAAAAATATCCTGATGACTTAGATGCAGCGACTTTATTTGCTGAAAGTTTGATGGATTTGCATCCTTGGCAACTTTGGACGCACGATGGTAAACCGCAAGTCGATACAGAAGAAATTGTCGCGGTTATAGAATCGGTACTGCAACAAAATCCCAACCATCCTGGGGCAAATCATTACTATATTCATGCGGTGGAAGCGTCATTGCATCCGGAACGCGCCCTTGCCAGTGCCGAACGGTTAGAAAAACTAGTTCCCGCCGCTGGACATTTGGTACACATGCCCAGCCATATTTATTTTCGCGTGGGAGATTATCAGGGGGCAATGCGGTCAAATCAGCAGGCGATCGCCCAAGATGTCGCTTACATTAGTAAAAATAAAGTCCAGGGTATTTATTCCCAGATGTACTTTAGCCACAATCTACATTTTCTGATGGTGGCTAGTAGTATGGCGGGTAGATACCATGATGCACTGCACGCTGCTGATAAATTAGTTGCACATGCTAATTCTCTCGACCCTCATATGCCTATGATTGAGGGATTTTTGGGAAATAAAATGCTGATGCAAGCACGGTTTGGTGACTGGCAGGCGATTTTACAGACTCCAGCACCGGATGCGACGTTGCCAACAACCACAGCACTTTGGCATTTTACCCAAGGTTTAGCTGATGCGGCTACAGGCAATCTTAAAGATGCGGCTGATGAAAACAGTGCATTGCAAGTTGCAATCCAGAAACTGCCTGCCGAGGCGACTATCGGATTTACTCCCGCTAGTCGCATTCTCTATATTGCTCAAAAATTTCTTGAGGGTAAAATTGCTAAAGCTAACCATGACTACGACTCGGCAATTCAATTTTTAGAACAAGCAGTAGCAGCCGAAGACGCACTTGATTATGTAGAACCACCAGATTGGTACTTTCCCACACGGGAAGCATTGGGCGGTGTACTGTTAGCTAAGGGTGATCATGCCACAGCCGAGAAAGTTTTTCGTGCTGATTTAGAAAAGTATCCTCACAATGGACGGTCTTTATTTGGTTTGCACAGAAGTTTGCAAGCACAAGGCAAAGATGATGCAGTCCAACTGACACAAGCAGAATTTACCACAGCATGGGAACACGCAGACACTAAGTTACAAGTAGAGAATCTCTAAACAAAGAATGGGTGAGAGCGATCGCTCTCACCCATTCTTGTATATTTAAGTAATGATGGCTAATGGCAATACTCTAGAACTTACGACGCTGCTGAGTTCTGCGTAAAGGTACTACCTCTGCTTCGTTGCTTTCCCTGGCTACTCGAATCAGCAAGGCAGCAGCAACTAAGCTGGCAATCATAGAATTACCACCATAACTAAACATTGGTAAGGGTAAGCCTGTAGTTGGTAAAGCGCCTGTAGCGACAGCGATATGCAATAAAGATTGTGCGATCATCACAACTGTTACACCGATCGCGACTAATCGATTGGTCGGATTCTTGGCCTTAAGTGCTACAATTAATCCTAAAGTGGTGAACACGGCTAACATCAGCAGCAGTGCAATACAACCAACAAAACCAAACTCTTCAGCAAAGACGGCGAAAATAAAGTCGGTATCTTGAATTGGTAAGAAAAATTGCTTTTGCTGAGAAAATCCATAACCAACACCCCAAGTTTGGCCAGAACCGACAGCCAGTAAACTTTGGACTAACTGGTAGCCATCGCCTGTAGCGTCTGCCCAAGGGTTGAGAAAGGACATCACCCGCTTGCGTTGATACTCTTTGATGCTAATACTGAGTAAGGCTAATAATACTCCGGCGATCGCTGTTCCGCCCAAATATTTATAAGGTAAGCCAGCCGCTAAAGCAATTAGCCAAATTGTCATACCGCAAAGTGCTGTTGTACTCAGGTTAGGCTGGGCAAGAATTCCTAATAGTACCAAACAAAAAATACCTATCCAAGTCAAACGCACTCGCCAAGCTAATTGTTCCCATTGCCCAAACAGTCTGGCACTTTGCAAAACCAAAAAGGGTTTAATTAATTCGGAAGGTTGAAGGGGAATGGGGCCAATGGCTATCCAACGTGCTGCATCAAAAGCTTTCTTACCCAAACCTGGGACGAGAGTAACGAAAATCAACAGTAAAAACACTGCTAAAAACCAATGGGATACCCGCAAAATTTTGCGTAACGGCAGATTCACAATAAAGTTGAAGGCAATTAGGGAAGCTAACACCCAGATAATCTGACGTTTGAAGTAATATAATCCGTCACCATGACGTGCGTCGGCAACGGGGTAAGATGCTGAATACAGCACAATTAACCCAAAAAACAGCCAAATCAATGTTAACCAGCGCAACAGCCGCGCCTCTACAGCCCAGCTAGTAACAGAATTATCAAAAATGGGAATCAGTCGAGTTAGATTCACGATTCAGTACAGGTAAAGCTTAAAAGTTCAGGTATAAACTCATAACTTATAACTTATAACTCAAATTTGTCGTGAGTCTAGCGATCGCTATTGTTAATTGTTTTATATCTTGCACCTGAGTACTCAGAAGTCAGTTCTTTCCACTCGGAGGCATAATCATTGACGTGCTTCTGCACTAATTCTACTAAATATGCTTCCACGTCCGTGCTATCTTGACCGCGAATTAGTTGTATTTTTGTTCGCATCGCACTAAAATTTTGTGCATTAGCAGACTTTGAAAATATGATGCACTGCTTGCATTGCACCATTAATATAACTTGGTACAGGTAAATTATTTCTAGGTTCTACTTTATCTAAAAGTGTTTTAACTGTAGTTATTGCTTCTTGTATATTCTGCACTTTATAAGCTTTTTTGGCTCTTTTTTCTTGGCGATCGTACAGTCGCGGAAATGCCAATGCTACTAAGGGTACACCCACGGCAGCACATTCGTAAACTGTGTTATATCCTGCACCCCCAACGACAACATCGGCAGCTGCTAGACACTCAATACCAGGATGGTGCGCTACCCATAAAGCTTCGGGAAAATTTGCGGGACAATTAGCAGCTAAGATTCTGACTGCACACTCTGGAAAATTTTGCTGTAAGTGTAGGGTAAGTTGAGTAAACAAAGACAATTCTGATGCTTTCCCGGCTGCACAAACAAGAATAGTTTTGATATCTGGGTTAACTTTCAGGATATGCGATCGCACAGTCATTCTATCCGGCAATTCCTCAGCATTACGAATTAACCAAGGTGCTGTATGCTGTACATTCGCTAAGTCAGCCAAAGGGAAATCTTCGCCTTCGCCTGAGACAATAACTTTATCGTAATTATCTTTTACAAAAGGCCGCAAATTTTTGGCTGTTACATAGTCTGGGTTAATATCTCGATGAATTAAAATTCGAGGTATGGGCTGTAAATGCGGTAAGATGTCTGCTAACTCACCGCCTAAACCTCTAGGAAAAGTATCAACAATCAAGCGATCATAGCGAGTTTTCAGAACGATTTCTCTTACTTGCTGACAAGTTGCAGAAAAACCAGCTTTATTGGGAATCCAATGTACTGTGCAACCTTCATTATTAACTTGTAATGCGTAGGGACTGTTAGTAATAATTCTAACTTTTCTTTCTTTAGCTGCAATTCTCCCCAAGGACAAAGCACGATTTAGATGTCCCCAACCACCCCCAAGGGCGTAAATTAGTCATTGGTTATTTGTCATTTGTCATTTGTCCTCTCTTACAAAGTTCTGATCGGAGGAAGCCTCCGCTCAACGCCAGTTCGTTCAAGTCGGGAAACCCGCCCACACGACTGGCTCGACTTTGCGCTTTGTCATTGGTTAATTATTCTCGCCTACTTCCTTTATCCTCTCAACTTGCTCCCATATTGGTTTCAAAATTGGTATCTCTTTCGGTTTCTAGACTTATAGAATCAGCTTCGGTAAAGTCTACATTACCTGTTTCGGGGTCGTAGTCATAGCGATCGCGGTCATGATAATAACTGCTACCCCAATAACGGTAACTACCATATTCGGGATAATAAGCATAATCATGATCGTATGACGCATTGCAGTCGAGGCAGTTTGTTGTATCAGTGCGTCCACAACGGCGTTTAAACAAAAAGCCTACCATGCGATCGCATTCCCATACTGTGCTTTCAAAGCTAACGAAAATTTCACAAGTGCCAATTTGGATGCGATCGCCATTTTGTAGAATACCATTAGTTGACTGCACACCGTTAATTTTGATGCCGTTATTTGTATTTTGGTCAATAATTGTTAACTCT
This sequence comes from Nostoc sp. CHAB 5844, assembly GCF_020829595.1. Taxonomy (GTDB): domain Bacteria; phylum Cyanobacteriota; class Cyanobacteriia; order Cyanobacteriales; family Nostocaceae; genus Nostoc_B. Next base: position 5,306 of record NZ_JAIVFW010000086.1, read on the forward strand.
TGATTTTGCCAATCAATTAAAGCATGATAATCTGCAATTAAGTCATCTTCGATAACTATTCTAGAAACTCTTTGATCATCAATTTGTTGTGGCATTGTGGAAAATTGTCTACCAATAGCCACTGGTGTTTCTAACAATGGTTCTCTGCGATCGCCTGTATTCGGATCTATCCAAGTTAGCTGTATTTGCAAAGTTTATTGTCCTCCTGTTGAATTTACAGCATAAGCCAAAGCCGCCTGCTGTTCGCGGTTGAGAACATCAAAACCAAAGCAAGCAAATGCAATAAGCGAAATGCTAGATTTTGTATAAAATCCTGTTTTTCCCGATGAGTTTTTTAAAGCAGTTTTACCTTCTTTAATTTTTACTTGATAAACTAGCTGGTTATTTGGTTTTAAAATTTCTAATGCATTATCGCCTGACTTAATCTGATAAACTGCTTTTTTAGCAGCATCTTCTAGTTTGTAATCACCATTACTCTGCTTTCTTAGAATATATAGCGCTTGATTTTGTTCAGGATTTTCTAGCTTCCAGGAGCCTTTGGCTGTCACTACATAACCTAAAGTTTTATCAGCAGCATTTTTAAATTTAACTTTACCAGATTTATCTGCTTTAATTCTGGCTATTTCTTGCTCTTTTTCATTAACTAATTTGGCTCCGTCTGCTTGCTGTTTAAGAGAAAATAAATCTGCACCTGCCTCAGTTTTTACCTTAATTTTCTCATTCCGAGCCGCGACATTAGTTGCATTTACAGCAACAGGAGAACTATTTACTTTATTTGGCTCTAAACTACTTTTATTTGTACTGCTACATCCATAAATAGCAGTAATTATAAAAAATAAAACATAAATTTTTAAACCTGTATTTTTCATTTATTTAACTTTTTAGAATATATTTAATTCTCTTCGTCACTTTCAGCGAAATTTACCTTTTCATAAAGGTCACTCAGCGCAATTTTAAAATCAAGTGTTTGCAGCGATAAAGTTGCTGATTGACTTTCAATTTCAGTAAATAACCATTGACCTTCAGATGTTTTCACATACTGCATAACATGATAGTTATATTGGTCAATTAAAATATATTCTTTAAATTCAGGAATTGAGCGATAATATAAAAATTTATCTCCTTGGTCATAATTCTTAGTCGATTTAGATAAAACTTCAGTAATTAAACAAGGATTCATTACAGTAGTCGTATTTGTGCCTGTATAAACAGGCTCTCCAGCAATTATCATCACATCTGGATAAGTATACTGGCGATAACGAGGTATCCATAAACGTACATCACTGATAAAAATTTCATAATCCTGTCCTTTCAAAGCAAACCTTAAGTTGGCATAAAGATTGCCTGAAATTTTATTATGATTGGTAGTACCACCTGTCATCAGAACAATTTCTCCATCACGGTATTCGTTTCTAAATTCGGCTTTTTCTTCAAGTTCTAAATATTCTTCAGGTGTGTAATAGTGTTTTTTGATTTCTAACTGCATAATTAATCCACCTATTTTAAGTTTTTCCAGCCATTACAATGCCATTTTAGGAAAAATAACTCATGATAGCTACTTACTTAGACAACGCCTTTGCTAAATTTAATACTTGATAAAGACTTAAAAACATTGCTGTAACTGTCTGATAAATTTCCTCTTGATTATCAGCTACATTGGGCGCAATTCTGACTGCAAGTGCTATAGATTTATCTGTTACTCTTAAATCTCGCAAATGAGATAATTTTGGTAATTTTACTGCACCGTTAACTTCATCTTTAAAAATTTTAATCGCTCCATAGCGCCGTTGAGAATAGGTAAGGCTTAAATGGATATCTAATCCTACAGATTTAGTTTTTGATTTATATTTGCTCTTGCCACTACTACCACGCTTCCAGCCATACTGCTTTTTCGATAAAGTAGTTGCAGATAATTCAAAGCGAGTTTTATCTAAAAATAATCCTTGGATGTTTATCCATTCATGTTGATAATTATCTACTTTCCAACCAGTTTTAACTGGATGTGGTGTTGTACTTGTTTTATATTCATTTTTCTGAATCGGTAGAAAAGATAACTGCAACTGAATATTAGCATTTGCATCCATATCTCTAGATAGCATTTGCAAGATTCTTTGCGTTGACTGGTAGCGATAATTAATAATGTTGATTCTGCCAAATTTAGCTCTGTTGACTAACGCATAAATAAAGCCAATAATTAATCCAATCAGAGCTATAACAAATAAAATAAGTAGCCAACCTAAAAATCCAGTATTGGTGACGAAAGTAGAGACAACTATTATTAATACAACTGAAATAACTACTCCTAAAAAATAATAGAGCGCCTTTTTTCCATATTCCTTTTGTTTTAGTTCTGCTAAATGATCTATTTCTGCTATCTCATGCAAGTCAGCTATCACTGGAGTCACTGGAGCTTGCACTGTATAAGTCAAGTTTTGGCGGAATTGTTTTAAATCAATAGGCATATTATTGTAAACTCATCAACTGCAATGAGATTTGTTAGCTTAAATTTATTAAGTTTTTCAGTAAATTAAAGGTTTTGAAATATTTTTTAATAAAATTCATGTAAGTTTGCAGTCTATTATACTAACCGCCAAGTACGCCAAGAGCGCCAAGAATGGAGAGCTACTCATTTAGTGCAGCTTCACATTAAATTGGTATAGATATTTATGAATAAACAAAAAATAGCTTATATTTCTTTTGATACTGTGCCAGCGCCAAAGGGAGCAGCAATTCATATTACAGCTTTTTCTAAATCATTGGCAGCAGCCTTTAATGGCATCCAGTTAGTCACAGTTTCGCCAACAGTAGAATTTATAGATGCTCAAGAACTTTATCTGCAAGTTATCCAAACAGCGTTACCAGCTTGCGGGGATAATTTGATTCAGCGAATTTTGTACTTTCGCCATTTTTTGCGGCTATGGTTGCAAGACAAGCAATTTGAAGCTATACATATTCGTTCAATTTATGAAGGGTTCGTCATTGCACTAAATAAACAAAAATATTGTCATAAGTTAATTTTTGAAGTTAATGGCTTACCTTCAATAGAGCTAAAATATCGCTACCCAAATGTTGTTGATGATCGGGAGCTTTTACATAAGTTGTATGCTCAAGAGCAAATTTGTTTGAAAGCAGCAGATTTAATTGCCACTCCTAGCTATGTTACTTCTGAATATTTACAAAATCGAGGTGTACCAACTAATAAACTTCGAGTCATTCCTAATGGTGTGGATTTAGATGTGTTTACCTACTATTCAAAAGATAAGGCGGGTAAGATACTCAACCCACAGGATGCACTACAAATACTATATTTTGGTACACTCTCACCTTGGCAAGGTGTAAATTTAGCAATTGAAACTTTAGCTTTAATCAACCAAGAGATTCCAGCTTATTTAACTATAATCGGACAGGGTAGAAATGACCAAATCAAGATTTTAAAACAACTGGCTTTTAAATTAGAAGTTGCAGATAAACTCAATATATTAGAACCAATGCTACAACAAGAATTAATTAAATATATTCATTTGTCTGATGTAATTTTGGCACCTTTAACACCAAACGATCGCAACTTAGTTCAAGGTTGCTGTCCACTGAAGATTTTAGAAGGGATGGCGACAGGAACACCTGTAATTGCTAGTGATTTACCAGTAGTTAGAGAACTAGGAGAAAATGGCGTACATTTTTTATTAGTTAAACCTGGTTCAGCCAAAGCTATTAAAGATGCAGTATTGCGCTTGCACAGTGAACCAGAATTAGCCACCCAACTAGCGGCAAATGCTAGAAACAGAATAGAACAGCATTACACTTGGAACCGTGCAGGCGAAGCTTTAGTTGCAGCTTATACAGAATTAGGCATCAAAAGGTCAAGTAAAAAGTAAAAAGATCAAAGGAAAAAGACTTTTGCGTTTTTACTTTTGACTTTTAACTTCAAAGAAGGTCAATAACAGTTTGAAGTTGCTGTTGTTCTTGAGCGATAGAATATTCTGTGAGGATGCGATCGCGTGCTGCTTGAGTAATTCTAGATTTGTCTGCTATTGGCATTGCCAAACATTCTAATACAGCTTCACCCAGCTTATGTAGTTGCGATCGCGGCATGATAAAACCATTTTCACCATGTATAACTACTTCCGGAATACCCCCCGCATCACTAGCAATACAACAACAACCACAAGCCATGGCTTCTAATAAGGCATTTGGCATTCCTTCCCACAGTGAAGGCTGGAGGTAAACATCACACAGCCGCAAATGTGCTGCAACAGCTTGAGGATGCGGCAAATGTCCCGTCACAATAATTCGTTGGGCATTTTCTGGTTGTTCAGTGGCATAAAATTGCAGCACAGATTCCTGAGAAGCCCGCACTTCACCGATAATTAATAAGCAAGCAGGATGTTGATTTCGTACCGTTGTTAAAGCATTCAACAAAAATTGCTGCCCTTTCTTCTCGCGTAATTCTCCACAAAACCCTAGTACTACTTCCCCTGGTGCAATTCCTAAAGACTCCTGAGTAACTTCCCTCGTCGCCTGCTGCGGTGCAAAAATTTCTGTATCCACCGCATTTTTCAATATCAACACATCATCCCTGCCACTCAATAGCTGAATTTTCCGAGACATATCAGCACTGACAGCAGTAATTACCTGAGTGTGTTGTAGCGTCCATTGTAGACGAGCAAAATCTCCTGGGGGAAACATTTCTTTGTCAATATCATTACCACGGGCGCTGACAGTGCTGGCTATTCCTTGAAGTTCAGCAAACCAAGTAGCCAAAAAGCCGCTAGGAAACAAATAATGTCCCCACACTGCATCATACTGACGACAAGAGTGTAACCATTCCAGTACATTCAAAGTATGAGGCATAGTCATATCCCAGTGACGGTATAGCCCAATACGATAAATCCGAAAACCTGTATCTATTTCCGGTGGTAAAACTTCTCCCGGTTGTAAATAACGACTCCACGTTACCACGTCAACTTCTACACCCAATTGACAAAGTGTAGCAACTAGTCGGGTCGCACTCCTAGCTAAACCTCCCAAATCTGGGGTAAATCTTTCTGTAATTAAAAGCAACCGTTTCATAAAAACTCTGCGTATTCTCTGCGGCTGGCTGCGGTTTTGATTCCTGTCATCAGTCCAAATTGTCAGCACAAAAACGTGCAGAAATTTCTTTTGTTTTCTGATTTTGTGGCATAAATTTAGTGAATGTGGGCGATATATAATACAGCACCATCCTGAACACTAGGTATTCAACCATGACTACAACCACCCATAGAGTAGATGATTTAGGAATCAAATTGCCCATCACTCACGCAGCCCGCACAATTGCTCAACAATTTGCTAATCAACAACCTACCCCCGCCAAAGCAGAGCAAGTTCGATTGAATACATTAGCTGTGTGGGTGGTAAATGACTATTTGCAAATGATGGAAATTCCCACTAACCTCAACGTTGGAGACAGTTGGAACCCGATAATGCAGTTGTGTACTAACATAGCTGACTTAGAAATCGCCTCTGTTGGTCGTCTGGAGTGTCGCCCGATGAAATTGCACGAAGAGGTATGTTTAATTCCATCAGAAACTTGGGAAGACCGAGTAGGTTATGTAGTAGTGCAAGTAGATGAATCATTGCAAGAAGCGAATCTATTGGGTTTTATTCGGAGTGTGGACAGGGAATTTTTACCTTTGCATCAACTGCAACCTCTAGAAAAATTAATAGACCGCATCGCACAGTTGAAAGCTTCTCCAGTTCAAACGCTAGTAAATTTAAGCCAATGGTTGATTGGTCAATTTGATGCTGGCTGGCAAACAGTGGAATCTTTACGAGACTCGTTAGAATCTAGACCTGCTTATGCTTTTCGTGGTAGTGTAACTAGCGAAGAATCATTGGCCAATCAGCAGCCAGCAGCCACCAAACGAGCAAAACTGATTGATTTGGGTATTCAACTGGCTAATCAACCTTTGATGTTGATTGTGGAAATTAGCCCAGAACCAAATGTTAAAACCAGCATTCGTTTGCAATTGCACCCCACAGGTAATCAAGTGTATTTACCAGAAGGAGTGAGACTTACGGTTTTGGATGAGTCAGGAGAAATATTTTTGGAAGCACAAGCCAGAAGTGCAGATAATTATATCCAATTGCAATTTCGTGGGAATATCCAAGAACAATTTAGCGTGGCAATCTCGTTAGGTGATATGAGTATTAGAGAACACTTTATGATTTGAAAAGGCAGGAGGCACACTTCGGCTTTGCTCAGTGACCAGGAGGCAGGAGGAATAGAATCTTCTACTCAGCACTCGCACTTCGGCTTCGCTCAGTGAAAAGCACTCAGCACTTTGCTATAAAATCTAAAATTGTCTGACGGTCATGGCTAAGTTAGTGGTTTTGAAATTTGGAGACGCTAATTTCAACCAAGGGTTTGCTGTTACGCTTCAGATTGGTGAAGAAAGCGATCGCCCAACAGCAGAAATCACTGGTAGACTACCACCATGTCCAGAAATGCCGCTTTACTATAGCCGTTGGCAATCAAGTTATCGACAGCTAGGTAACGGTTATCGCTTGGATGCTGAGAAAATGCAAGTGACGAATGTTTCCATCACCCAAAGTTGTCAAGATTTAGCTCACGTTTTACAAGCACGTTTTAATACTTGGTTACGCACAGAAGAATTTCGCCCTTTAAGAGAAAAATGGTTAGAAAAACTACTGCCAACAGATGAAGTACGCGTAATTTTGCAAACAGACAATAGTCAATTGCAGAGATTACCTTGGCATCTGTGGGAATTATTTGATCGCTATCCTAAAGCAGAAATCGCGATCGCTTCACCAACTTATGACCGCATTCTTCAACGCCGCACGCAAAACTCCAAAGTCAAAATTTTAGCCATTGTCGGCAATAGTCAGGGAATTGACACTCAAGCTGATTTAGCAATTTTGCAACAGTGTCAAAATGCCGATGTCACCTTTTTAGTAGAACCACAGCGTCAAGCATTAAACGATTATCTTTGGGGACAAAATTGGGATATTTTATTCTTTGCGGGACACAGTTCCAGTCAAGGAAATGATGTCACCGGACGAATTTATTTAAACAAAACCGATAGCCTCAGCATTAACGAGTTAAAATATGCCCTCAAGCAAGCCATTGAACGCGGTCTGCATCTAGCAATATTTAACTCCTGTGATGGTTTGGGACTGGCGCGAGAATTGGCCGATCTCCAGATTCCCCAAATGGTAATTATGCGCGAACCTGTCCCCGACCAGGTAGCCCAAGAATTTTTAAAGTATTTTTTAACCTGTTTTGCTGGGGGAGAACCGTTATACCAAGCAGTCCGCCAAGCACGAGAACGATTACAAGGCTTAGAAGATAGATTTCCCTGTGCTACATGGCTACCAGTGATTTGTCAAAATCCAGCCCAGATACCGCTGAATTGGCAAGAACTCACACCCACCATCACGCCAGAAGTTCAGATTTTGCACACGCATCCCCAACTGAAATGGAAATTAAGTATAGTCTCTAGTCTGGCGATGACTGGTGTAATTTTGGGACTAAGGTTTTTGGGAGTACTCCAAAGTGCGGAACTGCAAGTATTTGACTCTATGATGCGATCGCGTCCTGATGAAGGCCCGGATCGGCGAATGTTAATTGTTACAATTGACGATGCTGATTTGGTCAACCAACGTCGTAACGGTGAGACATTGAAGGGAACTTCTATGTCTGATAAATCACTCAATGCCTTACTGATAAAATTAGACGAGTACAAACCACGAGCGATCGGTTTAGATATTTATCGTGATTTTCCAGCTGAGTTGCCAGACTTAGTTACACGTCTGCAAAAAACAGACAATTTGATTGGTGTCTGTAAGAGTAGCGATTCGACCGTCATGACCAAAGGCATTGAACCACCGCCAGAAATTCCCAAACAACGGCAGGGATTCAGTGACTTCATTCATGATGCTGATAGCGTTGTTCGTCGCCATCTGATGTTTCTCACCCCAGAAACGGCATCGTTATGTTCAGCTGACTATGCTTTTAGTACACAAGTAGCATTCCGTTATCTTCTACCCTTGGGAATTGAACCAAAATTTACTTCCCAAAAGAATTTACAGTTAGGTAATACCATTTTTCCACGTTTATCTCCTCACAGCGGCGGTTATCAAGGCATTGATGCCAATAGTGGACAAACCTTACTCAACTATCGCGCTACCAAAAAGATTGCAGAAACAGTCACACTCACCCAAATTCTATCTAGTCCCATGAACGCTAACGCCATCAAAGACCGGATTATTTTGATTGGCGTGACAGCTAAGGGTGATTTTCCTGACTACTGGGCTACACCTTATGGCAGCAGATTAGACAAGCAAATGCCAGGAGTAATGGTACAAGCACAAATGATCAGCCAAATTATCAGTGCGGTCTTGAATCAGCGACCGTTACTCACAGTTTGGTCTCCTGGGTGGGAAATAATTTGGATTTGGGGTTGGTCTGTGGTGGGAGGATTGCTGGCTTGGCGGTGGCGATGGCTACCAATGTTGGCATTGGCGCTAGGGATTACCTCTGGCGTACTTTATTTGCTGTGTCTTAGTTTATTAATCTGGGGTCTATGGATACCTTTTGTCCCTTCAGCTGTATTGTTGGTTGGGACAGCAAGTGCCATTGCGATGCAAAATTGCAAATCAGACTTTTGGCAAAAGTTTAAAAAATGAAGAATTATACAGCAGATTTCTCTTGGATAAGGTACATTCATCTAGCCTAAGCGCTTCGTACCCCTTGCAAGGTGTACTGCACCCATCTGAAAAACGCTGTAAATAAAACAACTTAGACAAAAAAAGGTTTTTAACTCTACCACCTATCACCTGTCACCTATCACCTGTCAACTGTCTCAGCCACACACAAACTGGAGTTTACAACTGATGAGACTATTATTCGGATTAACTCTAGGCTACGCAGGTTTTTTAGCTAGTCAAACCCTGGCACTAGCAACACCAGTGCCGATGGCTAGTCATAATATGAAAACTATATCCCAACAAGTGAATTTTAATCCACCTAAACCGCCGGCAGATCCTCCGCCTGGAGGTCGCCCGTGGGGTGGAGCAAAACGCGGTTCTTGTCCCCAAGTCAAACAAGATTTGACGGCTTTAGTACCCTTTACTCAAGAACCGCACTCGGTGACTAATGTTTGGGCATTAACTACATCAGCACACCCTACATTTTGGTTTTATGTACCGTATTCCCAAAAAGCCAATCTTCCGGCTAAGTTTGTGCTGCAAGATCAGCAATCAAATGAAGTTTATCAACAAGCGATCGCCCTTCCAGCTAATCCAGGAATTATCAGCGTTTCTCTACCAGCTAATGCTCCTACATTAGCTGTTAATCAACAGTACCGTTGGTTTTTGACTTTTGCTTGCGAGAAACAAGAACAATCACCTCCTGTGTATGTTGAAGGAGTAGTCAAACGAGTTAGCCTCCGTCCAGAAATTACCAAAGAATTACAAACAGCAACACCTTTACAACAGTTCGCCATCTATGCCCAAAATGGTATCTGGCACGAAGCCCTCACAACACTAGCAAAACTCCGCCAAGAACATCCTCAAGACACAGCCTTGAAAACACAATGGCAAGATTTGTTACTCAGCATCCGCTTAGGTAATGTAGCCGCAGAACCAATTTTGTTAAATAAACCTTGAAAAGGCAGGGGGCAAGGTTGCAGTGTGGAATGTGACTAAGATTCATGTGAAACCCCTGTCAGGACTGAGGGTAGGGGTATAGGGGTGTTCTGCTCCCCTGCCCCTCTGCTCCCCTGCTTTTTCACCGGACTCAATATCATACCAAACAAGCCAAAAAATCTTGTTTGAGTTTGGCTTCATCTAAATTCCGACCGATGAAAACTAATTCGTTTTTCCGGGTTTCGGTTGGTTTCCAAGGTCGATCTGGTCTGCCATCAAATATCATGTGTACGCCTTGAAAAACAAAGCGATTATCTTCCCCAGCAATATTTAAAATTCCTTTCATCCGAAAAATATCAGGGCCTTGAGTACGCAATAATTCTGTCATCCAAGTATGTAATTTTTCTCCATCTAGCGCTCCTTGTGCGACTAACGCCACAGAATAAACGCTTTCATCATGTACGTGAGCATCTTCGCCTAAAAAATTCGGATCAATTTCTAAGGCACGATTCAAATCAAAAGCTTGTACACCCAATAACGCATCCATTGATAATTCTGAGTTGCGGGTACGATAAATTTTGGCGATCGCATTCATTCCCCGAATCCGCTTTTCTAATTCTGCTAATTCTTCTGGTGTGACTAAATCAGTTTTATTTAGTAAAATAACATCTGCAAAAGCAATTTGTTCTTGAGCTTCATCTGCATCCCAGTGTTGCCAAATATGCTTGGCATCTACCACAGTTATGACTGCATCTAGAGACAGTTTCTCTTGCATATCTTCATCAACAAAGAATGTCTGAATTACAGGTGCAGGATCGGCTAAACCAGTAGTTTCAATTACTAAATGGTCAAACTTATCACGTCGCTTCATCAAATTACCAATGATGCGAATTAAATCACCACGTACTGTGCAACAGATGCAGCCATTATTCATTTCAAATATTTCTTCATCTGCATCAATAACTAATTGATTATCAATGCCCACTTCCCCAAATTCATTGACAATCACAGCAACTTTTTTACCATGTTCATAAGTAAGGATGTGATTGAGTAAAGTTGTTTTGCCTGCGCCTAAATAACCCGTTAAAACTGTAACTGGAACTGTATCTGTAATTACATCAGCAACCATATTATCAAAACCTCTGGTCTCGCCTGAATGATAATCTCAACCATAATAAGCGGTTTTATATTTTTGTGCTAAGTTGCAGATAAATTATATTTTTACAAAATTAACAACTATCTTTAGTAAGATTTCAAAAAGATAAATTTAACTTTGAAAGTCATCAAAAACTAGTCGATTTTCTAGGTTCAGACATTGTAATCTCATGGTAGATTCGCTCTGACTGCTGTAAGCATCTACCCCAAAGGAGAATTCAATGGTCAACAGCGAATCGAATGGCAAGATTGCATTGATTACTGGCGCAAACAAAGGTATAGGATTAGAAATGAGCCGCCAACTTGCCCAGCATGGATTGACGGTTATCATTGCAGGTCGCAATCTCCAAGCGGCGCAAGAAGCAGCAACAACACTCAAAAAAGAAGGATTGCAGGCAGAAGCGATCGCACTTGACATCAATAACAGTACCCAAATTCAGGCAGCCGTTCAAGAAATTGGCGAACGATTTGGCAAACTTGACGTTCTCATCAACAATGCAGGCGTGATGCTGGATGGCGACTGGATAATTAGTAACGCCAGTACCGTTTCTCTCGACATTATCCGCAAGACCTTCGAGACTAACTTTTTTGCATTAGTGGAAGTAACTCAAGCATTATTGCCGTTGATTTTGAAAAGTCAAAGTGGTCGAATTGTCAACATGGCCAGCATTGAAGGTTCACTCACACTTCATGCCGATCCAAACTCACCTATTTATGATGCCAAACCCTTTGCTTACAATGCTTCCAAAGCAGCGGTTAATTCTTTCACCGTTCACTTGGCGCATGAACTACGCAATACACCAGTGAAAATCAACAGCGCCCATCCCGGTTGGGTAAAAACAGAATTGGGCGGTGAAGGCGCAATGATGGACATTACCGAAGGAGCAAAAACGGGTGTTCAGTTAGCCACCCTGCCTGATGATGGCCCAAGTGGTGGCTTTTTCCATTTGGGTGAGCCTGTGCCTTGGTAGTTTTATAGCCAACAGGACTTACGCAAAAATTGCCACAAAGCTTAATTTATCGTAGACGCGCAGCGGCTTCCCGAAGGGTACCGCCAAAGCGCCAAGAATTCGTAGAGTGTGCGTAAGTCCTAGCCAAGATGCGATCGCTCCTCCACACTTTCCTGATTACTATTGGCGATCGCAATTTAGGAATTAAAGCCAAGGATATTCTTGATACAAGAGAAAACTTATATTTTAGTATTATTAGCCTTTGGGAAATAGCTATTAAAATTAATATTGACTTCGGTCAATCCGCTACACCAGAATTGTCAGATTGCTTTCTGCTGCGACTTCTTGCTGCTTCTAGCTTTTGCCGAATTGCTGCTTGCACCTTCTCATCAAAATCAGGGTCATCAGGACTAGCAATAATTCTACGTGGACGTTGGTTGATTCTGTCTAGATATGCTTGAAAAGCAGCGTGATCACCACGATGTTTGAGAAAGTACTGTTTCAATTCAGCATCAGACAGTTCATCATAATTAATCCAGATCATCACACAGTTCTCCATTGGTTGACACTCCCCCGTTTATAAAACGGGGGATTCTTGGGTCGAAAGGGAGCTATTGCTTAACCCCTCGCCAAGCATCTTGACCGTATGCCCTACGGCTGCAAGTCCACGTTGCATCACTACCATAGCG
>NZ_JAIVFW010000087.1 GCF_020829595.1 Nostoc sp. CHAB 5844
CTTTGTCGTTCGCTCTCAGCCTGTTGTTGACCCTGATGACATTGTTGAGGATTAATCACTCTCTGGTTGAGTCGATGGCGGGTATTATCCCGTGATTCGCTTACAACGAGTCGCACGGGGATTCTACATAGACAACAAGCAACAGGCGTTGTTCAAGGGAATACCCAATGATAAAAGCCCGTTGTTCGCTACTAGTAGCATTGATAGGAGTTGCATCGCCAGTTTGATAGAAAGGATCAAAGAAAACCTCTGCGGCTTCTTCAAAAGTAATGTCATGTTTTTCGATGTTGCTCCGGGCTTTATTGCTATCCCACTCAAATTCAACACCTTGTAGGCGATAAACAATATCCATGCGTTTATTTTATCGTCATAGTATTAGACGTAGGTTGGGTGTTCGCCTTTGGCGTTCCCGTAGGGTAGCGTAGCGCAACATGGATCTGGGAAACTCAACACCAATATTTATGTTGAGTTTCGTTCCTCAACCTAACCTACAATAGTGTTAATAAGGCGTTGCTTGAATAGTCATTGTTCTTTTTTGCGGATCAAACTGGATTTGATCTACTACATATTGTCTATCTTTAGCTACTGATTGAATACCTAATAAACCTGCCGAAGAAACTACAGGCGGAGCCAGCTTAACTTCTGCTTCACCTTTAGCTGGATTTTTGATTTTAAAAGTATCTAGAGGTACACCATTCCAAGTTACTGGTTTACCTGTGGGGCGTTTTCGTTCACCCCGGATAATTTGACGGCCGTTACTTGTGTAAGCTACAGCCCCATTTTTGAACAGTACTTTTTCAATTTTACCTAAAGGAATAGAGCGGGTTTTGCTACTACGCTGAATTGTTAATGTTTGTCCTTGAGCGTCTACTTTAATTACCCTACCACTGAGGGATTCTCCTCCCTTCAAAGAAATATCTGCAAAATCTGGTAAGGCTATTGGCAATGCTATAGTCTGTGATTTTGTTGGTGCTTGTGCTAGTAACGAATTTCCCGTCTTGACTTCCTTGCCAATTGCAGATATGTTGTTTGCTGCCAGCACTCCTCCTGTCATCAAGACTCCTACAAGCATTGCCTTAAAAAAAGCTGTCATAGTCTTAACAAGGTTTCTTATGTATTAATACTTTGTTTAACTTCCTTACTATTTATCAAATTTCCGTAAAATAACGGAAAATAAATTGATTGATTTAAGAAATTATGATGGTTTTTGTTGTTTATCGCGATGTGCGACTTATTTTTAAAACCCCTCTCCAAACCTCTCCCCCAAAGGGAGAGAGGCTTTGAAACCCTATTTTTTCGGTGAAAACGAGTAATATTTCTGCCCCTCTCCGCTTCGGAGAGGGGTTGGGGAGAGGTTCATCCAACTCACATTAATTTATTGAGTAATCTATTTTTTGGTAATCCCTTGGAGTGCTTTTGTGACTTCAAACTCCAACCCAACCTCAGATCCAAATATTTTAGGCAAATTTACTAGTGTAATTGGTTTACTAGGTGCGGCTCTTTTCTTTGCAGGGTGGATTTATCGTTGGTCATACTTTTACTTTTTTCAACTAGAAATTTCTAACCTAGATTTACCTGCACAGTCGTTTCTCATAGTTCCCCTACAAATATTTTTTGGGGATGGTTGGGCAATATGCAAAACGGCGATCGCTTTTTTGTTGGCGGCGATCGCCATTAACCTGACTCTATGGTTAATTAGAATCATCAGCGAAATTGTAGTAACCCCTCTCAACGATTTATCACATCGCATCATCCGCGCTACTCAAAATCGGCGGTCAATAACAGCTAAATTTCTTAATTCTCTGGCTAACTACAGTTCTCAACAGCTGCGTTTAGTAGATTTTTTGCGATCGCTTGTCAATGAAATTGTGATTGTATCTTGGGTTTTAATTGTCATATTTTGGTTAGCCCAGTGGCAAGGCGTTGCCGATGCACGACGAGATGCTGGGCAAAATTCCACCTTACCTGTAATTGCCCTGATTACCCCAGAAGAAAAATTTGTCGCGGGACGCAAGCTTGATGATGCGTTTGCTGATCCGCCATTGAAAGGCTACAAAATAATTGGAGACAGAGGTTTATTTGAAGACCTACGTGGTAAAGAAGATACTGATGTCAGTAACCCTCAGCAGCCGAGAATTTGGCGCTTACTTCTCGAACGTGGCGGCTGGATTTATTTGTTTCCCACATTACCACCAAATGCTAAACCTAATAACCGTCCAGCGGTAATCGCTATTCAAACAAGTGATAAAGGGCATTTGCTAATTCGCGCTCCAGAAGTTTCTAAAACTCTGACTCCTTGAGACTAAATATAAGCATAAATACTACAAAGGAAGGCGATCGCTCAAGCACTCAACTCGTACTGCATGAAAAATAAAGTATAAATTTCCCGGAAAAATTAACTCGTGAATTTCGATTACATTCAGATGTCAAAGACTTGCTGGCTAGAATAGACTGGTCTTATATACCTCTGGCTACATCTTGTCACTGAAATTAATCAAAATTAATTCTCGAAAGACCAAGGTTGGCTTTCTGTAAAACATCTATTGCTGAGTGGATCTAATCTCAAAAATCCTTTTCGTAAATGTAGTGTCTAGGATGGCGCTATGCCAAGCTCTACTTTAATTTGGCTCTTAGCTGGATCGGTTTTGTGTTTATCAGAACTGTTCTTACCGTCGGCTTTTGTAGCTTTCATGATGGGAGTCAGTGCCTTTTTAGTGGCGCTGCTTTCCCAATTTGGGTTGAGTTTATGGCTGCAAGTAGCAATTTGGCTATTGTTTTCTACAATTTTGGTGCTACTATCCCGACGGTATTTACAACCACGACGACGTAAGTCAAAAATTCAAGATGCAATTATAGCGGAAACCTTAACAGAGATTCCCGCTGGCAAAACGGGACGAGTGCTATATGAAGGCAATTCTTGGCGGGCGAAATGTGATGATGAAAAACTTGATGTTGCTCCGCATCAACGAGTTTATGTAGTCAGAAGAGAAGGCACTACGTTGATTGTGATGCCAGAAAATATATTGCATTCATAGGAAGTGTGAAGTGTGAAGTATGAAGTGTGAAAGTTAACATTTCAGATATTTAATAAGCAGGAGATTGAAAGTGGAACAGATTTTCTTACTAATCTTTTTAGCCCTTGGTGGTTCTGCGGTTGCAGGTTCTGTGAAAGTTGTCAATCAAGGCAATGAAGCTTTGGTAGAAAGATTGGGGAGCTATAACAAAAAGTTAGAACCAGGATTGAATTTTGTTATTCCTTTTTTAGATAAAATTGTCTATCAACAAACCATCCGCGAAAAAGTCTTAGATATTCCGCCACAGAAATGCATCACCCGTGACAATGTTGGGATTGAAGTGGATGCAGTGGTGTACTGGCGGATTGTAGATATGGAAAAAGCCTGGTACAAGGTAGAAAATCTTCAATCAGCAATGACAAACGTGGTACTAACTCAAATTCGTGCGGAGATGGGACAACTGGAGTTAGATCAAACTTTTACCGCCCGTTCTCAAATCAATGAACTTTTATTACGAGATTTAGACATTGCCACAGATCCTTGGGGTGTGAAAGTAACACGGGTAGAACTGCGAGATATCATTCCCTCCCAAGCTGTGCGAGAGTCGATGGAATTGCAAATGTCAGCAGAACGACGCAGACGGGCAGCGATTTTAAATTCTGAAGGTGAACGGGAAGCAGCAGTTAATAGTGCTAGAGGTAAAGCAGAAGCTCAAATTCTTGATGCAGAAGCCCGACAAAAATCAGTCATTTTGCAGGCTGAGGCTGAACAAAAAGCGATCGTTCTTAAAGCCCAAGCCGAACGCCAACAGCAAGTTCTCAAGGCCCAAGCCATTGCTGAATCAGCCGAAATTATCGCCCAAAAAATCAACACTAACGCCAATGCTAGTAAAGCTTTAGAAGTTCTGTTTGCTTTGGGTTATCTAGATATGGGAGCTACTATCGGTAAAAGCGATAGCAGCAAAGTCATGTTTATGGATCCTCGCACTATTCCCGCTACCTTTGAAGGCATTCGCTCAATAGTTTCGGATACTCAAACAGACTCTAACTCTTTGTTTGCTAGGCAAATGCCAGATGTGAATGGTCAATAGTCATTAGTCATTGGTCAATGGTCATTAGTATTTATTTAAGAACAGTGCCAGCAGTTAGTAACAAAGGACAAATGACCAAGGACAAAGGACTATTCACTAACCTGACATTGACCGCACAAACCAAAAAACTCCAGAGTGTGGTAAAAAATTTTAAATTTATGACTGGTTTGTAGCTGGTCTTCCAGGTCATGAACTGGACACTGATTAATGGGAATTGACGTACCACATTGCAGACAAGTTAGATGGTGTTTGTCCTGCTGCGCTAGGCTATAGAGGGCTTCACCGTTAGCTAAAGTCCGCACTTGCACTAAGCCTTCGAGTTTTAAAGCTTCCAAGGAGCGGTAAACTGTCGCTAAACCCATATTTTGATTGCGATTACGCAATTCAATGTAAATATCTTGTGCGGAAATGCCTTGTTTTATGCTTTTCAGTAGGTTCAAAATCCGCTCTTGGCTGCGGGTGCGTATGGCTCTCATAAGCAATTGTGGATATTCGCCACTGTAGTGGAAGCTGTTATACTGGCAATCTGATAAATTAACTTTAACTGTTCCACAATCTTATTTTCACTCTGTTGGAACAGAAAGTTATAGTATAGCGATCGCAACATTCAGCAAAAAAACTGTGCAACGGAAGTATCTAGCCAAAATTCTTGTAACACTTCGTCCTTCAGTCCTAGACCCTGCTGGTGTGGCTGTACAATCTGGTCTCAAGCAACTGGGATACGATACTGTTGACCATGTGCGGATTGGTAAGTACATAGAACTCACCATCATCTCCCCTGATGAGACTAAAGCGCGTCGAGACATGAACAACATTTGTGATCAGATGTTAGCAAATCCCGTGATTGAGAACTATCGTTTTGAGTTAATTGAAGTCGAAACACAGACGGGAGTGTTTTAAAAGTTAAAAGGTAAAAGTAAAAGGACATCATCTTTTGCCCTTTTACTTTTTACTTCCAAATGACCAATGACAAAGCGCAAAGTCTGATCGGAGGCTTCCTCCGATCAGACTTTGTAAGAGAGGATCAATGACAAATGACAAAATTCGGCGTTATTGTTTTTCCGGGTTCTAATTGCGATCGCGATGTTGCCTATGTCACCAGAGACTTGTTAGGTCAACCAACGCGCATGGTTTGGCATCAAGACACCGACATTGCTGATTTGGATGTAATTATCATCCCTGGTGGCTTTAGTTATGGTGATTACCTGCGTTGCGGTGCGATCGCCCGATTTTCGCCTGTGATGCAGCAGGTGATTGAACATGCCCAAAAGGGTAAGTTTGTTCTAGGTATTTGTAATGGGTTTCAGGTATTAACTGAAGCAAAACTTTTACCTGGGATTCTAACAAGAAATCGAGATTTGCATTTTATCTGCGATCGCGTCCCGTTAAAAGTCGAAAATGCAAATATTCCTTGGACACAAGCTTACACCACTAGTGAACTCATCACACTACCCATCGCCCACGGAGAAGGGCGTTTTTATGCTGATAAAGCCACTCTCTCAGCAATAGAAGACAATGGTCAAGTAGTATTTCGCTATGCAGGAGAGAACCCCAACGGTTCACTCAACAAAATTGCGGGAATTTGCAATCGCCAAGGCAATGTCTTGGGGATGATGCCACATCCAGAAAGGGCATCTGATGCGATGCTAGGTGATAGTGATGGGTTAAGTCTATTTCGAGGGTTGTTAGAGAAAGTCGCTGCTGTAGTCTAGAGTTAACTTTTCCGGCGATTATAGCAAGTAAGCATAGGGGAGCAGTCATGTTCCCTAATTTTTTGTTGGCGCTGAATTCTATACATATTGAAGTGTCATAAAACAGTTCTATTTGAAAGAAAGACCTTTAACTAAATGTACTGGCTTAGACAATTTGTTGAGCGATGCCTGGAGCAAGCCGCTTCTCCTCGGTAGCTGGATTCCCCATAAGAGTATGTCTCTAAGCTAACAATTGCTCAAAAATATAAAATAAATCTTCGATTTGCCTATATTGTTGTCTGCTAATTACAAATTATCAATTGGTATAAAGACGTATAGAATTTATTAGATATTTTTGCAAAAATTTAAAGTCTCTGCTGCAACTGGCGGAGTATTCGCAATTACTAGTTTTTTAAAACTTACTTGATAAATTGCTAGTTGATGCATTATTTCGACGAAGGCAAATTTATATAAGCAGTGGATTCGCTAATGTACATTCCTGACTCGCTGCAATTATTTATTAAGTGGATACAAGGTTTTGATATTCGGATTTTACAAACCGAAGAAGATGTAGAAAAAAAGTTTATTTTGCCGATGTTTCAGCATTTAGGATACCCAGATTCATGTCGGCAGAGTAAGTATGCTTTAACAAGTAATGATTTAGATAATCCAGCCAAGCAACTCAAAAATGCTCAAATTTATTTTGCAACCGATGATGTTGTTCGGCAAAATTCAGACACGTCATTGGTAATTATTATTTATCTATCTCCAAATACTCAATATTTTCAAGAATCTATTACCCAAGCTAAATTTTATAGTACTTATTTAAAACCTATATTCTTTATAATTACTAATGGATACACTATAAAAATATTTAAATATTTTTATTTACATCGAGAAGAAATTATACTTGATTCGATTATTGATACATTGAGAAGTAGCCAAATAGCTGAAAACATTTATCATCAACTTAATTTTAATTTAATTAAAAAAGTTAATAAAATTATACTAAATAAATTAAAATATCCTGAATTTAGTAGGCTAGAAAAATATTTAAGACGACATACGGAGTTTGGCAAGATTTTAGAAAATGCTGAATTTGAGCCTTATTTATTAAAAGAAGGTCATCACTTAATTGTTGTTAAACCCAAAGTTTTAATTGAATGTAATTTACCGCAAGCTTTTGGTAAAGGTCATTGTTTAATTCAATTTAGCAGTGTTATTTTAAGAAGTTTAAAAATTGCCCTAAACCATCAACAAATTTTAGGTAAACTAATGACAGGATTGCACACTAAGCCTGAATGGGGTTGTCGTCGTTTTCTCAAACAAATAGATGCAGATACTTTTGAGGCTTCTTTAGGACAAACAACAGTAATTTTATCTGAGTTAGAAGCAGCAGACTTATGTTTATGTGTAGATGCTATTTGTCAAGAATATAAAAATAAAATTATCGAATTTGAAAATTATTTAGAAACATGGGATTTTAAATTTGTAGAACTTCCCGATTTCAGAGGATTTCATCTATTTTCTGTAGATGTAAAATTATGGAAAATAATGCATAATTTTATTAAAAAGTTTAATTATGCTCAAGGTAAATCAGAATGGCATTTATTTGCTCAAGGGAATACTTCTATTCGCGTTAGTCGTGGGATTCATGATCATGCCTTTATTGTGCCGCGACTCAGTAATTCTTGGTCTGCATTATCTAATAATCAAGTTGATATCTTATACGAAATAAATGATATCCACATATCAACATTAGAAAGAAGTAACCTCAATTCCTGGCAAGAAGATATTGGTATTAGAGGAACATGGACAGCGAAATATACTAAAAATTGGTTAATAGAAAAATATATACCTAAAGTTATTAATTATTATTCTCAGGAATTTCAAGTGCTAGAATTTGACTTAAATAAAAATATTTTAAATTACCAAAGTCAACATATAACACTTAAAGAAATAAATGACATTAAAGAATTATTGCGTTATTTGCGAGATATACAAGCATGGCTACAAGTATATATCGAAAATCTGGCAGCTTCATGCTTGAAGCGATATTACCAAGTATTTACAGATTTAGTAAGAAATGCTGATTCTGCGATCGCAGGGTTAGATTACATTACCATGAATTTGCAGAGAATACGGTGGGAAAATCCATCAGCAGAGATATTCAGAGAAAAAATTTGGACTTTTAAAGATGCTATCTATTGTTTAGATGCACAAGTAACAAAGATAAATAATTGTAAATATGTCAGTAGTTACGAAACAGATTTAATTACACGCGTATTTATTTGGATTATCGAAAATGGCAAAATTAATCATTCTCAAGGTCAGTTAAATGCAGCAAAACAGGCGTTGTTACCACTGTGGGAACAATGTCGCTTTGAGATGCGCCATGTCTATCCTTATCGTTAATTGTTATTAGTCAATGGTCATTTATCATTTGTCATTTGTTATTTTCTCTTACTTCCTATTCCTTATTTGATTAATAATAGCTTGCGCGATCGCCTCATTTCCATCCTTTGCAATTCCTTGGGGTTGCTTTGGTGCTTGGGGTAGTTCATGGAGGAAATTCCAATCACCTGCAAAAAATTCTGCGGGTGTCACAATTTGATGATAGTTATAATTAGCAATTCCTTCTAAGAGAAAACTTGCTTCGGCAAAATCATCGCGCGGAATTGTTACCATCGGTATTTCCAAGCGCGTCGCTTCTGAAAAAGTTCCGTAACCAGGTTTAGAAACTACTCGTCCACAAATCGGCATAAAATCTACAGGACGGAATTTGCTATCATTAATTTTTACTAAATTAGGTAAATCAGGCGCGGATTTATCAAAAGTAATAAATTGCCAATCTGGGAAATGTTGTAAGTTTTCGTAAGGAATTTGCTGTAAACCTAAACCACCAAATGTCAACAAAATGGTTTTATCTTGTAGCGCAGTTATTCTCCAATTAGCACGTAATTCATCAGCAGGGTAACGAGGTGAACCACCTGTTAAGCCGACATCTGTAATATTCTGAAAAGCTGGCATTGGTTCATGAAAAGGCAACCGAAACAAGCGATCGCACTTAGAATAACATTCACCAATCCAATCTGCGATCGCGATAAATTCACTTCCCCAATCTCTGTAGATTAAATCCCAACCAAAGTTACTCATCATCCAACAAGGAATGTCTGCGGCTTTAGCAAATAAAGGCGCGAGAAAAGGAATATCAGCTAAAATTAAATCAACCCGATTTTGGCGAATAAAATTTACTTCTGAAGCGATTAAAGAATTCTGCTGCTTTTTAATATATAATAATTTTTCTAAAGTTGCGGCTTTATCCATTGTCAAACTATCAGCCTGTACTACACCCAAATCAAAAGCACGGGGACGATGGATAAAATCACCTTCTATATATGAATCTAGCAACCAGCGCGGCGCAGTTGTCACCATAATCAACAACACATCCGGACACAACTTTTGAATAGTTGCAGCCACAGATGCTGTGCGAGTAGCATGACCAAAGCCGTGGTTGGTGATGGCTACGTATAATATGGGGCGTTTCATAATCAATTAGGGAGTGAGGAGTGGAGTTTTCTTCTGACAAGAATAAATTTTTTAAATTTAGTATTTTTATTGAAGTAAAGAATTCCAAATAAAAAATATCTCAAAAGTGACACAAAATCTTTTATCTTTATTCTTTAGCCTTTTGACTATTGACTAAACTTGTTTATTTGTTCTACCAATTGGTCAATTTCTGACTCTAAAGTAAAGTAGTGAACGGTGGCGCGAATGCAGTCAGGATTTGCAATGGTGCGGGTGAATATTTTGTTTGTCTCTAAAAATTGCACTAATTTAACACTTGTTTGAGGTTGATGTTCGACAAATTGAAACGAGACTAAACCGCTTTCTGGTGGGGAAGTTCGTAAACATTTAATTTGGTGTAACGCTGATAATTTACGCCAGAGATATTCACTATTGCGGCAAATTTGCTGATAACGTTTCTCGGCTGTACCCCATTGTTGATGAAGTGCGATCGCCTCCACCAAGCCAGCATAAAATGAATATGCTGATGTCCCCACTTCATATTTCCGTCCATCAGGACACCAATCTATCGGCTGACCTTGATTATCTTTAATCACACCACGCCAACCTACAAATGTCGGTGCTAGTTTTTCTCGTGCTTCTGGTTTAACATATAAACCACCTACACCAGCTGGGCCACACCACCATTTGTGTCCGGTAAAAGCATAAAAATCTGCCCCTAATTCACTTAAATCTAAAGGCAATAAACCTACAGATTGGGCAGCATCAACTAATATTAAGGAATTGTTATCTCTGCATACTTCTATAATCTTGTCAAGCGGCAAAACTTGGCCAGTATTCCAAAGGACGTGGCTAAGAATAACTAAGCGGGTATTGGGGCGTAAATTTTGGGCAACAACCGCCACGGGGTCGCCTGCATTTAAAGTTGCCATTAACGGACAAGTGCTAACTTCCACATTAAATCGCCGCCCAATTTCCTTAGCTGCGGCAATTACGCCTTGGTGTTCACAGTCAGAAAGTAGCAAATGGTCGCCAGAATGCCAATCAATACCCCACAAGGGAATATTACAACCTACAGTGACATTCTCTGTTAGAGTAATGGTTTCTGGCGTTGCGTTTAACTCCGATGCGATCGCTTGTTTGATAGTTTGAGTATGTGAACCCATCCAGCGTCCAACCTCATTACCAAAAGGGCCTAGCTGCTGAATATGAGTTTCAGTTTGGATGATGGCATCCATTGCTTTTTTGGGTAACGGCCCCTGTCCTCCATAGTTAAAATAAATCTTATTAGCTAAAGCTGGAAATTTATCTCTATGGCGATGCAACTGAGTTTGTGTAGCAGAAATACTGGTCATGAATAATGCCAAATATCAATATTTTTACTCTTTTATTCTTTCATTTTCTCACCCATAGCATTCTTAAATCATCGTCAGACATCACAAATGACAAATGACGATCCTCACTAGTTAGCTTTATTTGTACCAACCTAATTACCAGAAAGCCATAATTATTGTTAGTTTAAATGAATCCCCAGAGAATTAATACTCATCATCCCGAAGCACAAACCCAGATTTTTTGTTGAGAAAGCCAGAAAGCTGTTTAATCAACCCCCTAAGTCGATTAAATTTGTGTTCAAGGAGTTTGTCAGTAGCGTTGTGCCTGTATTCTGCAAATAGTTTCTTTTCTGTATACTCAGTCAAATGAATATCTAATTTTTTTTCTGTAGCGTTCAACCTATCAACCAAACCGTCCTTTAGTTCGTCAACGGCTCTATTCATAGTAGATTCCAATCGAGTAATTTTTGTATTGATATTTGCCTCAACTTGAGCTAATCGGTAAATAGCACCGACTACCATTAGCAAACCAGAAAGAACAGTTAAAGCATTGTTAACATCTAGTTTCATACATGAGCTTTTTAAAGATTATCAATTTTGTCTTCAACTCGTAGCACATCAATTTTGAGAGTTTCAATCAACTGTTCAGTTGTATTGGACTCAATACCTGTATATTCCCAAATTGTCAAAGTAACATCTTTAAACCAATAGGGAGTTTCATGGACTAATTGATAGGTAGATGTTAAATGCTGGAGCAAAATCAACCTAGTACGATTTACTCGTAAAGGAATAACTGCACCATCAGCTATTGGTAAAGGTGAAGCACTACCACCCGTTCCCAGTTGAATTTTTTGAGATAAATTCCCACCAAAACGCCATGTAGCCTTTGCTGTAGTTGACATACAGCGAACAGCTAAAATATGCCGTTCAAATAAAAAAGGAATTTCAAAAGCAGGAATGGGATAGTAGCCACCGCTAGGAGTAGCTACTAACGCCTGTCTTGATTCATGAAAAACTTGTGACCATACGCCCTGAGAGTTTAGCTCTAAAACTGGCTGAGACACTTTAAATCAAGCCGAAGTTATTGAGATTTGATTCCACACTAATCAAGTAATCATCAAGATTGACATCACACATTTCTAAGATGTCGCAGTAGTCGCTAAGGCTAATTTGTCCTGCCAAAAATTTATCTCTTGCTAAATTAGCAACTTCTAATTTCCTGACTAAATCATTAGCCTCATCGAAACTAATTTGATGATTAACTTGAATTTCTGTTTCCAGTAAAATATCAAGCATTATCTATCTATATATTTCTGGCTGAAAACTCACGCCGCGAGAAGTAGATCCAGTGCTAACAGCAGTAGTAATAGTTGATCTAGCTTGTGAGTAGCTAGGATCATCTGTTCCCCTACCAAAAGGTAAAGTGTAAGAATTGTTATTTTTTTTGTTGTATCTGCGGCCAGTAATCTTAGACGGTGTTGGCGTGCCGTCACCAGTGGCATATATAGTAACAATGGCTTTGGCTGGAGTAAACCCGATAACTCGTTGTGCGCCAGTAGGTGCAGTTACATGATTTAATGCCGCTTCATTTACCCCGGTATCAGTTAATTTTGTTTTGGCTCTGTTGCTAAAATCAACAATGAATTCTTTAGTATCAGCTGTTGGTAAACCAAAGGGCTTAATAACGGCCTCTTCCAAAGTGCCTGGTTTGGATGCGGCATCCCTGGTATAGTCAACAATTCGCTTGCGGCTACGCCATTCTTGATATTCTGCAAGTTGTGACCCAGCAGGCGCGTTTGGGATTGCAGTGGTGTCTGTACCTGTTCCTTGAAGATATTTGAGTGCTGCTTCGAGATTATTGAATCGTTTAGCCATACGTGTAGTAAGTGTTGTTTCATACCTATGATTCAGGTATAACACTGCTTTTTGAGCCTTTTTGCTCCGACGATAAGTTAACTAGTCGGCGAGAAAATTAAGAGTCATAGACCCTCTCAATTACAGATTTCAAGCCCACCTCAGACATAGCAACCAAATTAACTGCTGTAGTTTGTCCCCAGATCAGTAATTGGGCATAGCGAAACCGTAAATCGACCCGTGGACGTTGTACAGGCTTTTTGATTGTTTTACCGTAGACACGATGGGTTCCAGGGTTGAGAGAGTAACTTCTTTCGTGATCTACAAAACTGAGGTAATCATCATTAAAACTATGCCCTTGTATTTGAAGCACCTGCCGAGCAACACGAATACCTTCAGGTTTTGACTTAACAAATAATCGCAAATCATACCCATGTTGTGTATCTAAATAAGTGAATTTGTACCATCCTTTTTCCCAAATAAAAACAGGTGCAGCAAATTCTCTTTTGATATCTCTAGCCAGTTCTACTGCCTTGGCACGAGAGATAGTATCCGATGATTCATTCATTAACCTAATGGTAATTTCACCTCTAGCTGGTGAAATTCTGTCAGTTGTATCTTGATCTAATCGTTCCCTAAAATACAGTTTTACCTGGGGTTTAAATTTGACATCACGCTGCAATTCCTGAACAGGAATTGCATACATGGGAGCCTGTAAACTTTGAGCGTGTCCACAAGTTATCTCAAACAGCCATAACCGCATTTGTGTCATGGCTGCATTGTCTTCATCTTTGATTAAACAAGCGTGTTTTAGACTGCTTTTTGGTGTAGATATATCGTCATCAGATTGATTTTTAAAGTATAGCCTGACGGCTTTGTTATGTTCTCTTCTAACCAAATCTTGTAAATGCTCAAATTCATTAAAATTGGTTGGTAAAGGCATATTTTAAGGGTTGAGGTCGCTAGCTATTGCCTGACTTAAATAAGCCAGGGTTCGATTAAAGTATTCATCCATATAATCAAGACGAAGATTATTGATTTTCAATTCTTTTAGTGAGTCATCCAGTTCTTTCTTTTGTCCTTTAATCTGCTCAACTGTTTCTTTAATGCTCAACACTTCACTTGCTACTTGGTCTACTTGCGAGATGACATTCGTAGCGTTTTCTAGTGCAGTAAAGTATTTATTCTGGAAGTTAACATTAGGATTCATCCACTCGTATGCTTTGTCGCCAACTACACCAAAGCGTTTTAATGAGTTAGCGACTTTAGCATTCCATTGACCAACGACTTCAAGTGCATTTAATGTAGAAGCTCCAATAGATTGCACTGAATTCATTAAATTGGCAGCAGCTTGATAGATTCGATTCCCTTTTCTGTATTCAGTTTTAATACTTCCCCACTCTTTTTCACCAATAACAGATTTAGCTAGATTATCAAATTGACCTCCTAAAATTTCACCAATATCTAATGCACCGCCTTCAGCATCTTTAATGCCAATTGCAGCTAATACATTTGATATTGCACTAGTTAATGTTTGCCCCAAATTGGCACTGAGCATATAGGCGTTGTGGAGAGTTTGCCACCTTATTTGCGTTACTACCGCCAGGAATCTTACTCAGAAGTCCCGACCATAATTTCTTAGATTCATTAGCTGTTTTCCCAATCTCCTTTGCCCTTTTATTGAGGTCTTTGTATAAATCGGCTGTTTCTTTTGTCGTTTGCTTTACTTGTTGAATTCCTTGGCGTGCTGCTGTTACTTGTGAACGAACCCTATCCATTTCCGCATATCTTTTCTTTAAATCAGTCAGTGCCTTAAAATCCCCAATCCGGTAATTTAAGGCTCGATATAAAGCAGTACATTCATCTAATACTAACTTTCCGGCTTGCGTGGTTGGTGCTGGCATAATTATTTAAAAATTGCAGTAATCGGTCTAAGAACTGAAGCAATTTGATTTAAAACAGCTTCAACACTGTCGCAATAACTTTCAAGTTTTGAAAGTCTTCTTAAAATCTCTGATTCATTATTATTTTTTTCTCCACCTTGTTTTAGCTTCTTCAATTCCCCCTCAAGATTACCTAGCTTCCCTCTAATTTCCGAATCAGCATTTTGTAATCCGTTAATGCTTGAGTTGAAAATATTTATCGCTTGCTCTAATCTGCTAATTCTATTCTCAATATTTGAGAATCTATTAGTTAGCTGATTGATGGCATTTTCTAATCTAGCTAACGCTGCATCTATGTCTTTACATTGCTCTGCCATACTGCTCCACTGTCTGAGCTAAAGCATTTATCTTTGCGGCTGAACCTTTACAATCAATGCAACAGTAACCGGGATAACCAGGATGAGGGCATTCAACAAATCCATCAGGGCAATTACCGCACTGTACAGTGAAATTACATGGACATTTCCCGTTATCAGAAAATAGTAAATTACCATCAATATCTTTAGCTTCCAGCCTGCATATAGTTTCTGTATCTGATAGTTGAATCTTCACTAATGTCGGTAAATCATTAGGGTAATATCCTACTGCTGAACCCGTTATTGTGTTCGCGTCTCCATCAACAAAGCTACAAGCCCAATTTCCATACTCAATACCATTTATCGTATCGGTATTAATTAATCCAGTAACTTGAAAATTGGTTAGCATTCCTTTAGCTCTAAACGGCATATCTTCAAGCGTTGTTTGTGGATTTAATGCTGTTGAAAAGTTCCACGCGTAAATCTCGCCTGGAATATTTCTTGTATATCCATCAAAAGTATTAACCTCAATCGGAGAAACCTTTGATTTATATTTCTTCTCCTTGCCTCCATTAAACGAGTAAACAACGATAGCTTTATTGCCTGACTGACAATAATTAGTCATAATTCATCGGATTGATACTAGTGGGTAAATCTTGTAATTCATCATTAGTTGTTAGTGCTAAATAGCTGGGCTGAATCAGTATTATGTTTTTAATTTTATTTTCGGAAACGTAGGTGTCAAAAAGTGTAAGTGTAATTAAGTCGTCAACATCATTTGTCATGTCTAAGTTCTTGAGTAACAAAGCAATCAATAATGACTCTGCTGAATTATTAACTAAGGGAGTTAAACCAGTTAAATCGCTCTTTTTGATGTACAAATAATTACTATCTTGTCTCGCTCCATTTCCAAAGTAAATTTGTAATGGATTAGAACGATTGATTAAACTTTCACAACTCCACTTAATAGCATTTGTGTAATTGCTAATCGCATCAAACAAAGAAGATAAAGCCAACCATTGACCTTCTAATAAAGTGTCACCTTGATAATAGTTGCCTCCTGAATACATTAAGTAGTCCTCACTGCAAAACCGCCGGAAGCATTATTTAAAACCGTAAATACTTGTGTCGTTCCCGTTGGTTGTATCGTGTCGTATCTACTACTACCAGAAGCACACACACAAGCTAAATCATCACTCGTTTTGCCCGCTATTCCTGTATTACTAGAACTAGCTAAAAGTAATCCTGTAATCACATCTCTTTTGTTAGTTTGTGGATTAGCTGTAGCTAGAAAAGTACTAGTTAACATCAAGAATTGATAATTCTCATTTGAATAAGGATTAATGGACGGACTTTTCCATGTACTCAAATTTGTGGCAGTAGGATAAAACCCCCAATTCCATAAATTTAAATCCCACCAAGTAGGTTTACTAGCGGGAACAAGGGAACCTATGACTATAACGACACTACCTTGAACAGCTACAACTAATTTGAATTCATCCCCTCCATTGAAAGCAGCAAAACTAATACTTGAAGCAGTTGCAAAAGCAGTAAATGTAGTAGCAGCACTCCCGCCTGTACCCGTATGAGTTGAAGCATTCCAAGTAGAGAAAATTTGAGTTGCAATTACAAGAGCCGAACTAATCGAAACAACAAAATAATTCTTTCCATAGGTTTTAGAAGCATCTATTACAACTTCGTAAACTAGGATTCTATTAGTGCTGGTATAGTCATCATAAAGAGTACTAAATCCAGCATTCGTCATTGCTGTTTTGATAGCCGCTACCAAATTGGTTTGTGTGATGGTAGCAGCCAGAGTTGTATTTGTTCTAGCTGCAATTGTCATTTTTAATAGTTGTCAGGGTCGATTGTTAAAGTTCCAGCAGGTTTATCGATTTCTACTGTTATTGCGTCCCTGATATAAACTGCATTGTTTCTGTTGGTGAAGCTAGGTGTTGTTGCCGTGCTGAGGCTAACTGATTGGTCTATGTTGTTTGCTTGATTGGTGTCGTTCAGGTAAGTTTCAGCTTTGAGAAGAATGGCTACTAACAGAGATTCCGCAGTATTACTTGCCGATGCTGTTAATCCAACTGCTGCTAAGTCGGCTTTTGCAATTGTCACAGTCGTAGCGTTTTGTGTTGCACCAGCACCAAAAACATCGGTTAAAAGTGGTTCCGCCATACAGATTTATTTTGAAGTGAATAAATCCGTTTTATGCGGTAATTAATTAAGCGTAAATCTTCCAGTTTTATGTAAAAGCGGTAGTTCCTCTGAGGACGTGTAACTCCTGCTCTGACTAGGATTGAGCAGAATATTACTAATAGCTAATATTAGAAATATTCCAATTTAACCACTGCTAATGGTTAAACCGGAATGCAGAAGCAAGAGAAAATAGCATGAAAAATAATCGGAACGGTCAGGCGGCAATCTTGACTGAAACTGACTATTCTAAAATTCGTCGGCACATTAAAAGCCAAAAGTATAAGTTACTGTTTGATTTGGCTTGGTACACTGGCGAACGCTGGGGGGCGTTAGTACAGTTGAGTGTTGAGGATGTGTATAACTCTGACGGTACACCACGCGAGTATATCAATTTTCGCGCCAGGACTCGTAAGGCCAGCCCAGACGGTAAACGTAAAACGCGGCAAGTCCCTGTACATCCGGTGCTACGT
>NZ_JAIVFW010000088.1 GCF_020829595.1 Nostoc sp. CHAB 5844
CGGTAGTCATCTGGTAAGCAAGTTTTACTAATTCTGTTACAGGGTTTTCTCCCTTAGCTGGTTTTGCTTCGGCAATACAAGCGTTAATCGCTGCTATATCGTCACCCTTGCAATCTACGCCCATAGCCCGTAACGAATCAGCGATATATTTTGCTCTGTCCTGTGGTGCTAAATAACCTGTAACGGTCGTGGTTACTGTTGCGCCACCATAGCCACCTTTACCATTGCCTTTCTTATCTGCTTTTTTGGGCGGTGTCACGGTTATAGCGGTATAGCTGGGCAATTCTCCAGTGAAGGGGAAACAGTTGATTTTCTCTCCGGCTGGTTGTCCAAACATATCGCGTAGGGTGATGCTTGGTAATTGGTCATTAGATAACACTGGTATTGCCATTAATCCAGCAAGTGATACTGTATTTGCTGCATCATATTCTGGTGTGCCTTGCTTCGGTAATCCATTCACGACAGCATACATAAGGAATGTACACAAAGCGGCTTGAATGTCTTTGCATTGTTCATCGGTAATTAATGTTAACTATGTTTCAGTAACTTCTGGCATTGTCTTTGTATATAAATCGAATGCGCTTTGCCCAAAACATACAAAAATCACTCTTTCTAGGGAATTTGTCTGTTGAAAAAACTTTTTAACTTCTGCGATCGCAATTTTACAGGCACGTTCCATCGGGAATTCATAAACACCTGTACTAATAGCAGGAAAAGCAATGGTTTTAATCTGATGTTGTTCTGCTAAAGCTAAACTGTGACTGTAACAACTAGCTAGTAACTCATCCTCTCCATTATTTCCGCCTTTCCACACTGGCCCAACCGTGTGAATTACCCATTTAGCAGGCAAATTATAACCTTTTGTTATCTTCGCTTCACCAGTTTCACAACCTCTTAACTGCCGACATTCTGCCAGTAATTCTGTTCCTGCTGCGCGGTGAATTGCACCATCAACACCCCCACCACCCAATAAAGAACTATTAGCAGCGTTAACAATTGCATCTACTGATAACTGAGTAATATCACCTTGAATAATTTCTATTTGCTTCATAATATAGCAATCCTAAACCATTTGTTAACCAAGAGATCCCCGACTTCTTTGAGAAGTCGAGGATCTGAGCATCTTAACTTATAAGCAGTCAAAGCGACTACAAAATTTTTTAATAAAAATGTTTTAATAAAGCTATTAACTTATTTATTCTACTTGTATGATTTCTATTCTATGAGTTAATTCTTAATCCTTATTTTTCAAAAAATATATAAATTTACTATCAGTTTGAATAAAGCCATCCCATCATTTTCTATAAGTAAAGTCTTGTCATCCTATTTGCTGTAGTCGTTACTTTTATAAAATACTTATGAGTAAAGATACACCAGAAGAATTAGAATCAGATAAAGAAATCGAACGCTTGATTGATGAAATAATGTCTGCATCTCTAAATAATGATTCAAAACTGACTGATGAACAGTACCGCCAAAAGATGCAGCGCCGCAAAGAAATACAGGATCGGCGCATAGCACAAGCTGTCCCAGAAAAAGGGTTAATTATTGTTAATACTGGTAACGGTAAAGGCAAAACTACTGCGGCACTAGGAATGGTGTTACGATCGCTTGGTCATGGCTATAAAGTGGCGATCGTCCAATTTATCAAAGGCGCGTGGGAACCTTCAGAAAAACTGGTGTTCAGCCATTGGGAAGACCAAATCGAATTTCACGCGATGGGTGAAGGCTTTACCTGGGAAACCCAAGACCGCGATCGCGACCTCGAAAAAGCGCACGCAGCTTGGGAAAAATCTTTAGAATACATCCGCAACCCAGATTTTCAATTGGTGCTGTTGGATGAAATTAATATCGCTTTAAAAATGGCTTACTTACAAGTAGAAGAAGTTTTAGCAGGCTTGGCAGAGAAACCACCATCTAAACACGTAATTCTTACAGGTAGAGGCGCACCAGCAGCTTTAATTGAGCGCGCTGACTTAGTAACAGAAATGACATTAATCAAACATCCTTTCCGCGACCAAGGCGTTAAAGCTCAACCAGGAATTGAATACTGATGAAGTATGAAGTGTGAAGTCTGAAGTCTGAAATATAATTTTCCTAAACATTTCATACTTCATAATTCATAATTCATACTTCATAATTCATTTGCTTGACACATCTGCAAAATGCGGCGATCGCTAGGACTGATAGATTGAATGGGATGATAATCTTGCAATGCTACAGAGTAAGCGTAGTTATTGAATTCATCTTCAGAAACAGCTGGAATTGTACTGTTTGTAGCTACATCTGACGTACCAACTTCATCTTGTGACCCATTCACCGTCATTGCTAACTCACCAGATTTATCAATTGTGCCTTGAAAACAACTAAACTCAGAGCTAGGCATATACAACGCACCAGTTACTTTACCTCGCTGCTTCTGGAATACGATATAGCCTTGACCAATTTGGTTTGGTGTTGGTGATTGTCCATAGAGATAAACTCCATCTTTTGTAGGAATATTTCTCCTAGGCATTACTCCTGCTTCTTTGCCAGCTTTTTGATAGTTTGTAGGTGATAAATCTCTAGATTCAGGTTCTAGAATTTCACTCTCAAAAGCCACTGTTTGCTGTTGAGTTCGCTGTTCCCGAACTTCTCTCAGGCCTGACAATAGATAATTATCGGAACTCCTATATTGGTTACTCGTCAATCTAGAAAAGTTACCATCCAGAGATGCGGAAGTTGTTACTGTTTGCAATTGTTTACTTAGTACAGGTTTAGTCTGCTCACT
The DNA here is from genome assembly GCF_020829595.1 of Nostoc sp. CHAB 5844. Lineage (GTDB taxonomy): Bacteria > Cyanobacteriota > Cyanobacteriia > Cyanobacteriales > Nostocaceae > Nostoc_B. The sequence continues at coordinate 2,771 of NZ_JAIVFW010000088.1, forward strand.
TACAACACCAACGGTTAAAACTAAGCCAACAATAGGAAATGCCAGCTTACGAGAGGATAAGAATTTAGAAATATTGTTAAGCACCCGACCACTCCTGTTACGAAATTAACTGTCTCCTCTGCGACTTCCTTAAACCATAACCAACTGTGTATCGTTCAAGGTTCCGTCAATGGTTTGATTTAGATTTTTCAAAATAAATATTCGTCAAAAAAAGAAGCTTTTTGGAATATTTGACGATAATCACACACTATCATCACTTAAAGAATTTACTCTTCACCCAACAGAATCACCCAATCGGGTGATGTAATTGTGAGATGCAAGATTCTGATAACTTTTGATAGCTTCTTCTTTACAAATATTGATATTTCCTTTGCCGATTAGGTTTGACTATAATCACATACAACAACCAAGCTCTGCATTCCGCAAGAGATGAAATTTTAATATGTCGGGTGTAGGGTGACGGAAACTAATAAGAGTAAGCTCTGTTGGACACTACAAAAATTATGGTATCTGCTAACACAACTTCTCAACTGTTGTCAATTCCGCCTTTAGAAAACGGCGACAAACTCACCCGTGCAGAATTTGAGCGCCGTTACCATGCTATGCCGAATCGGAAAAAAGCAGAATTAATTGAAGGAGTTGTTTACTTGGCATCCCCTGTACGAGCAAAAAAACACGGTAAACCCCATGCAAGCATTATGGGTTGGTTAATCGCTTACGAAGCAGCTACGCCAGGAGTAGAAACACTGGATAATACCACTGTTTTATTAGATGCCGATAACGAACCACAACCAGATGCACTACTGAGAATAGAACAAGGTGGACAGTCGCGCATTACTGAAGATGATTATGTCGAAGGTGCGCCAGAATTAATTGTCGAGATTGCGGCTTCGAGTGCTTCTTATGATTTGCATGAAAAACTCAAAGTATATCGTCGTAATCAGGTACAAGAATATTTAGTCTGGCGAGTTTATGAGCATCAATTTGATTGGTTTAGGTTAAATGAAGGCGAATATATTCAACTTGAAGCAAATCCAGATGATATAGTTTGCTCTCAAGTTTTTTTGGGGTTGTGGTTAGATAAAGCAGCTTTATTAGCGGGAAATTTGGCGAAGGTTTTAGAAGTATTGCACCTGGGTTTAGCAAGTAAAGAACATCAAGATTTTGTGCAAGTTTTGGCGCAAAAATAGCAGGGGCGATCGCTAAAATTATTAATATCAGTAATTAACCATTATCAAAAAACTATGATGTTGGCTGACACAACTTCTCAATTGTTGACAATTCCACCTTTAGAAAACGGTGACAAGCTCACCCGTGCAGAATTTGAGCGCCGCTACCACGCCATGCCGAAGTTGAAAAAAGCAGAATTGATTGAAGGAGTTGTTTACGTGGCATCCCCATTGAGAATCAAAAGTCATGGAGAACCTCATGCTTACATTATGGCTTGGTTGGGTACATATGTAGCAGCGACACCTGGTGTAGGTTTTGCAGATAATACCACTGTTTTATTAGATGCCGATAACGAACCACAACCAGATGCACTACTGAGAATAGAACAAGGTGGACACTCACGCATTACAGAAGATGATTATGTCGAAGGTGCGCCAGAATTAATTGTCGAGATTGCGGCTTCTAGTGCTTCTTATGATTTGCATGAAAAACTCAAAGTTTACCGTCGTAATGGAGTACAGGAATATTTAGTTTGGCGAGTTTATGAGCATCAATTTGATTGGTTTAGGTTAAATGAAGGCGAGTATGTTCAACTTGAAGCAAATTCAGATGATATAGTTTGCTCTCAAGTTTTTTTGGGGTTGTGGTTAGATAAAGCAGCTTTATTAGCGGGAAATTTGGCGAAAGTATTAGCGATTTTACAGCAGGGATTATCTACACCAGAAAATAAACTAATTTTTCTTTGTAAAGTCACTATAGAACATACAGCAGATTTCAAGTAAGTAAAGTACAGCATTTAAGCCTCAAAACTAAGTATAGAGCCTGTTCTTATTCTGAATTCTGAATTCTGACTCCTGACTTCTGAATTCTGCTGTAGGTTATTTTTCTCAGAATATAGCGATCGCTTGTTTAAGCTCTACCTAAAAATTCCCCCAAATAACAATACAAAAAAATCGCCCCCTGAGTTCAGGAGGCGCATCACCGTTATAGATTCTGCAAATTAACTAGCAACGTATTCTTTGACGTTGGCGCGGCGGCGACGCAGATGAGCTAAGGCTTGATGTTCGAGTTGACGAACACGTTCGCGGCTGAGATTTAATCTTTCGCCAACTTTCGCCAAGGACAATTCATTACCATCCTCTAAGCCAAAGCGTAAGGCTAACACTTCACGCTGTTGAGGAGTTAGTTCAGCCAGCAAGGTGTTGAGGTCTTGGCGCAAGAATTCTTGGGTGGTGTAGTACTCTGGTGATGGGCCTTCATCTTCGAGCATTTCTTGCAATTCAGTGTCTTGGTTATCACCGACACGGACATCTAAAGATACTGGTTGACGCGCCATATTCAGATATTCCCGAATTTGGGCTGGTTCTAATTCCAGTTCTTTGGCGATTTCAGCAGGTGTAGGAGAACGCCCTAAGGTTTGGGCTAGTTCGCGCTGCACTTTTTTGATTTTGTTCAGTTTTTCGGTGATGTGAATCGGTAAACGAATGGTGCGGCCTTGTTGAGCGATCGCACGGGTAATCGCTTGGCGAATCCACCAGTAAGCATAAGTGGAGAATTTATATCCGCGTGTGGGGTCAAATTTCTCTACTCCTCGCTCTAATCCAAGTGTGCCTTCTTGAATTAAATCGAGAAATTCCATATTCCGCTTTTGGTATTTCTTGGCGATCGCTACGACTAAGCGTAAATTCGCTTCAATCATTTTTTGCTTCGCCCGTTTACCTTGAGCTACCGTCTGCTTCACATCGGTTTCCGATTGTTTAACATGGCTTGCCCACTCTGGCAAACTCGGTTCGCGGTGCAATTTCTTCGCTAAAGCTTCTTTGGCTTCGACTAGCGTCATCATTTGTTGCACCTGCTTCCCATAGACAATTTCTTGCTCACGGGTTAGCAGTGGTACACGACCAATTTCCCGCAGATAGGTTCGCACCATATCAGCCGTGAATTTGGTGTTCAGGTTTTCAGTTTGGGTGTTAACAGTAGGCATTGGTGCGTTGTCCTCTACTCCGTAAACACAATAAATCTTCAATAACTAAAAGGAATTAGAAAAATCTATCTATAAAACACCGAACTCAGGTGGTTCTGGGGATTGCATATTCAGAAATCTACTCCCCCTGCTCTTTGCTCCTCTCCTTCGTTCTGGCTTAACAGTTCATGACGGCTATTAAAATAATTCAGTTCATACACTGTAGATTCCAGAAGATGAGTCCCTCAGATAGGTTCACCCTACCCTTCCTAAATTTTTATGTCTTTCAAAAGCACACTGGGTTGTTTTCAAGAATTCTTCTTTATCTTCAGTTGCGATCAACAACTGGCAAATCCGAAGTCGTTATGAGTTTTACTTTCTTTTATATTAGGACAAATCAGGTGGATAGTAAAGTAGTCTAGAGAAAGAGAAGATTATAGTCCAAAAGTGTGTGCTTATATACAAAAATTTTAAACTTCCTTAGAGTGCTTACTATACCTATAGTGACGGCAAAACCCCCTCTTATGTTGCCTATCGGTAGGGAGAAAACCGAACTCTGTGGGCATAATTTTGGAGGGATGTTACGAATAGAAGTATGAAGTATTAAGTTTTTCATCATACTGAAAAATCAACGCTTCTGCCCTAAACCCCATACCGCCATACTCCAAAATTAAGACTCGGTAAGTTTTTCAACTTTTTTCGTGATATTCATTTCATACTTCATACTTCATACTTCATACTTCATACTTTTTAAAATCCCAAGTCGGCTTTAGCTAGTTCCGCAGCGGCGAATACTTCTGCATCTGGCTTTTCTTCCCAAGCTGGATCACCGATTTGGGCGTAGAAAGTAGCATCGTAAGGACGAGTCCGCACAACTACTGGCATAGGAACGGCATGACCCAATATCAAAGCTTGTTGTTTAGAGTCTAACTTAGCCAATACCGATCGCAGTCCGCCTGCACCAGATACACCCGTGAAAATCGCATCAATGTCTTTTTCGTCGTTAAGTAAAGCTGTAATCCGAGTACCAATCTGGGACATAACTTCATTATCTATGCCCGACGGGCGTTGATCAACTACCAATAACGTTACGAAATATTTCCTAAGTTCCCGTGCGATCGTCCCAAAGATGGTACTTTGGACAATGGCTGGGTCAAGAAAACGATGCGCCTCTTCAATGGTAATCATTAAGGGGGTGGGGCGATCGTTGGGGTTTTTGCTCTGCAAGAACTTATCAGCTTTTTTGACATAATGCTCATGAATACGTCTGGTGATCATATTTGTCACCAACATATAAGAGAGCATATTCGACTGGGAACCAAATTCTACCACTACATTCTTGCCAGCTTCGAAAGATTGTAAGATTTTATTAATATAGTTCTGGGGACAAACCGCCCGCATATATTTTAAATTGTCTAAGCGCAACAACTTACGCTGTAACGACATAATCGAGCCTTTGTGTCCGCGCTTCTCTTCACAAAACATCTCGATTTCATCATTCGTCATGTTTAGCAGTTGAACAATCCAAGATTGTTTGTATTCATTGTAAAGGATGTTGGCATTATCCAGTGCTGCTTCTGATAGGCCTAAATCGCGGCTACATAGTTTAATATCTTCAATTTCTATTTGTTCATAGCTAAGATATAGTTCATGAGAATCACGGACACCCCGGCGCTTGGTAGCTTCGGGGTCAAGGGTATAAACTTCAACTTTCCCAGGAAATAACTGTTTTAAACCTTTAACAGTATTGACATTCTTGCCTTCAGCTACGGCTTCCCAACCATATTCTGAGTGCATATCAAAAATCAAGTTTACAGCTGCATTTTTGCGGATGACACCAGCCATAAGTAAACGGGTAAGAAAGGATTTACCTGTACCAGATTTACCAAAAACGCCGTTGCTGCGTTCGACAAATCGATTTAAATCAATGCACACAGGTACATCCATATCTAATGGTTTACCAATGGCGAAATTCTTTCTTTGGATATCATCTTCCCAACCGAAGACGCGGCGAAAATCTTCTTCACTCGCGTCGAAAACTTGGCTAAAGTGACTGGGAATAGTTTTGACTGGTAACAATTCCATCGTCGTGCTGGTTTGGGGTTGAAATGATGCCAAACCCGTAGTTGATGGCACAAATGGATTTACAGATTTGCCGTTAGTTGAAGAAAAAGATTCATGAGATTCGGGGGTAAACATCAACATCGGTGCTAAGGCAATAGTCCCGTATGTACCACTTCCGGCTAAAACTTCTCGTAAAAAAGTGTCTTCCCAACTCGGCGGATTAGCAATAATTCGAGCGTTAGCTGTGCCTAAGGATACATCTGTCAACATACAGAAAAACCGCGATCGCACCCCTTGGACAACTAAAAACTTCCCTACCCGCATATCTTCTACAGAAATATCCGGGTGTAGTCTTACTTCTAATCCGCCAGTTAGTGAGCCTTGAATTACCGAACCTAATGGTTTTACCAATTTGTCATTTGTCATTTGTTAATAGTCAGAAGGCAGGAGGCAGAACGATGAAATTTCACACTTCATACTTCATACTTCATACTTCACACTAATCAATTTGAATCGAAGTTGGTGCTGTACTAGATGGAGATCCGCCGATTAATGGTTTACGAAATTGAGCATAGAGGCGATCGCGCCATTCAAAGAATAATTGATAATCAGGGTTATGTGCTAGGGTTGGCACTCCTTGACCTCTAAGACTTGCTGGTAAATCTAGATACGCACCTTCGGGAAACTTCAATAATATTGATAAACCAGCAACGGCTAAGTCTGCTAATGTGGGTTCATCGCCTGTGAGATAGGGGCTATCTGTCAATAATAAAGTTACTGCTTCTAGGTCTTGCTTGAGATCGGCGATCGCTGATTTAATTATGTCTGGGCTATATCCGACACCCAACCCCAATACTGTCAAAATATCGCTGGGTACTCCTTCGACTAAATTGCGAAATATATCTGGTGTTGATGTGGGTAATAAGGATTTCCGAAAGTTTTGATCCTGGCTGATAGCAGCGAAAAGAGCTTTTCTACCTTTAATACCGATTGATTCATCTGCCCATTCTTCGATTAATAAAGTTAAAGCTTTTTGCTTAGGATTTTGTGGTATTAGTGGGCGATCAGGATATTTTAAGTCTAAATACTTAGCTATTTCTGTGGAATCTGCAATATATCGATTACCATCCTTTAATACTGGCACTTGTCTTTGACCAGTGAGACGAAATAGTTCTATCTGTCCTATACCAGGAGTGACTTCGATTTTGCGGTACTCCAAACCTTTGTAATCTAGAATTAGCCGCACTTTTTCTGAGTATTGCGACAGTTCCCATTGGTATAATTCTAGCATATTCTATTCCTGATTACTGAGTTAGAAAATAACCATTTTATTTTATCTTTAATTTTCTAAAATTTGTCTATTCAGAACAAAATTCCTGCCATAAATATTACTCTAAGCAAAATTTTTTGGCACAATTACATAATTATCAAATTTTAATTTTTTCGCTAAATATTTTTACCATTCAAGCTGCTTCATGCTAAATTTATCCAGATAACTTTTATACTTTTATTTTCAGCAATTATCCTATTCCCATATTTATTTACTAACAATTTAACCAGACAAAAAACTGAAATTTATATGAAAAATCTTACTTTATAGGTTAGATTTTGTGTGTTGTGAAATGTTATATGTCTTTATGTAAACAGTGTCAAATCAAAACAAATAAAATTTATGAAGAGGAATTACAGCAAGTTATTGACCAATTTAGCAGCTATGGCAGGAGTAGCAGGGATGAGTCTCTTTGTTACTTTACCATCACAAGCCAAAGAAGTCCTAAATCCGAACCCTAGCATTTTTAGCGAAGCTCCTTATAACCGGGGTCAACGCGTTCAGACCAATGCTAGTTATACACCGGCTGAACCCGCGATCGCTACAGATAAAAACAATGTTCCCAACAGAAATTTAGTTGCTCAAAAACCCAGAAACAGAGGGCTAAATCCGAACCCTAGCATTTTTAACGAGCCTCCTTACAACCGTGGTAGTCAAGCTGCGCCTAGCGAAACTGCACCTACTCCCAGCACTCCACCAGAAGCAACACCTACTCAACCACCTGCAACAGAAGTCCCAGCTACTGAAACACCTACCAAACCTTCGACAACTGGCACAAGCAACAAAAACCAGAATGTTGTCGCTCTAGCAGAATCAAATAGTTCGTTTAAAACACTTACCCAAGCTTTAAAAGCTGCTGGGTTGACAGAAACTTTACAAGGTGCAGGGCCTTACACCATTTTTGCGCCTACTGATGCAGCCTTTGCCAAACTGCCCCCAGAGGCTTTAAACGACTTGTTGAAGCCACAAAATAAAGAAGTACTGGTGAAGATATTAAGTTACCATGTAGTACCTGGCAAAGTATTATCCTCAGACTTGAAATCTGGTCAAGTAACCAGCTTGCAAGGAGATCCCATTTCTGTGAAAGTTGATGGCAATAACGTAGTGGTGAATGATGGCAAAGTGATTCAGCCAGATATTCAAGGCAGCAACGGTGTGATTCATGCGATTGACAACGTGATTTTACCGCCTAGCTTGTAGTTTGAGTGAGCGGAGGAAGAGAAGATTTGCTGTTAATTTTCATCCTCCGTCCATTCTTGGGCGATCGCAGTTAATTTAGCTAAATCTTTAGCTAAGTTAACTGCTTGTTCAGTTGTCTGTTTCGAGGTACTGGCAACTTCAAGAAGAGATTGGCTGGCTGTGGTGGAACTTTCTACTTGGTTAGTAGCGACTTGGTTTAGTTCTTTTAGCAGCACATTCACTTGGTTACTCATAGTAGTAATGTGATTAAGTGCTTGCCCAGTTGCTGCGACTTCTTGAGTGCCTGCGATCGCTTGTTGCTCTCCTAAGAGCATTAACGCTGTTAATTCGTGATTTGCTGAGTAAATTTCTCTCACTAAAGATTTGATTTCTGTCATCTCATCATCCAACTGCTGTGCCAAAGCAAGCACTTCCTCCGCAGTAGTAGCATCTTGACCAGCTTCCGCAGTCCGCGCTGCCTCAAAGACGACCTTCATCGCCTGACGCTTCATTTGTGATGCGACTTCAGCAATCGAGTTGACTTTTGATAACAGTGTTTGAGATGGCGGTTCAAAATGTTTCAACCTGGTGACAGCTTCCACAACTGTAGTGCCAACAGCCGAAATCCCGTCTAAAATTCCATTCATACCCTGCTGCCCAATTTCTACTTGCTCGTAGATATGTTGGGCTTGGTTTTCTAGTTCTTGCACATACAGAAAAATTTTCTCCGCCCCATTAGCTAATGCTTGAATTTGATGATAGGCATCTGTGACAGAATCCATTTGGCTAACTGCCTGACTGGAAAGGGTTTCCACCACAGTTTCATGATCTTTGAGTAAATTTGATACTTGCGATTGCAACGCTCCTTGACGCAGATGTTGCTGTTTCAAGCTAGATTCCACAGATTCATAAGCTTGCTCTACTTGCTCTAAGAGCCGCGCATGGTCGAGAGCAAATCCCACCTGCATCGCTAACTGAGCCACTAAATCAATTTCTGGCTGCTGCCACTCTCGTGGGGCAGAACACTGATGGGCAATTAATAAGCCGAATAACTGGTCATCTTTGAGAATTGGTACGACTAAATTTGCTTTGACGGCGAAAGGTTCAAGTTGGCTAATGTGACAAGCACTCAGACCTGCCTTGTAAATGTCATTAGTAGCCTGGACTCGACCTGCTCTGTATTGCTCTACATAACCTTCCACAAAGCAAGGGTCTTTAATTCTGGCACGTAATGCTTTGGGAAAGCCTGGAACTACAGCTTCAGCGATGATTGTGCCGTACCCGTCGGCATCAAAACCATACACTAACACGCGGTCTGTGCTGATGGCTTTGCGAATTTCTTCCACGGTGGTTTTCAGGACATCTTCTTCTTTGAGCGATTCCCGAATTCTGCGGGTGATGTCTACAAGTAGCTGGGTGCGGACTCCTTCAGCATCAATGCGCTGAAGTAATCTGGCATGGTCAAGCGCAAATCCCACCTGCATCGCTAACTGAGCCACTAAATCAATTTCTGTTGGCTGCCACTCCCGTGGAGCAGAACATTGATGGGCAACTAATAAACCGAATAATTGGTCGTCTTTGAGAATTGGTACGACTAAATTTGCTTTGACGGCGAAAGGTTCAAGTTGGCTAATGTGACAAGCACTTAGACCTGCTTTGTAAATGTCGTTGGTTACCTGAATTCGACCTGCTCTGTATTGGTCTACATAGCCTTCGGCAAAGCAAGGGTCTTTAATTTTGGCACGTAATGCTTTGGGAAAACCTGGAACTACGGCTTCGGCGATGACTGTACCATACCAGTCGGCATCAAAACCATACACTATTACTCTGTCTGCACTGATGGCTTTGCGAATTTCTTCCACGGTGGTTTTCAGGACATCTTCTTCGTTGAGCGATTCCCGAATTTTACGAGTAATATTGCTCACTACATAAGCTTGGTCGGCTCTTTTGTCTATTTGTTCGATTAGTCTGGCATGGTCGAGGGCAAATCCCAGTTGCGTGCCAACTTGAGCAAATAAATCGATTTCAGCTTGTTGCCAAAAGTGGGGTGCGGAACATTGATGACCAATTAGTAAGCCAAATAGTTGGTTATTTTTGAGAATCGGTACGACTAAATTTGCTTTGACTCCAAATCTTTCTAACAAACCGATGTGACAATCTGTTAGGTTAGCTTGATAAATGTTATTAATTGCACGGACGCGTCCTTGTCGGTACTGTTCGATGTATTTTTCGTGAAAACAGGGATCGCAGACGGTCGCCCATAATATCTTGGGCAGACCAGGTGCGACTGATTCTTCTACAAACGTGCCATTCCAATTAGAATCAAACTGAAAGATAACTACACGGTCAATTCTCAAAGCTTTGCGAACTTCTTCAACTGTTGTTCTTAGCAAATCTTCTTCAGAGAGTGCTTCCTGCATCCGGCGTGTCAAGTTAATTAACACTTGAGAACGTTCTGTTTCAGTTTCTTGTTTTGAAAGTAAAGCGGGTAACTGGAGTTGTAGCTGGTTAATGTTAGCTTTGAGTGCTACTAATTCATCTTGTTCCGCAATATCAACTTGAGTTTCTATTTCTTCTCGCCGACTTAATCTATTGACTAAAACGGTAGAAATTTCAGCCGCTGAAAGAACTGGTCGTGTGAGACGACGGGAGATGATAGCTGCGATCGCACCTGATACGATAGCAATGATCCCTGTTCCCCACAACAAAGATGCTTGGTATTGCTTGAGGGTAATTTCAGCTTTTGCCAAATCTGTCGGGCTGGCTGATTTGGCTTGGCTAATTTGCTGAGTTATTGACTGACTGCCAAAGTAGCTGGCTGCACCTATACCTAACACTGGTAATATGCTGAGAGCGATCGCCCAACCAGTGACTTTCGATTTTAAGCTCCATTGTTGGTGTCCTTGCTGCCAAGACACGAGAGACTGGGGACGACGAAAAAAATTGCTGCGTTTTGCTCTATAGGGATTAAAACTACTTTGATAATTACTGGCTTTGGCTAGAGGAGGTTCAATTTCTGTAGTCGCACTATTACTATTGAGCTTATTGGTAGAAGGCTGAGTCATAAATCCAACTTTTCCTAGATTGACGGTATCTGTCATGCATATCGGCAAGGAAGTGGCGGGTATAAGGAACCAGACTTGATTTTAAATTTTAGATACAGATAATATCGCTTTTGTCAATATATAATTTGCTGAAATTTATTGAGCTTAATCAAGTGGTCTGCTTAATAATACATTACAAATTCTTTGTACAATTTTAATTTTTTACCAGTGACTGATTGCTACTTGTTAGTAGCCTTTCTTAATCAAGCAGTCAGATACAAGTTTAATTATTCACAAAGAAAGTTGAAAACCTGATAAAGAAATTACCACGCGAAAACCCAGGAGGTTGCCCCGACCATCCTGAGGATTCCAACTCCGATAAGCAGACCGACATAACCTAGAAGAGTTTTTCCAGGAACCACCCCGAATCACGCGAGACTTATAATCATCGGTAGACAACCACACACTACCATCAATAGGTGCGCCTTGATAATTTTCGTGCCAGTGATCCCCGCACCATTCCCAGACATTGCCATGCATATCGTATAACCCAAAGGCATTGGCTGGAAAACTGCCAACTATGGTTGTTTGCCAATGATTTCCTTGGTCAGTGCTATAGAGAGAACTGTTGTTATAGTTTGCCAAGCTAGGTATGAGCGTTTCACCAAAATGAAAAGGTGTAGTGGTGTTGGCGCGACAGGCATATTCCCACTCAGCTTCGCTTGGTAGGCGATATTTTCGCTTTGTTTTCTCGCCCAGCCTAGCGCAGAACTCTACTGCATCTTCCCAGGAAACTTGCTCTACTGGGCGATTTGCACCTTTAACACTAGCTGGTTCAGGCTCAAGGGTGCGGTTAATTGCCGGAAGTGTCGCAACTGCTTGCCATTGTGCTTGGGTGATGGGAAATTTACTAATAAAGAAGGGTTGGACGTTGACAGAATGCTGTGGACTTTCGGTATCAAATCGTTCTGGTTCATCATCTGGAGAACCCATGAGAAATTGTCTGCCAGGAATAGATACCATTGTCAAGGTAAGTCCATCATTTAAATCTTCTATAAAGCATTGAGCCGTGGCAGAAAGACGGTTAATGTCATAAGTGGGTTTGGAACCAAACCATCTTTTTTCAGCAATATTAGCTAATTCAAACTCAAATTCTTCTAAGGGTAAGATGACTGTTGCCAACTCCGGCTCAAGACTGATTTGTGGTTCGGCTGGCGCTTTGGGTTCTTGGGGTAGAATTGGTCGAGAAAAAAATGGTAAATTCTGAGTTGCGGTGAGTGCTTGTAATGTTTCACTTGCTGATGGATAGCGCAAAGTGTAGCGATCGCATATCATTGTTTCGAGAACATCGGCAAAAGCATCACTCACTTGTACATCCTCTCGCCACATAAGTTTTCCTGTTTCGGGATCTTCTTGCAGCAGATGCGGAGAAACACCTGTCAAAGCTTCAATAGCCATCATCCCTAAAGCATAGATGTCACTGCATAAGCGAGGTTTGCCTTTGGCTTGTTCTGTGGGTATATAGCCTGGAGTCCCAACCACCACACTTGTCCGAATCATTTTATATATATCAATTGAGATGGTGCCAAGTTCTCTCACAGAGCCAAAGTCTATCAGCACGATCTTACCGTCATGTTTACGTCGCATGACATTTTCGGGTTTGATATCGCGGTGAATGACGTTATTTTGATGCACAAAAACTAAAACTTCCAAAATGTCATGTAACAATTCTTTGACATCAGCTTCTGCCATTTGCTTTCTTGGCGCAATTTCTTTTCTTAGAGTATGTCCTGCTACATAGTCTTGGATGATGAATAAGTCATTATCAACAGCAAAATGAGCCAAGAGCCGCGGAATTTGAGGATGTTCTCCCAATTTTTCGAGGATGATTGCTTCTTGCTCAAACAGTTCCATGACTCTGGGATGGGTATGCTTTGGCTTCAGGCGTTTAACTACACATAGAGGTTTGCTAGGACGTTTGTGATCCCTAGCCAAATAGGTTTCACCAAAGTTGCCTTCACTTAGTTGTCTAACGATTTTGTAGCGTGTATCTAGCAGTTCCCCGATGAAGTCCATACTTATTGGTCAAGCCCAGATGGCCGTGAGGCATAACTAAACTCAAAAATCAGCTGATTTCATAGAATGTTGATAATGGTCTAATAAAATTAAGTTATCAATCAGGTTGTGCTTAAGATTTCTATCTGATTAAATCTTTTTACAATTAAAATATCAGCTAACTTTTAACGCCCTCATCGTATCATTTTCTAGTCCAACAAAAACATAACTTATTTATGGAAATGTTTGAACTATTTAACTCAAACGAAAAGGCCTACAAGTAACTAAGCTAATAATCACAAAAGTTTGCTTGTTGAGACCGCAAGGGGAGCCAGCGCGTTGGGCGGGTTTCCCGACAGCCGCGCGACTGGCGTGGCTCTTGAGCAGAGGAGCAGGGGAGAGGGTTTGAAGTTTTTCCCCAAAATTTCAATTGTGCAACTTGTCAGCACAAAAGCTTATGCTATTTTTTCAGACTATAAAATTTAAATAAAAACGAATTACCATATAAATTTAAAATAGAAATAACCTGTTTGAGTTCAGGGAATGCCTGATACAAATATAAGCATACTCAGCAATTATTGATTGACAATTTCTAGGCATAATAGTATAACATAAATTTTTCAGTAATTGTGTATAAATGTTGATTTAAATGAGATAGTGCTTGTTGGGCGATCGCTTTTGGTACACCACGATAATATGCTTGGGCAATACCACCTGTAATACAGGCAATGGTGTCACTATCTCCTCCTAAAGAAATAGCATTGCGGATGGCATCTTCGTAATTAGTAGATTCCAAAAAAGAAATAATAGCTTGGGGGACGGAACCTTGACAAGAAACATCAAACTTGTAAGTTGGTCTAATTTGGTCAAGGGTAATTTCTAAATCGTAGCCAAACGTATTTTGAATATACGATTTAATCGCAGATTTATCATAACCTGTCCGCGCCAGAAATAATGCTGTGGCTGTGGCTTGAGCGCCTTTGATTCCTTCAGGATGATTATGGGTAACTTCGGCGCAGCGTTTGGCTGCTTGCAGGACAGTATCTAAGTCATTAAAGGCAAATCCTATCGGACTGACTCGCATTGCCGAACCATTACCCCAACTATTGTATGGCTCATTGTCGCTAGAGTTGGCCCAATTTCTAAAAGTACTACCATAACCAGCATAGGGATAGCGGCGGAAATAAGACTTAAATTGCTCGATGTATTGACTGCTGTCTAATAATTCACCACAATCAAGGATCATTTCTGCCACTGCAACTGTTAGCACAGTATCATCTGTGAAGCGACATTGCCTGTCGAATAGGGGAAAATCTTTGGTTTTGATATTGTTAACTTCATATACTGAACCAATGATGTCACCTGCGATCGCTCCTAGCATATTGATCTTCTGGGATATGATTTACAGCAGTTTTCAGGTAAATAGACCACAGTGATTGAACCAACCGAAAGTATCATCCTCGGTAATAGAATTTACAACTTCAGCCATTGCTTGATTGAGCGATTCAGAAGTACGCGCCTCACAGGA
>NZ_JAIVFW010000089.1 GCF_020829595.1 Nostoc sp. CHAB 5844
CAGTCTGACCACTGTGATGCAAGGATTTTGAGCTATTTTACCTTCTTTCCTTGCACCTGAATATACTTATTTGCTTTGAGATTCTAGAGATTGTCTCCTTTTCTTTTTTTTCAGCAAGCCCTATTTAGTTTTTAAATGGTCAACATCCGTTGTGAAACTTTGTCCGACTATCCGGCAATAGCTGAGGTGAATAGATTAGCCTTTGAACAGGAAAACGAGGCTAAACTTATAGATAAAATTCGCTGTTCTGAGCGCTATATTCCAGAACTTTCATTAGTTGCAGAGATTGGGAATGTTGTAGTCGGTCACATTTTATTTAGCTATATTGACCTAGTGAATGAAGAAAAACTACAGGTAATTGGTTTAGCACCTTTGGCAGTTCGTCCACAGTTTCAAAGACAAGGTATTGGCAGCGCACTGGTACAAGCAGGGTTAAAAATAGCAGATGACAAAGGAGAAGTCTTAGTAATTGTATTAGGTCATCCTCACTTCTATACTCGCTTTGGCTTTCAGCCTTCTATTGTTTATGGAATTGAATCTCCCTTTCCAGTACCAGAAGATGTTTTTATGGTTAAACCACTGCAAAACTATCAGCAAAAGTATACGGGGAAGGTTGTTTATCCTCCTGCTTTTGATGAAGTGTAACTTATATGAAAGGACTTATACCAATTTTTTATAAAGCTGCATAGAATTCGATCCCCCATAGCCCCCCTTAAAAAGGGGGAACAATTCTTCAAGTCCCCCTTTTTAAGGGGGATTTAGGGGGATCAAGATATGTGCAACTTCACATTAAATTGGTATTATAGCAATTCTCAAGCTTATGAAATACACCCCACCCGCCTAACGGCACCCTCCCCTTGGTAAGGGGAGGGTTGGGGAGGGGTTATCTTGTACCTCACTGGAGTTGGAAACGCTATATACAGAAAAATAGTCTGTTGAGACTGAGTGCAGGGGCTGAAGGGGTGTAGGTGTCCAAAACGCTTACACCCGACCCCCTTACACCCAGTTTTCACAGACAACTTTTTTGCGTAAGTCCTGACATTTTCTTAGCTACCTTGTCTACGGTTTCCAGCCTGCAAGTAAATTTGGGTAATTTGCTGGGGTGGGGAACATCTTTTGTAAGCCAGATTGACGCACTGAAGATGATTCTTTGCTCAAGTTCCACAACGTTTCATAAAAAAAGAAGGAGACACCAGCAAAGTTGCGATCGCGTACTTTCTGCACCTGTGTTTGAATTTGGGCGATGGGTACATTTTTATTTTTCAATCCAGTTATAATGCCAATACTCACGGGAATATGATTGCGTGCAGCTTTAACTTCTGGATACTCTAATTCGCTCAGAAACACATTTAAATCATCTCGATATATCTGCAATACTAATTCTTCCACAAGTCCCAGACGTTCCCATTTCTGCCAGTCAGCTAAAAAGAATTCGTAAGAAAAACGCTGAGGATTAGGTGCAACAGATACTAAACAGTTCTTCTTCGTAGTTTTAATAGCTGTAAATACCCGCTTCATGAAGTCGGTAATTTTATTCGCCCGCCAACGCACCCATTCTGGATCTTTGGGATTTTTTGAAGGTGCTTTTCCACGATGGTCTTTTTTGTAAAGTGCCACTGTATAAGCATCGTAGCCTAACTCTGAAGGCAAACCGAAATGGTCATCAAATTGAATACCATCAATGTTGTAGTTTCTAACTATTTCAACGATTAAATCTTGAATAAATTTCTGTACGTCTGGGTGGAAGGGATTTAACCAAACTCTATCGTGTATGCCTTCTTTGACAATTTTTGTACCATTGCTACGACTTGTCAGCCATTGAGGACGATTTTTAGCTAATAAAGAATCTGCTGGAGCCATAAAGCCAAATTCAAACCAAGGAATCACGGTTAACCCTTGTTTATGTCCCTCATCGACAATTTCTTTAAGCATATCGCGTCCTTGCAACCCTGGTGTCGGATCGAGCGATCGCCCAATTACTTTGGCAGCTACTTTGCTGGGATATAATGTATATCCCCAATTCCAAACCGCCGGATAAACGGTATTGAAGTTTAATTCATCCAGGCGCTGCAAAGAATTCTTGAGGCGGTTGCGTTCAAACAACACATCACTATCAATATTTGTTAACCATACTCCTCTTAATTCTGAACGCGCTGGCAGATTTTGCGCGGCTATAGGAAACGAAAGCATGACTGTAGCAATCATGCTGAGGATAACTATAACTGCAAATAAAGCTTGTTTTCGACTTTGACGTAGATTAAAAGAAAGTAACTCAACACACCATTTTACAAACTTTTTCATATTTGGTTACAGGTAAATGAAAACATAGAAAAATGACTGACATATCTGGGCAGAAGTTGCTTTGTCATCTGCTACGTCAAATTAATCGCAAACTACTTCACAACTCAGAATAACTCTGCATCTACAGTCATTGCCATTTTGTCTCTGTGTCTTGCTATTTCCTCTCGCTCACTTAGTTTTGTAATTATAGATACACAAAAGTTTATCTATTATATGCAGACAAATCTTTACTTATTTACCTAATATCGAATATTTAAGATTATGCTACTTATTACCAGAAAAAAATCCCCCCAGCTACCAGCAAGACAACTGTAATATAAGTAACAAATCAGTAAATGATTTTACTACAACAATTAGCTATTTTTAAGACCAAGTGTAGGGTATGTAATGAATAGTACCAATAATTCACGAGATAGTCTCAGTAATAGTGCTGCCGCAGAGAGATTAGCGAGAGCGATTAAGGTTGCATCTGGAGAATTTTCTCTGATATTAGTGTGTTGTGATTCTATTCCTAAACAGCAGCAGATACTGAAGTTTTTTAAAGAATTGTCATCGGTAGCAATCCAAGAAATTAGATTATCACCTACTGATGAGACGCTTTATACAACCATCACAAATACTATCGGTATTTCTCATCCTGAAGCTTTGATGGTGCATGGTTTAGAATCAGTTATAGCAATCCATCAACTGCTTATCAGTACCAATCTCATGCGAGATGAGTTTCGGAAAACTTTTCATTTTCCTGTAGTGTTGTGGGTTAATGATGAAGTTTTGAGCCAGCTAGTTTGGTTAGCACCTGATTTAAAAAACTGGGCGGCTACTACCATTAGGTTTGATATTTCTCATAGTAAGTTAATTGAAAATCAAGCACTGAGTGTTTAAGAACATCTTATATTTCGCTTCTTATTGATTTAAAAACTAGTTGTGAAGATAAGTACAAAGTAAGCTTAGATTTGTTTGTAACTCATTTAGTACTGCCAGAGTAAATACATATTTTTAAACCTATGGGGCAATGGTTTGACGTGAGAGCGTTATACATAGTTCCGTGTGAAATTTTGGTAAAAATTTAGGAACAAACCATCCGTATACTAGCGTCTTTCCTCATATCTGCTTCCCAAGACAGAGCTTTGAGCAATTCCTACTGCATATAATTTTGAGACTGTGTATTTTTTTGTCATTAATTACTAAATATCAGTTTTTAATGCCTTAAATATTCACTAATAGAGGCATTTTATTTATGAAAACTATGCTAAAAAACAATCATATCACCAATCAAGCCCGAGTTTTTACTGCTTTGGTTTTGACTGGGCTTTTGTCTGTTGGTAGTGGTTTAACCCTGATCAAAAGTGCTACAGCTAACCCAACAAACTTTTCTCCAGCAACCACAAATGAAGTTTATCCAGATAAAGCTAAACCAAATCGTTTACCACCTTCAGTAGCTAACGCAGTGCTGAAAGATTTAGCCAGCAGAGTCGGAATATCTACCAAAGAACTGCAAGTTATTGATTATAGTCAAAAGACTTGGCGTAATGGTTGTTTGGAACTACCGCAAGCGAATGAATTTTGTACGCAGGCATTGGTTCCTGGTTGGCGAGTTGTGGTATCTAATGGCAGACAAAAGTGGATTTATCACACTAATAATAATGGGCGTTCTTTACGCTTAGCCTCTGCAAATAATTCCTCACAGAAGCAGCTGCCACAAAAAGTTAGGAATGCTATTTTACAACAAGCTCAAGAAGTTTCAGGTTTATCAGCGCGATCGCTCAGTATCCTAGATTTTAAAGCAACAGATTGGGCAGATGGTTGCGATCGCCCAACTTTTCCCAATCCTTGCGATCCCATTCTCGTCTCTGGTTGGCAAGTAACCGTAGGCGCAGCAAATCAACGCTGGGTTTTCTTATCAGATAACGATGGTTCGCGCGTCAAGCTGGCTAAAGACGAGAATTCAGCTAATACAGCAAAATCTGTACCCATTCCAAAGAATGAATTACCCCCACCTATAGATCAAGGTGTAGTATTCCGCCAAATCTCCAGTGGTGGCTTTGCAGGTAGAACCTACGAAACAGTCTTACGCAATGATGGGACTTTGATTCGTGTACGCATTGGTGATGCTAACGATTCAGAACGTAGTGTACGGAAGATTTCGCGCCAACAAGTACAACAATTTCAGCAATTGCTCAAACGTACCAGAAGAGAATTTAGAAATCTCAGTTATCCAGCACCCAGTGGCGCAGCTGATTATATTACCTACACTCTCACCAGCCGACAAGGTACAGTGCGGTACAACGATATTTCCCAAAATAACTTACCGCAAAATTTACAAGTGGTAATTAATGCTTGGAGTGAAATTAACAACAGCCAAACTCCAAACAATACCCTCAACGCTGTACCCATTCCCAAGAGTGAATTACCACCACCTATAGATCAAGGTGTAGTATTTCGCCAAATCTCCAGCGGTGGTTTCATCGCCAGAACCTACGAAACAGTCTTACGCAATGATGGGACTTTGATTCGTGTACGCATTGGTGATGCTAATGATTCAGAACGTAGTGTACGCCGTGTTTCTCGCCAACAGGTGCAAGAGTTTGAACAATTGCTACAACGCGCCAGGCGGCAATTTAGAAATGTGAGTTATCCAGCACCCAGTGGCGCAGCTGACTTTATTACCTCTACCCTTACTAGCCAAACTGGTACAGTACAGTACAACGATGTTTCGCAAAATAACCTACCCCCAAATTTACAGCGAGTAGTTACCTTCTGGAATCAACTTTTGGCTAATAGTCAATAGTCAAATGAAGTATGAAGTCTGAATTATAAAGTCTGAAATAGGACTTATCCATAAAGGAATGGGGCATAAATCAAAAGAAACTCAATTTTCTTTAACCACTAGGAGCGAAGCTTGTACCAACTTTTTCTACTCAAAAGTCATAAAGCTAAAGAATAGAATTTCATACTTCATACTTCATACTTTTAATATGTCGTTCAAAAAGCATCTACTTTATCTGACAGGAGCTTTCATGTTTGCCGTAGTTGGTTGTAAAACTACGACAACATCCTCCTATGGGAACTTGCAAATTGATCAGCGTTTAAACTTAGTTGCAGAAAACAATCAAGAAGTTTTGCTGTTAACAGAGCCTTCTGCCAAGCAAGTACAAGAATTTGTCCAGAAAATTCTGCCGAAGAATCCTGGTAGGTATGGTTATCGTCAAGTTTATTCGCCGGAATTAATTCAAATTAACCAAGATGGTAAACAAACTCAGGTTCCTGTTACAAAGCAAACGGTGGTTTACAAAGATGCAATTTCCTTGGAGTCGCTAACGTTAGATTTGTTGGTTTTTGATACTAAAAATGGGCGACGGTGGGTAGCAGAACCCAGTACAGACACTCCAGATTTGTTACCAAATCCCCAAAATCCCAGCCAAATTTTATTTATAGGTAGAAGCAAGCTAAAAAATCCTCTAAATATTCTTGATGCTCAAACCCAACAAGTTAAGCAACTGAATGTGGAAGGTTTGCAAGAAGCAATTGCCAAGTTGGCGGCTTCAAATCCAAATGAGGCGTTTGGCCCTCGTCTAGATTGGGTTTCTCAGCCAAAATGGTCGCCTGACGGGAAATTAATTGCTTTTACTTCTAACCGCGATAATTACCAAAACACCGCTGTCTGGATACACGATGTCAGCGCTGGACAGGATTCTAAAGTGATAGAAATACCTGAGACAACATTTCATCTCCACGGCTGGACGGCGGATGGTAAAGTTTTGGCGCGTACTGTGGTGTCGGGGAAGCAGGTTAATACTAACAAGGAAACTGTTGTGGCTATTAATCTTAAGACAAAACAGATGCAACAACTAGCTGAGGGCAGTTTGTTGACTGTGAGTGATGATGGAAATACTTTGCTTTATACAACTAGACCAAATCAACCATCCGCGCAAGAAATTTATGCTCTTTCTTTGAAAACGGGAAAAAAAGAACTAGTGTTCAAAGAAAGCTCTGCCGAAAATTTTACAGGACAGAGTATGGACTTTTCGGCGGCTGGCGATCGCATTGTCTTAACTTTAAGCGATCGTAACGCTAAACAAACTTTATTTGTCTACGATTTACAACAACAACAGCCAGCGCGGATTTCTTTAACTCCAGGTGAATATCGCGGTTTGCCAGTCAAATGGGCAGGAAATCATTTGCTTGTACCTCTGGAAAATCAGCAAAAACAGATTTCGCAAACACTATTAATGTCAATTCAGCCTGAACCGTAAAATTAATCTAACTCTCGCCGTCCTTCTAAAGCTTTGGCCAAGGTTACTTCGTCGGCGTATTCTAAATCTCCACCTACAGGTAAGCCAAAGGCAATCCGTGTCACCTTTGTAAAGGGTTTCAGTAATTGACCAATATATAGTGTGGTGGTCTCACCTTCTACACTCGGACTGATTGCTAAAATCACTTCTTGGGGTCTTTGCTGACTCACCCGCCGCACCAAAGGTTGGAGATTCAACTGTTCTGGGCCGATCCCATCCATCGGTGAAATCACTCCACCTAAAACATGATACTTACCTTTGTATTCGCGGGTTTTTTCCAGCGCAATCACATCACGCGAATCAGCTACAACGCAGATGGTTTGATTGTCGCGGCTGGGATTACGGCAAATTTCACAAACTGGCTCCGCAGATAAGTGGAAGCAGACTGAACACAAACCTACCTGTTTTTTTGCGTCAACCAACGCTTGCGCCAAAGCCTCTACTTCCGCTTCTGGTCGCTTCAAAATGTGCAAAGCCAGTCGCTGGGCTGATTTGGGGCCAACTCCTGGCAGGCGTTGCAACTGTTCGATTAACCGTGCTAAAGGACGTGCGTAAACCGTAGCCTTGTCTCCAGAATTTGTTCACCTTAACTATGATGACATAGGCTGAAAAAGTCTGAAGTCTGAAGTCTGTTTTCTAACATCCTTCCTGCCTTAAAAGTGGCGAATGCTGGTAAAAATACTAGCCTCTAGTCCCTAGTACTCATATCTTGCACCTAGCCCCGACGAATGGAATTCGCGCACCACTTGCTTCAAGTCGGGAAACCCGCCCAACGCAGTGGCTTGGCTATACAAACGAAGTCCGCCTACGCGGAAAGCGCGTAAAATCAAGGCTTTGAAACCCGCGCAGGCGGGTTTTGTCCATGTAGCCGCGACTTCAGTCGCTTGGTGCAAGATGTGAAAGTACAGCTTGGCGGAAATAAGTAGACTATCGAAAATGGGTAAAAAGACTGGGGCATAAGTATTATTTCTTTTTACTTTTACCTTATTGTACTAGCCTCTAGTCCTCACTATTAACTATGGACTCTTGGCCACTTGCCCTGAGCGTAGCCGAAGGGTTGACTATTGACTACTGACTTTTGACACAACAATGGTTGAGCCGATCGCAACACTGCTTCTAATAAACCAGGAAATAGCACTTCTAAATCTTCTCTTCGCAATTTATTAATGTGCTGAGTTCCTTCTTTATGAGTCAAAACTACTCCCGACTCTCGCAGTATCTTGAAGTGGTTGGACATGGTAGACTTGGCGATCGCAAAATCAAAATCCGCACAGCATTGCTCCCCTTTGGTTGCTAATAACCGCACAATCTCTAGCCGCACTGGGTCGCCTAATGCATACAATACCGCCGGTAACGATATATCTTTTCTGTCCGGGTGATATAAAAATCTCATACTTGTATTATCTCTTAAAGTAGCGTATATTTTAATTATTCGATAAAATCGAATAAACGAATTAAAACAGGAAGGCAACTATGTCATCCGTTACAAATGTCACAGAAGCCACGTTCAAGCCAGAAGTGTTAGACAGTGAGGTTCCAGTTTTAGTAGATTTTTGGGCCCCTTGGTGTGGCCCTTGTCGGATGGTAGCGCCAGTTGTTGATGAAGTTGCCAGCGAATACGAAGGACAAGTAAAAGTGGTGAAGGTGAACACGGATCAAAATCCCACTGTTGCCAGCCATTACGGAATTCGTACCATACCCACACTCATGATATTTAAGGGTGGGCGGCAAGTGGATACGGTTGTGGGTGCAGTGCCAAAATCTACATTAGCTAAGACTTTAGCACAGCATATTACACAGCAATAATAACCAGGGGTGGGCATTGCTCACCCTACTAAGAAGGCAGGGGGGAAGCGTGCAGGGGGATTTAATACTCAGCACTCAGCACTTTTAACTCAGCACTCAGCCTGACAAGGGCAGCGAGCGAGCGATATGGACTTGAAATTAGATAATAAATCGGCGTTAGTTAGTGGTTCGACCACAGGTATTGGTTTGGCGATCGCCCAAACATTAGCACAAGAAGGTGCATCAGTAATTGTCAATGGTCGGTCAGAACAACGAGTCAATCAAGCAATTGACACAATTAAGTACACCAATCCCGAAGCGAAAGTTACTGGTATTGTTGCCGATTTAGCTACAAAAGCAGGAATCGAGCAAGTTTTTGAGCAAGTTCCTCAAGTTGATATTCTCATCAACAATCTAGGTATTTACGAGCCGAAAGGATTTTTTGATATTCCTGACGAGGATTGGTTGCAGATATTTGAGGTGAACGTACTCAGCGGAGTCCGTTTGAGTCGCAAATATCTGCAAAAGATGCTGGCGCAAAACTGGGGACGAGTAATTTTTATCTCCAGCGAATCTGGTTTTCAAATTCCTGTAGAAATGATTCACTACGGTGTGACCAAAACTGCTCAGGTTTCTCTAGCACGCGGTTTGGCAGAAATGACCGTTGGTACAGAAGTCACAGTCAACTCTGTCCTACCAGGGCCAACTCGCTCAGAAGGCGTTGAGGAATTTATTACCCAGATGCAACAAGAACGGGGAATCAGCGCCAGCGAAGTCGAAGCGGAATTTTTTCAAAAAGTACGTCCAACTTCTCTTATCCAACGCTTTGCAACTAACGAAGAAGTAGCCACACTCGTCGCTTACCTTTCCAGCCCTCTAGCTTCTGCAACTAATGGCGCTGCTGTGCGGGTTGATGGTGGTGTAATTCGGTCGATTGTTTAGCTAGTTGGAAAAATTGCTGAGTAATGAGTGCTGAGGAGTCAGCCGCGTGGGCGGTGCCGACTTGAGCGGACTGACTGCTGAGTAATAAATTGACTTCAACCTCCTGCCTCCTCCTGCCTTATCCTAACGATAAATATTCATGCCAAATATTTATCAATGGTTAAATCTGCTAGTCAGCAGGTAGCCAAATATATAATGCCTGTAACCTACCTACTTTTCAAGGGAAAATCTCATGAATCCAACCACTCAAACAAAAGCTTTAGATGTACCCAGCGCAATTCTTCAGCGTCGTTCTATCAAAACTTTTAAAAAAGATCCCATTGCCCCAGAATTACTTAAGCAACTGGTAGAGTTAACTGTAGCTGCACCCAGCAGTTTTAATATTCAAGACTGGCGAATTATCCTTGTGCAAGGTGAAGCGCAAAAACAAGCTTTAGCCGCCGCTTCTTGGAATCAAAAGCAAGTTATCGAAGCACCTGTGACTTTTGTTTTCGCAGCTGATTCCAGTGCTGGCGAACAAGATTTGACTCCAATTTTAGAGCAAGGATTGCAAACTGGAGCGTGGAATGAAGGCACAGTCAACTACTTTAAAAATTCTATCCCGCAATTCCAGGCTGGGTTAGGAGACAAGCGGCGGGAATATGCAATCAAAGATGCAATTATTGCTTCCACTCATTTAGTATTAGCAGCCGAAAGCTTGGGGTTATCCACCTGCTTTATGAATGGCTGGATTGAAGAGAAAGTCAAAGAAGTAATTGGTGCAGCAGATGATCCAAATTTAGCGATCGCTGTTATTGTTCCTGTAGGGTATGCCGCAGAACCTCGCTTAAATCCAGGCCGCTTACCATTTTCTTACAACGTATTTATCGATAAAGTCGGTAATCCATATCAAGGTTAGAAATTAAAAGTATGAAGTCTGAAGTCTGAAATTTTATCCTTTAGCCTTATACTTCATACCTCCTGAGAGGTTGTTTTAAAAGTATTTCTTTGTGACTTGAAGCACACATTGATCCCCTTGAGCCTCCCCTTAAAAAGGGGGGAATAAGAATCAAAGTCCCTCTGAAAAAGGGGGATTTAGAGGGATCTAAAATGCTTTACTACCAACGAGAGAACTTTTAAAACATCCTCTGACAAATGACTAATAACTAATGATCCAGGAGAATCAAATCATGATTGAACTTTACTATTGGACAACACCCAACGGTCATAAAATCACAATATTTTTGGAAGAAGCTGAACTACCCTACAAAATCGTGCCTGTAAATATTGGTGCTGGGGAGCAATTTCAACCAGACTTTCTCAAGATTTCTCCGAATAATCGTATCCCGGCAATTATTGACCATGAACCAGCAGATAAAGGTGCGCCAGTCTCGGTTTTTGAATCTGGAGCAATTTTGCTGTATTTAGCAGAAAAAACCGGGAAATTAATTCCTTCAGATATTAGAAAAAGAGTAGAAGTGCTTCAGTGGTTATTTTGGCAAATGGCAGGTTTGGGGCCAATGGCGGGACAGAATCACCACTTTAGTAACTATGCTCCCGAAAAAATTGAATATGCAATTAACCGCTATGTCAACGAAACGGGACGCTTATATGCAGTGCTAAATAAGCAACTCGCAGATCAAGAATTCATTGCAGGCGATTATTCCATTGCAGATATTGCCGCTTATCCTTGGATTGTGCCTCATGCCAGCCAAAGTCAAAAATTAGAAGATTTTCCCAACATCCAGCGGTGGTTTGAGGCAATTAAAGCTCGTCCGGCAACAATTCGCGCCTACGAGAAAGCCGAAGCTTTCAAAAATCAGGCATTAGATATTGAAAAATCACGCAATTTGTTGTTTAACCAATCAGCAAAAACAGTTGCAAATTAAACATCTTTGACATTGCTGAGTATACTTTTGAATACAAAGTTAACTTGAGTCTCCTTTGGAGACTCACTTACTCAGCACTCAGCACTTTTCAAACAGGAGAACTAAGTGGGTAGGTTAGCAATAGGGCAAACAGGAAAGACACCTGTTTCTTTAGGACTGTTGGGTGCTGCTGCTTTTATGGTAATTGCTGATGTGCGAGTGATTGATCCGCTGCTGCATATTATTGCCAAGGAGTTTCATGTTGGTGTTGGGAGTGCGGCAGTAATTGTCTCAGCGTATACGATTCCCTACGGATTGTTTCAGTTAGTCTACGGCCCGTTGGGCGATCGCATCGGTAAATTACAAGTTATTACAGCAGCATTAACAGCGTTTGCCGTGGGTACAGCGCTTTGTGCTTTTGTATCCAACATTGCCCTACTTACCTTACTACGGTTTCTCACGGGGATGTTTGCCGCAGGTATCATTCCCGTCACCTTAGCTTATATCGGTGATAATTTTCCATATACAGAACGTCAAGCTGCTATTGGCAAATATTTAAGTGCGCTGGTACTAGGTCAAATTCTCGGTGGTAGTTTAGGCGGGATTTTTGGTGAATATATTAGCTGGCGGGATATCTTTTTAGTATTTGGGATTGTTTCTTTAGCGATCGCTGGTTTACTATGGCGGGGAACACGTCATTTTCGAGATGGAAATCGTTCCACACAAAGATTCAGTTGGGCAACATTTAAGCCATATTACCAACTTCTCACCCAAGCAACTGCCCGGACTGTGATTGTGGCTGTATTTATTGAAGGCTTTTGCTTGATGGGAGCATTTGCTTACGTTGGTGCATTTCTGCGCGATAGATACGGCTTACCCTATGTGACGATTGGGTTTATGTTGAGTAGTTTTGGCTTGGGTGGACTGATTTATAGCCGCAGTGTGAAGTGGTTAGTGCAACGGCTAGGTGAAATTGGACTGATGGGAGTTGGCGGCTGGTTAATGTGTGTTTGCTTTTTAGCGATCGCATTATTGCACAATTGGATATTGTTCATTCCTTTTAGCATCCTCATGGGGTTGGCTTTTTATATGATGCACAGCACCCTGCAAACCCAAGCCACCGAACTTGCACCAGAAGCACGGGGTACAGCAGTCTCGTTATTTGCCTTCAGCTTATTTATCGGTCAGGGAATTGGTGCAGCAGTCTTTGGTAGGATTGTAGATAATTTCGGCTATGTGCCTTGTTTTATTATTGCTGGAATTGCGATCGCTCTACTCGCAATCTGGTTAGTTAAAAAAGCAGACACACACACAACTAATGACAAATGACCATTGACTAAATAATGCCAAAGGTTCAAGTTAACGGAATTGAATTATTTTACGAAATCAAAGGTACTGGTGAACCTTTGTTATTAATTGCTGGGTTTATGTGCGATCGTTCTTATTGGTCGCTATTACTACCCTACTTGATTTCTCAATATCAAGTTATTCGGTTTGATAACCGAGGCATAGGGCAAAGTTCTGCTCCTGATAGTCCTTATAGTATTCAACAAATGGCAAATGATGCTGCCGCTTTGCTGGATATTCTTGGTATTCATCAGGTACACGTAGTTGGTCATTCAATGGGTGGTAAAATCGCCCAAGAACTAGCTTTATTATATCCTGAAAAAATTAAAAGTTTGATTTTACTTGCTTCCTTTGCTAAAAGTAATGAGCGATTTAATAGTCTCATTAAAACTTGGGGTGATGTTGCCGCAAAAGTAGATTTAAAATTATACGAACAACTTATATTACCTTGGATATTTACTGATAATTTTTATTCTATGCCTGAAATGGTAGACCAACTCATTGAGTGGGCAATTAACTATCCTTTTGCACCTACAGCACATGGAATCTACCATCAAAGTCGAGCAATTATTAACCATGACACATCAGATAAAATTCAACACATTCATTGTCCAACTTTAGTGATAGTAGGCAAACAAGATATTCTCACTCCCATAAAATTTTCTGAGCAACTTGCTCAAGGTATTCCTCAGTCTGAATTGATAGTAATTGAACATGGCGGCCATGGCTTTTTAATTGAATCAACAGAAGTAGTTGCTCAAGCTATGCTCAAGTTTTTAGCTAAGTGCCAGCAATTGGTTTAGTGGACTATGGAAAACTTTAAACAAACAATAGCCAGCTTCTCTAGTAAAGACCTCGAAGTACGGAAGAATTGGTATTCTCCAGCAGCAGAGGCTTACAACAAAGCAAGACCTCGTTATCCTCAGAATTTAATTAAGCAAGTTGTAGAGATTGCACAACTGTCCACAGAATCAAATATTTTGGAAGTAGGATGTGGCCCTGCAACAGCAACAACATCATTCGCTCAATTAGGCTATTCAATGATTTGTTTAGAACCAAATCCAGATTTTTTTGAGTTAGCACAAAAGAATTGTCAACCTTATCAAAATGTAGAGATTCAAAACACATCTTTTGAAGAATGGACACTGGAGGCTAATAAGTTTGATGCTGTGTTAGCAGCAAGTTCTTTTCACTGGATACCACAAGAAGTAGGGTATCCAAAAGCGGCAAAGGCTTTAAAAGCAAATGGTTATTTAATTTTATTGTGGAATAAAGAATTACAACCTAGTTTTGAAGTTTATCAAAGCTTATCTAAAGCTTATCAAAAATATGCTCCATCTCTTGACCGTTATGAAAATTGGGAAACTCAACAAGAAATATTCAAAGGATTTGGGAGTATAGTTGCTGATTCTGGGCAATTTAAAAATATACGATTTGGGCAAGTTACATCTGAAGTAGTGTATAGTACCGATGAATATTTAACACTTTTAAATACCTATTCACCATATCTAAAATTAGAGCCAGATAAGAAAAAGGCATTGTTTGCTGAGTTGAGTCAACAAATAGACGATGACTTTGGCGGTAGTCTGCAACTTTCATATATCTCGGCTTTTCATATTGGGCAAAAAAATTAAAATTACGTTGATATTTAGCTCTTTTCTGTCACTCTGGTGAGAGAAAAATAAATGTTCGTTGGGTTGAACGCTGTGAAACCCAACAAAAGCAAGGTTTTTGGATGTTGGGTTTCGTTCCTCAAACGCCACTCGCGCGACTGCCAGGGAACCCGTCCACAGCGGTGGCTCCCCAACCTACGCCTAAATTTATGAAAGTCCTTAAAAATAAGGGTTTGGGATTTTTATCGAGCGAGAATGATTAAAGAGGGTTAGTCATGATTAGTAATCTGTGGTTTGAAGCAGCAAAGGCGTAAACAGAGTTACGCCATCTGCTTGTTGTTACAAGTTTTTACTTCAGTCTGATGCAGAATTACCATCGTTTAATAATTGTTCTAATTCGGCAATTCGCGCTTGTAAAGGAGCCATCATTGCTTCAACCTCAGTCACAGAATAGCGAATAGGAATGTGTTGGGGACAATTCTCACTCACTGCTTCGACATGAAACAAAATGGCTCGTTCAATTTCTGCTGGGTAGTCAGGGATACGGAGTTGCTCAATTAAAGCTGAGTTTCCTTCAACATATTCGGCTTTTCCCCAGACTTTGATGCGTTTGCGGTGGCGGTAATCCATTAAAAACAGAAATGCTTTTGCTTCTCCTGATAAGTTGCCGACTGTGATGTACTGCACATTTCCTGAAAAGTCGGCAAAACCCAAGGTTTTTTCATTCAGGACTTTGAGAAAGCCAGGCGCTCCGCCGCGAAACTGAATATAAGGATAGCCATTAGAACTGACGGTTCCTAAATAAAATCCATCAAGACGAGCAATAAATTCGGCAATTTGTGGGGTAATTGTATCGTTGGCAGGGCCATTGGCAATATAGCGTTCATAGGTTTGCCGCGAACCTCGTTGTAACTGCGCGGCTTGCACTTCAGGCGTAAAAGCAATTTCTCCAAATTTGCGTGGCATAATGCGCTCCTAAACTGTAGCAGGTTCTTCAATGCCAATCATGCCGATAAAACCAGGCAGATGTTTGATCCGCTCAATCCGGGTTTGAATATGAGGATAGGGTGTGAGGGAAATCTTACCATCAGCAGCGAGGGCAACATAGGGGAAAACGGCAATATCTGCAATTGTGGGATGTCCCAACTCCAACCATTCTCTGTCTAGCAGATGGTTATTTAGTTGCGTCAAGATGAACTGTGATTTTTGATTTGCTTGTTTGTTCGGTATAATAAACTGTACCGAACGTTCGATACAAAGTCAACAGGTATCTTTAAATTTCCCAAAATGCCCAAACAAACGTATATTCCATACCTGATACAACTGTTTCGGCAGTATGGTTATGATGGTGCAACTTTGTCCAAAATTTCTGAGGCGACTGGGTTAGGAAAGGCCAGTCTTTACCATTATTTTCCTGGTGGTAAGGATGAAATGGTCGAGGCGGTGTTAGATTTTCTCCAACTGTGGTTAGGAGAAAATATCTTGGAAGCACTTCGTTCGGAAGGTGATGCACTTACACGATTACGACGAATGTGCGATCGCCTCAGCGAACTTTATGAAGGTGGAGATCAACCTTGTTTATCGGCGATTTTTTTACTAGGTTCAGCGCGTGATGTGTTTCACTCCAAGGTAGAAACTTTATTTCGCGCCTGGATTGATGCGATCGCTACCGTTTTAATCGAAGATGGTATGGATGAAGAACTTGCCAAATATCGGGGAGAAGATGCAGCGATCGCAATTCAAGGTTCATTAATTCTATCCCAGGGATTGAATGATCCCTCTCCTTTTAAACGTGTCATTCAAAACTTACCGACACAACTAATACAAAAAGGATGAAGTATGAAGTGTGAAATTACAGCAGTTTTCAGGTAAATAGACCACAGTGATTGAACCAACCGAAAGTATCATCCTCGGTAATAGAATTTACAACTTCAGCCATTGCTTGATTGAGCGATTCAGAAGTACGCGCCTCACAG
>NZ_JAIVFW010000008.1 GCF_020829595.1 Nostoc sp. CHAB 5844
CGGCGGATGATTTTATTGTGTTTACGCCAACCACTAACTTCAGTGGTAATGCTAACTTCAACTACACTATCAGTGATGGTAGTTTGACTAGTATTGGTAGTGTAGCGATCGCCGTTGGTGCTAACATTACTGGCACTAACCAAAACGATTCTCTTAATGGTACATCCGGGGATGACACGATCGCAGGTGGTAGTGGCAACGACACTATCTTTGGTAATGGCGGTAACGATAACATTTCTGGTGGCAATGCTAATGATACGATCTCTGGTGGTGATGGTAACGATACCCTAACTGGTGATGCTGGTAACGATACGATCTCTGGTGGTGCAGGGGATGATACGATCTCTGGTGGCAATGCTAACGATACCCTCAATGGTGATGCTGGTAACGATACCCTAACTGGTGGTAATGCCAATGATACGATTTCTGGCGGTGATGGTAACGATACGCTCTCTGGCGGTGCTGGCAGTGACAAGTTGTTTGGTGGTCTAGGTAATGATCTGCTCACTGGTGGTGTTGGTAGAGATACATTTGTCTTGGCTACTCAACAAGGTAGCGATATTATTACCGATTTCCGTAGAGGTTTTGACTTAATTGGTCTGTCTGGTGGTTTGAATTTCAGTCAACTGCGTTTTTCTGGAGAAAATATTCGGCTTAGTTCTACTAGTGAAGTTTTGGCAACGCTGACGGGGCTGAATACTTCGACGTTGAGTGTCTCTGATTTTACTATTATCTAAGTCAATACCATTAGACTGAAAAATTTGGCGATCGCCTGACTTTGATGATAGTCGCTTTTTCTGATAAGCGATCGCCCAAAACCATTCCTATATAATTATTTTACTGAGATAACTACACCCAAACTCTCATTTGCTAATCTATCAACTGCACAGACAGCATAGGTTCCTGGTTGGACGGTGGCAAAGGTTGTACCAGCCGACAAAACTCGCTGAAGTGTCCAACTATCGCCAGTTTGCCGATAGAGTGTCCAAGAACGTACAGGCTGATTATCTCCTGGTTGCCAATTGAGTTTGCCGTCTTTGAATTGCAAAGCTTTGGGTGGGGATACTTGGGCGGCATTTCGCCAGGACATGGTAGGTACTAATGCAGGTCTAGAATAAAGAGAATTTTTGAACTGGTCAGCAATGCCGCGCCGATTTTGATTGATAGCACTCATGCTAAAGAAAATATTCCCTAAAGATAAGTGTCCGGCTAAGTTACGGGAAATTTTCACTTGTTTATCAATTTCATCGTCTTTCCAAGCCTTACCATCTAATTGTCCGAGATTATTCCCGGCGTAAATGTGTCGCTGCTTAGAATTAACTTCTGTCCACCATCTCAATAAGGCAGGATAACTTTGTTTGGTTTGGTCAATGCGCCAATAGAGTTGAGGTGCTAAATAATCAATCCAACCTTGTTCTAACCATTTGCGAGAGTCAGCATACAGTACACTGTAGGCATCTAAACCAGTAATTCCGGCTGGTTGTCCAGGACGGTAAATGCCAAAAGGACTAATCCCAAATTTTACATAGGGCTTTGTGGTCTTGATTCCTTCAGAGAGGCGCAACACCATTTGATTAACATTTTCTCGCCGCCAATTTTCTAAACTCAACAAACCACCAGCGGCTTCGTAGGCAGCGTAGGTTCTGCGATCGGGGAAAGCCTGGCCTTGGATAGGATAAGGATAGAAATAATCGTCTAAGTGAATGCCATCTAAGTCGTAGCGTCGCACAACATCGAGAATAACGTTGTATGCGCGGTCTTGAACAATTCTTGAGCCAGGATCCATCCACAGTTGATTGCCCCATTGATAAACTACTTCTGGATGAGTCACTGCTATATGCGGGCGGACATTTGGGGAACCTTTGATGCTAGTTTTGGCGCGGTAAGGGTTAAACCAAGCATGAACTTCGATATTGCGTTTGTGACATTCAGCGATCGCAAACTCTAATGGATCATAAAATGGTTCTGGCGCTCTCCCTTGGGTTCCGGTAATCCAAGCACTCCAAGGTTCTAGTTCTGAAGCATACAAAGCATCACCTTCTGGGCGTACCTGCAAAATCAAAGCGTTGAAATTTAGTGCTTGCAGTTGGTTAATAATTTCCAACAATTCTGCCCTCTGCTGTGCCGTCGGGAGTCCCGCTTTGGAAGGCCAATCACTATTCCATACTGAGGCGACCCAAGCCCCGCGAAACTCTCGTGTATGGCTGACTTTGACAGTACCTGGTACTGGGGGTGTGGGTATGGGTGTTGGTATAGGAGTTGGTGTTGGTATGGGTGTTGGTGTGGGTATTGGTGTTGTTGTTGGTGGAACTACAAGATAAACAGAAGAAATCTTTTGGGCGTTACCCACATACACCAAACCTTGATAGACTATCACAGCTACATCCGCACGAGTAGCTGCTGTAGCGTAGTTAAGTAACTTAATATTAGGGAAACTCGCAACAAATCCGGCACTAGTTGCCAACGCTAGTTGATTTCTCGCATAACCAGGAATGTTGGCTGCGTCTTGATAAATTTGTGATAGTTGATTTACTAAGTCGGGTTTGATTGTCGCTGCAATATCCAAACCGTTGACTAACGAAACTAAGACATCGCCCCTAGCAATACGATTATTTGGGCGGAAATATTTATCAGGGTAGCCAGTTAAAAATCCTGTTTCGTAAGCCTTTTGGATGGCACTTGCTGCCCAGTGATTTGCCGGGACATCAACAAAGGGAATGTATTGGCGCTTCGCTGGTACAGTAAAAACCGCTGCCACTATCGCCGCAAACTCAGCCCGCGTTACTGAGTTATCTGGGCGAAAAGTTCCGTTGGGATAGCCATTTAAAATGCGCCGCCCTGCTAAAGCTTCAATAAACGGACGCGCCCAATGGTTTTGAATATCTGAGAAGCGTGCAGTAGTAGAGACCATTGTTGATTGCCACTAGTTTGCTTGGCTGGATTCTAGCAACACGATCGCGATCGCTACCGGACTTTCGTATAAATTTTCATATTTGGCAATGTTCTGTAGAACACCAATTCAGTAATCTTGAAAGAACCTCTCCCCCTACCCCTCTCCTCGTAGACTACGGTATACACACAAGTCTAGAAATCCTACCTGAAACTTGCTTTCGTCGCTAATGACAGTCTTGACGAATTTTATGATGGGCTTATTATGAACAGCACCGAGAACAATTAAACAGAGCAATTATTACTTTCACTATTGTCGAATAACAGCGTCACAATAGTACATAGAACTTACCAACAAAAAATCCATTCTAAAGTAAACATGAAACAAATTAAGATTTAGGTTTTTATATTGTGCGAAAACGTGAGCATATTGTGATGACTCGACAAAATGATGATGGTACAGAGACACCATTAGTCATGCCAAACCACTCTGAGATTAAATCTGGAACATTAAGAGCAATTTGCACTCAAATAGGTATCTCACGAGAGGAATTATTAGCAGCTTATGAGCAGACTTAAAATAAAAATCTAGCCAACTCTGACTATGACTACATTTCCTAACTACATCCCTCAATCTGACCCGCCGCGTCCTGCTTGGGAAACGCTGCCAACAATGTATGATTTACCCAGCGATAACCCAGAGGAACCCGGTTTGCCAGACGAATTTCATTTTTTGCAGCCATTACTTTTATATTTAACTTTTCAACCAATTAATTGGAATCCAGACTTAGTTTATAGTACTGCTGACCTCAATCTTTATTACGATGTGCAGCATCCTTTATGGTATAAACGCCCAGATTGGTTTGGTGTTGTCGGAGTTAAAAAACTCTACAAAGGTGAAGATTTACGTTTAAGTTATGTGACTTGGCAAGAACCAGCAAATCCTTTTGTGGTTGTGGAATTATTATGCCTCGGTACAGAAGCCGAAGATTTAGGAACAAGTGAAAAAGCCGAAGATAAACCTCCTAGCAAATGGGAAGTTTATGAACAAATTTTGCGGATTCCTTACTATATTGTTTTTAGTCGCTACACCAATGAACTCCGGGCATTTCGGTTAGTAGGTGGTCATTATGAACCAATGAATTTAATCCAAGGGCTTGTACTTATGCCAGAGTTGAGTTTAAGTTTGGCTGTATGGCAAGGCGCATTTCGAGATATTGAAAGATTATGGTTACGGTGGTTCACTTTAGAAGGAGAATTGATCCCTGCACCCACGGAAGAAACTGTTGCTGCTAATGAACGGGCAATTATTGCTGAACAAGAAGCGAGGGATGCTAAACAAGAAGCGGAACAAGCCAAAAGAAAAGCAGAACAACTCGCACAACGGTTACGACAATTGGGTGTGAATCCTGATGAAATATAGGGGTTTAGGGGCGCAAGGGTGTAGGGTGTCAGGGAATAAAAAGTGTTTTTTGAAAGGATCGCAACTTAATATTGAGATAAACCTCTAGATAGACTTGCGATCGCCCAAAGATTGTCACAATTAATCACAAGAATAGTTATTTTTGGACAATCAAACCTATGGGCTTCGGTATTGGTGATTTATTCTGGATTTTTCTGCTTCTATCTTCTCTACAACCCATCTGGCAAAAACGTCAGGTCGAATATCGACGAATTCGCAGCCTCCAAGAATTCCAACAAGAACGCAAAAGTCGGGTGATTTTGCTGATACACCGACAAGAATCCATCAGCTTACTGGGTATTCCCATATCACGTTACATCACAATTGAAGACTCAGAACAAATACTGCGGGCAATTCGCCTCACGCCTCCAGATGTTCCCATTGACTTGATTCTGCACACTCCCGGTGGTTTGGTACTCGCTACCGAACAAATTGCTAGGGCATTAATTCGTCACCCCTCCAAAGTTACAGTTTTTGTACCACACTACGCCATGAGTGGCGGCACAATGCTGGCCTTAGCTGCTGATGAAATTGTAATGGATGCTAACGCAGTTTTGGGGCCAGTTGATCCCCAATTAGGTAACTTCCCAGCTGCCAGTATTTTGAAAGTAGTTAAAGATAAACCTATCGGTGAGATTGATGATCAAACTTTGATCATGGCAGACTTGGCGGGTAAAGCCATTCAGCAAGTACAACGCTTTGTGCGGACTCTGCTCAAAGATAGTACCCCTAAACAAAAAGTTCAGCCAGAAAATATTGAACCAATTATCGAAGCTTTAACCACAGGACGCGTTACTCACGATTATCCTATCACCGTTGAAGAAGCCACAGAAATGGGGTTGCCCGTCACAGTCGGACTACCCCGTTCCATTTACGACTTGATGGATTTGTATCCTCAACCACAGGGAGGACGGCCAACCGTACAGTACATTCCTATGCCTTACGATGACCGTCGTCCAATTTTACCAGCACCCAAAGGCAGACCTTTAGAAGAACCTAATCAAAGACTCTAGGCATAGAAAAGTGCTGAGTATAAACCCAACAAATACAAGTCTTAGAGATGTTGGGTTTCGTTCCTCAATCTCATACTTAGGGTGTGGTGGTTGGTGTTGCTGTCGGGGTCGCTGTTGGCGTAGGTGTCGGTGTCGCCGTTGGTGTGGCGGTTGGTGTCGGTGTCGCTGTTGGTGTAGCAGGAGGTGTCGCTGTTGGCTTGGGTGATGGCTGAGGTTTAGGCTGACCTATAACTTCCTTAGCTTCTGCATTTAGCTTCTGACGGAGTGCTAAATCAGCAATTCCTGTTTCTGTAAGCTGATTTTTTTTCTGATACGCCTTAATCAACTCTACAGTCCGAGGGCCAATGAATTGATCGCGCGGCAGAGGCGGATTTGGTTTAAGTACCGCATTTAAATTAGCTTGCAGGATCTGCACAATGCTGGCAGCAAAGTCTTGAGTTTTGGGGCCGGCGATACCATCAACACTGAGCTTGTAGCCTTTTTGAAAATCACGAATTGCCTTTTTGGTTTCTTCATCTGTCAAAGATGTGTTCGTGACTTTTACTTTGTAACCTAGCCCCCGCAACACAGTACGCAATTCTTGTGAGGTATAGTTACGTTGACGAGCAGCAAAGGTACTGTCAGAAATTATTACACTGGCAGTTATTAGGCAAGTAGCAGCAATGATTGCTTTAGATTTATTAAACTCACACCACATATTTCAAACTCCTTGCAGTTAAATCAGCATTATATAGAAATTAATAGGTGCATTTTACGTTTCTTGAAGACTTTTTTCTCAAGCTTTAATCTTTTGTGATTAATTAACATTCTGTTAATTAAAATTAATTAATATTGATATTAATTTTTTGCCATCTTTCCTCAGACGTATTTACAGCAGAATTCAGGAGTGAGAATTCACAATTGAGAATCAGAATAGGCTCTATACATAGCTTTGAGAGCTAAATGGTGTACTTCACGCTTCTGGAAATTTGCTGTATATTCCTTACTCTCAAACATCTAGCTAAGTTATCACTAAATACTTAAAGCTTGTATAATCTAAAACTAAAAATGGTTAGTAAAACATCGCCAAAACAAAAGAACCTTTGGTTTGAAAGATTGATGGCACTGATTGCCACAGTTAACTTAGGTTTAGTTGTGTTTGATTTGACTTATGTACAATGGCGTGATTTCTACTTGCGGAGATTACCCAAAATTACCCAAATTTATGACCCAATTAAGGGCATTGAACCGCATAGAGAAACACAAAGTTATTTACAAACAGTAGATGCATTAAAAGAACAAGTCAGCCAGACAGGTTTAACATCTCCACAGGCAAGGGGAAAGCTAGTAGAACTGAGTCGGCTGAGTGTGGAGATGATTGATAGCAATCCATTTGCAGCAGTCGGCAAGAGTGGTACTCTAGAAAAAATTAAAAACCGGATGCGCGATCGCGTCGGTAAAGATTCTGCAAAGCAGTCCTTTGCCACTTTCTGGAGTCAAGCTTATCTCTCGGAAAAAGGCTGGAATCAAGAAATTACCTTTTTTAATCAAAAAATTAGTCCTTTAATTGCCAGCAACTACTACCGTCAAATTGGGGAAAATGGTGAGTATTTTGATGATTTTTGGCGAATTGACCTGCCATTTATCACTATATTTGCCATAGAATTCCTAGCACGCATTTTTTATATCAAACGCCGCCATCCTGGTTCTGGCTGGTTAAATGCAATATTGTACCGCTGGTACGACTTATTTCTACTATTGCCGTTTTGCCAATGGTTGCGAGTTATACCTGTAGTTGTACGCCTTGATCAAGCGCAACTGCTCAATCTCCAGCCAATACAGCACCAAATTAATCAAACAGTTGTAGCAAATTTTGCCGAAGAACTCACAGAAATTGTTGTAGTCAGAGTCATCAACCAAATTCAAATTTCGATTAAACAAGGTGATTTTACCCGCTGGATTTCGCAACAAGAAAATTTACGCCCTTATGTCGATATCAATAATGTCAATGAAATAGAAGCGATCGCCACAATTTTAGTGCAAACCGTCGTTTACCAAGTTATACCTAAAATTCAGCCTGATTTAGCAGCGATTTTGCGCCACAACATCGACACTGTCTTACATCAAGTTCCCTTTTACCGCAACTTACAGGCATTACCAGGAATAGGACAAGCTCAAACCCAACTTAGCGAACAACTAGCAACTCAAATCACCAGTAGCTTGTACAGTGCTATCGTCAGTGCTGTGGAAGATTCTGTCGGTGCAAAACTCACAAGTCAACTTGTACAAAACTTCACCACAGCTTTAAACACAGAAATGCAGCAAAAAAAAGTAATTGCCGAAATTCAAAGCTTACTGTTTGATTTCTTAGAAGAAGTCAAACTGAACTACGTCAAACGCCTATCCCAAGAAGATATAGACGCAATCGTAGAACAAACCAGACAGCTAAGAACACAACCATACATTCAACCAATAGTAGAGAAAAGTTCGGCTGCGATCGTCGAAAAAAAATTATGAAGTGTGAAGTATGAAGTATGAAGTATGAAATTTCATGCTTCTGCCTCCTGCCTTCTGCCTTCTACCTTTTGACCATTGACTATTGACTATTAGAGAAATGCGCTACACTCAATTTAGGGCGAACTATCATCAGTTCGTTACAAGACTTCTTGGAAGATATCCCTATCGCAGGAAGTGGGTCGAAGCCCACTTTTTTTATTGAAATTTCGCATGACTCATCCTTTAGTCCCACAAATTATTGATTTGGCGACACCAGTAGCAGAACAACTGGGATTAGAAGTCGTTGGCGCAGTTTTTCACACTAACCAACGTCCACCAGTGTTGCGGGTAGACATCCGCAATCCCCAGCAGGATACTGGTTTGGATGATTGTGAAAGGATGAGCCGCGCTTTAGAAGCCTGCTTAGATGCGGCAGAGATCATTCCAGATGCCTATGTTTTGGAGGTGTCTAGTCCAGGTATTTCGCGGCAATTGGTAACTGACAGAGAATTTATGTCCTTCAAAGGATTTCCTGTGATTGTTACCACTTCGCCACCCCACGACGGACAGCCAGAGTGGAATGGTCAGTTGATTCGCCGAGATGAAACCAAAATTTATTTAAATCAAAAAGGTCGTGTAGTAGAGATACCTCGTTCTCTCATTACTAGGGTGCAACTAGACGAAAGTCGGTAAACGAGGGATTAGGGGCTAGAGACGCTTAGGCTAGGGACTAGGGACTAGAGTAAAACTTCTCTCTAATCCCTATTCGGTAATGGGTAGTTTTGAGTTTAGGTTTTTTCAACTCTAACCCCTAGCCTCTAACCTTGAGCCTCCTAGCTTCTAACACCTAATTTTTAAAGGAGATTGCTTATGTCAATGGTTAGTCTACCAGGTTTAAAAGAATTAATTGAAAGTATTAGTCGTGAGCGGAATTTACCTCGTCTAGCAGTTCAATCAGCGATTAGAGAAGCACTGCTGAAAGGTTATGAACGTTATCGTCGCGCTCAAAATTTAGAACGCAAGCAATTTGATGAAGATTACTTTGATAATTTTGAAGTTGAACTAGATATTGATGACGAAGGATTTCGGGTTCTCTCGACAAAAACCATCGTTGAAGAAGTTAGTAATACCGACCATCAAATTTCTTTAGACGAAGTACAACAAGTTGCCCCAGAAGCACAGTTAGGCGATTCTGTGGTTTTGGATGTCACCCCCGACCAAGGAGAATTTGGGCGCATGGCCGCCATGCAAACCAAGCAAGTCTTGGCGCAAAAATTACGGGATCAACAACGCCAAATGGTGCAGGAAGAGTTCCAAGACTTAGAAGGAACTGTACTGCAAGCCAGAGTTCTACGATTTGAAAGGCAATCGGTAATTTTGGCAGTCAGCAGTACTTTTGGTCAGCCAGAAGTAGAAGCCGAATTACCAAAGCGAGAACAGCTACCAAACGATAACTATCGGGCTAATGCTACCTTTAAGGTCTACCTGAAGAAAGTTTCCCAAGGTCAACAGCGGGGGCCACAACTGTTGGTATCTCGTGCTGATGCCGGGTTAGTAGTTTATTTATTCGCCAACGAAGTCCCAGAAATCGAAGACGAAGTAGTGCGGATAGTCGCCGTAGCGCGAGAAGCGAATCCGCCATCTCGTTATGTCGGCCCCCGGACTAAAATCGCTGTAGATACGTTAGACCGGGATGTTGACCCAGTAGGCGCTTGTATTGGCGCTAGGGGATCACGAATTCAAGTAGTAGTTAATGAACTACGCGGCGAAAAAATTGATGTGATTCGCTGGTCTCCCGACCCTGCCACATATATTGCCAACGCCTTGAGTCCAGCTAGGGTAGATGAAGTCCGGCTAATGGATCCTGAAACTCGGCAAACTCACGTATTGGTAGCCGAAGACCAACTGAGTTTGGCTATTGGTAAAGAAGGGCAGAACGTTCGCCTAGCCGCCCGCCTCACTGGTTGGAAAATTGATATTAAAGATAAAGCCAAGTACGACCATGCAGGCGAAGATGCGAAATTTGCGGCTGCCCGTGCTAAAGCTCAACTAGAGCAAGAACAGATGGAACTAGAGGAAGATGACATAGAACTAGAAGAAGATGACATGGAATTAGAAGAATTAGAGGAGGAAAATCAAAAAGAATTGGAGGATGAATCTTTTGATCCTGATGAAGAAGAGTAATTTTCTAGCTTTGGTCAGTTCTGCTAATATTTACCTCAGTAAGAGTTTTAATAATTACTTGAGAAAAGATGAGGTATAAGTCAAAGATTAGCTGTGCTAACTTAACTTGGCTCTAAAACTGCTGACATAGAATTCCTAATGGAATCAATAAAAAATCCAAAATTCCTAGTTAGCAAAGATTATTTACAGTGGGGTAAATCCAAAATCCAAAATCCAAAATCCAAAATCCAAAATTGTTTGACCTCATGCCTGTAACAAACTGATGAAACCGAATTATCGGCGTTGTATTAGTTGTCGCAAAGTCGGCTTGAAGCAAGACTTTTGGCGGATTGTCCGCGTCTTTCCGTCTGGAAAGGTACAATTAGATGAGGGCATGGGGCGTTCTGCCTATATTTGTCCGCAAGCAAGTTGCTTGCAAGCGGCAAACAAAAAGAATAGATTAGGGCGATCGCTACAAGCATCAGTGCCAGAAACACTGTATCAAACATTGTGGCAACGTCTAGCCCCAAGTCATCAGTAAAATTAAATATCAGGTTGAAAAACTTTGTGGCGGTAATCTCCAGAGATTTGTGCTGAAAGCCGAACTACTCGTGCTGAAGACACACCCTCTGCAATTGTTGGGGTTAGTGCCAAAATAGTAAATGGGTGTGGTCAGCAAGCGGCTTTTTAATTTAAAAAGAAACGCAGCAATACTCCCAACAAGTTTTACTCGATTGTGTTGTGGAAGACTCAGAATCAGCAAAACAAACAACTACAGAATGGCAACCTGGTAGCGCTCAGGCGCAGTTCGGCATCAAAAGTTCCCATAAAAAGTTTTTATGGGAGCCTGTTAACAGCCAGTTTTGGCCCAGATGCCAACGTTAACCTGAAACATCTCTCTTTCCTGATTGGAGGCACCGGCAAAATTACCAAGGGCAACCGAAAAACAGTGATCTAAGGATGGAGATGTCGCACTCCCAGGCAACCATCCGCCAAAAAACTGTAAATTAAAGGGGAAGAGTGGATGAACAACGGCAAAGTTAGAATCTATGAATTATCAAAGGAATTGAATTTGGATAACAAAGAGCTATTAGCAATTTGCGACCAGCTCAATATTGCGGTCAAAAGCCATAGCAGCACAATTTCAGAATCAGAGGCAGAACGAATCCGGACGGCTGCCGAAAAATTGGCAGTAACGAATGGAACACCTAAAAGAGAACTAGGAACAACCAATCACAAACCAAATTCACACCAAACTGGCTCTCATAGCCGACCAGCACCACCATCACACAAACAACAAATTTTGGAAATTCGCAAACCCAAAATATTGAGAAATCCTAACACCAATGCCCCAGAGGCATCAGTTGCTAATAATCAATTTGCTTCTTCTGAAGTCAATTCTCCTGCACCTCCACGGCCCTTCGCTACACCAGTCTCATCCATGAAGCCGACGGCACCAACCCGACCTGTACCCCGGAATCAGTCTGAGAACTCACAAGCACCTGCTGTCACAGACGCAACCCCAAAACAGAATACGCAAGTATCAGAAAATATAGCAGCGGAAAAACCAGAAAGAGCGCCTTCGCACAAGCAAAGGCCGGAAAAACCTCAAAAACCGCAATTATCTGCACCACCAGCTAGACCAGAGGCGGAAAAAGCCTCAATTAGTGGTCTGTCAAGTTCGGCAGAAAAACCCATCCTCAAACGCGATCGCGATCAGGTTAAACCTACTAAGGGTGGTAAACCATCTGCCACAGAAGCACCACAAGCACCAGTGCAGAAACAGGGTCGTACCACTCCGGGCCCTGTCAAACCAGAGCAGAAAACGCATCGACCCACTGCACCAGGATCAGGAGACAGTCCACGTCCGCAAAGGCCAGTACGACCATCAGAACAAGTGGCAGCAATGCCAGTGGCAACTCCGCCTAGCAGACCAGCAGCCGGAGCAACAGCAAAAATCGCAGCCGATGATGATGCTGTCGTCCCAGATCTGTTAGATTTGAAACGGCCAACGCCACCTCGGATAGCCAAAGGTGGGAAAAAGTGGCAAGAAGAGGAAATAATTGACGAAGTTAAAGAGAAAGCAGGCAAAGGCGGCCCTAAAGGTAAGCGAGTCAAACCAATTCTGGACGATGACTTTGAAGATGATGATTTGCTAGATGAAGAAGGTCTAGAAATCCCCGCTACTGTCCAGGCAAGTCTTTCGATCGCTCGTCCTCCCAAACCAAAAGCAGCTCGACCAGCACAACCTGTAGCAGCCACAGTGATCGCAGCGCCAACTTCTAGAGCTAAGAAATCTAGCTCTCATCGCGGCGAACAGAACCGTCGTCAAGAAGCAGCAGAGCCAAAACGCGATCGCCCAGAAAAAATCGTGGTGACAGGCCCAATGACTGTGCAAGAACTCGCCAATGAATTGGTGGTGGCGGATACAGAGATTGTGAAAATCCTGTTCCTCAAAGGCATGGCGGTGAGTATTACCCAAAATTTGGATATCCCGACCATTACCTTGGTAGGTAAAGAGCTAGAAGTAGAAGTCGAAACCGCCGAACCAGAAGCAGAAGCGCGGAAAGTCACAGAAATGATCGACGTAGAAGATTTAGAACATCTCCATCGTCGTCCGCCAGTCGTGACAATTATGGGTCACGTTGACCACGGTAAAACAACTTTACTCGACTCAATTCGCAAAACCAAAGTCGCTGCCGGAGAAGCTGGTGGTATAACCCAACACATTGGTGCATACCATGTAGACATAGAACATGAAAGTAAGCCCCATCAGATAGTATTTTTAGATACTCCTGGTCACGAAGCGTTTACCGCCATGCGGGCGCGTGGTGCTAGGGTGACAGACATTGCCGTTTTGGTAGTGGCAGCAGATGATGGTGTGCGTCCCCAAACAGTGGAAGCTATTAGCCATGCTCAAGCCGCAGAAGTGCCAATTGTTGTGGCCATCAACAAAATAGATAAAGAAGGCGCACAGCCAGACAGAGTTAAACAAGAACTCACCCAATATGGTTTAACCCCAGAAGAATGGGGTGGTGAGACAATCATGGTTCCTGTAAGTGCAATTAAGGGTGAAAACCTAGATACGCTACTGGAAATGATTCTGTTAGTAGCAGAAGTCGGCGAACTTTCTGCTAACCCTGATCGCCTTGCTAGAGGCACAGTGATTGAAGCCCACCTGGATAAAGCCAAGGGAGCAGTTGCTACCTTGCTAATTCAAAACGGGACTCTGCACGTCGGAGATATGCTGGTCGCTGGTTCAGCCTTTGGTAAAGTCCGAGCAATGGTCGATGACCGTGGTCGCCGAGTCGAAGTTGCTTCACCTTCCTTCGCCGTTGAGGTGCTGGGTTTAAGTGATGTACCCGCAGCTGGGGATGAATTCGAGGTCTTCGAGAACGAAAAAGAAGCCCGTGCCATAGCAGGCGATCGCGCCGACAAACAACGTCTGTCACGACTGTTACAGGGACGCGTCACCCTCACAACCTTATCGGCACAAGCACAAGAAGGCGAGTTGAAAGAACTCAACTTAATCTTGAAAGCCGACGTGCAAGGTTCTGTAGAAGCGATCGTGGGATCGCTCAAGCAAATCCCGCAAAACGAAGTGCAAATCCGGATGCTGTTAGCATCGGCAGGGGAAATCACCCAAACAGACATTGACTTAGCGGCCGCCAGTGGCGCAGTCATTATTGGCTTTAACACCACCTACGCCAGTGGCGCAAGACAAGCCGCCGATGAGGCTGGTGTCGATGTTCGCGAGT
Organism: Nostoc sp. CHAB 5844; assembly: GCF_020829595.1. GTDB lineage: Bacteria > Cyanobacteriota > Cyanobacteriia > Cyanobacteriales > Nostocaceae > Nostoc_B. Next base: position 13,761 of record NZ_JAIVFW010000008.1, read on the forward strand.
ATAACATTATCTATAAACTCCTCGAAGACATCCAAGGAGCGTTGGAAGGTCTATTAGAACCAGAGTTGGTCGAAGAACCCCTTGGTCAGTGCGAAGTCCGTGCTGTCTTCCCAGTCGGCAAGGGAGCCGTTGCCGGTTGTTATGTGCAATCTGGCAAGCTAGTGCGTAACTGCAAACTGCGTGTGCGTCGTGGCGGTAAAGTCATCTACGAAGGTGTGCTTGACTCCCTCAAACGGATCAAAGATGATGTACGTGAAGTTAATGCCGGTTATGAATGCGGTATTAACGTAGACAAGTTCCATGACTGGGTGGAAGGCGACATTATTGAAGCCTTCCAGATGGTTACGAAACGCCGTACTCTCACTTTGACAAGATAGTGGTTAACACTAAGTGCTGAGTTTAAGTAAAAGTTCAAGTGTATGGAACTAAAAATAAGTTAGTTCCACACTTAAAACTTAAAATATAAAACTCAGCACTCAGCACTCAGCGTTCGACTGAGCGCTCACGCAGAATTCACTCAGCACTTTCACTATGTCCTCGTTTCGCTCTGAACCTATATTGTGGATTCACATTGCTGGATTAGCAACACTGCCAATTTTTTTGGTGTTGTGCTTATTATTCTTAGCTATCGGTGAGCCACTTTTACCAATGTGGGCAGAACTACTATTAGTAGCCACTATCGGCACAAGCCCACTGTTGTGGATGCAGCTACGCCGTCCATTTTATATATATTCTCTTTTGGGAATAGCTCTTAAACCTGAAAATCTGACCGAGCAACAGCGTAAAATACTTTGTTTAATCAATACTAAGTTAAACCGTGTGCTGTCTCTGGTAACAGCAATAATATTAACTGGAGTACTATGGCAGCTTTACAAGGTTGTTCCCCAGGTGCAACATTTAGTCAGCTTTTTGCCACAGTGGCGTGGCTTAGGCTTACTGTTAGCTGCTTTAGCTTTTTTAGCCAGTAATTTATTTTTACAAGTTCCCGTAAGTGTGGCACGAATTTTAGTGACAAATGACACAGAATTTTCTGCCCTAGAACCGTTATCTTTAGAAAAGATCAAGCATGATTTCACTATTTTAGGGGTGCAAGTTAATCAAATTTTACCCAGGTTGTTTCAATCCTTAATCGGGATCAATAGAAACTCGCAGCAGCCCTAAAAATCGGAACTTGATAAATATTTCGCAGAGTATACACTGTCTCATAGAGGCAGCTTTGTATTTGCTCAAAACGAAAACTGCCATAACTGTTTAAGTTGAGGAATAAGGGACTATGACTCCAACTCCTGCTGCTAGTAATCGCCAATATCCCGCTGATAGTGAAATTTGGCATAGCCTTAAATGTGCGATCGCTACTAGTTCCGGTTTTCAACGCTGGCAACTAGAACGCCATGCCCAATTACATGGGCTACGCTTGGAACAGCAAGTACAAAAATATTTAAGAGAAACTTTAGAAACTTTAGCTTATTAAAATTATAGCCATAGCCAAGGTAGTTAGGACATCGGTAAATGGTAAAACTGAGACAGTAAAAGACTTTTAACTCTGTCACCTGTCACCTATTACCTGTCCCCTGCTATAAGTAAATTTAGTTAATTTGCTTGTAAGCATTAAATTTGAAGGGAAGCATTCTGACAGTGCTTCCCTTTAGTTTTGGCTAAAAAAATTACAAAAATTTTGGTTGATCGACTTCTGTGCGATCGCATCTGCTAGTTTACTACGGGCGATGTCTGGTGACAAAAAGCACTGCTATGCATTTCTGATGATGGGGTTGATGTGGGCGATCGCTCTGATTTGTTGCGGATAGGAATTGTTCATAGTTAATGGTATAGCATAAAAGCATAGTCTAACTTAATAGACTTCTTGGATTTTTAAGATGACTTATGGAGTTGAAGCAGAATATTAGAGCAGTCATTCATTTAGGCGAACAGCACGGATACGTAGCAGAATGTCTAGAAGTTTCCGTAGTAACTCAGGGAGAGACTCTGGATGAAGTTGTTCATAACCTTCGTGAAGCAGTCGCTTTACATTTAGAAGACGAAGATCCAACTCAATTTGGCTTAGTAGACAAACCTTCTCTACTGGTAACTTTTGAACTCCAACCAGAATATGCCTAGACTCAAAAGATTATCAGGTGCTGAGGTTGTTGAGATTTTGGGTGAGTTTGGCTTTGAGGTACACAGCCAAAAGGGTAGTCATATTAAGTTGCGTCGTTCTGGTGTAGAACAAACAGAAACTTTAACAATAAGCTAATAATCATTTAATTTGCTTGTTGAGACCGCAAGGGGGCAGGGGAGCAGGGGAGAGGGTTTGAAGTTTTTCCCCAAAATTTCAATTGTGCAACTTGTAAGCACAAAAGCTTACCATTACATCGGCAGTTAGATACAGGAACTTGCAAAACTATTTTTAGACAGGCAAGTAAATACATTCCTGAAGAAGAACTTTTTCCATTCTTTTACGAGTAAAGTAAGTAGCCAATTCTTGCAAATAAGCGATAAGTGAAGCTTAATGTCTTCTGCATATCGCTAACAATAAAACCTATCCTACATATCACTGTGAATTTATGCGATCGCTCTCTTATACCATTTCACTAAAAATTTGATACATATGTAGGTTGGGGCTTCTTTGTCTACGCATGATAAGTACTTTGTAAGATAGTAAAGTTAATATATTTACCTTAGAAAATATCCGTATTGATCAGCCTGAGAGAATTTTGGCAAATCTGCAACAACTTTTGCTACAAGCGATAGTTGTGATAAATGCGCGAACTACTGAAATGAGAAAGCATTTAAGCTAAATGAGTTAATAAACCGCGGTTTGCTTGCGGAAAACACCAAATTGAGAAAGCATTTAAGCTAAATGAGTTAACAAACTGCGGTTTGCTTGCGGAAAACACCAAAATGAGAAAGCATTTGAGTTAAATGAGTTAACAAACTGCGGTTTGCTTACTCAATTTACTGAAATGAGAAAGTAATTAGGCATTTTGAGAAAGATTTTGCGATCGCATTTTTTTTGATGAGGTTGATGTAGGCGATGTCTACGACGATGCTCCCCCTACGCACTCTGAGCAACTGTTTCCAATGAGCGAGCGCACTTTTAGTATGGGTTGGTGTGGGCGATGTCTACGAAAGATTACGCCTACGCACGAAGAACAACAGATAAGCAAAATAACACCAAAGCACGTTTTTGATAATTTTGTTAAAATTTTTGAGTAGGTATTATCTACCTGCTCTGCTAAAAAGCAAATTCATTTGATTAGCTTACAAAATTAATCGAGGTAATTAAACATGAAATTAACAGCAACAGAACAAGGCTTATTAATTCCTAAAGAACTATTAGGAGGAAACCAAGAATTTGAGATTATTCAAGAACAAGGAAAAATTATTATTACTAGCATCAAAAAAGGATACTCTATTTGGGATTTAGGTTCAAATCCTGTGGAATGTGATGTTAGAGATGGTGCAATTAACCACGATCATTATCTCTATGAACAATGAAAAATATCTACTTTTTAGATACCAGCTATATTTTAGCTCTGGAACTCAAAAATGAAGATGCTCATCAAAAAGTATTACAAAACTGGGCTATTTTAATAAAATCCAAACCTTTTTTAATAACAACAACATATATTTTTGATGAAGTAGTTACTTTTTTTAATAGTCGAAACCTTAATTATAAAGCAGTTGAAGTTGGTAATCGGTTATTGGCAAGTCCTGATATAGAATTAATTGAAATTGATCAAACTCTATTTAATCAAGGATGGAAATATTTTCAAAAGCATAAAGACAAATCTTATTCTCTCACAGATTGTTTATCATTTATCGTTATGCAACAACGAGAGATTGTTACCGCTTTAACCTTAGATAATCATTTTTCTCAAGCTGGATTTCAAATTTTACCATTATAAATTCAGTACTGTCCGTTTGTTCATTTTGAGAAGATAATTTGTTGATGAGGTTGATGTAGGCGATGTCTGACGACAAGAAGCAGAGCTTCTACGCTTTTCTGGTGATGGGGTTGATGTGGGCGATCGCACTTTTAAATGATGGGTGATGATGTGGGCGATCGCACTTATGGTGATGGGGTTGATTTGGGCGATCGCTTGCAATATGATGTTAAAATTGAGGTGTATGTACTTGAAAAATCTTGATGCCTGCTAAGGATATTTACCATAATGCTGTGAGATTTGCATTAATTAAGGATGGCTGGAAGATTTTAACAGAAGATTATACTTTGGAATATGGTGGCGATCGCTTATATGTAGATATTGCAGCCGAGAAATCAATTGCAGCAGAAAAACAGGGTCAAAAAATTCTTGTAGAAGTCAAAAGTTTTTTAGGTCGCTCATTTATTAATGACTTAGAGCAAGCTGTAGGACAGTATGTTGTTTATCGAGATATTTTGTTAGAGACAGAATTAGATTTTGAATTATATTTAGCGATTACACAAGTAACTTATAAAAGTTATTTTCAACGCCAGTTAACCCAGATGATTATCAATCGCAATCAAGTTAAATTGTTAATCGTTGATAGCGAAAGTGAGGTAATTGTGCAATGGATAGATTAAAGCATTACCGTCAAATAATCCTAGAAATTTTAACAGAGTATCATCAACTAAATGAAAAATCTGGTTCTAAAACTGAGAGTGTTTTAGCCTTTGATGAGGTACACGATCAGTATCTTTTATTGTTGATGGGTTGGCACAAAGATGAGCGGATTAAGAGTGTGATGATTCATATCCGTTTAAAGGATAACAAAATTTGGATTGAGGAAGATTGGACAGAAGATGGAGTGGCGACAGATTTGTTAAACAAAGGGATTGCACGAGAGGAAATTGTTTTAGCGTTTCATCCACCTCATGTGAGACAATATACTGAATTTGCGATTGCCTAATCACTCTATAAAAATTGCCTGAAATCAATTAGCTTTGTAGGGTACGTTACGTTAGCAAAGAGCCACCCTACAAGAGCAGGCGATCGCTATTTGAAAAAGTGAAATGTCCTTTTTACTATGGGCGATCGCACTTTTGAGAATGGGGTTGATGTAGGCGATGGCACTTTTAAATGATGGGTGATGATGTGGGCGATGTCTGACGACAAGAAGCAGAGCTTCTACGCACTTCTGATGATGGGGTTGATGTGGGCGATCGCATCTACTACTTTACTACAGGCGATCACACCTTTTGATGATGCGGTTGATATAGGCGATCGCTCTGGTGAGTTTACGCAAGCCTTAAGTTAAAAATAACTTGCTAAAGTTGCCTTGTGTAAATAAGGGAAAGTACGCAAACTACACATATGTAACAACTAAAAGGAAAAACAATCATGAAGAAAGTAATTTTGGTTGGTTCTCTATTTGCTGCTCAGATAGTGTTTGCACCAGCTTTTGCTGCTCCCGCAGGAAGCTACACTCGGACTTGCACAGGTATTGAAGAATCAAGATATTATAATGGCAGGCAATACATTGATAGGTTGTCAGCACTTTGTCAAGATTTACAGGGTAGATGGGTAAATACATACTTAGACACAATACCGTTGCCAAAATAAGAGCATGAAGAGGTAGGGCGTTTCGTAGTAGAGTTATTGTCTCTCACAACGACAACTCAAAAACCACTTGCCGCCCATGCCCGATATCTTATCATTGTTACAATGCCTGCTACCGCAGATAAAGGCGACAACGATGCGGCAGTTGAACCAAATTATCCTGGCAATGTTAGCTCTGAGTGGTCGAGTCACGATGAGGGGAATTGCCCGTTGGACAGGGGAACGCGGTAGCTATCGGACAATGGGGAGATTTTTCGCTACAGTCATACCTTGGGCAACATTATTTTGGCTGTTTTTTCGTCAACATTTGTGGCGAGAAAATGATGTGTACTTGCTGGCAGGAGATGAAGTTGTAGTTAGTAAATCGGGTAAGCAAACTTACGGGGTAGATAGATTTTTTTCTAGCTTGGCCAGTAAACCAATTAATGGTTTATCTTTCTTCGTATTGTCATTAGTAAGCGTAGAAGAAAGGCAATCATTTCCGATTGGAATAGAACAAGTCTCTCAATGTAGTTATTTTAGTCAAAACTAATCCTAAAACCAATACGCGTAGCCATGTAATTTTATTTTCTAGCGACCTCAATTTGAAGGCTGATAAAATCATTGACTATTATAAGCTACGTTTTCAAATCGAGTTTAATTTTCGAGATGCTAAACAATTCTGGGGCTTGGAAGATTTTATGAATCTGAGCCAAACTGCTGTGACTAATGCCGCTAATCTCGCATTCTTTATGGTCAATTTATCCCATCTTCTTCTCATTGATTTCCGTAAACATAATCCTGGTTCTGGCATTATTGACCTGAAAGCTTATTACCGTGGTTTTCGATACGTTCATGAAATATTAAAAATACTTCCTCAAAAGCCTGACCCTATTTTGTTAGCTCAAATTTTTGCCAAGCTTACTTCTTTAGGACGGATTCATGTCGTTTCCACAGACTTTAGCCCCTCGTAAATTGGCTAAGGTATTGAGTACATCACTTCTTCTTCAACTACTGACAAATGGTAGAACTGCCGTTCTAACAAGTCGCCAATGTCATCAAAAATTAGTATCCCCCGTTGCATATACTCTAAAACTGGGGCAATTCTCTGACTTTTCACGGGATCTGGAAAACCTCTCTCTAAATCTCTCTCCTACAAGGAGAGAGACTTTGAATCTTCCCCCTTCCCGCGTCGGGAAGGGGGCTAGGGGGTTAGGTTTTTCGTCGGCTTTTCCACATGACGTGAAAAGTCAGGGGCAATTCTACCGTTAAAAAGCTCTTGAGTTCCGGCTGCGACCATTTTGAGTGCTAAGGGATTTCCCCCGTAATGCTCGATGAGTACTTGCCATTCTTGTTCTGTACCCGTGAATTGTCCTTTTTGTTGGAATAACTGTTGTCCCTCAGTAGAATTTAATCCTTTTAATGGCAGAGATTGTACTCCTGTTCTCTCTCCTTCTAAAAGGACTATTTCTCTAGGTTTTTCTCTGGAAGTGAGCAGCAGGCAACTTTTATGGGGTACTTCGCCAATGCGCTTCAGTAATTGACCATATCCCTCGTAACCAGGACGATATTGCCCTGCTTGACTACCAGAAAGAATTGTCTCAATATTGTCTAAAATCAGTAGACATCGGTTTGATTGCAAACATTCCATCAGCTTTGCTAGTTTGCTATCAAAGGTTTCGGGTATTACCATCTCCTTTTGCAACCCCGACAGCAAAGATTGTAGAATGTTGTTTATTTGCTCGTCTACTGGCGGTGCATTTTGCAGGCTGCGCCACACCACTACCTCAAATTCACTTTGAATTTGCAGCCCCAACTTCACTGCTAATGTGCTTTTGCCAATACCACCAATTCCCAGCAATCCAACTAAACGACACCGTTCTTCTAATATCCACTGTCGTAGCTGCAATAATTCTTCACTGCGACCACAAAATACAGATACATCCGGTGCTTCTTGCCAATCATACTGTGGGCTTGCTTGCCGAGTTTCTAGTTCCTCTAAGGTCGAGGTAGGCCTAGTATAATCGCTTTGAGATAACTCCAGCCCAAAGGCAGCGAAGGCTAACTGCAAGGAACTTTTATCTACAGGTTCCAAGCGTGCCAAAATTCTAGATATAGTGTGGAGAGCTAAACGGGTACGATCGCTCAGTTCTTCTAAAGAAAAGCTATCTCCACCATTCTCATCAAATTCGGCTTGAGTTTTGGCATCTCGAAATTTATCCCAGCCTTTTAAGGTAAGGATTACACCCCGTCTGCGTCTGCTTGGTTGTTTCATTTGGTTTACTCTGTTGAATTAACAACACCACCAGCTAACTAAAGCGCCAGTAGGATGAAACTACTTGTTGCTTGCGATCGCATGGAACACTACTAGATATCAACCAAATTTAAATATGCGTTATCCATAATCCTTGTAGAGACGTAGCAGTGCTACATCTCTACATTGCACTGCTACGTCTCTACATTGTTTTGTTTTCTATGAGATATCTAATCTTTATAGCGCCTAGTTTAGGTAGTGTTTAGAAAAAGCGACAAATTTTCAGAACAGCACTTACATGGATATTATCAATATCAGTAGATTTCCGATAGTAGTTAAGCTTAAGCAAATCTAAACTCTCTAATCAAACTTAAACTTAGGCAGTTCGTAACTCTACTTTTGCCTTTTAACTTTTTACGAGAAAGATAAGGTTCAAAGCCTCGCCCCTTGTGGGCGATAGCTCCCTTGCTCCCAAGATCCTTGGTCGAAGCCGAAGCCCCACACTCTTTGTGGGTAGTTTTTCTCCTCTGCTCCTCTGCTCCCTTGCTTTTTCACTTTTGCCTTGTTCGGTGAACTTTCCTCAGTCTGCGCTAGGGTAGAAATGGACACTTAATTTATATATTTCTGCTGTGCTTCCTTGCAAACGTCCAGCCGCCTTTTTAAGTTTGGCTGTTTTACTCACTTCCTTGACAGCCTGTAACAACACTCCAGCCGCCAAAAACCTGGAAGATTCTTTAGCGGCAGATTCCAGGCTGCAAAACAACCCAATTGTCTTTGGAGAAGCTAGTAAAGACGAACAACAACCAGCACAGAACGAACCCACAGTCCAGTTACCTGCTGATTTTCCTAAAGAGATTCCTTTATATACAAATGCCACACTCCAGGAAGTTACACCTGCTAGTGGTTCCAATAATCAAGTATCAACTCGCTGGTTAAGTTCCGATCCCAGCAATTTTATTACTAGCTTTTATCGCAGCCAGTTGCAGGACAACAACTGGCAAATTTTACAACAGCCAGCAGATGATGTTGGTACTTTTGAAGCGCGACGCAATGATTTGCTCATTAAAGTGACTATTCAAGCTCAATCAGTGACAAATGCTGCACCTAATCAACCACAAACAGCTACTAATTTAGTGATTGAGTACGTTCCAAATAGTACCAACACAGCACAATCTACACCAACAACTAACAATAATGCTCCGCAGCCCGGAGATCCGCAGTTTATCGGCCCAGTAGCACCTGCGAACTCAGCAACACAGCCAACCACTACACCTAATAATCAAACAACTACTGCAACTATACCTACATCTGGAGAATTTTCCGACCTCAACAAAGCACCACAAGAATTACGTCAACATATCCAAGACTTAGCTGCGTTGGGTGTTTTGTCTGTGGAATCTTCAGGAAATAAGGCTAATTCCAACAGCACAACCTTATTTGAACCTGGTAAAGTAATCACTCGACGCATATATGCCCGTTGGTTAGTTGCGGCTAACAATGCTATGTATCCGAACAATTCTGCCAAGCAGATACGGTTGGCAGCGGAAAGTACGCAAGCAGCTTTTAGTGATGTAGCAAAAACAGACCCAGATTTTTCAGCAATTCAAGGACTAGCTGAAGCTGGTTTAATTCCCAGTCCCTTGTCGGGAGACTCAACTACAGTTTTGTTTCGTCCCGATGCACCCCTGACACGGGAGCAGTTGATTTTGTGGAAAGTACCTTTAGATACTCGCCAAGCTTTACCGACCGCCAGTTTAGATGCAGTCAAACAAACTTGGGGTTTTCAAGATGTAGGGAAAATCGACCCGAAGGCATTACGGGCGGTTTTGGCTGATTTTCAAAGTGCAGAACAATCAAATATTCGGCGTGTGTTTGGCTATACGACGCTGTTTCAACCTAAAAAACCCGTGACTCGTGCTGAGGCGGCGGCAGCTTTGTGGTATTTTGGCACTCAAGGTGAGGGAGTATCAGCAGCTGATGCTTTGAAGTTAAAGCGATCACCTACATAATACCAATTTTCAAAGATACAGCAGTTTCGATATTCGTGAAATACTGTAGAGACGTTACATATAACCTCTCTACATGGTTTTGGGTTTTACACTTGTACCTCATGTACCCAAAATATGCTGTAACTACAGAATAAAGCAAGGTAAGTAATATCTACCCTGCTAATTGTGCTGAGACAAGTTTTACGATAGCTTTTTAAAACTGGTGTAATTCTAAAAATACATTAAATCTTTTGGGTATTGGGTTTTTACTTAACTGTATTCAGGCATATTTGATAGTATTACTACTTATAGCCATTTGCAATTGAATAGACCACAGTAGGGCGAACGGCCGTACCCTGCGGAAAGGCAGAGCCTACGCCCCTACAATAATTTAACTTTCAAAGGGTGTATTCCATTCAATTGAAAACCGCTGTAATTCTACTATAGCTCTGCTCTAACTTACTTAGACTAAGCCGTATAAAATTCATGAGTTAAAGCAGTAAATTTCTTTAATCGAACTTGACATAAACTACAAACAACTTTCTCTTAAAATCAGCATGAAAAAACAGCTTGTAACAGCAGGTTTTGTTGTATTTTCAGTTATTTTGCCTTTGAAGGCTTCAGCTGTTCAATTTAGCGGCATTTATGCATTTGGTGATAGTCTGACAGACACGGGTAATGTATATAATGCTGTATCAGCTTCTGCTCCTGGGGTGCAGTTTCCGCCGCCGCCATACTTTCAAGGACATTTTTCTAATGGCCCAGTTTGGATAGAAGAACTTGCCGAAAAACTAAATTTAGCATCTCCAACTCCATTTATTCAAGTCACTCAAGGTTCTACACCAACAGATGGCATTAACTTTGCCTTTGGAGGCGCTACTACAACAACTGACAATACCCTATCTCTAACTTTTCCCCAATTGGCAGGACTGCCAGGTTTGCCACAGCAGATTGGCGCGTTTCAAGGTTTACTAAATAACAATCCGCCGCAAGCTGACCCAAATGCACTTTATATATTGTGGGCAGGCGCAAATGATTACCTTCCTACTCAAGGTAGCTTTCAGCCACGTCTCACCCCTAACGAGACTTTAGGAAATTTATCGAATGCACTCCAAGCTCTGGCAAGTTTTGGAGTTAAACAAGTCTTAGTACCCAATCTACCAGATTTAGGGATTACACCCGTAGCGCGGAGGTCTGGGCAATCTCAAAGACTGAGTGAGTTAACTCAAGCACATAATGCAGGATTATCGGCAATTATCGCCGAGTTTGACAATAATCCGGCTTTAGACTTAGATGTTATTCCTTTGGATGTCTATTCTCTGTTTAGTAACCCGCAAGCATCAGGATTTACTAATGCAGAAAATCCTTGTTTTGATAGAAGTACTAATCCTCCCACTTTATGTAATAACCCAGAAGAGTATTTGTTTTGGGATGAGCAGCATCCGACAACTACTGCTCATAAAATCTTAGGAGATTATGCCTTTCAACAAATAAGACAGTCAGCAACACCAGTTCCCGAACCTTCTGTGTCTTTAGGTTTGTTGACGCTTGGTGCTGTGGTTGCATTCGCCAAACTCAAGCGCCAACATAAAAAGATGGCTTTCACTCCAACAAATCAGGTTCTTGACGCACAATCATCTCGTATAAAGGTTGAAAGCTGAACCAACCTAAATTGTGTGAACCAACTTGAGAGTGTGCTATCTCAGCATACTCTTGTTTAATTGGGCTAGGTTTGCCAGCCGCCTCAGCTAATAACTGCGCTTGGCAAGAACGTTCCATTGTGATGAACCACCAAGCAGTTTCATCAACTGAGTGACCAACGGTTAGTAAACCGTGGTTTTTCAGGATAATGGCTTTATTTTTGCCAAGGGTTTGGGCTATACGCTGCCCTTCTTGCGGGTCAAGCACCACACCTGTATAGTCGTCAAATAAGCTGTGGTCTTGGTAAAAAGCACAAGCATCTTGGGTGAGGGGGTCAAGTAGGCGACCAAGGCTTGACCAGCTTTTACCATAGATAGAATGAGCATGGGCTGCTGCTACTACATCAGGTCTAGCTGCATGAATTTGGGAATGAATGGCAAACGCAGCGCGATTGACTGGGCGATCGCCTATAATTACCTTACCCTCTTGATTGACTAAAATCAGGTCACTGACGCGAATTAACCCAAAGTGCATCCCAAAAGGATTAACCCAAAAGTGTTCAAGATTTTCCGGGTCGCGTGCTGTGATATGACCTGCAATTCCCTCATCAAAACCGTAGCGGGAAAATAGCCGTAATGCTGCTGCTAATCTTTGTTTACGGTGTAGGCGTTCTTCTTGGATAGAAGTAAATGTAGGCGGTTGAGGTGCGTTTGGTTTTGGTACAGATATTGTTTGCATATTATTTTTGATGATGTACGGTGGTAAGCAACTATCAAAATATTGATAAACAGAGTTTTAAGACTCACGCAAAGGCAAGGCAGTGCGTTGGGGAGACAGCACCGTGGTGAGGCAACGCGGTCTTGGGGGTTTCCCCCATGAGCGATTGCCGAAAGGCTCTGCCACGCCAGTTGCTACAACGCTTGGAACCCCCTTCGGGTGACGCTCAAGAGCGTCGAAGATCGCTGCGCTAACGCAGTTCCGTGACTGTCGGCAAAGCCGACGACACTTGCTTCAACGCTCTTAACCCGCGCAACGCAGTGTCTCCCCAACGCACTGGCTCGACTTGAGGTGACTGTCGTCGGCAAAGCCGACTCCCTCACTGCCGCGCAAAGACGCAAAGAGTTAAATAAGTTTTATTTGTTTGGTAGATATAATTATGATTCATGCAAGTCTATTACACCTGTCCAGCAGTTAATACTTGGGCTGCGGTCAAATCCAGTGTTGGAAAAGTTACGAATGTAATTAGGTCTGTTCCCTGAAATATAGATTCTTCATACAGTCCATCTACTAGAATTAGTAATGTAATTCGGGCTTTTTCAGGATCAACAATCCAGTATTCAGGGATGCCTCGTGCTGCGTACTCAGAACGTTTATAGCGATAGTCTCTATCTTCATTCACCTTTCCGGGAGAGACAACTTCCACTACCAATGCTGGCGAAGGCATATCGGTAGTAATTGTAGCTCGTTTAAGTGCGATCGCTTCTAGTAACTCTTGTGTCAATATCATGAAGTCTGGTAGTCGCACACGAGTCCGATTACCTGCTACCACAAGTTCTGTATCTTTATGGCGGATGAATTGAATTGGCACAAACTTGAGAAACTGCGATAGTAAATAGAGAGAGATTAAATTATTTCTATCGCTCTCTGGTGGCATTTCTACCAACTCTCCATCCACAAGTTCGTACCGAGCATCTGTGCCATCATCATAAGCAAGGTACTCTTTAAAGGTGAGTTTCCTGACTGTTGTGGTCATAAACTCTTTTATTTATCATCACTTTAGAATATTTTACCAATTTTATTTAATGTGGGATTACGAACAGCTATTTAAAATTATTGAAGAATTAGTTATGCACCATTCTCCTAGTGGTGTAGAGACGGAGATTAACCAATTTTTGATGCAGAAATTTACTGCACTGGGAGTAGAAGTTTGGAGCGATCGCGCTGATAATATTATTGCTACAATTCCTGGTCAAGATGCTAGTAGAGCGATCGCCATTACCGCGCATAAAGATGAAATTGGCGCAATAGTCAAAACTATCGGTGAAGATGGTAAAGTAGAAGTCCGCAAGCTTGGCGGTGCTTTTCCTTGGGTTTACGGCGAAGGTGTTGTTGATTTACTCGGAGACAATGAAACTATCTCCGGTATTCTCAGCTTTGGTTCTCGTCATGTTTCCCACGAATCACCGCAAAAAGTTCAGCAAGAAGATACACCTGTAAAGTGGGAAAATGCTTGGATTGAAACCAAACGCACTACCGCTGAACTAGAAGCCGCAGGTATTCGACCTGGAACTAGAATGGTTGTCGGGAAGCATCGCAAACATCCCATTCGGTTGAAAGATCACATCGCTAGTTATACCTTGGATAATAAAGCTTCAGTCGCTATTCTTTTAGCTTTAGCCCAAACACTGAAACAGCCAGCTTGTGATATATATCTAGTAGCCTCAGCCAAAGAAGAAGTCGGAGCAATTGGGGCGCTATTTTTTACCCAAAATCAGCAATTAGATGCTTTGATTGCTTTAGAAATTTGTCCTTTATCTACGGAATACCCAATCAAGGATGGTGAAAGTCCAGTACTGCTGTCTCAAGATGCTTATGGGATATATGATGAAACCTTGAATATGCAATTGTGCCGTTCTGCCAAACAACTAGATATGGATGTACAACTAGCAATCCTCAACGGGTTTGGGAGTGATGCTTCAATTGCTATGAAGTTTGGTCATGTCGGCCGTGCTGCTTGTTTGGCATTTCCGACACAAAACACCCACGGATATGAAATTGCTCATTTAGGAGCGATCGCTAACTGTATTAATCTATTAAAAGGCTTTTGTGAAACTTTCACCCAATAAAGCCGATGACGGGATTTGAACCCGTGGCCTGCTGATTACGAATCAGCTGCTCTACCGCTGAGCCACATCGGCATACACGAAAAAGAATTATAGCATTATTTACCTATGGTAGAACCAAATCCCAAAACCCGCCTGAATCCAGAACAATATGCTCGTTTAAAAGCAGAAATAGCGGCTCCTTATCGCGGCTTGCGGCAATTTATCTACATTGGCGTGGGTGCTTCTAGTTTTATTGGCGCATTTGTCTTCTTTTTTCGAGTCCTTGCTGGGAAAGAACTTGACAGCGCTTTACCTAATTTGGCTTTGCAAATAGGAATCGTTGCTTTAATGGTCTTTTTGTGGCGCTGGGAAAAACGTCGTCAACAGATAACTAAATAGTGTAAGAGTGGAAAGTCGCTAAAATGCTTATACCACAAGGTTCGTATCCTAAAGTTAGAAGAAAGCTTTTGCAAATGTTCAATCCGGACAACAACTCTACTTGCAGTGCTATGTCTCTACTAACCAACAAAGTTAAGTGAATCCTATGAAGTTTTACATATCTTGATAATTTTAAATTTTCTTAAAGTTTTAATACAAAATTCAATGTTAAGAAAGAAAATATAAAAAAAATATTAGAAAATCAGGAAAACTCAAAATTTCTGCGAAACTAGAAAATGTTCAAACGGGGTCAGCCAATATAAAGACCCTGAAAATAAACACACAATATATGTATAGGGTCAAATAATATTTAAAGACCCTGGATTTAAGAAAAACTACAAAATCAAAAGCGTCAAGACTAACAGTTTGTTAACTTGACGCTTTTAATTTTCTCACGAGAGATTTATTGAACTGTTACCAAATAAGGTGAGTTAATCGGTTGGACGCGTCCAGCATTAACCAGGGCTTGGTAAACAAAAGCTGCAACTTCGGCTCTAGTTGCTTGACGATTAGGCTCAAGCTGTTTAACGGTGGGATAGTTAATGACTAATTGGCGTACAGTAGCAGCCGCAACTGGGCCAGCTGCATAATTAGGAATTTGAGCCGCATCATTGTAGAATCCAAGAGCATTCTGATTATTGGCAGTTAAGCCTAAACCATTAGCTAAGGCAACTAGTGCTTGCACTCTGGGAATTTGTTGCTGTGGTTTAAAAGTGCCATCGGGGTAGCCGGAGACAAATTGGCTTTGATAAGCAGATTTAATGGCAGCGAAAGCCCAAAAATTGCTGGGTACGTCTTGAAAGTTGATAGCGCTACGTTTCGCTGATGGATTCAAAGCTTTAGTAATAATTGTGGCGAACTGTGCGCGAGTTACAGGTTCATTAGGTTTAAACGTCCCATCAGGAAACCCAGCAATAATATTTTGCGAGGCTAAAGCTTCAATGTAGCTTTTTGCCCAAAAATTGGCGGGTACATCCTTAAAGGCAACAGCACCCCCTGGTGGTGGTTCAACTGTAGCTGCAACAAAATCTACTTGACCAAAGATTTTTTTCTGATCAACATCATTGCCAACAGCTACAATTGTTTGAGTTTTAGTGGCGTTGTTTACGTCATAACGAGTGTTACCGCGAATGAGATTACCACCAGGATTCTCATTCGTACCAAGGTCTGGTTGAGCAGAGGTGATCGCTACTACTCCGTCTCGCTTATTATTTTGAATGACATTCTTACGGAGTACAGGTTTAGCCGAGTCTGAGATAAATAGACCGTCTTGGTTTTGGATGATTTGGTTTCCTTCAACTAAAGTTGTCGAAGTGCCGCCGATCGCCAGACCAAAACCTGTATCCTGAAATAAGTTATTGCGTACCGCGCCTTGAGCTGCTCTAGCGAGCGAAATCCCATTACCTTTGTTTTGGACAAAGATATTGCCTTCAATTTTTGGATTTCCTGTACCTGTGACAAACACGCCCTCTCTACCATTGCCTGTAAAAGTGCTGTTTTGGATAGTGGGATTAGTCGATTCTACCCAAATACCTGTACCGCGTTGAGTCGGGTTAGTGACGGTGACACCTGCGATCGCTGTATTATTATCAGCCAAGATGGTAATTTCTTGTCTAGCAAAAGTCCGACTGGTGTAAAAACCTGCACCTGTAATTATGATTCCTTGACCTTTGGTTGATTCGTCACCCTGTAATGTCACTCCTGATTTGAGCAACAGAGGAAATGTTTCTCCAGCCTCTTGGTTATAAGTCGCAGGCGCAAGTCGAATAATTGTACCTGATTGAGCTTGAGTAAGTGCGAAGCTAATAGTTTTGTAAGGTGCTGCTTCTGTTGCGCCAGCACTAGCGTTATCTTGACCTGTTGCTGGGTTGACATAAATCACTTTAGCAGTCGCAGGAGCTTGCGCCATCACGCTGGGTGAAGCACCACCATTCGCTTTACCCATCAATAATGTAGAACCAGTCGCAGCAACTAACAAAGCTGCTAGTCCGGCTCTTAGGGATAAATTAGATCTAAAGTTTCTTCCAGAAACAGCGTAAATATTTTTTACGGAAGAAAAATGAAAACCTCTATGTTTCATTTTTGTGTTTGTGATGTGCTGAATTATAGTTGGTAAAAAAAAGGGTCAAATGTGACAGCTATGCAACTGTCCAACCCATGCAAAACTATAACGGATGAATTGCAAATAATCAGCTATGTTCCGCAATCAGACACGTAAATAAACAATTATTGGGGAAACTTTGAGGCAAAGGTAACAATTCCTGAGCGACTATAGGTACTTGTTTAGCTAGATTAGCTAAATTTACCAGACCAAAAAGTTTTGCGATCGCTTTGCTGTGGAGGCACTTTCTTCATGCAACTGATGCGCTCTGATCACATTATCTCTGTCAACTATTCCCGACCTGAATCCTTACCTATTCAGTATGGGCAATTATGCCCAGCATACATAGGTCAATTGCTTTTATTCACCTAAAATATTGTAATCTTCGCCTACATACGCCAAATAAAATGAGTTTCCCTCGCTTCACAGTGCTAAACTAAAGATTAAATCCCTACTTCAAGCGTTTCCTACTCTGCTGAAATACAAATTCATCTGCGCGGCAGTTGTTAGTCTACAGGAACGCCAAGAGCCAACAAGTCGGTAAAGCCAATTAGCTTTTGTGAGAGTAAAAACTGCTGTCTGTGATAATGCGATCGCACTTATCAAAGTAGTATGTATTTGGCTATGACTGTTTTTGCATTCCAAAGAAAAACTTGGTAGTAGAAGTAGAGAAGATGCTGTTCACTAAATCAAGTTCCCATCCTCTCAAAAGCTGTCACAGTGTTGATGAAGCTAGAAACTTTATACAAGGGTTAAGAACAGCCTAAAATCTCATTGGCATTCACCAGCAACAATTAGTGGTTTGCCAAACTCATACTTAGTCAAGTTATTGAGATCGCAATAGACATAGTACTCAGGAATTTTGCATAAATTCTTACTAAAAGTTAACAAAAAGCAGTACATTTGTGACTGTTACTTAGTAAACTGCTTCATTAGAGGGGAAGTTGTTCTGGAAAAATCAGCTTTAGAGCTGTAGTACTGATCGTTAAGTAAAACTTCTATAGTTTGACTGCAAGAGTTAATAATTCCCGCTGTAAAATCAACCTATTGCTGCATCAACTAGTTAGTTTTAGTATAAAAAGTTTCATTAGTTAACTTTGATGATACATGGTAGACATACTTACATACGAACTTATACTTACAAGTAGGTTGTTTTTTGAGCAGCAAGTAAGCTAAAAAGAAAGCAAAAAGTGAAAAAAGATGGATATTACATCAAAAACCCACAGCGGATAGGAGTATGAAAAATCTAAAATAGATATTAAATTGATAAGAACAACGACCATCGACAATCATTAGTCCACTTTATCTTCTGCAAAGCGTCGCCAGGTTGTTACCAGTGCTGAAACACGATTACATGCAAGTTTCCCAGGATCAGCCTACTTATTTTGAGGCTCCTCTCCAGTTGTTGCTGTTTGTCGATGACAGACCCCAGTCTCGACAACAGGTACAGCGAATACGTGCTTACTTAAAAGAATTGCAGGCTGAGTACAATTTTGAAGTTCAAATTATCGATGTCGGTCAACAACCGTATCTGGCAGAACATTTTAAGTTAGTAGCTACGCCAGCATTGATCAAAATCCAACCAGAACCCAGGCAAGTTCTTGCTGGAAGCAATATCATTGCTCAATTAAAAAACTGGTGGCCACGCTGGCAAACTACTGTAGATACTTATTTAAAATTGCAAGAAGATCTTCAAGAACGTATAGATGAAAATGGTCGGGTGTCACCGCCTAAATCGACAATTGCTTCTGTTGCCGTTTCCGCAGAACTGATTAGACTCTCAGATGAAATTTTTCATTTGAAACAAGAAAAAGAAAAACTCCAGGAGCAACTACAATTTAAAGACAGAGTGATAGCAATGCTGGCTCACGACCTGCGGAATCCTTTAACAGCTGCGGCGATCGCTATCGAAACGCTTCAAGCTAACTACAATGTAGAAGCAGGGGAATTTCAGCGCTTGAAACCAGCAATGGCAGCGCATCTGCTCAAACAAGCGCGGACTCAAGCAAAAATAATTGATCGGTTAATTGCCGATTTATTGCAGGTAGGTCGGGGTAGTGATAAAGAGTTCCCGATTATACCTCAAAAAATCGAACTAGGACAACTGTGTTTAGAAGTATTAGAGGAATTGCGCGATCGCTACAATGCAAAATTCCAAGCGCTAGAAACAGACATTCCCAAAGACTTACCCTGCGTCTATGCCGATCCAGAACGTATCCGCCAAGTACTAGTAAATCTCTTAGATAACGCCATTAAATATACACCTATAAGTGGCAAAATTACTGTAGCTGGCTTGCACCGCACTACCCAAAAAGTTCAGTTTAGTGTTGGCGATACTGGCCCTGGTATTCCAGTGGAAAGTCGTGAACTCATTTTTGAAAATCACTTCCGCCTGCAAAGGGATGAAGGTACTGATGGATATGGCATTGGTCTTTGTTTATGCCAGCGTATCATTCGAGCGCATTACGGTCAGATTTGGGTAGATTCTACTCCCAACGGTGGAGCATGGTTCCACTTTACATTGCCAGTTTATCCATTTTAGATTATTCGTGCCTCTGTTGATATGGATGCCGTGGTTGCTATTCGTCACAATCGTGTCATTAAAGCTACATCTGCTTTCATGAGTGGTTATGCTACCTCTAAGGTGGGCATTTACTGCGATCTTAGAGGTTGATGGAAAGTTTTCTAGAAAATGCTCACTCTACCTACTTTTAACTCAGCACTCAGCACTGAGTAAGGTAAACACAGTAATTTCAGGACGAGCAAATAACCGCAGATGTAAACCTGTCATTCCTAAGCCTCGGTTGGTGTACAAAAACATTTTTCCTACTTGATATTCTCCCAGGTAATACTTTTTCGCTAAAGGTGGGAGAATAGGCGGTTCAATAAAAGGAAAACGCACCTGTCCGCCGTGAGAATGTCCTGAAAGTTGCAAGTCAAACCGCCCTGTCGCTGCACTGGTATTGGCAAAGTCTGGTTCATGCGCTAACAGTATTGCTGCGCCTTCTTTCGGTAACTGCTGCATAACTAAATCTAGGCGGCTTTTACCCATCTGGACATCATCTACACCTGCAATGTGGAGCATGGCACTACTTCGTTTGAGAGTATAAATATCATTGCCCAGGTAAACAATATTGCTTTGTTGTATTGCTTTGATAATTGCTTGAGTATCGTTCTCGTGGTCGTGATTCCCCAATACTGCTACAGTTTTATCTTTAGGTGTGAAGTGAGCTAAAGAAACTGGCAGCGAAGGAATTAATTGTGGGAAATTGCGTGTAACTAAATCACCTGTAATTGCGACTAAATCGGGTTTTTGTTGGTTCACAAGTCGGACTATCCGCTTTAAGCGTCGAGGACTCATCCAGCGATCGCGGTGAATATCGCTGATTTGTACGATGCGATAGCCGTTAAATTCTGAGGCTAGGTTTGGTAATGTTAGTTGTAAAGAATTAATTTCAATCCAATTCGGTTCAATTAACTTGGCGTATAGTAAAGTACAAAAGCCGAGCAATATGCACCATCTTATACATCGAAAGGCTGATCTGCTGGCTTTTATCAACCACTTACGAGTTATCAAGGCACAATCTCCTTCGACGTGATTGCCAGTTTTATTGCTGAGTTACTTTTTTTAAATTCGCATTTATTTAATTTTCTTTAGTCATCCTATGTTTCTTAAAAGTTAAAATAAACAGATGTGATATACTATCTGTTTCTCTATTCCTGGTTTTATGGCACTGCCAATTGTTGCAATTATCGGCCGACCGAATGTTGGCAAATCCACCCTGGTTAATCGTCTCGCTGGGGAACAAACGGCGATTGTCCACGATGAACCAGGTATGACACGCGATCGCACTTATATGCCTGCTTATTGGAATGATCGCGAGTATTTAGTGGTAGATACAGGTGGTTTAGTCTTTAACGATGACACCGAATTTCTGCCTTTGATTCGCCAACAAGCATTAGCAGCGCTAAGAGAAGCGAGTGCAGCAATTTTTGTAGTGAATGGTCAAACAGGCCCCACACCAGCTGATGAAGAAATAGCTGAATGGTTACGTCAACAACCAGTTCCAGTTTTGCTGGCTGTGAACAAATGCGAATCTCCCGAACAAGGCATCATTCAAGCAGTCGAGTTTTGGGAACTGGGCTTAGGAGAACCATACCCGATCTCGGCGATTCATGGCAACGGTACAGGAGACTTACTTGACGAGTTAATTAAATACATTCCGACCGTAACAGAAGTACCAGAAACCAACGAAATTAAAGTAGCGATCGTTGGTCGCCCAAATGTAGGTAAATCAAGTTTATTGAATGCCTTTGTTGGTGAACAAAGAGCCATTGTTAGCCCAATTTCAGGCACAACAAGGGATGCCATCGACACTTTTATCGAACGCGATGGGCAGCAATACCGCATTATTGATACTGCCGGGATTCGCAAAAAGAAAAACGTCGAATACGGCCCAGAATTTTTTAGCATTAACCGCGCTTTTAAAGCAATTCGCCGCGCTGATGTAGTTTTATTAGTCCTAGATGCCCTTGACGGAGTTACCGAACAAGACCAAAAATTAGCAGGACGCATCATTGAAGATGGTCGAGCTTGTATTGTTGTGGTGAATAAGTGGGATGCCATTGAAAAAGACTCCCACACTATCTACGATTACGAAAAAAGTCTGCAAGAACGGTTACATTTTACCGACTGGGCATCTACTATCTTTGTCAGCGCTTTAACAGGACAACGGGTAGAAAAGATTTTAGAATTAGTAAATCAAGCGGCTGTAGAACACAAACGTCGTGTTAGTACCTCTGTGATAAACGAAGTTTTAGAAGAAGCTGTCAGATGGCACTCACCGCCCACTTCACGCGGTGGTCGTCAAGGCAAGATTTATTATGGTACACAAGTTAGTACCCAACCACCGACAATTGCCCTGTTTGTTAACGAAGCCAAACGCTTCAACGATAACTACCGCCGCTATATCGAAAGACAATTCCGCCAACAACTTGGGTTTAAGGGTACACCAATTCGTTTACTCTGGCGGAGTAAAAAAGTCCGGGATGTGGAAAGTGGTAACGTTAACCGCGCAACTCGCGTGTAATGAAGTAAAAAGTAAAAAGTTAAAAGGTAAAAAAGAAAACTTTACCTTTTGCCTTTTGTCTTTTGCCTTTTGCCTTTTAACTTTTGCTTTATCTTATGGATTTACTGCGATCGCTACCACTAGGACTATACTTAGAACAACCGCAAACTTGGCTGCATAAACTCGATCCCCGCGTCAAGATTGCTTGGTTGATGAGTTTTTTAACAAGCTACAGCTTTGCTAATAATCAATGGCGTGTTCTGCTAGTAGCACTGTTGATTATTTTTACCTTAGTTGCCAGAATTCCCCGACGAGTCTGGCAGCAACAAATGGGTTGGCTGTTAACACTAACAGTTTTAGTATTGTTTATTGCAGCTATTAGTCCCGATGGCTTGGGAGTAAATTATCAGCCGCGTCTCCCAGCCAATGAACAAGTCTTAACTCAGCCAACAAATACTAGTAATTCACTCAGCACTAAAAAATACTTTTACATCCTGTTTCATCAAGGCCCAGTCAAAGTAACTCGACGTTCTTTAGACTTAGCAGTGCGTCTGAGTACAATTTTGTTTACCGTGATCTACAGTACCAACTTGTATCTTTTAACAACTGCACCAGAAGAAATTACTGCTGCGATTGAAAGTATCATGCAGCCTTTACGCAGACTCAAGTTACCTGTAACAGAAATTACCTTGACTTTAACTTTATCCTTGCGGTTTATTCCCCTTGTTTTAGAAGAAGTGCAGAATTTAATTCGTTCTGTAATGACAAGGGCAATTAATTGGAAAAAACTAGGGTTGAAAGGTTCAGTCAAAGTTTGGATGATAGTCGCAGAAAGACTGTTAGAGAATCTTTTGTTAAGGGCAGACCAAATGGCAAATGCCATGATGGTGCGTGGTTTTACCAGTCCTAACGAACACAAAGTCCAATGGCACGAATTACGACTCAAAGCATGGGATTGGTTAGCGATCGCCACTTTAACTTTATTCTGGGGAGTGCGGGTAATTTTGGGTAATCAATTTTAAGCTAACTCAGCACTTTTGACGTTTTGGCTCAGGCTGAACAAATTCTTTGGTTAGCAGGTAGTGACATTGATGATATTAATAGGTTAAAAATTCTTTTAGAAGATAAAATTCAGGGAATCTACTCTACCAAGTTACCTCTTCACTGCACACACCCATTAATTTTGCCCCTGAGTTCTTCACATCGCAGTCAGATTATGAAACATCTTTCAACCGCGCCACCTACACCCATACACCCTTGCCCAAACTCTTAATTTTTCGTTTTCATGCGTAAGTCCTAACCAATTCTAAATCATCAAAAGTCGCCCATTGTTAGCTATTTTGTGCCACAAAGCCAGAATTATGGCAACATGGAGACAAGCCAGCGCCAACATCGATTTGAGAGTCAGCCTTGGCTGTTGTGAACTTTAGTGGGTAAATCTTGTTGCTATAGGCAAAACCAAACAAAAAAGCCGAGATTTTTTGTATTGCTAATAGCGAATAAGTACGAATTATCCAAGTATCATCAACTTTTGAGTGCCTTTACCTTTTCCTACTCTTAGCTTCATCTGCCTTGAAAATAGAGGCTAGGGACTAGAGACTAGGGGCTAGAGAAAGAAGTTTTTTATGTTTGGTAGTGAGATTTTCTCATGAATAGCTGAGTTGAAAGTGCTGAGGAGCCACTGACTTGAGGCGACTGGCGTGAGGTTCCCTCCGTTGTAGCAAGTGGCGTTTCAGAGTAAAAATACTAGTCTCTAGCCCCTAATCCCTAATTGGCGTAGTTTTAACTTAATATTCTGACGAACAGGTATGATCATCGTCTGAATGTTTGTTTAGAACTACAAATAAATATACATACTCCAACCTTGACTCTTAAATGACTTCAGAAAACTCCGAAATTTACATAAATCATCCAACTTGGGGCTTGCTTTATCGGATCTGCATGGTTGACGACAACCAGGATATGTTTACTACACTTTATGCCCAACGCTTATTTTTTCTGGTAACAAACGACGTTAAAGGTATTAAATTTCAACCTATTGGACGCACAGAGGCTAGGATGATGTTGGAAAATCGTTTGCGTACCCTGCGACGCAATGGCCAATCTCAGGAGTACGATCAGCTTCAGAGTGTTTTCCAACGCACCTTCCAATGAGTAGTTCGATTGACGAACGTATTACCAATATTGGCTCCTCACTGCCTCCGTCTGTCAGGTTAATTGCTGTTAGCAAGCAAGTTCCGGCGGAGGTAATTCGCCTTGCTTATAACGCCGGAATTCGTGATTTTGGTGAAAGTCGCATCCAAGAAGCAGCCAGTAAGCAAGCTCAGTTGCAAGACTTATCAGATATTACTTGGCATTTTATCGGACATTTGCAAAGCAACAAAGCCAAAAAGGCACTGGAACTATTTGATTGGATTCACTCTGTAGATAATTTGAAGTTGGCACAGCGCTTAAATCAATTAGCGCAGCAGCTGGGAGTTAGTCCAAAAGTATGTCTCCAAGTAAAAATACTTCCCGATCCGCAAAAGTCAGGTTGGAGTGTTCCCGAATTACTTGCTGACTTAGAGGAACTCAACCAGTGTCAATTTTTACAAATTCAGGGATTGATGACAATTCCGCCTCTCGGTTTAGCTGAGGCGGAAATTATTGATGTATTTAATAGCACTCGTCAGTTAGCCAAAGAAATTCAGTTACAAAACTTGCCTAATATTCACATACAGCATCTTTCGATGGGTATGTCAGGCGATTATCAACTGGCAGTTCAGGCTGGGGCAACGATGGTAAGATTGGGAACTATTTTATTCGGCGATCGCCATTAATTTCTCAGACAGCAAGCCCTAACTAGTAGATCTCGGCATAATTAAAGCACCCATTCAAAATTGCTGAAGACCTTACTAGACTAGTCTTTTAATTTCATACTTCATACTTCATACTTCATACTTTTTGTACTAGTCGTAGCACTTCTCAGTATTTAACACAGATAGTTTTCCTAGACTGCTGGTACAATAAGACACTAAAAAAAATATTAAAAAAAGTAACGAATAATCAAAAAAACCCATAATGACGCTTTAGATCCCGAAATCTTTAGGATATAATCTTGACTCATTATTGTATCTAGGTTAAGGTACAGGCGTTTACAAAAGCGTCAGTTCGTTATCCATAGTTGTAATAGAAGCTACAAACAGCGATAAGATTACCAAATTGTCCGCCCTTTGTAGTGATCTGTAATGGCTACATCAACGTAAAAGCCAAATCGATAAAGGTAATTTGCATCAGGAGCGTACCAATGAACAATATCTTTTCCAAACTTCGAGACTTCGTAGGGCTAAACGAACAGGTAGAATACGAATATTATGAGGAAGATCCAGATACAGATAACTACCAAAATCTGTATCAAGAGGAAAATCCTCAACCTGCGCCCGCAGAAGCGACTACACAGAATCGACGTTGGCGGGAACCCATGTCTACAATGGGTAATGATGTAGCAACAGGATCAAAGTCTACAATGGGGAACGTAATTGGTATGCCAGGAGCAGTGAACGGGATTTCAGAAGTATTAGTACTTGAGCCTCGTACATTTGAAGAAATGCCCCAGGCAATTCAAGCTTTGCGTGAGCGGAAGTCAGTAGTCCTCAACCTGACAATCATGGATCCAGATCAAGCACAACGTGCTGTTGATTTTGTTGCTGGTGGAACTTACGCATTAGATGGACATCAAGAGCGGATCGGAGAGAGCATCTTTTTGTTTACGCCAAGCTGTGTGCAAGTTAGCACCCAAGGTGGAGTTATTCATGAAGTACCACAACCGCCAGCACGTCCTGTACGTACCGCCCCAACAGCCACGCCAAACTGGGGTACTGAACCCAATCGCATGGCACAATAATAAATTAGTCATTAGTCCTTTGTCCTTCGTCCTTTGTCCCTCGTTCTAAGATACAAATGACTAATGACAAGTGACTAATGACTAATAATTAATGACTACAAAATTCGGTTTAATTGGTGGTGGGGTAATGGGAGAAGCGCTATTATCCCGCCTCATTGCACGGGGTATCTACCAACCTTCAGAAGTAATAGTTAGCGAACCCCAAAGGGCGCGTCAAAATTTTTTACAGCAGCAATATGATGTGACTGTCACTACAGATAACAGCTTGGTGTTTCGGCAAGCTCAGGAAGTCATATTTTTAGCTGTAAAGCCGCAAGTATTTAGCGCGATCGCTCAAGAATTAGCAGATATTGTTTTAGCAGAACACTCGCCGCTGGTAATCTCGATTTTGGCCGGAGTGCCTTTACATCACCTCGAAGCAGCTTTTCCCCAGCTGCCAGTAATTAGAGCCATGCCTAATACCCCCGCAACGGTAGGTGCAGGGATGACAGCAATCTGTTTAGGCGCGTACACCAATGCCAAACACCACCAAATAGCGCAGCAAATATTTTCGGCAGTAGGGGAAGTTGTCGAAGTTTCCGAAAGTTTGATGGATGCTGTCACAGGACTATCTGGTAGTGGCCCCGCTTACGTAGCTATCTTAGTGGAAGCCCTAGCCGATGGCGGAGTCGCCGCAGGTTTACCCAGAGGTATTGCCAATCAACTCGCCCTGCAAACTGTCTTGGGAACAGCACAATTACTGCACGACAGCAAAATGCACCCCGCAGAATTGAAAGACCGAGTTACCAGTCCTGGCGGCACAACAATTGCTGGGGTTAGCCTACTAGAAAAAGCCGGATTTCGTTCCGCCGTGATAGAAGCAGTCAAAGCCGCCGCAGTGCGATCGCAAGAATTGGGAAAATAAGGAGAAAAAGTATGAAGTATGAAGTTTTATCCTGCTGCCTTTTGACTATTAACCAATAACAAATGACTAAAGAAGTTTAAAAGATCAAGGATGAAAAAAATCAGTACATAAGTGTTCTGTTGATGGTTTGGTTAATTTCATACTTCATACTTCACACTTCATACTTTCTCTTGACCATTACCATTGCCGAAGTTGACAAAAGACCCGTTAATATAGTAAACAGTCTGGTTGCAAATGTGATTGAGTGAATTATCCCGCACCGTCTCCAGAAATTAATTTAGGGTCGATATTTCCCTTTGATCTGGATGAGTTTCAGAAAGATGCGATCGCGTCCCTTAACGCTGGACGCTCCGTAGTTGTATGTGCGCCCACAGGTTCGGGCAAAACATTAGTCGGAGAATACGCCATCTATCGCGCCCTAGCACGAAGAAAACGCGTATTCTATACAACACCCCTCAAAGCCCTGTCGAATCAAAAATTACGCGACTTTCGGGAGAAATTTGGTTCCGATTTGGTGGGACTGTTAACCGGTGATGCCTCCATTAACAGAGATGCACCGATTCTGGTGATGACCACAGAAATCTTCCGCAATATGCTCTATGGCACACCCATCGGGCAAGTTGGCACTTCCTTAGTAGATGTAGAGGCAGTGGTATTAGATGAGTGCCACTACATGAACGATCGCCAGCGCGGTACAGTTTGGGAAGAATCAATTATCTACTGTCCCCATGAAGTGCAACTAGTAGCCCTCTCCGCCACAGTCGCCAACAGCGAACAACTTACTGATTGGTTAAATCACGTTCACGGCCCCACAGACCTGATTTATTCTGATTTTCGGCCAGTACCTTTAGAATTTCACTTTTGCAATCCCAAAGGTCTGTTTCCTCTACTGAATGACAGCAAAAACAAAATTAATCCCCGCCTAGTCAAGAAACACCGAAAGGGACAAGGTGATAAAGGCAAAAACGGCAGACCAGAAGCTCCTGGCATCATTTATACCTTAAGCCAGCTACAACAAAGAGATATGCTCCCCGCTATTTACTTTATCTTCAGCCGTCGGGGATGCGATAAAGCAGTGGCAGAAGTGGGTGATTTATGGTTGGTAAATGGACAAGAGTCACAAATATTACGGCAGCAAATCGATGATTTCTTAAACCGTAACCCTGAAGCTGGGCGTTCTGGACAAATTGCCCCCCTCTATCGCGGAATTGCTGCCCACCATGCGGGGATTTTGCCTGCTTGGAAAGTACTAGTTGAAGAATTATTTCAGCAGGGATTGATTAAGGTAGTATTCGCCACCGAAACCTTAGCCGCAGGTATTAATATGCCTGCCCGCACCACAGTAATTTCCACCCTTTCTAAGCGTACCGATACCGGACACCGCTTGTTAAATGCCTCGGAATTTCTGCAAATGGCAGGAAGGGCTGGACGGCGCGGTATGGATAAACAAGGTCATGTGGTGACAGTCCAAACCCCCTTTGAAGGAGCAAAAGAAGCGGCATATCTGGCAACATCTAAACCAGATCCATTGGTCAGCCAATTTACACCAAGTTATGGCATGGTGTTGAACTTACTGCAAACTCACACAATAGAGCAAGCCAGAGAACTAGTAGAACGCAGTTTTGGGCAGTACATAGCCAACTTGCACCTCAAACCAGAATATGATGAAATTGCTGAACTACAAGCCCAACTAGCCCAACTTCAAGAACAAATCGCCGCCGTAGATGAAAATGAAATTGCCGTTTATGAGAAATTGCGGCAACGTCTGAAAGTAGAACGCCAGTTATTAAAAACTCTGCAAAAACAAGCCCAAGATGACCGCCACGAAGAATTGGTTATGATGTTGGGCTTTGCTGTTTCCGGAACCCAGTTAAGTCTCAAAGGGAAAAATATTACAGTATCTGCACCTGTAATAGCAGTTTTAGTTGGTAAAAGCCCTGGCTTAGAACAAGCACCATTTTTTGTCTGTTTGGGGCAAGATAACCGTTGGTATGTGGCCACAACTGAAGATGTTATGGATTTGTATGCCGAACTACCCCGAATTGACGTGCCGGCAGATATGTTACCGCCGCCAGAATTAGTTTTCAAGCCAGGACAATCGTACCGTGGAAATGAACAAACAGCTGCGATCGCTCAATGCATTCCCAACCCTGGCGAATCTCTGCATCTGCCACCAGAAGTAGCAGAACAACTCAGTCGCGTTACCGCCGTTGAAGAACAAATCGAAAATCATCCCCTGCGTCAATCAGGTAATGCCTCGACAATTTTTAAACGCAGAGCGCGTTATATCGAACTCGAAGCCGAACTTGAACAACTGCAAGGGCAAGTCGAGCAACAATCACAACGTCATTGGGAAGAATTTCTCAATTTAATTGCGATTCTGCAACACTTCGGTTGTTTGGATAACCTAGTGCCGACAGAATTAGGACAAATTGCTGCTGCTATTCGTGGAGAAAACGAATTGTGGCTAGGTTTAGTATTTGCCAGTGGTGAACTCAACCAATTAGATCCCCATCATTTAGCCGCAGCAGTCGCGGCTTTGGTGACAGAAACTCCACGTCCAGATAGTCGAGTCAACTTTGACTTGAGTGAAGAAGTAGCAGAGGCATTAGCAAAACTGCGAGGTATACGCCGCCAAATGTTCCAACTGCAACGGCGATACAATGTAGCGTTACCTATCTGGTTAGAATTTGAGTTAATTGCTCTTGTTGAAAAATGGGCATTAGGCATGGAGTGGACAGAACTCTGCGGACACACCAGCTTAGATGAAGGTGATGTAGTCAGAATTTTACGCCGGACGTTGGATTTATTATCCCAAATACCTCACGTTCCTCATTTACCAGAAGTTTTGCAGCGGAATGCTTACCGTGCCATGCAATTAATTGATAGATTCCCTGTGAATGAGGTAGTTGAATGAAATTAATTTTGAATTTGGAATGTTGAATTGATATTACTTATTGGGCTGTTCAACTGGAATTTCAATGATAAATTCTGCTCCCTGATTAGGAGATGAAATACACTTTAACGAACCGCCGTGTCGCTCGGTAATAATTTGATAGCTAATCGATAAACCTAGCCCAGTACCTTTTCCCACAGCTTTAGTAGTAAAAAAAGGATCAAACAACCTTTGCCTAACTTGTTCTGGAATACCAGGGCCATTATCGATAATACGGATAACTAATTGATTGGCAGTTATTTGTTGAGTACAAATCCGAATTTGTGGCTGGTTATTTGTAAATTTACCTTCGATTGATGAATCTTCTAAAGCATCGATCGCATTTGTCAAGATATTCATAAATACTTGATTTAGCTGTCCAGCATAGCACTCAATTAAAGGTAAATTGCCATAATCTTTAATAACTTGAATTTGAGGATGATTGGCTTTTGTTTTCAAACGATGCTCTAAAATCATTAACGTACTGTCAATACCTTGATGGATATCTACTGCTTTTAACTCAGCTTCATCTAACCGCGAGAATGTACGAAAAGAAGCCACAATTTGACGGATGCGTTCGGCACCAACTTGCATTGAAGAAAGTAGTTTTGGCAAATCCTCGATTAAAAAATCGAGGTCAATAGCTTTAATTTTTTTTTGAATTTCCAGTACAGGATTTGGGTAATTAATCCGGTAAATGTGAAGTAAATTTAGAAGATCATGGGTATAGCTGTTGGCGTGAGTCAGATTCCCGTAGATAAAATTAATTGGATTATTGATTTCGTGGGCAATTCCAGCTACTAATTGACCCAGAGAAGACATTTTTTCGCTTTGGATGAGTTGAGATTGGGTAGTTTGCAGTTTTTTGAGAGTTTGCTCTAGTTCTATTGCTTGCTGTTTGAGTTGAGCTTCGGTTTGTTTACGCTCAGTAATGTCTCTTGTGATGCCTTGAAAACCCACAACCTGTCCATTCATATCGATGACAGGTGAGGTATTGGAGGTAATCCAGCTGTAAGTGCCATTCTTGTGTTTAACTCTTACCTCAAGTCCAGCTTGTTTTTTACCTGTTTGGGCAACTTTATGAAGAAAGGCTATACAAGCTGGTACATCTTCTGGATGAATAATTGGTACGAAAGATTGTCCCAGAAACTCTGATATGTCATATCCAAACATATCCGTGAAGTTGGGAGAAAGATAACTAAATACGCCCTCTAGTGTCATGGCATAAATCGCATCGTTGGCATTTTCCACCAAGCTACGGAACTGCGCTTCACTGGCTGCTAAAGCTACCTGGGCTTGTTTATGTTCTGTGATATCTTCTCGAATTACTAGCAAATATTTGGGCTGACCATGAGAATCGAGAATGGGAGTTTTTTTAATGTGCAGAATGCGGGTTTCGCCGCTTTTTGTGTGAATTATCTCTTCAGGAATCTCTACAACTTTTTTGCTAATTAGTGCTTCCTTGTCTCGCTGGGTAAAGAAATCGGCTTCTTCTTTGGGAAATAAATCATAGTCGTTCTTCCCCAAAATTTCATCGGCACTGACACCAACCAATTCTTCAGCAGCTCGATTCCATAAAACAAATCGCAAATCAGTAGCATCTTTTACAAAGACTGCTACAGGCATTGCTTGGATAACAGAATACATAAATTGTTGGGCAGTTTGGAGTTGGTCTTCTATCTGTTGGCGATCGCGCTTTTCCTGCTGTAATTGAGTAGTATATTCTAGAACTCTGTGATGTAGTTCGGCATTAACTGTTTCTAGTTGCTGAAGACGTTGCCGTAATCTTGTTAACTCTTGATTTAACTCTTCAATAGACATACGGATTCACTATTTTTTAGTTTTGTAACTTGAGAGAGCTATGTATATCTCAATACAGTGAATTGATTGGTCTGTTAGCAGAGTCAAGTAATTCTAAAATGCGATCGCCAGACAGAGATTTAGTTCTAGTACTGTTGAGCATATCTATAAATTTGCTTGAGAAAAAATCATCGTCAGAGAACTCAGCCAAATCTACTGTCATGGAAGTGCCTGAGATCATTTTTCCCAAATAAGCATCAAATATTAACTATTACTAAAATTTGTCTGATTGTGTGCTTTCTATATAAGTTTACGCAAACTAAAGTCAATATTTGACCTTCATGATATTATCCGTAGTGGCTGGTTTGTCTCTAACAATCTCCAAAAATTTCTGCACAGTAGGGGATGTCTCACTGCTGCGCCAAATCATTGCAATTGCAACTTTTGGAGTATGTTCTTCAATGTGCTTGTAAATTACTCCAGTTCGTTGTAAGTTTTGTAAAGATGCTGGCACGACCGCCACTCCAATTTCTGCTGCTACGATACTAATAATCGTTTGCATCTGGATTGCTTCTTGGACAACATTTGGGCTAAAACCTGACTGTTGGCAAAGACTGATAATTAAATCGTAGACTCCGGGAGCTAATTTTCTCGGAAATGAAATGAACGCTTCATTGGCAAGGGATGTCAAACTAATATGAGATTGATTTGCTAGTTCATGTGTCTCTGGTAACGCCACCATAAGTGATTCTTGAAAAATCGTCTCCCAGCTAAATTTATGATCATCAACAGGTGGTCGGATAAAGCCTACATCCATCCGTCCTTCTCGTAACCAATCTAACTGTTGATCTGTAGTTAATTCATGTAACTCTAAACTTACTCCAGGAACACGGTTGCGATACTCCTTGAGTATATCTGGCAAAATATTATATGCTGATGAACTGACAAAACCAACTACCAATTTTCCCACTTCGCCGCGACTGGTTTGTTGTCCTATTTGAATTGCCTGTTGCAATTGCTGGAGAATTTGTTGCACTTCACTCAAAAATACTTGCCCTGCTTGGGTTAACTGCACATTGCGTTTTGTGCGATGAAAAAGTTCAAAACCCAATTCTGCCTCTAGTTGGCGAATTTGTTGACTGAGAGGAGGTTGGGCAATCTGCAGTTTTTCGGCAGCTTTACCAAAGTGCAGTTCTTCTGCCAACGTCACAAAGTAACGTAGATGGCGTAATTCCATTGTTAATAGCAACTAATATCTTTTAAGTATTAATCACAGTATAAAAATATATTGGACATTATTAAAAATCTTTTTTACTGTGAGTATTAAGCAGTCATCAACTGAGACAAATCGTAAACAACCATCTAAAATTTCACTACTTATGAATAGTATTTCGATACCCAAACATAACTGGAATGCTTTCCTTTATGAAGATAAACACGCTTTTGTCTGGCAATATGGCGAAGACTTGCTGCAATGGTTGAACCCTAAACCAGGAGAGTTAATCTTAGATTTAGGTTGTGGAACTGGGCAACTCACAGCCAAAATTGCCGAGTCTGGTGTTGAAGTGATGGGAATTGATAGCGCCGCCACTATGATTGAAAAGGCGAGACAAAATTATCCGCATTTACGTTTTGAAATTGCTGATGCCCGCAACTTTCAAATAGACAAGTTATTCGATGCTGTATTTTCTAATGCTACCTTGCATTGGATAAAAGAAGCAGATGCCGCGATCGCATCTATATATCAAGCACTCAAACCAGGAGGACGTTTTGTTGCAGAGTTCGGTGGTAAAGGTAATATACAGGCGATCGTTCAAGCATTGTACATTGCTTTCGAGCAAATTGGTCTATCTAATCTCCAAGCCTTGAATCCTTGGTATTTTCCTAGCATTAGCGAGTACACCACCCTACTAGAACAACAAGGCTTTGAAGTTACCCATGCTATCTTGTTTGCCCGTCCCACTCCCTTAGCAGACGGTACAGCAGGCATAAAAAACTGGATTAAAATGTTTGGCAGCGATTTCTTGACACAACTATCAACACAGGAACAAATACAAGTCATTCGTATAGTTGAAGAGTACCTCAAACCCACACTTTATCAAGATGGTAATTGGATGGTAGACTACCGCAGAATTCGCATTGTTGCTATCAAAGTTTAGCTGGTGTGGAACTTTACCAAGTAAAGGCAGACATTAATTTTAGATAAATTATGGATATATATGGTAAAGTTCATTACCTCTAATCCATGAGCCAAATGGTGTTAGCTTATGCTTAGACAAAAATTGCTAGGTTGCCAAAAATCGCTGTTATTATTCCTGTGCCTCAGCCTGAGTGCAATTTCCTTGTTACCAGTTTCCCGCTCACTAGCAGAAACATCCTCAGTTCCGTTGCCTTCAGATGCGCCTTTGGAACTAGATTTATTGACTAAGCCCAATGGCACTGTAATTACAGCTAATACCATTAGTCCACAAGGATTAACTACTCCGAGTTTATGGTTGGCTAAAGCCAATTCCGAAGATAAGCTGTTGGATAACTGGATAGCGTATCCTGCTTCTGTAACAGCACCTGGGCGAGTAGACGCGATCGTAAACCAGCAAGTTTGGAGCATACTAGACTATCTAGAACGCTATAGCTTTATAAATCGCTTAGGCAGCGTTGCCAGAAAGGACGTTTATAATCTGCGAGTTTTTAATTATCAGCAGGAACTTTTGGCGAGTTACACCTGTAACTTCCAAACAAGCCCAACATCATGCCGAATTCAGATAAATTCTCTCAATAGATTAGGATTGCAACAATCCTCAAAGTGAAAGAGGAATCTCTAAATTAGACAGTACTATTTTTAGTCATTAACTTGTCTTAATTTTGCTGAACAGAGATTCATACTGTTTTGCTGTTGATGTAGGTAATGCCAGCAAAAATTCACTTTTATTAAAAACTTGGCGATTTGTCTTTAATAGACTTAGGATTGGTTCTTGAATATCGGCAGCTGCAATATCTGGAAAAATTGGCGAATTCGTTCTAGTTTTTAAAGTAATTTGTTTGGCTATTTCCGGTTGCCAACAAAAATCAATCCATTTAGATGATATTTCGCTTTTGCTGGCACTCGTGGGACGTACCCACAGGTCTGTCCAGATAGCTGTTCCTGACTGCGGAATCACTACACTCAGTTGCGGATAACGTGCCAGCAGTGGCAATATGTCACTTGACCAACCAACTGCTAACCAAGTGTCTCCAATAATTAAAGGTTCGAGGTAGGTATTAGAACTATATAATTTTACCTGTTGATTTAAGGTTTGTAGTTCTTTTTCGAGGTTTGGTACAGTGTCGAGATTCTCTGTGTTGTATGATTTGCCGAGCTTCTTTAAAACTAGACCAATTACTTCTCTGGGATTATCTAGTAAAGAAATGCGCGATCGCAACCCATCTCGCCATAAATCACTCCAATCCTGCGGTTGCCATCCCAATTGTGGGAATTTATGGCGATCGTACACAATCACCGTACTACCCCAACGATAAGGCGCAGCCCACACTTTTCCTTGAGAATCTACGTTGCCTTGATCATTACGAGTTACCAGTTGTCGCCATCTTTCATCCAAAGCCGACCAATACTTTAATTGTTTGACTTCTGCCGCTTCTAAAGGTTGAATTAATTTCTGTTCAATTGCGCTTTTTAGCCAGTAATCTCCCAAACTCACCAAGTCTACAGCAGTAGTTTGAGACTGTGTAAATGGAATCCAGCGCGTCCAAGCTTGCTTGTCGGTGGTTTTTGCTTGTTCTTGCCAACTGTGCAATTGCTTATATAAATTCTGTATTTGGTCAACTGGCGCAAATTTTAACTGCGCCTTTTGCTGCAATTCTTGGCGAAATTTATCAACTACCTGGCTAGGAATAGAACCTTTTAATAACTGTACACTGAATTTTGTTTGGTTGTTACCACACCCAATCAGCAGTTGTGCAAGTGCTAATCCACCTGTATTTAGCAAAAAAGACCGTCGATCCATTGATTTTGGATATATAAACTTAAATTCTAGACTATTCTCTTACAAAGATCAGGGTTAAAGAAAAGTTACTGTTAGTTATCTTGTATATAACAAGGTCAATTTGTGTTTATCAAAGGCTAATGAATGCTTTCACTAAATTAAGTGAAACCTAGACGCGCCCAGCTTAGTAACCTCTCATCCATTCATAATCTTTTCTGATATAAAATCGTAATTAAAAAATGATTGTCAAAAAACTATGAATTCTCATAGAACTAGGTTAAACGGAAGATGTGTTTTCTGGCTTTAGTTATCTGGAAGTACTATTACTAAGGCTATTGTAAACTTGTGAAGTCCAACTCAACAGATACTAACTAGTTGAACAGAACTAAAATTCTCTAAAAGTCAAAAATAAACCAAAATTGACCATATATAGCGTATTTGACCAGTTACGCTCAGACCTTTTATTTTTTACTAATCAATATTTTTCTAAAAATAAATTACACTAAATTTACATTTATTAATATATTATACTTATATTACTTCAATATATATTTGAGAAAGATTGATAATTGATGACTTAGGTATCTCATTTCGACAGAATATTTGAATAATTAAATAATTCATAAGTATGTTTAACGTTGCCAGTAAATTGAATAACATGAAGGAAATATACTGACGAGGGTATTAGATGGAGCCATTACAAAACCAGATCCTGACTTTGAGCCATAAACTGGATGCCCTCTACCAGGTAATTGAGCAGCTTGATTTTAAAGTAGCTCAAGCTTTCTCAGAGTGTTCCTTGGCGAAAACACAAGCAAAAGATAACTATCAAGAAAACAGTGATACTTTTCCTTATCAGTTGAAAGGACAAATCAGTTTTAATCAAGAATTGGAACACAAGGATGTGCTAACAGACGGTGCTTATTTAGACATGAATCGTCAAGGTGGGGATAAGGTTTTAACACCAGAAATTCAGATACAGCGGCTGACAGCGCAATTAACCGCAGCCTACAATCGGATTGCGGCATTAGAAGAACAATTACTCCGAGAAAGAATTCATTAATGGTTCAATAGTCAACATTCCCATGATTTACCGGAGCTTTCTCAGTCCGGTATTTTTGTGTTTGTACTAATTATCTAAATTTTGGCAACAGATTCAAAATTACGAATTACGCATTACGAATTGACTGAGCCGCTCGAATTGGTCTTCAATAGCTGCTAAAAGTTGATATTCTTGCCAATTTTGATAGAGATGGGCTGCAATACAAGCGGCTCCTGCGCCTACGCCTTCTTTAACAAAACCTTGCTCGTAAGCTTGGAGTTGGGGATAACGCGAATTGGCAAAACTTAGCTGCGTTGATAGTAAGGTAGGGATTATGCTCTGATTTTTGGTGCTTTTATCCAAGTGGAGGGCTAAATCAACTGTCCCGCCAGTGGGATCTTCTGCTACCCAGCGAGTTGTACCCACGATGACTTGTGTTGGTTGCCAAAATAAATCATAAGCTTGAGAAATCGCTGTAGTTAAAGCGTAAACTGCCAGCATTTGAGTTCCACCTGCCAGCATAACTCCACAACGACGACTAGCGGCGATCGCCATTCCTGCTACTACCACTTGCATGGGATCGCCCACCGCCGCCATTAACTCTAGAGGATCTGAATTACGAGGAATTTTTTGTAACCCAGCTTGTACTACTTGCCACTTTTGCTGATGGTTACAAATGGGGTGACTGCTGTTGACTTTACCTACTGCATCTATTCCTAAAGCCGTGAGAAT
The DNA here is from genome assembly GCF_020829595.1 of Nostoc sp. CHAB 5844. Classification (GTDB taxonomy): domain Bacteria; phylum Cyanobacteriota; class Cyanobacteriia; order Cyanobacteriales; family Nostocaceae; genus Nostoc_B. Next base: position 50,872 of record NZ_JAIVFW010000008.1, read on the forward strand.
AGCTAAGGCGGTTGTAGTACCGCCAACAACACATTCACTCAAAATTACGTAACTTTGCCCAACTTCAGCCGCCAAGCGATCGCCCCAAATTAGCGCTTGTTCTAGCAAGTGCTTAACTGTGGCTGCATCCATCGCTTTACCTGTACTTAAACACCTAGCTGGCAAACCTCCCAAATCAATGGCTGGTACAGCAGGAAACTGGGGTAATCCAGCATTAAACAAGTAAACAGGTATTTTGAGTGCTTCAACCACAGCACGAGAAATTAAGACAGGCGATGCTCCTGCCATCAGTGGTGGTAAAGGATACTGCGGCTGATGTTCAGCACCGTAGTATAAAAATTCAGCATCTGCACAAGCCGTGTACTTGCGGTCTTCTGGTGTGCTGCCAGCGGCGGAGATACCTGGAATTAAAGCAGTTTCAGTAAAACCTAAAACACAGGCAAACACAGGTAAACAACCACGATACTGAGAAATCCATGCTTTACCTTGTTCTACTTGGGTATAAATACGAATTGAGTCATTAGGCATTGGTTATTAGTCCTTAGTTAAATGTATTGAACCAACAACAAATGACAAAGGACAAAGGACAAATAACAAAAGTTAAATGTATTGAACCAACAACAAATGACAAAGGACAAATAACTACCCTTCATAATCCATCATGACTTGCACCCAGCGTGGCGGACGGGGAATAGGATTGCCCAAACGATCTAATAGCAGCCATGCAGCCAGATGTACTACAAACAAATAAACAAAGTTATTAATGACAACCAAGGCAAAAGCCCCAATTTGAATCAAAAATACACTGGGACTGTTTAAGAAACCTAGTTTGAGAAATATCCACTCGGCAATCTCTGTAACTTGGTTAATTAAATAAATCCATAAATCTTCACCTGACAATATAGACAGCAACCACATCCGAAAAAAGAAACCCAAAGTGCCTAATAATGTAGCTAAAGTGATAGACACAATCCAGGGAACACGACGATACCAAGTTGCTCCTAATAGTACGCCCATGAACGCAAAAGGCATAACAAACAGTAGACTGCGTACAGGCCCCATTAGTACTGATAACAACAAACCAGAGGTTAGTGCTGCCATCCATGCTGCTCTTTGTCCCCAACGCAGGTAAACTAGAGCGATCGGTACAGGAAAAAATATCCGCAGAACTGGCCCCAAAGGAAAATAAAAATTAATAAACCAAATTAAGCTGGCAGTACTAGCTAAAAATGCCGTTTCTACCATCCTCAACGGTGCAACGGCTTTTAGTTGGGGAGGTTGTAATTTGCTATGATTCCCAGAATGATTTGGGCTGGTATCGCACAATTGATTGAGAGAAGGTTGAGATTCAGAAGATAAGCTTTCCTCTGGCTCGTCGGGCAGAGAATCTACAATACTCATTTTGAAAAAATTTTTATACAATCAATCTTTCCAGAGCTAACACATCGGGAATAGAAATAGTTTCTTGATCCCGTTGAATTAACCCTTTCTTTTCTAACCTAGTCAAGACTCTTGTTACTGTTTCCCGCGCCAGCCCACTCAGACTACTCAATTCTCTGTGAGGTAAATTAGGAATTTCAGTTCCTGTTTGCGATCGCTTTCCCTGTCCTTCTGCTAAGAATAACAAAGTGTCTGCTACCCGCGATTGACTATCAGATTCTCGCAACCGCAGGCGACGATTTACTTGCCGCAAGCGCCTAGCCATCAACTTTGATAATCTCATTCCTGCCAAGGGTTCTATTTGCAGTAACTTGACAAAATCTTGAGCTGGCATGCTACCAATTACCGTAGCAGTGAGAGTAATCACGTCAGTAGAACGAGGCACTTCATCTAAAGCGGCCATTTCTCCAAATAATTCACCTTTACCTAAAATATTTAGGGTTACTTCTTTGCCTTCCAAATTATAGGTGCGAATTTTTACCCAACCCTCAAAGACAAAATATACAGAACCACCCCAGTCATTTTCCAACAAAATCACTTGATTGGCTGGGTGTGTTCGAGTCACAAGATGAGTCAGGGCTGGTTCCACAACTGATTCTGGCAACCCTTGAAAAAAGGGAGCCGTTCTAATCCACGGATGAATAGGTTCTTCTTGCAAGCTATATCGGTCTCCCATTACGGCATCTTCATTAAAGGTGTTACACACAAAATAAACAAAAGTGCTGCATTCAGCCTAAGCCATCAATGCCAAGACTTTTTTAATACGGGCTTCAGCTATGTAAACAAAACAACAATAAAACCATTTTTTAGAACAGTCTCACTGACGCAGTTTAAATAAAGTAAACCTTGTGCAAGTAATAGCTAAGTACCTCTGGAATAATTTTGAAGAAACTAGCTGTATTGCAAAAATATTTACTTAAAAATATAGGCAAACCACATTAATGATACTCAAACTAGTTAATTTTTGCTAACGCAAAATTTATTGCTAGATAAAGTGGTGTGGAGCTTGGCTGGCTGTAAGGGTAGAAGGAGTTAGAGGTGTAAGTGAAAGAACCAAAGCGTGAAATCGAGTCAGAATTAGCCAGCTATTGTTGGAGTTCGCCTAAACCCTTAACTCACCTTGCGTAAGTCCTGTTTTTGTGTCCTAGCTAACTTGCCATTCCTAGACTCCTTGGCTAGATTAATGGCGCGTGTGGATGTACATTGGAGGAAAATTGCCTTGTAGATTTGATGTCTGTGGTAAGATGCCAGTCGGTTGACAGAGTATTGGCCGATTTGTTGCATTTTTTTATGTTTTTGATCGTGAAGTCAGAGAGGCTTGTAACATCGCCTGTATGGTAAATGGGCAAAGTGCCTCGTCAACCATCTTGGCTGACAATTTGGGAATATTTTTGTATCCTTGTACTTCAATTAGCACTCATGCTAATTACCATGATGCTTGGTGATCATAATTAGTTTCACCACTAACAGTGAAAATGAGACTAGAGGCTAGAGGCTAGAGGCTAATGAAGCTTCTTGGGCGAGTAATAATTACTCAGCAACGCCAGTTGCTACAACGCGGGAAACCCGCGCAACGCACTGGCTCCTCAGCACTCAGCACTTTTAAGGCAGTTGCTACCGTTTGTTTGTAACTTTGATAAGCGTCAATTTCTCACCCAAGTTAAAATCCAGTTCTACTTAAGGTAATTCAAAGTGACTTCTCGCGCTGATGAAATTCAAAAACTGATCGCAGATATTGATAACTTACTAACTAACAATGGTAAGCGACTGCCAAAGTTGCTGTCTGGTCAAGCGCCAGAAGCTAGAGAGGTTTTAGAACGAGTTCGCAACTTCCTGGTTAATTTGAAAGAAACTGAAGATTTACAAGGCAATATTCCCCAGCCAACAGGACAGATGCCAGCATCACCTTTGTTAGCGAAATTTGCTGAACAAGGCAATAACCAGTCTTCAGTAGAGTTATATCAATCTGAGCAAGCAGAAAGTAGTGTTCTGAGCAACCAACTAAAAACTGAAATGGCAACATTAATTCAGCCACTCCAAGCAGAATTAACAGCGCTGTTGCAAGAACGCTCGACACTGATGCAGGAAATTAGACAGTTAGAGCAGAAGCGACTGCAAAATTACTCCTTAAGTCAACAGTTAGCTAATCAAGAGCAGATTATTGGGGAATTTTTACAGGTACTGATGAGTCGCCTTGTCTCTACTGTTGCACCGCATATCAAGGAGAATGTGGCGCATGATTTGAATGCTGTGAGCATAAGTCATCACAACAGTGTAGAACTAACGCCTTCTGCGACTGTGCCTTCGTTAGAGTCATCAGCACAGGTAGAACGGTTAACTCAGTTTGCCAAAGAATTAGACCAACGTTTACTGTCTTTAGATGGCACTGTGAATGTTGTGTTTGAGGCATTGCAGCGCAATATTAATACTTATCACGAATCTTTGTCGCAAGCTTTGGCGAGAATGCACACTACAGGCTTGCAAGGCGAACAGTTGCTGGTTAGTTTCCTGAACAATTTGACTCAGCAATTGCAGCAATATTCTACTAATATTCCAACTGCGGGAGTTGTCAAGGAAACATCGCCGCGATCGCCATTCCCAACAAAAGAAGTTGCTGCTACTGTAGAAACTGTCCAACCAGTCGCTACAACCACTGAAGCTGCAACACCATCATTAGAATTGCCACAGCCAGAAGTAGAATTTGCCGCTGATGTGGCAACTAACGATTTGGATGCAATGCTGTTAGAACTTACTGGCAATGTTCCTCAACCTGCGGATGCTTCCACTACTCCTATTGAATTGGAAGGGTTTGAGGACTGGGACAATTTGCTGGATGCTGCCAAACAGCCATTAAATTCACAAGCATTAATATCTAGTCCCGAAGCAGCGACTTCTCCCCCAGAAACCTTTGAGATATTTACTGACTCGTCACCACCAAGTCTGGAACTAACTGATACTGATGAGGTAGATCAACTTTACGCCAGTTTATTTAATACCAGTTCTGTTCCGCAACCGAGTGTTGAGACTACCCCACAGGAACCAACGCCGGATTTTGCCACAAATCTCATTGACACTGCACCTCCCAGCACTGCTGTGGAAACACCAGAAACATCCGCAGTTGTCACAGAAGATTTTTCCGAACTGAATATTAGCGATACTTCATCTACATTGCCAGTTGATGGGAATGTAAGCTTACCAGAGTCGATATTTACTCAGTCAGATGCAGGTTTGTTAGAACCGAGCAATATTCAATTTCCTCAGCCAGATGCAGGTTTGTTAGAACCAAGCAATATTCAACCGCAAAACACACCAACTCATTCGCCGCAATTTATAGATTTATCATCAGATTTCCAACAAAAGTTATTTTTTGAGGAAGAACCTGAATTATCCAGCACTACACTCAGTTATTCTCCTTCACTGCGCGAAAATATACCTGTTCAACCAGAGCAGAATGATACAATTACTTCTCTCAGTGAACTTTTTGCAGATGAGAGTAGTGAAGAGCAATTATGGCCTGGTTTATCTCCCGCAGAAGTAGCACAAACTTTAGAGGAACCCACTCCAGAAGTTGCAGTCCAAGCTGAAGTGCAGGAGAAATTATTAGATACATATATTGCTGCTTCTCCCCAGGAGAATTTGCTTGCGCCAGAGGTGATGCAGTCGGCAAGTTTACCAGAAATATCTTTGAATGAAGAACAGTTGCAGCAATTGAATCAAGATTTAGCCAACTTTGATGAGTTGCTCAACTACCAGTCAGCTGATGCATACAGTTTGGCAGATACTCAACCACCGCCAAATCTAACTTTTCCAAATCCCCAAACAGTAGACCATACGCCAAATGTGGCTTTTTCTCGTCCGGCTGTACCACCAGTTGCACCGATATCATTACCGCAAACAGAAGTTGATTTAAACTTTAGTCCCGCCAACGAAAAAAAAAAGGAAGTCACTTCTGGTTCCAGTTCACCAAATCAGATAGAAATTCTGGTCGATGTGCATAATTCGGTTTGGTATTTAGGCATTGATTTGGGAACAACTGGGATTTCTGCGGCTTTGTTAAATCGCTCCCAGTCGGTAGTGTATCCTATTTACTGGTCGGCAGAAAATATACCAGGAGCGACTTCTTTTCAACATTCATTTCGCTTACCTGCGGAAGTTTATCTCCCGAATGCTTCGGTTTCCCAGGTTGGAGGTGAAGTTAATCAAGCCAAAAAGAGTTCTCACTGTTCAGCACAGTTAAAGCCTTATTTACAGGTAGCTATTCCTTACAAAAGTGAACAGCAAAAATGGGAACCTGTGCTGCAATTCAATGAATTTTCGGCAGGGCCATTGATTTGGGTGGTACGATCGCTCTCTAAGTTACTATTAACGTTAAAATCCGATCGCCAGAGTACCACACAAGGTTTAGTCGCTATGGCTGTGGGAATTAATCAGCCAACTTTTCACTCTATTGTCAGTAAAATCGCTGGTGTGATTTGTACTTGCCCCTCTAGCTGGTCAGAACAATATAGATTTAATCTGCGGGAAGCTTTGCTGACAAGCAAAATTGTGCAACATCCCCAGCAAGTATTTTTTATTGAAGAAGCGATCGCCAGTTTAATTAGTTTATTCGATCAAAGTAACGGCGAAACTATTCAAGTGAGCGATCGCAGTGGTTTACATCCCGTCCAAACTCCAGAATCATTGCTCGGCAATACTTTGGTAATTAATATTGGCGCAACTGCCACCGAAATGGCTTTGGTTGATGTCCCAGAAAATTTGTTGCAATTAGCGCACAAAGATTTTATGCTTCACAGTTTTCCCTACGCGAGTAAGGGGATAGAACAAGATATTATTTGTCAGTTACTAATTCCATCTAAATATCGGCAATCACGTAGAGAAAACCAAAGCACAAGTCAAAGCAATACTAGTAATCCCCTGCATTGGCAACCTACTTTTGCTGATGTGGACAAAATGCAGTGGCAAAGTTTGGGCTTAGACAAATTTGATTTACCGCGAGCCGGAGAGCCAGATATCGGCGTGCGGATTCGTTTGCAACAGCGCCTCGAAAGTTCAGTATTGGGACAAGCTACTCTAGAAGCTGCCTTGGCTTTGAAGTTAATTTTGCAACATCAGGAAAATTTTACCCTAGATTTGGCAGACCAACAGTGGATACTGCAACGCCGCGACTTAGAAAATCAGGTGTTTGTCCCCTTTGTGCGACGGCTGAACCGGGAATTGAATAAATTGTTAGTTGCGCGGGGTATCCCCACCGAAGCAATTAATCAAGCCATCTTGACTGGTGGGGTTGCATCATTAGGAGTTGTCCATCATTGGCTACGGCAAAAACTTCCCAACGCTAGGATGATTCAAGACTCGTATCTGGGGGAAAATGGCGCACCGAATTGCAGCCGCGTGGCTTATGGTTTGGCGATGTTACCTTTGCATTCCCAGATTTTGGAAGAACCGAGACAACAGTACACTGATTATTTTCTGTTTACAGAATTGCTGCGTCTACTGCCAGAGCGGAGTTTATCGTTTAACGAAGTGCTTCAGTTGTTTGAGGGACGGGGAATTAATACGAGTATTTGTCAGCAGCGGTTATTGGCATTTTTAGAAGGAGAATTACCACCAGGTTTGATACCAACACCACCAGAGTCAGCATGGCTTACCCAGAATTCATATCAGAATCCAGATTATCAGGCGATCGCAGCTGCGCCCCTGTTTGAAAAGCAAGGTAATCTCAGCTATCGTCCCAACTCCCAGCAATTGTTAGCCTTGCGCCGCTATCTGGAAGAAGTAAAAGCCAGTACACAGCAATCTTTGGAGGAGCCGTACACGGTTAATTTTGTCAAGGGAGTGGTAAGTAGAGAGTAGGGACGCTCACATCTTGCACCCGACGACTGAAGTCGCGGCTACACAGGCAAAACCCGCCTGCGCGGGTTTCAAACCCTTGATTTTGGTTAATCCGCGTAGGCGGTGAGACCAGCGCTGCGGGAGGGTTTCCCTCCGCAGGCGACTGGCGAACCCGAAGGGACTTCGTTTCTATAGCCACGAATTCCATTCGTCGGGGCTGGTTTTTCCGCCTACTTATCACTCAACGGTGTCCAATTACCAGAAGGAACAAATGCCGCCCAATATTGCGGATGCTCATATTCCTGAGTGTTGAGCATTTCCAACTGTGCAGCACGTAAAGCTTCATGTCGCCCCTTACCAGCTTGCAAATTCTGGTAATACTTCACCATTAATTCCTTTGTCGCCACATCGTCCACCAACCACAGACTTAGCACCTGACTTTGCGAACCAGCAATTACCAAAGCACGGCGCAAACCATACACACCATCGCCAACTTTTACATCACCCTTACCAGTGTCACAAGCTGACAACACAACTAATTGATTGGAACGTAAATCTAAACCAGCCACTTCCAGCGCTGTCAACACACCATCATCATTGTTGTTTGTGGCTTGTTTGCGTTGATTAAACCCAGCCAACGCCAACCCAGAACGTAACAAGGGATTTTCTACTTGGAAAATTTTTGGTGCGCGTGGTATGTTTTCAAAATCTGCTGATGCGTTAAGATTTTGTTCAATATCAGCAATGAAGAAACCATGAGTAGCTAAGTGTAAAATACTGGGATTTTGTAGTTGTTTGACAGTTGTTTCTGTAGCCTCTTTACCTAACAATAATTTTGCATTGGGTAAAGTCTGTTTAATAGCTGCGGCTTCATCTTTAGTCGCAGGTAACGCGTCAAATTCCAAGTTTGCCAAATCACCAGAACGGCGATTTTGGGAACCCCGCACACCAGTACTACTAGCGGATGCTACAGTTTGCTCTTTGTTGTTATAGTCAACATCTGCCAGCACGACGGGAGCAGTGGCGTTGTTAACATTTGACCCCAAGCGTAATAAATCTCGCCCACTGGAGAGGTAAGAAAAAGCGTAACGCTGAATGAGAAATTTATCTTGCTCATCCTTTAACGCTTCAAAGGGAATTAGAGTTAATTGCCCATCGGGTGAGACTAAAATATGGCTGGCATCACCTAATAAAGGGCGGATGAGTGCGGTTAATTTTTCATCTAAAGTACGAGCAAGTTTTTTGAATGTCCTTCCGGTGGCTAATGCTGCGCGAAAATCAACAGCTAATTTATCAATTTCTGTGGCTTCGCCTAAATCAACCCACTTCGGTTCACCAGAGGAGCGTAATACAGCCGCAGCATAACGTGGTTTACTCAACCCTTGAGCATTCGTCTTGGTTTTGGGGTTGAATGGTTGATATTGGACAATTTCTACTAAGGCTGAATTTTTTGGTAGTTTAGCTTGAATTGCTGCTAACTGAACTGGTTGGGTTTGCTGACGGAATTCGGCACTTTTAGCACTAATAGCTGCTTCCAACTTTTCTTTTTCTGCTTCTAGTTGTTCCAACCCAGTTTTCAGGTTAGCAGTCTGTTTTCCTGATGCTGAGAAGACTAACGCAGACAATTGCTGTTGTACTTGCAGCCATTGAGCAAATAATTTTTGCGTTTCGGGGTTTTTGTTCAGTTGAGCGCGTAGTATTTGAATGCTGTCAGTTACAGCATCTAATACCAGCCCTTTGCGGCGGAGTACAGTAGTTAGGGCTAGAGATGCGGCGGTTGAATTGTTACGGGCTTCTTGTAAAGGTAAGGATACGGTAATATCAGTTGTCGTTCTAAAAGTTCTCACGTAGTTCTGTTTTCGTTGTTCTGAGCCAACAGCAAAAATCAGATTCAGATTTTGTGCTTCAACGTCTAACCCACGGCTAAAGAAATCGATAGCACGAGTAATATCTCCCTGTACGAAATATAGTGCAGCTAAATTCTTCAAACTAGATGCAACATCGGGATGTTCTTGACCCAATACCTTTTCTTTGATAGCCAGAGAACGTTGCAACAGAGGCTCTGACTGTTGATATTTTCCCTGTGAATAATAAAGTTGAGCCAAATCATTCAAGCTAGATGCAAAGGAAGGATGTTCTTGACCCAGCACCTTCTCGTTGATTTTTAAAGAACGGAGATACAGAGGTTCCGCCTGTTGATAATTTCCTTGTACGTGATATATTGCAGCCAAATCACTCAAGGTAGAGGCCACATCGGGATGTTCTTGACTCAGCACCTTCTCATAGATGGCTAGGGAACGGAGATACAGAGGCTCAGCCTGTTGATATTTTTCCTGTAGGAGATATAGTGTAGCCAAATTATTCAAGCTAGATGCAAAGGAGGGATGTTCTTTACCTAGTACCTTTTCTTGGATAGCTAACGAACGCAGATGCAGAGGTTCTGCCTGTTGATAATTTCCTTGTCCACCGTATAGTGCAGCCAAATCACTCAAAGTAGTGGCAACAGAGGGATGTTCTTTACCCAGCACTTTTTCTAAGATAGCCAGGGAACGAAGATACAGAGGTTCCGCTTGTTGATATTTTCCCTGTACGAGATATAGTGCAGCCAAATTATTTAAGCTAACGGCAACATCGGGATGTTGTTTACCAAGTACTTTCTCTTTGATAGCTAGGGAGCGGAGATACACAGGTTCCGCCTGTTGATATTTTCCCTGTACGAAATATAGTGCAGCCAAATTATTTAAGCTAACGGCAACATCGGGATGTTGTTTACCCAGTAACCTTTCTCTAATAGCCAAAGAGCGGAGATACAGAGGTTCTGCCTGTTGATATTTTCCCTGTCCGTGATATATTGCAGCCAAAGTATTTAAATTATCGCCCACGGAGAGATGTTCCTTCCCCAGCACATGCTCTCTAATAGCCAATGCACGTTCTGCTAAAGGAATAGCAGTACTATATTTACCTTCTAGATATAACCTAAATGCCTGTTGATATAGATTTTCTGCTTCCCTTAAGGCTGCTTGTCGCTCTGCTGAAGATGCAGGAGATTGCTGTTGCGCTATACTTTGAATTTGCACACTTAACAGTAGCCCGGTTGTCATCGCAACTGCTATTGTCCAAGGTGTTAACAAAATACCCGCAGCATTAATTGCATTAAATAACTTTTTCACTGTCAATTTACAGGCTTGTGAAATTGGCTATTGAATAAATCATGCCGTCCTCAGCAATTTTCGCAAAGCCGTTGTTAAAAAACTCAAAAATTCTCCCCTTCCTCTCCGCGTCTTTGCGCCTCTGCGTGAGACAAAATCACATCTCACAACACCCAACGCAAAAAATTCTTCAACACTTTTACCTCAAAGGCTCAACGTTGAAGCAAAAAGGCTCAACTTTCACCCTCAGAACCCCAACGTTGAAGCAAAAAGGCTCAACCTTCACTCTTTGAACTCCAAACTTGAGCCTCTGAACTCGGAACTTGGACTTCAAAACCTCAAATGTCGCCTTCAAAACTCGGTTAATACCATTTCACTTTAAAATTGATACATTTAGGCAGGCAGAGGAGCAGGGGAGCAGAGGGGCAGAGGAGAAATTATTTGTATCATTTATTTGGTGAAATGGTATAACCACACAATTTGCTGGGATGATAGCAAAAAAGTAAAAGTTAAAATACCAGAACCCCGGCTTTTACAAAAACCGAGGTTCTGGTTGCTCAGAAATAATTTATGACTGCATCAAAATTACTTGGCGCTGCTTTCAGCAGGTGTAGCAATCATTTTGGCAGCATTTTCTTCGCTTTCCAGAATACCGAACTCAATCAACAATTCTTCTAGTTCTTCCATTTCAATTGGTGTGGGAACTTTCAGATTTTCGTTGTTGATGATTTTGTTAGCTAAGATGCGGTATTCGTTAGATTGGTTGCTGTCGGGTGCGTACTCGTTCACTGTCATCCGGCGCAACTCAGCGTGTTGAACAATGTTGTCGCGGGGTACGTAGTGAATCATTTGGGTGTTCAAGCGTTTTGCCAGAGTTTCGATGAGTTCGATTTCTCTGTCAACGTTCCGGCTGTTACAAATCAAACCACCCAAACGCACGCCGCCTGTGTGTGCATATTTCAAAATACCACGAGCGATGTTGTTTGCAGCGTACATCGCCATCATTTCACCTGATGTCACGATGTAAATTTCTTGTGCTTTGTTTTCGCGGATAGGCATTGCGAAACCACCACACACAACGTCGCCTAATACGTCATAAGATACGAAGTCAACATCTTGGTAAGCACCATTTTCTTCTAAGAAGTTGATGGCGGTGATAATACCACGACCAGCACAACCTACACCAGGTTCTGGCCCACCAGACTCAACACACTTCACACCACGGAAGCCGGTGAGCATTACTTCTTCGAGTTCTAAGTCTTCCACTGCACCACGTTCAGCAGCCAAGTGCAGAACTGTGGTTTGCGCTTTAGAGTGCAGCATCAAACGGGTGGAGTCAGCTTTCGGGTCACATCCTACAATTAGGATGCGTTGACCCATTTCTGCCATAGCTGCCAAGGTGTTTTGAGAAGTAGTAGACTTACCAATACCGCCTTTACCGTAGAAAGCGATTTGTCTGATTTTTTTGTCAATACTCATGGTTGGTTTTTCCTACAATTAATTTGATTGCAAAGTTCTATAGTCAAATAGTGGTTAGAGATTAGATAGAGAGGATTTGTATATCAGGAATATTGCAAGTATTACCAAATGCAGATTCAGATAACTTTCAAGAGATGAAGTTGGTATTTGTAGCCTGGTGGCTATCGGGTGTGTGCTGAGATTTAATCTGCAAATGCAAGGCAAAATTTAGAAAAGCTTGACATAAAAATTACAAGTGGTTGTAATTAAATCGCCATCGGTTGCTCAAGCCTTAAGAGTGGTGACAGTAGCAATTGACATTTCCCCAGGTTTTTTCTCTGAACCCAACCAACCAAAATTGCACTCCACTCTGAATGGTTCCTACAACTTTCCTGTTTTTGAATATGTTCTAGCTGTTCAAAACTTGTTTTGACGATCGCACCAAATGATATCCTCAAGATACTGAGCGATCGCCGATCCTAGTATTTCTGACAAATATTCCTGAAAAATCACTCAATCTGCTTTTAATTAATGCAGTTAAATCAATCTTCTATTACAGAGATAGAGTTAATTTCGCTTCCACTATGTTCAGTAACTGTTCTTGTTCTGATTTCTTTTAGATTGCCAGGTTGTACTAAGAGTCTTTCTTCCCAGGCTCATAGAGTAATTAGTTCTGGCTGATAATACTAGCTTGTATAGCCAACTCTTACTAGTTATTATCTAAGCAAGTTATCACTGACTTCAAGTTTGTACTAAGGTTACAATCCTGTTTATCTGGCTGATTTCTATCGTTATCCAAAGGCATAACAATATTGAAGTGGATTTACCAGAGCAAAAGGACTTTATTGAGTTTACCTCAATATTTTTCTTGAAGTCTTTTGCATTCTTGCTTTTTTGATTCCTATTGTCAGCTTAACACTGTTTTACTAATTTATTTATCAAAAGGTGAAGTATTTTTTCTGGTAACAGATGATTCTTGTTAATATTTTGCTTAGACATTAGTGGTGTAATGAGATTGGGTAGATTATAAAAGTTTTTGCTCACAATTTAAGTTTTAGTGTTTGTTAAATTTGAACTTATATAGTGTTCCTATATCTCAATACGGTTCAGTTAGTAAAACTCGATTCTTAAAGAGCCGCCTAAATCACCCTTTTTAAGGGGGGCTAGGGGCTTAACTGAACCGTATTGAGATATATCTAACTTCAAAAAAGCAAACTTCAAGCTCGGACTTTTTACCTAATTTTAAATGTATCTTTATTTCCGTAGTGATGCCATCGCTCTACTATCCCGATAAACTAATCAAAACAATTATGACTGGGAGCTAAACAAGTGCAAATCACTAAGCGCAATGTTGAGTTAAGAGTCGATGACAGCTTAATGCGGGTTTATGTCGCCTCTCCCAAACCTGTGGGAACTTACCCAGGCATTTTGTTTTACAGTGATATTTATCAATTAGGTAGTCCGATGATTCGCTTGGTTAACTACCTGGCAGGATTTGGTTATGTTGTCGCCTCACCCGAAATTTTTCATCGCCTGGAACCCATTGGTGCTGTTATTGAACCAGATGATCTTGGTAGAATGCGGGGGAATGATGATGCACGCAGAACAGCGATCGCAGAGTATGATGCAGATGGTCGGGCTGTAATAGATTTTCTCAAAGCCGAAACAACCGTTAATCCTCATAAAATCGGCACCATCGGCTTTTGCATTGGCGGACATTTATCTTTTCGCGCCGCCTTCCACAACGAAATCAAAGCTGCTGTCTGCTGCTACCCGACTGGTATTCCTAGTGGCAAACTTGGTAAAGGAATTGCCGATACTATCCACAGAGTAGGTGAAATTAAAGGCGAATTGCTCCTGATACTGGGTACTCTTGATCCTCACATACCCGAAAGCGATCGCCATACATTAATTAAAGCAATTGAAGATGCCCATGTAACTCATCAAGTATTTTTATATGAAGCTGAACATACTTTCATGCGCGACGACGGTTATCGCTACGACGCGGTTGCAGCTACCTCTGCTTGGGTAGAAATTATAACTTTCTTAGAACGTGTATTTTCAAAGATATAGCAATAAAATTTCTGCTTTTCTCTCTGTGTTACGGGCAGTTTGATGGCAGTTGCTACAACGGAGGGAACCTCCCTTCGGGTGACGCTCAAGAGCGTCGCTAACGCAGTTCCGTGACTGTCGGCAAAGCCGACGACACTTGCTTCAACGCTCTTAACCCGCGCAACGCAGTGTCTCCCCAACGGACTGCTCACCGCAACACACTTGCCTCCTCAAGTCGAGCCAGCCGCTTGCGGGGGTTTCCCCCGTTGTGCGGACTGGCGTGGGAAACCCTTCCTGTGCAACTGCTCTCCTCTGTGCCTCTGCGTTTGAAAAAAATTTATCTAACCACAGAGACGCAGAGAACACACAGAAGCACTCACTAATTTTTAGTGAATAGAGTTTATTCCTGTGGAGGGTGATTCCCCTCATTGAATCTCAGTAAGTTCATGGTATTGTTTCACCAGAAATATTAGGATGCTTTACGCTGTGCCTCCATAACTGGGAGGCATTTATTTATAGTACTTAATCTAAATGGCATAGATTTTTAGTTGAGGCTGTCAATAGTCCAATGTTGACATCCTCAATCTTTTGAGTCTGCCAAGCTCGTAAAGTCTACGAAGAATTAATTCTTAATTCCTGTTGTTGCAATACCACGAATAAATTGGCGCTGACCAATCAAAAACAGTACCATGACTGGCACAGTTGCAATAGTCACAGCAGCCATCATCAAAGGCCAGTTATTGGTAAATTGCTCTTGAAATTCTGCCAACGCTAACTGTACTGTTCTTAATTCTGGGCGTGTGGTAAATACCAAAGGCTTAAACAAATCGTTCCATTCAGCAATAAAGGTGAACAAAAACAACGTCACCAAAGCCGGACGGGCTAAAGGTAACAATACCCGCCACAAAATTTGTAACCTGTTCGCCCCGTCAATTGTTGCTGCTTCTTCCAATTCCACAGGAATCGTTTGGAAATACTGACGTAAGAGAAATATGCCAAAACCATTGACAGCTGTTGGTAAAATCAGCGCCCCGTAGGTATTTATCAAGTGTCCCCACTTCAACACCAAGAATATAGGTATGACCAACAACTGAAAAGGTATCACCAAGGTTGCTAAAACAACCAGTAGCAGTGCTTGTCTGCCGCGAAATTTCAATCTTGCCAAGGCATAACCAGCCAAAGCCGAAGTGACCATCTGAAACGCCGTGACTGCGATCGCAACTAAGGTAGAATTAGCAAACGCCAACAGGAACTTCCCTCGCTGCCACGCATCATGGTAATTACCTAAAGACCAATTTTTAGACATTGTTATATCTGGAGTAGCGCCAGGGGGTGCAAAAGATGTGAAAAACACTACAAATAGGGGTAGCAAGACTATCAATGCCCCAAGTAGCAGCACCACTAAACTAACAATATCCCCAGATTTCAGATTCCAAGTTGATTTAACCATAGACATGAAGAGGCTAGAGAGCAAATTACCATTAACAAATGACAAATGACCATTGACTATTCACTCATTTGTTTCTTTAGTACTAGAGCATCGCCCCCAGCAAAAGCTAATCTATTACATAGTGACTTGTTAAGTTAAATTAAACAACAGTGAAGATTACCCGAAAATCCCTGGGTAAATTAAACGTTGGTATCAAATTATTCATTTTACCGGAGTGAACATACCATGCAGCAGGTGGCTGGCGGATTAGAAATTGATTTCCAAAGCGAAACATATAAAGATGCCTATAGTCGCATTAATGCGATCGTGATTGAAGGGGAACAAGAAGCATATGAAAATTACATCAAACTAGCTGAACTGCTGCCGGCAAATCATGATGAACTGATTCGCTTGTCGAAAATGGAAAGCCGCCACAAAAAAGGCTTTGAAGCTTGTGGACGAAATTTGCAAGTTGTACCAGATTTACAATTTGCTCAAGAGTTTTTTGCACCCTTGCACAATAACTTTAAAGCAGCAGCAGCCGAAGGTAAAGTTGTTACTTGCTTACTGATTCAATCTTTGATTATTGAATGTTTTGCGATCGCCGCATACAACATTTACATTCCCGTAGCCGACGATTTTGCTCGTAAAATTACCGAAGGAGTAGTTAAAGATGAATACAGTCATTTAAACTTCGGTGAAGTTTGGCTCAAAGAAAACTTTGAAGCATCCAAAGCTGAACTCGAAGAAGCAAATCGCCAAAACCTACCCATCGTTTGGAAAATGCTCAATCAAGTAGCAGACGATGCCCAAGTATTAGCAATGGAAAAAGACGCTTTAGTAGAAGACTTCATGATTCAATACGGTGAAGCTTTAAGTAACATTGGCTTCACAACCAGAGATATCATGCGCTTGTCAGCCTACGGACTGACCGCTGCCTAAAAAAAAGTATGAAGGATGAAGCATGAAGGATAAAGAAGAATCCAGAATTCAGGAGACAGAATCAATTAGCGTGAGTTTTATTCGTCAAGAATTCAGAATGAATTCTAATTTTTGACTCCTGAATCCTATTTCGCCAAAATTTCAGACTTCAGACTTCAGACTTCATACTTCACACTTCACACTTCACACTTTATTGTATTTTTAAGGATAGGTATTCTCACTTACCCACTAAATTCCACGCTTTCGACGCAGCAAACGCCTAATAAATCACTACATGTTTGGTCTAATTGGACATCTGACTAGTTTAGAA
Source organism: Nostoc sp. CHAB 5844 (assembly GCF_020829595.1). GTDB lineage: Bacteria > Cyanobacteriota > Cyanobacteriia > Cyanobacteriales > Nostocaceae > Nostoc_B. Next base: position 67,484 of record NZ_JAIVFW010000008.1, read on the forward strand.
CACGCTCAAGCGGTAGCTCAACAATTGGGATACCCAGAATACGCCGATCAAGGGCTAGATTTTTGGTGCAGCGCCCCGCCGCAAATTGTTGATCACATTAAAGTTACCAGTCTGACTGGAGAGACAATCGAAGGCCAGTACGTTGAATCATGCTTTTTGCCAGAAATGCTGGCAAATCGGCGGATAAAAGCTGCAACACGCAAAATTCTGAATGCTATGGCTCATGCTCAAAAGCATGGTATAGATATCACAGCTTTAGGCGGCTTTTCATCAATTATTTTTGAAAACTTTAATTTGGAGCAGTTCAGTCAAGTCCGCAACGTTAAATTAGAGTTTGAACGCTTCACTACAGGCAACACACACACTGCCTACATTATCTGTCGGCAGGTAGAGGCAGCGGCAAAACAAGTAGGAATTGAACTGTCGAAAGCAACAGTGGCCATATGTGGAGCAACTGGAGATATTGGTAGTGCTGTGACACGCTGGCTAGATGCCAAAATAGATGTCAAAGAACTTTTGCTCATCGCCCGTAATCAAGAACGCTTGAAAAACTTACAAGACGAACTAGGGCGGGGGAAAATTATGACTTTGGATGAAGCATTACCCGAAGCTGATATTGTAGTTTGGGTAGCAAGTATGCCCAAAGGTGTAGAAATTGACCCCAAAGTGTTAAAACAACCCTGTCTACTCATCGATGGTGGCTATCCTAAAAATTTAGCAACGAAAATTCAGCATCCTGGCATTCATATACTCAACGGTGGCATTGTTGAGCATTCTTTGGATATTGACTGGAAAATTATGCAAATCGTCAATATGGACGTGCCAGAACGCCAGTTATTTGCTTGTTTCGCTGAAGCTATGCTACTGGAATTTGAGAAGTTACATACGAACTTTTCTTGGGGGCGTAATCAGATTACCGTAGACAAAATGGAGCAGATTGGTCAAGCATCGGTGAAACACGGCTTTAGACCTTTGCTTCTTTAAAAAAGTAAAAAGTAAAAAGGCAAAAGTCAAAAGATTCTTTTACCTTTTTACTTCTTAAATCCCAATCCCTAGTTCCTCATTCCTAAATATGGCTACTACCGAGCGTAAACCACTACTGTTGGATTTTGAAAAGCCGTTAGCAGAACTCTCAAACCGAATTGAGCAGATTCGGCAACTTGCAGAAGAAAATGGTGTCGATGTATCTGGTGAAATTCACAAACTAGAAGCACGCGCCACAAAACTGCGAGAGGAGATTTTTAGCACGTTATCCCCAGCTCAAAGACTGCAAGTTGCGCGTCATCCTCGTCGCCCTAGTACTCTTGATTATATTCAGGCGATTACAGATGAATGGATGGAGTTGCATGGCGATCGCTCTGGTGGTGATGATCCGGCTTTAATTGGTGGTGTGGCTCGTTTAGGTGGACAACCTGTGGTGATGTTGGGTCATCAAAAAGGCCGTGACACCAAAGATAATATTGCCCGAAACTTTGGCATGGCTACCCCTGGCGGTTATCGTAAAGCCATGCGACTTATGAAACACGCCAATAAGTTTGGAATGCCAATTTTAACTTTTATCGACACACCAGGAGCTTTGCCGACCGTAGTAGCTGAAAGGCAAGGAGCAGGGGAAGCGATCGCCTATAATTTGCGGGAAATGTTCTCTCTTGATGTGCCTATTATCTGCACAGTTATCGGTGAGGGTGGTTCTGGTGGCGCACTCGGTGTTGGTGTGGGCGATCGCCTGCTGATGTTTGAACACGCTGTCTACACAGTTGCTACCCCCGAAGCCTGTGCCGCAATTTTGTGGAAAGATGCCAGCAAGGCTCCACAAGCAGCTGTTGCCTTAAAAATTACCTCCCATGATTTAAAAAATTTAGGGATTATTGACCAAATCTTGCCTGAACCAATTGGTGGCGCTCATTCTGACCCTCTGGAAGCGGCAACCGCCCTCAAGCAAGCACTTTTAGATAACCTAGACGAACTTAAACAGTTAACATCTCAAGAAAGACGGCAACTGCGCTACGATAAATTCCGCAAAATCGGTGTTTTTACAGAAATTGCCCACTAAAAAGCGAAACCTGAGTCATTAAATCAAGAGCAATGTTATAATTGCCTGTGGTTCTTAAAGATTTTTAACAATCTTTTTCACCGCAGGCATCTGTATTGATGATAAATCGGCTCAGTTAAATAAATGAGAGATTTGTGTAGTATTTAGAACTTACTACGAGTAGACAGACTAAAATCCCAGATGAAATCCGAATTTTTATCACTGGGAAATATCTCATCGGGAAAAATGCCCATATTGACAATTCAATATAGCAACTGTCAAAAAAAAATTATCGGAATTTAAGGTTACTTTAATGTATCCAGTCCGAAAGACTTAAATAATTTGGTGGCAAAGGGCTTGCAGAACTGCCAAAAAAATGGGAGAAAGCATGAGTAGTGAGCAGAAACAATATGCCCTGATTACTGGGGCAAGTAGCGGAATTGGCAAAGCAACCGCTTTGGCATTTGCCAAGGCAGGTATAAATGTTGCCCTAGTCAGCCGTTCTTTAGATAAATTAGAAGCGGTAGCAACAGCAGCCAAGCAAACCGGAGTAGAAGCCAAAGCTTATGCCTTGGATTTAGCCGACTTACCCCAAGTAGAAGCAAAAATCCAAGCGATCGCCCAAGATTTTGGCAACATAGATATTTTGGTAAATAATGCCGGAATAGGCTATACAGGTAATTTAAGCGAAACAAGCTTAGAAGATTGGCAGCAAGTTATTAACATCAATCTCACCAGTGTATTTGAGTGCATTAAAGGAGTTTTGCCAGGAATGCGCGATCGCGGCACAGGCACAATTATCAACGTAGCCTCAATAGCTGCCAAGCAAACCTTTGCTGGATGGGGAGCCTATTGTGTTAGCAAAGCTGGACTTCTAGCCCTTTCTCAAACCCTGGCACAAGAGGAACGCGCCCACGGTATCCGTGTCACAGCCATATGTCCTGGTTCTGTAAACACAGAAATCTGGGACACAGAAACCGTTCATGTCAACTTTGACCGTTCAAAAATGTTAACTCCAGAAATTGTGGCACAGTCAATTCTCCACACTGTCTTATTGCCACCACAAGCAGTGATTGATGAATTGATTCTTATGCCCAATGCAGGCACTTTTTAGTTATTTGTTCTTTGTCCTTTGTCATTGGTCATTTCGTCAATAACAAAGGACAAATGAACGCCAGTTGCTACAAGTCGGCGGAGCCGACGACAGTTGCCTCAAGTCGGGAAACCCGCCCACGGCACTGTCTCCCCAAAGCACTGGCTCCCAATGACTAATGACTAATGACTGATAACAAACATCCAAAATCTAACTGAAAATTACATCATGACTATTGCTAGTTCTAACGGTTCCAATCGTTTTGAATCTCCTCTGATTTCCGATTTGGCAGATGCCATTAATACCAGACCCGATCGCAACACCCACGACGGACGACAACCGGATTTGCACCCGCCTTCTGAGGAACAGATGGAGCAAATGATGGATGCTGTCAGAAACATCATAGTCGGCGTTGGCGAAGATCCTGAGCGTGAAGGACTGCTCAAAACTCCCAAACGAGTTGCCGAGGCCATGCGCTATCTTACCAGTGGCTACAACCAATCTTTAGAAGAACTGGTCAATGATGCCATCTTCGATGAAGGCCATAACGAGATGGTACTAGTTCGGGATATTAACTTCTTTAGCCTCTGCGAACATCATATGCTGCCTTTTATGGGTAGAGCGCATGTTGCTTATATTCCCAATCAGAAAGTTGTCGGCTTAAGTAAGTTAGCCCGGATTGTGGAAATGTATTCCCGACGTTTGCAAGTCCAAGAAAGATTAACTCGTCAAATTGCCGAAGCAATTCAGACGATTTTGGAACCCCAAGGCGTGGCAGTAGTCATGGAAGCCACTCATATGTGCATGGTAATGCGGGGTGTCCAGAAACCCGGTTCTTGGACTGTTACCAGCGCTATGCTGGGTGTATTTCAAGAAGAACATAAAACCCGCGAAGAATTCTTTAACTTGATTCGCCACCAACCATCATTCTTATAGAAGTGTGAAGTATGAATTCTGAAGTATGAAGGATCAAATTTCATACTTCATACTTTAGACTTCATCCTTTAGCTTTCAGCCTTTCAAATAGTAGTGCTACCTTATTTAAATCTTTATCTCCTGGTTGAATTTCGACACCGCTCGATAAATCTATACCGTCAGGTTTAACCTGGCTTAAAGCTTCTAAGATATTTTCTGGTGTTAATCCCCCAGCTAAAAACCACGGGCGGCTGGGGTGGAATTTTTCTAGCATCTCCCAATCTAAAGTTTTCCCTGTACCACCCAATTGCTGGGGATGATAGGCATCAAGTAATAAAGTGTTTACGTGCTGACTATAAATAGATGCTTGTTCAAGATGGTCAAAACTACGTACCCTCAAAGCTTTGAGAATTTCTACATTGGGAATTTGTTGACGTAATTGGTGGCAAAAATCTGGTGTTTCATCACCGTGTAACTGCACACAAGTTAAACCAGAAACTTTAACTATCTGGCTAATCTCCTCAATTGAAGCGTTGGCAAAAACGCCGATTTTGTCAATATCATCTGGTAACTGTGTCACGGCTGCCCGAATTTGGGTTGCCGTAACGTAACGAGGCGAGGCTGGTACACAAATAAATCCTAGGGCAGTTGCGCCTAAAGATGCGATCGCAGTCGCTTGTTGTGGTTGAGTGATGCCACAGATTTTAACCCGCATATAGTTCTAAAGAGCGAATTTTTGCTAACAATCTTTGGTTGCTGACTCACTAATTCTATAATTTTGAAGGCTTATGAATTTTGTCATTTAGGAGACAAAACCTTGATGTTATCAAATTTACTGGCAGCCGCAGCCAACGTTCCTGCCACTCCTGCGTGGAATCCCGCAGTAGGAATCATTATTAGCGTTAGCAGCATCATCATTCTTTTGCTATCTACCCGAATTGAAAAACCTCTAGTTGGGCCTAAGTTGCCAGTGTTGCCTGTTAGTGTTCCTACATTTATCGCGGCTATGGCTTTTGGTCATATTATCGGCATCGGTATTGTTTTAGGACTGACTAATATTGGTCGTCTGTAAATCTAAGATGACAGAGGCGTAAGATTTTCTATCAATCCCATACTCTGTACACTGATTCTTGTTCTTTCTCCAGCAATGTGACTTTCAAGTTGAGCCGCAGTTGAATTTTGCTAGATTTGTTAACTTAAAAACAGATATCTCAGCAACTTCATCATGACAGCTAAATTTGTGGTTCTTGTCTGGAGAAAGAACTATCATTTTGGGGAAATAGGCGGTAAATAAGTCGATGCAAAATAAATTACCTCAAATAATATGGTTAGCATCGGCAGCGATCGCACTATTGGCAACCGGATGTGAGGAAGTGGTAAAATACGTGCCACCGTTGCCAAGCATTGAATTACCATCAAGCCAACCGCCACCGCCTTCAGTTTCTCCCGAATCTGCCAAAAGCGCAGACATAGAAGCCGCAGTTCGCCAAGGTATCAACCAAGTACGGCAGAAAAATGGACTCCAGCCTCTCAAAAATAATGAAAAACTAACGCAGGTTGCCCGTAACTACAGCCGCCAGATGGCACAGAAAAAATTCTTCAGTCACACTGGCTCAGATGGTAGCACTTTACCAGACAGAGTACGCGCAGGTAGAGTCACTTATTGGATGGTTGGTGAAAACTTATTTATGTGTACGAATGTACCCAAACCTGTACCAGCAGCCATCAAAGGTTGGATGAATAGCCCTGGACACCGAGCAAATATTCTGCGTCCAGTGTTTCGAGAAACAGGTGTGGGAGTCTGGCGAGTTGGGAATACGTACTACATGACTCAGTTATTTTTGCGACGTTAGTAAAGCGAAGTGCTAAATCCAGACTCAGGATAGGTGCAGCGATCGCAGGCTCAAACTAAACTACAAATGTAGTATTATTCTGGCAGGAGTCCTCGTGAAAGCTAGATGGATCATTACAGCAGCTTCAGCAGCGCTGTTTTTTGGTGGTAGCTTGTTCACTTCGTTGCGCGATCCTTGGTTTCAAAATCTGCAACGTCCTAGTTGGTTAACATTTGAGTTTCTCATTCCCTTTATCTGGACTTTCATTTGGGTTTGCATCACGATTTCTGCAATTATCGTGTGGGAGAAAAGCACTAAAAAAGGTGATCGTCCTTGGGGTTTGCTGGCAATATATGCAGCCATTGCTTTATTGACATCGATTTACAGTCCGGTGGTGGTGGAACTTCGTAGTTTGACGGGTGGTATCATTGTCGGTGGTTTAGCGACACTTTTAGTGTATATTTTGGCTTTTGTCGTCAAGCCAATTTCTCAAACAGCTTCATGGCTATTTCTTCCTTATGCACTATGGGGGCCTTTCGGAACTTATCTGACTTGGTTATTACTACAACTCAATACCCCCATCAACCCATAATGAAACGACTTCTTCCCCGATTTTCGCTTTACCTAGCTTTGCTATTAACTGGTTGTGGTTCCACCAGAGATGTGAAGAATCCTCTAGTAACAGCAACAATCAATCCATCAGCACCAATCAATGTCAATCAAGATGTCAATTACATCACTCAGGTTGTCCAACAAGTAGGGCCAGCAGTTGTACGCATCAATTCAACTCGGATTGTCGCATTATCTCCGCAAGACTCTTATTTGGGACGTTTTTTTGGCGAACAGTTGCCGAGTAGAGAAGAAGTACAACGGGGCATTGGCTCAGGGTTTATTATCAGTGCTGACGGCATCATCTTAACTAACGCCCATGTGATAGCAGATGCAGATAACGTCTCAGTTGTGTTAAAAGATGGCCGAAGCCTTCAAGGTAAAGTAGTAGGTGTTGATCGTGTAACTGATGTGGCAGTGGTCAGAATTAAAAGTACAGGATTGCCGACAGTTAAGTTAGGTAACTCAGATAATTTGTTACCAGGGGAATGGGCGATCGCGATCGGCAATCCTTTAGGATTAGATAACACAGTCACTCAGGGAATTATCAGTGCGACTCAGCGTTCAGTTGCCGATTTAGGAGTGCCAACAGAGCGAGTAGATTTTATTCAAACTGATGCCGCAATTAACCCTGGTAATTCTGGTGGCCCCTTGCTCAATGCTCAAGGAGAAGTCATTGGGATGAACACCGCCATTATTCAAGGAGCGCAAGGATTAGGCTTTGCTATTCCTATCAAAACTGCTCAAAGAATTGCCAACGAATTAATCACTAAAGGAAGAGTAGATCATCCTTACGTTGGTATTCAAATGGGTGAGTTAACACCTGATTTACGCAGCAAAATTAATCAAAGTGATGCGGGATTAAAAGTTAATCAAGATACAGGTGTAATTATTTTAGGAGTCGCCCCTAACTCCCCTGCTTCCCGCGCTGGGTTGCGTCCAGGCGACATTATTGACAGTATCAACAGTGTTTCTATTCAGGATATTAGACAAGTGCAACAACAAGTAGAAACTACCAAAGTCGGCGATGTTATGCAAATTACCATCAATCGTAACGGCAAAAAACAGGCGATCGCAATTCGGACAGTCGCGTTACCGGCAAGAGACATTAATTGATGGACTGTCGTGCATCTAACTTGGACATTGTTTTGTGTTAGCTGTTGAGTGCTGAGTGTTGACAGTCAACCGTGAACAGTCAACAAACTTCATGAGAAGACTTTCGCCAAGCTGCTGAGTCTTTCATAAACAGGAATGAGGCGATCGCCTTCTATTTCCACAGTATTATCTGGATAATGACGAATTGCTCCGAGCAGAGTGATTTCCCCATCTTGCTTAATAGATTTATTCAAAGAAGTTTCCAGTGCCTGTGCATCTAGCTCTCCCGCAGGTGGATGAACTACATCACCAACTTGAGCCAATAAAATTGGCCCCGCCCAGCCAGACAACAAGCTATCTAAAAAAGCAGGTTCTGCTTTTAAGCCTGCGGTTAATGCTTTACGAGCTACAGTTGGGTCTTGTTTAGCTACCTGTAAATAAGTTCTCAGTGTCGGGGTAGTCTTGCCTGTTTGCACAAACTCATTCAATTGTTTAACAGAAACAGGCCCTTGAAAGCTACCATACTTTAAAATTACCTGCTCGGCAGCGTTAGCACTACCATTGAACAGCAAAACACTAGCACTTACTCCTAAAGCTACTGTCTGACTCAGTAATTTAGTAAACTTCCACCCAGTTAATTGATTCAAAACTTGAAAAATCTGCATCTTATCTAACATCCTAGTGTGAGGAGCATACACAGGCCAAAAATACCTAAGCGTTATAATGACGACAACATATTTCTAGGTTATCTAAATAGATTAGGTTTGTGGGCTGTTCTGAACTATCACCATTGATAGAAATTCAAATCTAAACATGAGTAGGGTAGGCATGATTATGCCCACCCTACCTTGGTTTCAGCTTAAATATTTATTTTTAGGAAATTCCTAAGAGTTAGGTTCTCCTAGTAACACAATCGAGCATTTCAATTCTTTCAAGATTTGGGTCGTCACTTGACTAACTGACAAACCGCCTGCTGTGCGATAGCGAACAGAACGCAACACAGCTAAATCAAAAGCCTCAGCTTCCCGAATGATAACTCTAGCGATATCATCACCTTTAACTGTCTGGATATTTGTCTTTACTTGTAACTGACTTTTAGTTGCAATCTCAGACAATTGAGATGTAAACTTTTCAACTAAAGCTGGGGGAGTGTTGCGATCGCTCACATGCAATAATACTACCTCTACCTGATTCACATCAGCTAAAATTTGAGCAAACCTAACAGCGCCGATAGTTTGTCGTGTCAAATCGCCAACAGGGACAAGAATTCTTTGGATAGCTGACGGACTACTCAACAGACGTGTAACCGCCACTGGACAGTGTGAAGACCAAAACACACTATCAATCACACTACCAAACAACCGAGCGCGGAAGCCCGTATTCCGAGACCAACCCATCACCACTAAATTAGCATTGCGTTCTCGACTAGCACGACTAATTCCCAAAGCCGCATCATCATCAATCCGAATGGCTGGCGAAACTTCTACATCAAATTCTTGACTGATTTCTTTAGCCAACTTCAATCTTTTCTGACTTTGATCAAGCGCCGTCACTAACTGCGGATCATCCATCTGAATCAGCGCTTTGGTAATAGCTAACGGCACAATCATTCCTGATTCATGGCGGGCTAGTAAGGCTGCCATTTCTATTAGATAGCGCTGAGTTTGAGGATTATAAATTGGCACTATTACAGTGAATGGGTTTTCTTGTTCTTCTATCTCACTCTCATGACTTTCCCACCACGTTGAGAGACGATCCGTTTCTAAATTTGCTTCGCTAACTTGTAAAGCAGTAGCAGACCTAGCTGTAATTATTGGGCCTAAAATAGCAGTCACCAGCATGAGAACAATCACACTGTTTAACACACCTTCATTTATTAACCTTTCACCAGCCGAGTTAACAGTTTGATAAGCCACCAATGTTGCTGCTAATGTAGCTGCTACCTGAGGTAAAGATAACGACCACATTGTGAGCATTTCTGCTGTGTTGTAGCGGTAAAACCATTTAGCTAAAAATGCTGCAATAAATTTGCTGCCAATCAACGCCACTACAATTACCACAGTCAGCCAAATAGAACTGAGAGTTTTTAGAAATGCCGGAATATCAATCAACAATCCCATATCTACAAAGAAACATGGGATAAATAAAACACTGCCAATAAACTCAACTTTTTCTTTAACTGGGCTGCGTCCTAGAACATCGTTAACTGCTAAACCTGCTAAAAACGCCCCAACAATTTTCTCAACACCAATAATTTGCGCTCCCACCGAAGCCAAAAATAATGCCAGCAAGATAAACAAAAACTGGTTGCTTTGTTCATCTCCAGAACGGCGAAAGAATTCCTTACCAGCCCAGTCAAAGCCGAACAGAACAACAACAGAATAAATTGCTAATCCACCCAATAATGTAGCTAAACTCAGGGCTGTAAATTCTCCCCCATGAATACCCACACAAATTGCTAATACCAACAAAGCACCTGTGTCAGTAAAAATTGTTGCTCCAATTGTCACAGTAACAGCTTCATTTGTAACCACTCCTAAACGACTCACAATTGGATAAGCTAACAAAGTATGGGAAGCCAACAAAGAACCTATGAGAACCGAGGCATTCCAACTAAAATTAAATAAACGTCCAGCAATAATCCCAGCTATCAATGGAACTAAAAAAGTTAAAATTCCAAATCCAATTGAGCGATTTTTTGTTTTGCGAAATTGCTCTAAATCAATTTCCAACCCTGCTACGAACATCAAATAAATTTTGCCAATATCCGACAGCAGTTTAATTGTGTCTGATTCTGAATTTAGTAATTTTAATCCATTTTCTCCTAAAATCACACCTGCTACTAGTAAACCTACTAATCCAGGCAAGCGCAATTTTTCAAATATTGGCGGTACAGTAAAAATTACTGTCAGGAGAATGGTAAACGCAATGATTGGGCTTTCTACGAAAGATTGGAGTGCCATTGTTAAAACAAGTTTTACTAGGGAAGATTGTATATGTTGGATTTGTTTAGCTCAGTCAAATTAAATTTTTAATATTATAAGCCTTCACAGTTTTATCTTGAGAATAAAGTTTTTCACATCTATACAGAGATAGAGTGATATATTTTGATAACTGGGCATAAAATCATTTTGTTAAAATCTCAAATATGAAAAACAGAGGAAAAGGTAAATTTTCTGACCCTTCCCCTGCAACTTTGCTTTAATTTCTGCACAAAGTCTGATATTTACTGCCAAATATAAATCAGGACAAACAAAACAATCCAGATCACATCAACAAAGTGCCAAAACAGTGAAGTAGCATTAACACCAAAGTGACCAGAGTCGTAATTGCCACGAATAAAAGAGCGAACAAAAATAATCAATTGCAACAGAATACCTGTTAAAACATGCAAACCGTGAAACCCAGTTAACAGGTAAAACATCCCGCCAAAGGTTCCAGAGGTGAAACCAAAAGCCAAGTGACTCCATTCAATTGCCTGTCCTATCAAGAAGTAACTGCCCATAGCCATTGTTGCCAGGAGAAACAGGCGAAAACCCCACAAATTGCGGCGTTGTAGAGCGCGTTCTGCCAAATAAATCACAAAACTACTAGCAACCAGCACAACAGTATTAATTGCAGGATCTCTAACTTCTAATCCTGCAACACCAGGCGGCAACCAGTTAGGGGTTGTCAGCTTGTAGACAATATAGCCAGCGAAAAAACTCAAGAAAATAACGCTTTCCGACAGTAAGAAGACAATAAAGCCAAACATCTTATTGCCTTCTTCGTCATGTCCATGCTCACCAGCATGATGAGAGTGATTCTGTAATTCATCAGAAATAATATAACTGTCCATAAGGATCTAAGGGTTTACGGGTGTAGGGGTGCAAGGGTGTAAAAACTGCTAGGCACTTCCATTGCTTTGGAATAAAACGAAGTAGCACCAATATAAAAACCGTCAATGCAGTCGTATCGAGATTTGAAAGTCTGGCAAGAAGCTATGAATGTTGCTGAATTCTGTTACAAAGCAACAAAAGCATTTCCCAAAGAAGAAACTTATGGAATGATTGCTCAAATTCGCACAGCTGCGGCATCAATTCCAGCTAATATTGCGGAAGGTTATGGAAGAAGAATGCGTGGCGAATATATCCAATTTTTATACATCGCCCAAGGTTCCCTAAAAGAGCTAGAAACACATTTGTTATTATCTATTCGTGTTGAACTAGCTTCATCACAAACTATTATTCCTGTTGTCAATCAATGCGAATCAGTTGGGAAGTTATTGTTTCTCCTGATTCGTTCATTAGAGAAGTAGGGGTGTGAGGGTATAAGCGGTGAACAGAAAATTAATTCCCTATACCCTTATACTCTTTATACCCCTACACCCTTCTCTTTTACTAACGGTTCTGATTTGCCGTAACCGTAAGGTTCAGAAATTACGACGGGAATTTCCTCAAAGTTCTCTACAGGTGGTGGTGAAGAAACTAACCACTCTAAACCAATTGCCCGCCAAGGATTATCAGGTGCTTTTTCTCCTTGCATCCAAGAAATTACCATGTTAAAGATGAAGGGCAAGGTAGACATACCTAACAGAAATGCACCAAGACTAGCAATAATGTTCCAGAATTCATACTCTGGGGCATATGAAGAAACCCGTCTTAACATCCCTTGCAAACCCAGTGGGTGCATAGGTAAGAAGTTAAGGTTAGTACCGATGAATGACAACAAGAAATGCAACTTACCCCAGCCTTCGTAGTACATCCGCCCAGTCATCTTGGGGAACCAGTGGTAAATGGCAGCGTACAAACCCATTGTCACAGTGCCAAACAGAACGTAGTGGAAGTGTCCAACTACAAAGTAGGTATTGTTAACGTGAACATCTACAGGTACAGAAGACAGCATAATCCCTGTGATGCCAGCGAAGACAAACATGATTAACCCACCCAAGGCAAATAACATGGGTGTGTTCAACCGTAATTTACCGCCCCAAACTGTCGCTACCCAAGCAAATACCTTAATGCCAGTCGGTACAGATACAAACATGGTTGTCAACATGAAAATCAACCGCATCCAAGCAGGAGTACCGCTGACATACATGTGATGAACCCACACAATGGCACTGACTACGGCAATTAATATTGATGAAATGGCAACTACTTTGTAACCAAATAAAGGTTTGCGAGAATAGACAGGGAAGATTTCTGAGAAGATGCCAAAGATTGGCAGAATAATCACATAAACAGCAGGGTGCGAGTAGAACCAGAAGTAATGCTGGAACATGACTGGGTTGCCGCCGTTGCTGGGGTTGAAAAAGCCAGTACCAACGGTGAGGTCAAGTAACAACATGACTGCGCCTGCTGTCAGTGCAGGTAAGCCAAACAATTGGATGATTTGAGCGCTGAACACTGCCCAGACAAACAAAGGCATCCGAAAGAAACCCATACCGGGCGCACGCATCTTGACAATGGTGGTAACAAAGTTGACAGCACCCATAATTGAGGAGACACCAGAAATTGCCACTGCCAACAGCCATAAAACTTGACCGTTAATCAAGTTGCCTGTGGGATTCTGGAGACTGACTGGAGGATAAGCCCACCAACCAGCTTGGGCTGGGCCACCAGGAACAAAAAAGCTGCCCATTAACAAAATCCCGACTACCGGAACCATCCAAAAAGCGACGGCGTTGAGGCGGGGAAAGGCCATGTCTCGCGCCCCAATCATTAAGGGTACGAGATAGTTAGCAAAACCAACTAGTGAGGGAAATGTCCACAAGAACAGCATCACAGTGCCGTGCATGGTGAACATCCCGTTATATACGGTGCGGTCAACTAAGTCGGCTTCGGGAGTAATTAGTTCTCCTCGCAGTATCATTGCAAAGATACCACCGACGAGAAAAAACAAAAAGGAGGTAACAAGGTATTGGATACCAATTACTTTGTGGTCGGTGCTAAAGCTAAAGTATTTTTTCCAGCCTCCGGGAGATTCGGGGTGAGGCTGCCCAACCGGAAGGCTGAGACTATCAATAGGGATGTTAGTCATTTTGAAGGAACAAGGGTGTAAAAGTGTGAGAGGGGAAAAGAGTGAGTGGTGGGTAGCTTTTCGTTTGCTGTCAACTGGAGTAATTGACTAGGGGAGGTGCGGCTGGTATGACGGTTTGCCAACCATTTTTCACTGGTTCGCTGGCTGCTGCGGCGTATTCAGCAGCAGCTTGATTGTTTGCGGGTGAGGGTTTGTGGTTGGCGATTTTGGCTAACCATTTGTGGTAATCTTCGGGGGATTGCACTACTACGTTTGCTTGCATGGTGGCAAAGTATGTGCCGCTGTATTGGGAGTCTGTGAGGCGATATTGTCCCTGGCGGATAGGGGTAAATTCAAAGTCGATGGTATGGCTGGGAATGATGTCTTGTTTGAGGCGGAATGCAGGGATATAAAAGCCATGCAGTACATCCTCTGATTGCAGTGCTAAACGCACGCGGCGATCGCTTGGTAAATGCAATTCGGTACTGGTAACATTTTGCTCAGGATAATGGAATACCCACGCCCATTGTTTGGCGATGACATCAATTTTCTCTACAGGTTCACTAATAGCAGCATCTTTTGGTGCGGCATAAGCTGATTCCATTCTAACGGGATTATGTAAATGCACTAGCTGGGTGGGGCCTTGAATTCCCATTTGTTCGTATACTTGGGAACTATAGCCAGCAATCCACAGTACTAACATAATGGGGACGGCTGTCCAGACAACTTCTAGGGTGACGTTACCTTCGATATGGGGGCCATCGCTGAAGTCGTCTTTCTTGGCACGATGGAAAATCACGGAGTACATTAAGGTGCTGGTGACACCAAGGAAGATAAATGCACCTAATGTCACTAAAAAACTAATCAAATCATCAATCAGATGAGATTCGGCCGCTGCTTGGGGAGGTAGCCAAGAATAGGCTTGTTTACCTATCCAGAGACTGGTGATGCTAACAGCGATCGCTCCAGTAATTAAGGTTAATATGCTTAAAATCTTTGGGAGTTTCATGGTTGTTAGTCATTGGACATTGGTCATTAGTCATTTGTCAGGTAAATACAAAGGACAAATGACAAAGGACAAAGAACAAAAATTACTTGAGCATTGTGTTCAAGTCTTCGCCCAATTGCAGTAATCTATCTGCGGTGTTGTGAACACCAAATTCGGTAGCTAATTGCGCTCCTAATGTGCCGTGGAGGAACATCAAAAACATAATTGCGACTCCTGCCAACAAATAGCTCGACTGCACTTCTGTTTCGGAATCTTTGCTCCAAGCAAAGCGTTGCCATCCTCTCCACATGGTCATCCCAACAAATAGACCTAGTATGACCACACCACCAATACCGTGCCAAAGCATGGTTTGCATTGCTTGCAAGCCCCAAGTACTTTTGACTTCTGTTGGTGGGCTTGCTAAAAGCATTTCGTAAAAGCCGGCTGCTACAGTCAAAACGGTGATGGCAGTTGCGCCAACCATGTTGTACCAACCCACATCAAAGAAGTTGGCACGTTCAACAGAAATTGCCAAAAATTTGAACACCCATTTTTGGAAGGGAAACAGAACGCCAACGATATCAAAGGTAATGCCAATGATGAATAAACCAATGGTGAGATGTACTAAATTAGGGTGAATAGGCAGAGTGTAAGGCAGTCCGTTAGCACCCAGTTCAACGTTCAATTGATTAATTAGTTCTGAATTCATTGCAGCATCCCATCCTTTACAGCTTCAACAACGGGTACTGAATGCAATCCATATACCCAAACCAATTTATCTCCGAAATAAACTTGCACGCCGACAATTGCAACTAAGACAAATCCGGCAACTAAATAATGAATTGGTAACTTTTGCGGATTGCGCGAACGAATTACATAGCGCCATGCTGTGATTGCGGCGATGATGCCAGAAAGTGACCAACCAATGAACGTGTGGATATTTAAAACTGATTTAGCTACGTCGTAAGGTTGGGCTAAACCCGCTTCAAATTGTCCAAAAATAATCGCTACAAAAATGGCGATCGTAGCGACAAACATATTCCACCAACTCACCTCAAATAGGCGGGATTTACCAGTAAGATAACCTACTACATCACAGAAAAATGCAAACAATACCATCGCAATTACAAAGTGAACAACGATGGGATGCACCGTATCTTGATAGGGTAGATTATGGTCGTTTAAAGATGTAAAAAAATCAAGCATAATTTACTGCACCTCAGCCAAAGTTTCATGATTAACAGACAAGCATTACCATCAATACAAACATTCAAACCTGACTGGATTATGTTCAGAACCACGCAGCGAAATCTAAGAAATCAGGTATTAGCTTTGTTCTAGCTAAATTGTTTGAAGTTACTATTTATCGTCAATGATTGAGTTCAATTCATTTGTTCATGCTGATACTTTATAACAACGATTTTGAATTTACCCCACAAAATCGGAGTTATTTGGTTGTTAGTCGGCTTCCTATCTATTAGCTTAAGGATTTTTTTAGTAATTGTCAAAAGAAATAAGTCAAAGGTTAAAAATTGATGCTGCTAACAGAAAAACTATGATGATGATGTAGCTTATTTACCTTTTATTTTTAGATATTGCATAGAAAAAAATATTTGTATACACAAGGTTGTACAATAAGAAAATATGTATTTGTAATTAAGATGACAAACCTAATATAAAAATAAGTTGTTAACGAACAGAAAAAATGTATAATATAGTAAAATAAAATAATTAATTTTAATTATTATTTTATTGATTTTAATGTAATTAAAATAAAAGCTTATTTATCCAAAGTATTGAAAAAGATTTAGTGAAGAGTTTGTTGTAATGCAAGTATTCTTCACGCGATCGCAAATTAATCTTTATAAGCTCAGTATTACAATAAATACCATAATTCAGTACTAGAAAATTTGTAATAATTTTCTAGCTAAACACTAAAGTACATTGCGCTGTACCACAAAGCACTCTACTATTGTTTGATATTTAATTGAACTAATTACTACTGCTATTAGTTTTGTTACTCAAGGCGATCGCTTGGTTAAATTTGCCTTAACTGATACGGCTTTTTTCCGTAGAGAAATACAAGTTTTGAGTGCCTGTATCAGTGTAGGTTATCTAGTTACCTGGATCATTGGTGGTAGTTATATAGCAATTCTCAAGCTTATGAAATACACCCCACCCGCCTAACGGCACCCTCCCCTTACCAAGGGGAGGGTTGGGGAGGGGTTATCTTGTACCTCACTGGAGTTGGAAACGCTATATCAGATTTACTGTATCGTGCAGCTGAATATTAAGTACGGTTTTTTCAACCTAATGTTGTATGTGAATCTCCATACAAAGACAGAAATAAAATTGATACTTTTTATTTAAGTAATTACTAAGGGACAAAGCAAATAGTTTGTCTTGATAAATGTTCTGCTAAAAGATTCTTAACGTTCAAATAACGGCAAGGTCGATACAGAAAATCGTCTAATTCGATACAATTAATAGGCTGGGAGAGCCAAGGAGAACTAAGTGGTACTGTTAAAAGGGTTTGAGATTGAGATGTACACTGGCACACCTCAAGGTGAAATTGTTGGTCTCTCCGATAAAATTGTCGCCGACTTAAATGGGTTTGTGCGGGAACCAGACAGTCGCAACGTGGAATACACAACAAATCCCTCCACAAGTTATGAAAATCTCTTGTGTGCCTTACTACATCCGCGCAGAAAATTACGCAAGTACCTCCAGCGTTTGGGTAACTACACTCTCATACCTGGAAGTACTTTGTCTTTGAGTGGGAGCGATCGCTTCTTTCGTTCCGATCCCACAAATCCTTATCATGATTATATTGAGCAGACCTACGGTACAAATGTAGTAACCGCCAGTGTGCATATCAATATAGGTATTGATAACCAAGAAACACTAATGCGGGCGTGTCGGCTAATCCGCTTAGAAGCACCGCTGTTTCTTGCCCTTAGTGCATCGTCGCCTTTCTTGAATGGCAAAGCCACAGGCTATCACTCTACCCGTTGGGGTGTATTTCCCCAAACCCCTGGCTACGTGCCATTATTTGCCAGCCACGCCCATCATATTCAGTGGGTAGAAGAACAGTTAGTAGCTGGGACAATGCAAAATGTCCGGCATTTATGGGTATCAGTGCGACCAAATGGCGATCACCGTCCTTATGATCTTAATCGTCTGGAATTGCGAATTTGCGATTTAGTTACAGATCCGCTTGCTTTACTCGCGATTACCGCATTGTTAGAAGCGCGTTTGTTGCAGATAATAGATAATCCCGATTTAGATCCCTTAACTAACAGTAGCTTCTCCCCGGAAGAACTGATTGCTCTTACCACTAACAATGAAATAGCAGCCGCTAGTGCAAGTCTCGATGCCCAGCTGCAACATTGGCAAGATGGCAGAACCATTTTAGCCAGAGATTGGATTGCTGAACTATATCAAGAAGTTTGGGCGATCGCTAAACAACAAGGCTTTAGCTGTTTCCTTTCCCCATTGCATAAAATTCTGCGCGAAGGCAATGAAGCCCAACAGTGGCTACAACTCCATAGTGTGGGTTTTGACTGTCAGCGGGTGATTACTCAAGCTATTGTAGCTACCCAAGAACGAGAACTGGAACTAGAAAACAAATTGTGTTCGTCCTTACTGGCTTAATCAAGAATTGAGGCGAGGTATTGGGGTGAGAATGAATACTCAATACCCAGCCTTTAAATTCCAATTAGCATATGACAGTAACTTATAGTTTCCTTCATAAGGTAGATTTTCTCAACGTAGCCAGCAAATAACTTCAGGGCAGATTGCCAGTTCTCAAAAAACAAAGTAGTCTTGTTTGCAAGTTAATTTAATACATTCTCAGGAAATTTTTGGGAAAAATAGGTAATTTTTTTGTTTTAAAAAACTAATCGATGTAAATTCCTGGATTGTTATTAAGAAAACCTATCGATCACCTCTCCCTTTTGGTAGATTTTGTATTGTCAATATAACTTTTTATACAATATTTCAGATCTACAGACGATGCCGCAGGTAGTTTTAGTAAATCCGCAAATTCCCCCTAATACAGGCAATATAGCGCGTACATGTGCTGCTACAGGGACAGAATTACATTTGGTCGGGCCATTAGGGTTTGAAATTAGCGATCGCTACCTTAAAAGAGCCGGTTTAGATTACTGGCCTTATGTGAAACTACATTATCATGAGTCACTTACAGCTTTTAAAAGCTTACATCAACAGCGTGGGGGTAAATGTCTAGGTTTCTCTGTTAGAGGCAGTTTTAATTACACTCAATTTCAGTTTGAGCCTGATGATTGGCTATTGTTTGGTAGCGAAACAACGGGCTTATCACCAGAAGCCTTATCAGTTTGTGATACAACCTTGTACATTCCTATGTTTGAACCAGGAGTTCGCAGCCTCAATCTTTCGGTAAGCGTAGCGGTAGGCTTGTTTGAAGCTCAGCGACAACTAGGTTATTTACTGTAGTTTTTGAACAAAGTATTTACAAGTATTTATACTTAATAAATATCTGGATATTTACTGAAAACTTGATTTTTGACAGACAACAATTTTGTTATTATTACAAGTAATCCAACTTTTTATACTTAAAACAGTATAATTTAAGTAAAATTCCTGAAAAAATCTAGTTCACTAGATAGATTTAGTATAAGAAATTTATATATTAAATTTCTTAGCATATTAAATTTGAATGATAGATTTTGGTGAATTTCATTAATCCAGTCTCAGGAAATAAAAGACCTAGAATCTATACGGATAAGGCATTTGTACTATTTTGTCTGAATAAGTATATTTCAGGAGGACAAAATTACTTGAGAGTTTGTACGGTTGTCTTTTAGGGAATAATCAACGTAAAGTCTCGTGTTGGGAAGACGGATCAGGGAGAAAAACCTTGAAGATATTTACAGCAGGAGGCATCGCTTATTTAAAAGTCATAGCAACTAAAATTGCTGACAATAAAAGCAGATTCGGCTGATATCAACTTTCCCAATCCCAGCGAGTAAAGTAGGCGCTGACAACTGTAAAGAGCAAAAGTTCTAGGGTGAGAGGAGTGGAGCGGACAAGTAAGCACAGCAACTTTATGTTTTGCTAACAGGTGTAAACTTGTCTAAATCAGAGAAGCAGGTTAATCTTGCGTAAGTATCTCTGGTGAATGTGATCCAGGTCTATCGTTAGATGTGATCTAAATCATTGACTAGTATTCCGACTGCAAAATCGAGGTCAGTTAAGCGCTAGTGATCATAGGAGGTCGTCTTTGAAACGAGCATTGAAAAAAAGAGTAAAGGCTGTGCTGAAAAATACCCCCAGCAGTGATGGTGTCCCGACTGAACAGTTAAGTGTGGTAAATTCCAAGATCAACCGTCGGGTTAGCACCCAAGCCGCCATGATTGGCTTGGCTATCTCCGTCGGGGCAACCAGTCTTTTCGTGACTCGGCAAAGCGATCAAGCCCAAGCAGCAGCACCTGTAGGTAGCCAAAAGGTAGCCTCTAATCTTCCTGCTGCGCCTGACACTGAGGTGAAATTTGCTCCCACAAAGCTGGAGACCAAACTAGTCTCCTCAGCGACCATGCCAGAAAATCCTGTCATTGTGGAACCGACAGCAATTTCACAATTGCCTGGGCTTGAAGCTAAATTGCAAGTTGCGGCAAGTGGAATATCTGTGCAAGTTCCAGCACCAGAAAATATTTCCAAAACAGCAGCAGACAACAATTTCATCAACCAGCCGCAATTAGCTAAGGATGGAAAGGCACAGGAAATCCTAAGTGCTAATGATACAGCTGGCATCAAAACAGCTTTTTCCGCAAACCAAGCACCAACAACAGGTAGCGAAACTACATTGGCCAGCGACGAAGTTAACGCTAAACTCAAGGCACAACAAGAGTTTGCCCTGTATCACTTACAAGAAAAATCGAACCGTTTAAGAGCAAGTCTGGCGGAGTTGCGGTCTGGGGAGTCAAAAAAATTAGCACAAACCACTGCACCAGTGCAGGAGACAACTTTAGCAGAGAAGTTGCCACCTACCAGCGTCAATCGAGAGATAGCGCAACAGTTGCCCGCGCTAGTCGATGAAGACAAAACAAAGTTCTTTCCAGAAACTCAGCACCAAAAATCTCCAAGCGAGCAAGTACAGCCATTAGCAACAACATCTGTACCTGCCACACCACAGATTGCGGCACCAAAAGATACTGATACAGCTTACGAAGTTAAGCCTGGTGATACCCTAGCAGCGATCGCCAGCAGATATAACACCACAGTTGCAGAACTAGCAAAACTTAACAATATCAGTAATCCCAACCAGCTAAAAATCAGTCAAAAGCTAATTCTGCCATCTGCAACTACTAATCGTAACGGTGCAATCCCCATACCTGTGGTAGTAAATCCATCTGGTGGGCAGTTTACCAATAATCCCAAAATAGCTGGTCTACCTGTTAATACTGCCAGCAGCAACCCAATATCATTAGCGCCAGTTTCACCAGTTTTTGTCAACAATAATCCTGCAAAGCCAGCTACAGCAGTAACAAACAACCAAAAACAGACAAATACTATTAACGGTATAGGCGGTGACACTCCCGTACCAAAAGTTTTTGCCGGACTACAACCAGCACAACCTCCTCAACAGGTAGTAAGAGGCAGAAATAACGAGCGTCTACGGAGTTTACAGGCAGAAATTCAAAGACTCCAGCAGAAATACCGCGCTCAAGAGTCGGGAAATGTAGTTGCACAAGCAATTAGTGATACTGACAGCAACAGCGCCGCTATACCAATTCCTGTAGCTAGTCCTAGTAACTTAGCAGTAACCAAGCCTGTATCGGGAACTAAAAATTTTGCAGTGCCAATTCCTGTTCCCACACCAATCTTACCAAGCTACAGCGCTCAACCGATTAAGCCTGAATTTCGTGCTACTCGCCCTACAAGCGATGAGCCAATTAATCCAGAATTTCTGCCGAATCAGCCTAGGGTAGCAACACCAGCCATTGGGGTCAACGCGTCTGATTCTCCCAGAAGAATTCCGGGAACTCAGTTATCACCACAATTACCACCTTTGGCAGCAGTAGATCAATACTTGCCCAAACCAATTGATGAAAGTATACCTCCGCCTTCAACCTCATCTGTAGCTTATATCTGGCCAGCAAAAGGTGTATTTACCTCTGGTTATGGCTGGCGTTGGGGAAGAATGCATAAAGGGATTGACGTTGCTAACGCTACTGGTACACCAGTGTACGCATCGGCTGATGGTGTGATTGAAAAAGCTGGCTGGAATAAAGGTGGCTACGGTAATCTCGTGGATGTTCGCCATCCTGACGGCAGCATGACTCGCTACGGTCATAACAGCAAGATTCTAGTGCGTGTAGGTCAGCAAGTACATCAAGGAGAAACTATTGCTTTAATGGGTAGTACTGGTTTCAGCACAGGGCCTCACACCCACTTTGAAATCCATACATCAGGTAAGGGCGCAGTTAACCCAATTGCTTTCCTACCACAACAAAACCGCATATAGTTATTGTCTTGTGATCTGAGGGAGTTTTCCTCCCTCTTTTGCGGGATTTTGTGAGATGCTAAATTCGATTGTGCTAGAAAGTTAATTGGAAAATAGCCTAGTCATCAATAAACACATATGCTATATTAAGAATTGATGCGAAAGCGCTTGGCTCAGTAGCTCAGTTGGTTAGAGCACGGGACTCATAAGCCTGGGGTCGTTGGTTCAAATCCGACCTGAGCCATTTAAAATATACTAATTATATAAGGGTTTCAGTTCCTAGTTATTATTTTCTATTTTTTAACTTTACTAAATCTTTATTAAAATCGCTGTGGCGAGGGGTCTGGTCATTGTGTTGTTTAATACGTCCATTCTTCATCGGTGAAAGATCGATCATCACGCCGTTATCACACACAGCGGTTCCCGCCACACTATGCCCACCTCCTCTAACTGATATTTCGAGTTTGTGCTCTCGCGCAAATGCGATCGCGCGGGCAACATCATCGGCTTGGGCACACTGCACGATAACGGCAGGTTTGCGATCAATCATCGCATTCCATATTTCGCGAACTTCGTCATAATTCGGATCGTCAGGAAGCACCACATGACCCTTTACGCTAGTCTTCAGCTTTTCAATTGGCTCATTCAGCAGTGTTGTCATGATATTTCTCCATTTGCTGTGTTGTTGTGAGTGTCGTCAAACTATACTTAAACGCTAGTGTCAGTTGGCAAATAGGTTGCAATGTAGGCTATACAAGATTATTTATCTTTGCGTAACTGCTGCAACATGGTCAGTGAATCACCTAGCACCCAATGATCGACGATCTTGCCATCTGCTAGTTCGTACAGAATTTATTCTGACTCCTGACTCCTGAATTCTGTTTTGATAAATAAAAATTTTTGCATCGCTTGTAAGTAAGAATTATTTCCAGGTTGATAAATTCGGAAATGTTCTGCGTTGGGAACTAATAGTATTTGTTTAGGTTCAGGCGCAGCATTATATAATTGCTGACTCATGTAAGATGGCACAACACTATCAGCAGTGCCATGAATAAACAAAACGGGAATTTGTAGAGAGCGAACTTTAGAAAGAGAATCGAATTTTTGTGTCAGTAATAAATTAATCGGAAATAACCAAAGGAAATCTCTATGCTCAATTACTTCTGCCATTGATGTAAACGAACTTTGGACAATCAATGCATTAGCTTGGGGATGTTTGATTGCCAAATCTATAGCGATCGCACCTCCAAGTGACTCTCCATAAATTACAATTTGCTCAGGTGATATCCGCCTAGTTTTGACTAAGTAATTCCAAGCAATTTGACTGTCTTGATAAAGCTGAGACTCACTAGGGAACTTCCCTTGACTCTTACCGAAACCTCGATAGTCAATTACTAATACTGAAAAGCCTAAAACGTACTTCCTCATAAGGAAGATTAAAGTCACGAGAATTAGGTAAAGTTAAAATTTGTGTAGTGGGACGAAAGATGATATAACGCTGTCGCAGAAACAGAAATAGACAAGTTGAAATGTAGGCGATCGCTAGTAATCCTATACTTGTTAATAGCAGTTTCCGAGGATAAAATTTCCGCTTCAACATCAGCCTATTCCTAGTCCATTTCCCATTCTAATCTCAAGGTTTCCAGTTTGGAATTTTTTACACTCAGTCTTTTACACTCATCTAAAAATTCTTTTACCTGTTCTTGAGTTAGACTCAATCCGCCATCTTGAAGATTGTGAATATAAGTAATCACATCCGAAGTTGTCAAATATGAACTTATATCTTCAAGTAAAATAGCATTATTAACTTCTCGACATACTAACTCAATATCAGATGATGTAAATCTGACACTCTTCTCTGCTAACATTTCAAAATTAACCGATTGATTCACATTAATTTGTGATAAATAATGCTTAAATATATCGGCTCTTTCCTCTTGGTTTGGTGGAAAAATAGGAATCTTCCAATCTAACCTGCCAGAACGTTTTAATGCACTATCAATTCCATTTAAATAATTAGTAGCAGCAATGACAATTACATCACTATCTTTAATATTGTTCAGTTCTATCAATAACTGATTGATTGTGGCTTTTTGGTCAGTATGAGCATTATCTTCATTACGATTAAATCCAATGCTATCTAACTCATCTATGAATAAAACAGAAGGTGCTTTTTTTTTAGCTTGAGCAAAAATATCTCGAATATTTTTTTGACTTTGACCTATCCAAACACTAACAATATCCGCAGGAGAAAACTTAAAGAAATATCGACCAGATTCATTAGCAAAGGCATTAGCTAGTAATGTTTTACCACATCCAGGTAAACCATAGAAAAGAATGCCTCCAATTGAACCTTTATGTCCTTTAGATTGTAATTTTAGGAGTTTAGTTAATTTTTCTTTTTCCTCATTTAGCCCTTTAACTTGGCTAAAGTCAAGTTTTACTGGTTTGACAATTGGATTAATTTGACTTATTACATTTTTTTTGACTTTATATTCAAAAGTAGGATAGTTAATCGTTTCAAATGAAACAGGCACTAATTGATGTTTTTCATAATCCGGGGTCATGACTATAATTTTAAAGTTAGCACCATAGTATTCTGCTAATTTGTATTCTAAAATTTCTTTAGTTTTTTTCAGTTGATAGTAGTTGCGAGCAATTTCAAATCCAGGTACTACTAACCAAACACTTTCTAAATTATTTGACCATACCTGAGATTTTCGTAAAATTCTCTTAATCATATCAAAAAAGAGATTATTATCAGCGAATTCTTGATATTTGAGAGTTTCTATTTCAACAACAATTTTATTTTTTACGTAGACTTCAATTTTTTCAGTTTGATATTCTTCGTATTCATCATCATCTGTATTCTCTTCGTCTTGGGAAGTTAGCTCTACTTCACAGCCTATATGAGATAATTCATATCCTAGATTTTCCAAAGTTTTGATAGCAAAATATTTTAAATAGATATATTCACTGCTTTCTTGTTGCCACTTCAGATGATAAAGATGTTCAGGTTTCATCTTCAGTAATAATTGTGATTCAGCTTGTATTTGTGCTTTTTGAAGTTCTAAGAAATAATTTAATAGAGATACATCATCTTCATCTGTTTCATAATAAGGTAGTTCTAATAGTAGACGGAAGTGCGCCAATATCTCTTCTTTTCGCTCAATTAAAGCCTCGTGAGAATATTTACATCTAAGAGTAAAAGTGAAAGGAATTTTACTAGCAACTCTATCTATTAAATGTCCCAAAGTATCTTCTTTTTGCTGGGATTGGATTTCTGATATTGACGGACAATGAAATAAAATAAATGTTTGTGTAGAGTTATATTTATTTAAAGACAAAGATATCTGTTCAAATTGCTCATCAAATTTTTCTGAATCTAGCAATTCTAAGCCAGTGTTACCTAAGATAACACTTGTCATGGTTGAGCAATAAAAATGAAATATATTTGCTCCCTGAATTGGATTTTCTTTTTCATTTTCATTATCATCATCAGAGTCAATAATATTAGTAGCAAATTGTCGTATAGAAGAACTTGGAATTTCGCCAGTGCCTTTATATTGAAATTTTCTAATCAATTCATAGTTTAATATTTTGACAACAATATCAGAAAAGAAATCCACAGCTTGGGGAATGAGAAAAATTCCCATAGGTTGATTGGAATCTAAACAAGACTGGAAGCGTTCATATTCTTGCTCAGATCCGAAATCAAATAAATAGTAAAAGAAATCATGTTTGACTTGAATTGGTTCTTTAAGCTTTGGCGAAATTGGTTCAAATGCCAATAATTCCTCAGAAAATTCAACACCTTTGAGAGAAATATCTATTTTAGTATCTAAGGGAATATATAAGTCAAAAACTGGCTCGGCACAAAGCCCTAAGTTATTCAAAGTAGTATTAAACTCATCTATAAATACTTGACTTCTGCGTTGATAGCCAAAATATTCCATGATGGTTTTAACTCGCAAGCTTTTTTTGGCTTTACCAGTTCTTTGAAGTTCATTTTTGATAGAGTTTAAATAGGCTGTATATGACATTTTGTATCCTCGCTGGAACCAAATCTATAGTTCCCTAAATGAGCTAACTGACATAAGCGATCGCCATCATCCCCGAATTGACTTCATCAAGCGCTACCATAAATAATCATGCACTACCTGTCGCTTCAACTAGGTTGTGCGGAGTTAGGCGGAGGTTAAGTTGTGTTGCAAATTAGCAGGCGGCAGAAAAATGCTAGGTGGAATCTGACAGAAAATCTGGCTGGATATCTATTTCTCGCACCCACTATTTTGGTTTTGGGAACTTTTGTGATATTGCCGATTCTCTACGCCGTCTTTCTGTCGTTACACAAAGTTCAACTTCTCGGCGCAATTGAATACCAGTTCATCGGCTTTCGCAATTTCAGCCGCTTAGTTGAGGATGAACGCGTCTGGATTGCTTTGAAAAATACAGCAGAATATGTTGCCATTGTCGTGCCTTCTCAAACTATTTTGGCTTTAGTTTTAGCAGTAACTTTGAATTCCGGGATTCGGGGAAAAAACTGGTGGCGCATCCTCTACTTTTTGCCCACGGTGACTTCTTCGGCAGTGCTAACCCTGATTTTTATGTGGATATATAACACCGATGGGCTATTAAATGATGTTTTAGCTTTTGCAGGTTTACCTACTTATAACTGGTTAGGTGATCCATCTGTGGCACTCAAAGGCATCATGATTATGAATATTTGGTCAACTGCGCCGTTTTATATGGTGATTTATTTGGCAGCGTTGCAGGATATTCCGCAAAAATTGTACGAAGCAGCAGAACTTGATGGCGCAAATGCTTGGCAGCAATTTATTCATATTACTATTCCTTTGCTCAGTCCAGTAACTTTTTTTGTAGTAGCTATAGGCATAATTGGTACTTTTCAATTATTTGACCAGTCTTATATTTTCTCTGGTGGAACTGGCGGGCCGAATAACGCTACCCTAACCTTGGTTTTATTAATTTATCAAGCTGTATTTCGCAATTTACAGATGGGTTATGCTGCTGCGATCGCATTTTTATTAGCACTAGTCATCATCACCATGACTTTAATTCAACGACGTTTATTTGGAGGCGAAAAAATTTGACTACAATTTCTCGCATTCCTTGGCTAAAAGTATTGTTATACGCGGTGTTAACACTTTATGCCGTTATCACTTTGATACCCTTTTTGTGGGCATTGTCGGCATCATTTAAATCGCTATCAGAGATAGTCAACGGCGGCAGTAATTTCATCCCCAAAAATTTTACTCTAGATAATTACAAACAAATATTTTTACAAGAACCTTTATTTTGGCGTTGGCTGTTCAACAGTATATTTATCGCCGTCAGCGTCACATTATTAAATTTAATATTCAACTCAATGGCTGGTTACGCCTTGGCTAGACTACGCTTTGTAGGCAGAAACTTTTGGTTCTTCTTAATTTTGGCAGTGTTGGCAGTACCAGCCCAAATTACCTTGATTCCTACATTTTTAATTTTAAAGGCGATCGGATGGCTGAATTCTTATCAAGGCATGATTGTGCCAGGGATGGTGAATGCTACTTTTATCTTTATGATGCGGCAGTTTTTCGTCAATTTTCCTAGGGAATTAGAAGAAGCAGCGCAATTAGATGGCTTAAATACTTTTGGAATTTTCAGATATATTGTTTTACCTTTAGCAAAACCAGCACTAGCAGCCCAAGCAGTTTTTGTTTTCATGGGTAGTTGGAATAATTTCTTGCTACCTGTAGTTATCTTATTTGACCCCGAAATGTTCACCTTACCCTTGGGCTTGAACACCTTTAAAGGTCTATATATCAGC
The DNA here is from genome assembly GCF_020829595.1 of Nostoc sp. CHAB 5844. GTDB lineage: Bacteria > Cyanobacteriota > Cyanobacteriia > Cyanobacteriales > Nostocaceae > Nostoc_B. The sequence goes on from NZ_JAIVFW010000008.1 coordinate 95,364, forward strand.
TATTGGAACTACATCATGGCCGCTTCTATGGTTTTTACTCTACCTGCATTAGGTATATATGCTTTCTTCAACCGCTACTTTATCCAAAGCGCCACTTTTACAGGTGGGAAAGGGTAGTTATTAGTCAATGGTCATTTGTCATTTGTCAAAAGGCAGTCCACTCTTCCCTTTACACCCGCACACCCTTATACCCCTACACCCATTTTCAAGCTAGGAGGCTAAAAAATGAAATTTCAGACTTCAGACTTTAGACTTCATACTTTTTCCCAACGCCTCATCCGAATTTTGGGCGACAAATTGCACTCCTAACGTGATATTGGTATTACAGCGACTCAATCTCTATTTGTCAGTTAACAAACATTATGGGTTTTGTAACTCTAGCGATCGCAGAGATAGCAACAGACTACAGTATGACTGTGGCGAAAGTGTTTTCTCTGTATAACCAATTGGAAATTGCCTACAAATGCCACAAGGCTCATTGGGCGTTAGAAAATGCAAAAGCAATTATGGCGCAAATATCGTCGGAAATTTGCCACAAAGGTACTAGCGACTCGGTGAGTGATGCCATCACCTTGTGGGCGATTTCGGGCTTGAGCGAATCTTGAATAACATAGAACCACCGTTGGCGACACGGAGATTGAGCATCGCATTATTTAGCTGTGTTGAGCGTCAAAATTTTTAAGGGGAAACATGTTTAGAAGATTAATTGGCGTTGTTGTGGTTACTGTTTTACTAACATTTCAGTTGATTGTCGGTAGTGCTACAGCTGTGGAACTAGACGCAGCTACCAGAACAGTGCCATTAAATGACAAGGGTGACAATATCACACTTAGCCTCAAACAAGTTAAAGAAGGCAAACGCTTATTTCAGTACGCTTGCGCCCAATGTCATGTTGGTGGCGTTACCAAAACCAACCAAAACGTCGGACTTGAACCAGAAGCACTGGCATTGGCTACACCAAACCGGAACAACATTGAAGGTTTAGTAGATTACATGAAAAATCCTACTACTTATGATGGGGAAGAGGAAATCTCTGAATTACACCCCAGCCTCAAGAGTGCAGATATTTTCACAGAAATGCGTAATCTGACCGAAGATGATTTAGTAGCGATCGCTGGTCATATCCTACTACAACCTAAAGTTGTCGGTACTAAGTGGGGCGGTGGCAAAATCTATTACTAAATTTCAGTACTAATTACTGAATCAGGGGGAATTGGGTACTGGAAAGATAAAAGTCTGAAATATATAGCATGAATCATGAAGTATGAAATCTCATCTTACTTCTGTTACTATTTAGCCTTCGGTCTTAACACTTCACAGTTCCTAGTTCCCAATCTTTAATAATTTTTTAGTAATTGGGATTTACTGTTGAGCTTCCTGTCAGGTTACCCAGAAATTTTTTGGGGCAATGCAGTCTAGTAACTATTGCTGATGGCAAATCTGAATACTAATTTATAGACCGATTAATAAAAAAAATTGGATCTACGACATATTGTCATACTTTGGCGTTGATTTTATTTAAAATGAAAAAGGGAAAATAAAAACCATCTGTTAGGAGAAAGTCATGAAATTGATTGCGGCAAGCCTGCGACGCTTGAGCCTAGCTATTTTGACAATTCTTTTAGTTGTAAGCAGCTTTGCTGTTTTTACACCTACCGCTGCGGCTGAAATCCACCAAATCAAGCTCGGCACTGATAAAGGAATGCTGGCATTTGAACCCAAAAAGTTATCTATTAAACCCGGCGATACAATTGAATGGGTAAACAACAAAGTTCCTCCCCATAACGTTGTGTTTGATGCAGCTCTCAACCCTGCCAAGAGTGCAGATTTAGCTAAATCTTTGTCTCATAAACAGATGTTAATGAGTCCTGGTCAAAAAGTAACAACTACCTTCCCCGCAGATGCACCTGCCGGTGAATACACCTTCTATTGCGAACCCCACCGTGGTGCTGGTATGGTTGGTAAAATCACCGTTGAATAAAAATAGCACTGTTGACACTAGATAATTTTCTAGGCTCTTCAGTAAAATTCACAAGCTAACAAATGCCATTTGGCATATACAAAAAATCACCTAATGGCGGTGACGAGTCTTATTTCCGCCCAGAATGCTCAACAGCGCATAGCGATGCAGGAGATGAACTCGTCACCGCTAATTTTATTGCTATTTAAAACTGATAAAATAAATATAAATTCAAAAATCTTTGCAATACATTAATTGATTTATAAGAGAGGTTGATTTAGTCGCTGGAGCCGATTTAAAAGGAGAATATCTTGAGAAGATTTTTATTAATTTTACTTCTAGCGATCGCTTTCCTTAATTTAACATTTACTTATCCAGCACTAGCCACCGAAACATCCAACGGTGCCAAAATCTTTAGTGCCAATTGTTCTTCTTGCCACATAGGTGGCGGTAACATTCTCGTTGCCGAAAAAACCTTAAATAAGGAAGCATTATCAAAATACCTGGCAGATTATAATACAGACTCCATTCAGGCAATTATTCATCAGGTTCAGAATGGAAAAAATGCCATGCCTCCCTTCAAAAATAAGTTAACTCCCGAAGAAATTTTGGATGTAGCTGCTTACGTTTTCCAACAAGCAGAACAGGGCTGGTAATCCCAATTCGTAATGACGCTTACGGACTCGCTAACGTAATTCATAATTACGAATTACGAATTGGTATAACCTCTATTTTCCAGGAACTATACATTAGCCTGTTGACGCTGATAAAGAGACCAATACAAACCCTTCTGCTGTAAAAGTTGAGTGTGAGTACCACGTTCCGCAATCACACCCTTCTCCATCACTACAATCAAATCAGCCCGCTTGAGCGGTGCAAAGCGGTGAGCAATCAAAAACACAGTACGATTTGCCGAAATCCGTTGCAGATTTTGCAGCACTTGTTGTTCCGTTTCACTATCCAACGCACTTGTCGCCTCATCCAAAATTAAAATCGGAGCCTCCGACAAAAACAACCGTGCCAAAGCAATACGTTGTCGCTGTCCTCCAGACAAAGCCGTACCTCGCTCACCGACATTCGTTTCGTAACCATAAGGCAATTGACTGATAAAATCATGAGCTACAGCTAATCTCGCCGCCTCTACTACCTGTTCAGCCGTAATATCTGGATTGCCTAAAGTAATATTTTCTAATATCGAACCATTAAATAAAAAGTCCTCTTGCAACACTACCCCAATTTGTTGCCGCAATGATGCTAAGTCCGCACTCTTAATATCAAAACCATCAATTAAAATTCTTCCCGACTCAATTTGATACAAACGTTGCAACAACTTTGATAAAGTACTTTTACCCGAACCACTACGTCCGACTATCCCAACAAACTGCCCTGGTTGCACATCAAAAGTAATCCCGCGTAACACAGGTTCAGTATTGGCTTGGTAACGAAAAAATACCTGCTCAAAATTCACTTGCCCTTTTAATGTTGGTAATACTAATCCTGTGCCTTGTTCCGCTTCTGGCGCAGTGTTGAGAATATCACCAATTCTATCTACTGACAGGAGTACTTGTTGCAGATTTTGCCACAACTGTACCAACCGCAACAGTGGTTCTGTCACCCGACCAGATAACATCTGAAAAGCGACTAACTGCCCAATAGTGAGCTTTTGTTCAATCACTAACTTCGCACCCACCCACAGAATTAGTAAGGTAGAAAAATTCGTCAGAAAGTCACCAATATTACTACTAATATTAGATGTCGTTGAGGCTTTGAATCCGGTGCGAATAAATCGCGCAAATAACCCTTCCCATCGTTCTCTCGCCACTGGTTCAGCCGCGTGGGCTTTAACAGAATGAATGCCTGTAATTGTCTCTACCAAAAATGATTGACTGTCGGCACTGCGGTTAAAAGTTTCGTTGAGCCAGTTGCGTAAAATTGGTGTGGCAAAGATGGTTAAAGTGGCAAACAAGGGCAGCACTGCCAAGGCGACAAAGGTTAAGGGAATGTTGTAGTAAAACATCAATGCCAGATAGACAACGGCAAAGATGCTGTCAAGGATGACTGTTAAGGCTGTACCTGTGAGAAATTGTCGAATTTGTTCGAGTTCTTGAACACGGGCGATGGTATCACCCACGCGCCGAGATTCAAAATAAGCTAAGGGCAGGCGCATCAAATGCCGGAATAGCTGTGCCGATAAGCTTAAATCTAAGCGTCTAGCAGTATGAGTAAAGATGAATAGACGCAAAGTGCCAAGCACAGCCTCGAAGCAGGCAATCAATAATAAGGCAATGGCCATGACATCAAGGGTAGGCAAGCTTTCTTGCACCATCACCTTATCGATGACGACTTGGGTAATTAGGGGTGTGCCTAAGCCAAATAGTTGTAATGTAAACGAGGCTAGGAGGACTTCGCCTAATAGTTTTTTATATTTCCAGACGGCAGGAATAAACCAACTGAGGTTAAATTTTTCTTGTTTATTAATTAGTTCGACTTGCCAAAGTTGTCCATCCCAGGCAGCTTCGACGATTGATTGTGGTAGAGTTTCACATATTTGCCCTGGATTTAGAGGATTGGCAATAACTAAGCGTGAACCTTTGAGGGCATAGACAACTACCCAACTGGGCTGAAGTTGAGTTTCGCTTTGCCATAATATTAGGGCGGGAAATGAAAGTTTTGGTAGTTCTTCCCAACTCACTTGCAGTCGCCGCAATACTAGTCCCAATTTTTCGGCAGCTTCGACGATTTGTTTGGGGCTTTGCCCACGCAGTTGCCGTTGTACCCATTCGAGTTGAACGGGGTTGTCTAGTTGTTGCGCGACCATTGTCAGACAGGCGGCGGCAGTGTTGCTGTGGGCAATGAAGGGATAATTTGATGTGTCTGGAGTCCGGTTGAGTAGTTCTTGTAGGGTTGGTTGCTGAGTGTGTGCTGCTGGCAGGGGCAGTTGTAGTTCTAGACTAGGCTGGGGTTGAGTATTAATTTGTGTTGGTTCTGCGGTTGAACCTGAGAAAAATTGTTCAATTTCTGGGGTGCTAAATTCTGTCCATAAAGCGCTGTCCCAACCAGCGACGATGACTTCTTTACTGGCAGTTACGGCTTTGCAGTCTACTGCTATTTTGTAGAGGTCGCCGAACCAATCTCCAGTTTGCAGGGCTGCTAGGGCTTTGCTATCTTGTTCTTGTCTGAGTCGGACTTTTCCTGAGACTATGTAGTATTGATAGCCACGTTTTTGCGTTGACCAGATTTTTTCTCCTAGTTGGTAGCGATGGATAATCAACTGATGACGCAATCTTGCTTGTTGTTCGCTACTTAACCAGCATAAGGGTGCTTGATTCCACGGTATTTCTGCTATAGCGTTTATTTCTAAAGATTCATTATCCAGAGGTGTTAACCCATTTGTAATTTCACTGTTAGCTTTTGAATTTTCTCTGCTAGCCATTTTTCAAATAACTCATTTTGTAAAGCTTGTTGTAGTTGAGTATCTTCTAAAGACGCTGGCAGAAGTTGTTCGACTCGAAACAAACCATAACGTCCTTCTAGTTCTATTGGCCCTACTAATTGTCCAGAGTTGGTGACATCAATAGCTGCCCGCAATGTGTCTGGCATGGTGCCACGGCTGATTGCTCCCATCATGCCGTTCATTATGCGATCGTCTGTGAGGGAATATTCTCTGGCTAGTTGTTCAAAGCTGCCTCCTTCTTCGATTTGAGTTCTGAGTTCTTCACAAAGTTCTTGGCTGTCAACAATAATGCGAGAGATGACGACGCGATCTAAAAAAATTTTTCTTTCAATAAAGTACTCAGGAAGGCTAGTTTGTGTAACCAATGTTTTAAGTTTTTCTAATTTGAAACCCAAGATAATTGATGCGTGAAATGCTTCATAATCTGTGCCATTTGCTTGTAACCATTCTTGAAAGTTTTGTGGTTGAGTTAATTGATTTTTTAAACGAAAGTCAATAATTGCTTGTTCTGTTAAAGCTGGGTTGATATCTAAATCATCTCTAGTTTTGATTTCTTGCTCAATCACGTACTGGCGGAGAATATCGCCAATAAACTGTGATAATTTGCCAGAAGCTTGCAGATATTTTACTGCCTCTGCTATTGAGAGCGGATGATCATTTATTGACAGAAATGATAAAGATTCCATGAAATAACTCAAGAAAAACAGCTAAAATTTCATAATTTAGAGAGACCATTACTGGTTCAGGATTACTTAACCTTGGTCAGCATAGGAAATTACGGCAACTACACTGTTAATGTGTTGCCTAAAAAATTTTTTAAATTTCATCAGATAATTAGCCGATCGCACTCCACAACCAAGCAAACACGATGGCGGCGATCGCGCCGATGAATGTATTTAAAATATTGACTAGTTCATTCGTCAGCCAAGTATATTGAGATTGCAGTGTGGCTCCAATCACACTTTCTAGATTGGTAGCAATGAAAGCTGCTAAGATACACCACACAATCCCCAGTAAGTCTATCAATCCTACCGCCCAACCAACGCAGGCGATCGCGATCGATGCCACCACACCAGCTAAAGTTCCTTCTAAACTGACTGCGCCTTCTGTACCTCGCGGTACTGGTTGCAGTGTAGTAATCAAAAAGGTACTTCTACCATAGGCTTTCCCTACTTCGCTGGCTGATGTGTCCGATAGCTTGGTGCTAAAACTCGCTACATAGCCCAACACCAGCAAGGATACGGGATTAGGAACTAAAGACTGGGGATGAGATACTAAAAAACCCGAATTGATCACTCCTACACCCAAAGCACATAATGCCGCAGTTAACGCTGAACCCCAGACATTTTCCGGGCCTCTTGCACCAGAACGCTTCTCGGCTATGCCTTCAGCTTCTTTCTGTGCCATACCGATGCGCGTCACTCCTGAACCCACCAGAAAATAAAACGCCACTACTAGATATCCTTGCCAACCTAAAGTTCCCCAAACTATTACGCCCAATATCCACGCGTGGAATAACCCCGCTGGAGTGAGCAGCTTTTTGGGAGCAATCCAAACTAAACCCAATAAAATGGCGTTTAATCCTACTCCCACTAACCAGGGATTCCCAGAGTCAATTGAAGGTAACATCAGCAGTGAATCACAAGTAGTGTTGTCATTGCCAGCATATCAACAGAATAACCAATTTTAGACCTTGGATGTTATCTCTCATTCTTTAATTCTAGAAGTGCATCGATTTTATTACTTTTACTAGTGGTGAGAGAAAAAACAGGCAAGACAAAGAACAAATTTTTTCAGTTACAACTAGGCAGAAGTCAGAAGAATAGGTGAATTCTGAGTTTTGTACGTCATCAAGTTGCAAACGCTGTAAATATCGCCATTAGCATATAAGCAGCAGCAATATAAAACTGTGTTCCAATTAACCACAAATGGGTTTTCAGTGCATAAATTGTAGATAGCAACTACAACATCTCCTCAACACCAGTTATGAGTCAACCTATATTTCATCTGGCTTTCCCAGTGAGTGATATCCAACAGACAAAAGCCTATTATGTCGATGGCTTGGGCTGTATTCCTGGCCGAGAAAACCCTCACGCGTTGATTCTTAATCTCTACGGTCATCAACTAGTAGCACACACTACCAAAGAACCTTTAACACGGCAACGCACTATTTATCCCAGGCACTTTGGACTAATTTTTACTCAAGAAAGTGACTGGGAAAATTTGTTAAATAAAGCACAAGAGCAACAGCTTTTATTTCGAGAAGAAGCTAAAGATCGCTTTGTGGGTTCTGCTTTAGAACATCGGACTTTCTTTTTAGAAGATCCTTTTTACAATTTGCTGGAGTTTAAATATTACCGCTACCCAGAGGCGATTTTTGGTAGTTATGAGTATACCCAAATTGGCGATCGCGCTTAATATTCCGCATCGGTTCAGCTAAGGCTGTGGCTACTGCGGCTAAACTCCTAGAATCGGTTAACATCCAAGGATGCGAAGCTGCTGGGATAATCACTTCTGTACCTATAGGCATTTGCGAACTTTTCGCCGGGACAATCATTAAATCATAAGGTGTCCAAATTGAAGTAAAATTTAGTTGCTGTAACATCACAGCATCAGAATTTAAATCTTTAAGAAAGTTACTGTTAGGACGCATTTGTAAACAGCCAGGTCGCCAAGAACCATAGGCAACTACAGTTCCATAATGAGGCGATGAGATGGTGATAAACCGCTGCACGCGCTCAATTCCGCCTAGCCGCTGTACGTAATATCGACTGACAATTCCGCCCATGCTGAAACCGACAATATCCAGTTTCTGCTCTGGCTCAAAGGTTGCGGCAATATAATTAGCCACTTGCTGCGCCAACACATCAAGACCAACATCGCCATTATTCGGTACTAGATTGAGATCATACACAGACCAACCCTTGTCTTGTAAATAATTTCTCATCTTGTGGAATACAGCTTCCGTATCTCCAATACCGTGTATTAATAATACGGGGTTGTACTGTTGATTAATTGTGTTCATTGCCTAATTTGCCTGCATTACGCTGTCTAAAATCTAGCTAAGTTAGATTGCTATCTGTGAATCAGCTATGACACTCAGATCACTGGCTTGAAGAGGGGCTAGTATTTTTACTCAGCAACGCCACTTGCTTCAAGTCGGCAGAGCCGCCCAACGCAGTGGCTCCTCAGCACTTCAAAACGTAAAGTTAATTTTTGTTAAGCTAACTTTCATAATCTTGCTTATAGTTACGGTAAAATTTAATAATTGGTCATAGATATGTACGGGCGGCAAGTGCCTGCAAAATCAAAGACATTTGCTCTGTAGTCTTACTATAGTGTTGCTTAAGCACTAAACTATAAAGCTAGTCAAAGTAATAGTACGGCGCAAAAAAATGTTGCATTAAGCTGCAATTTTTAACATTACGGTCAAATATACACAATATAGAAGGCAGGAGAAATTCTAATGTTGGGTTTTATCAAAAAACTAATTGGTGGGATTCTAGGCTTCATCACAGGGCTGCTACCAGGAAAGAAAAAGGGTGGTGGTTACTACTTACAACTAGATGAGAGTGGTGCGGAAGTAACTCCAGCACCAGCAGCCACACCTAAACCAGCAGACACACCTAAACCAGCAGCCACCTCTAACGGTACAAAGGCGGCAGCAGAAGCATCTGAGCCAGAGGAAAAACCAGCGCCTGTAGCAGAAACTGAGAAAAAACCCGCACCTGCGGCTAAAGCGGTGAAAGCTAAGGCATCCAAGAATGGCAAAGCTGCACCAACTGAACCAGCAAAAGCTCCCGCACCAGCTGTTGTTGCTACCAAGAAAGAACCAACTGAAACTACATTTGCACCAAAATATTTAGCTCCTACTGCGTCCGCTTCCAATGGTCGCCGCCGTCCTGGGGCAAATATGAGTTCTTTCTTAGACATGGCAAGTCAAGTTAAAACTCCCAAGCAAGCTTAGTGATTCAATTTTCATTGTTAGCGATCGCCAAGCATTTACTAAATACCAATCCGCTGTACAACTGAAAAGCAGCATCCCAATTAGTCTGTTCTCGGCGAAACAGATTTATATGGGGTGTGATATTGTTTAACATTTCTGTTTGATCTAAAACCGTCTCCGCGAAAGGTGTGAAATCTGACCAAAGCTTCACTTGTGGTAGATGCTGCTCTAGCCAGTTGAGTACTTGATTCCAGTTGATTCTGATGGTATTTTGACTAGCTTGGGCAGCAATTTCTACACCTTTTTGAAAATCATAACTATGATCGGACATTCGCAAAATAGAGCGTCGTCCAGGTATATGTAGGTCACAAAACTGGGCATAGTCCTGAGTTTGAGTTTTACGTTCTAGCTTGTGACGAGCATCAACATCGACAACTTCCTCAAAAATCGGCAACAGTCCAACTACTCTTGCTTGAACTTCAGACCAATTAAAGGTGAGAGAACCAAGTTGATTAGTTTGGTTGCGACAAACAACAGTAGGTTGTAGACCAGACTCCGAAAAATATTCAACTTGATAAACTTGTATTTGTTGCACTGCGGCTATTGTCGCCCAAAAACAAGGAATTCCTGCCTGCTTTAGCTGTTCACCGTAGAATTTCAATTCTCCCACTTGTCCAGAACGATATACTCTCCAACTCCGACTGGGTAGAATTAGCCTAGCTGTATATGGGTCTAGCTGCATAATTTGAGCAAATTTTGCGGCAACTGTTGACTTTTGTTCATTACTCAAAGGTTCTAAAATAAGTAACCCTGGTTCATTAGTGGTAGGTTCGGCTGTGGCTTTGGCAATGGCCCGTTGTCTTTCTTCTTGTTCAACTTCTTTGAGGCGTTGTAAGCCTTGACGTGCTTGGGTAACTATTTTGGCATTGGTTGTACTCTGCAACAACTGACGATAGATTTTTTCAGCATCCTGTCGCTTATGAGATACCTCGTAAAGTCGGGCAACATAAAATTGCACCCAAGGATTATCTGGTGATTCTTTTAACAATTGTTGGAGTAATTTGGCAGCTGTGTGATAATCTTTACGCTCAAAAGCGATCGCCACCTGCTCAATCATAGTTTGTTTCCCCGCATCCCCGCCTTGTTTTTTGACCCGTGTTGATTGCTCAGAGCAATAAATAAACTGGGCTTATACTCAGCACTCAGCACTCAGCACTTTTATATATCATTTATACTTCACAAGCTGCGGTAACTAAGGTTAAAGCCACGATGGGTGCGGTGACAGCGCGGAGAATGCGACGACCGAGGGATACAGGTTGAAAGCCGGATGCGATCGCATTTTCAATTTCTTGTTCTGTCCATCCACCTTCGGGGCCTGTAGCAATAATTAGTTCTTGGTCATTGGTCATTTGTTCTTTGGTGGGTAAGCAGTCTTTTAGATGAGGAAAGTTACCACGCGCCTCACAGATATACTTTTGACCATTGACCATTGACTCTTGACCATTGATTGACATAAAAGCCACTGGTTCTAGAATCGTCGGTACAAAAGCTCGCTCTGATTGTTCTGCGGCTTCAGCGGCGATGCGTCGCCAACGTTCAAGCTTTTGCGGACTAGGATTGAGGAGAGTGCGATCGCTGATTACTGGAGCAATACAAGTTACACCAATTTCCGTACAGCAGCGTACCACTTCATCAAATCCATTACCTTTAGGTAAGGCTACCATCAGCGTAATTGTTACAGGTAGTTCCGTCTCTACGGAGAGTAGTTCTAAAACCTGGGCTTGTTCCCCTGCAAGCTGCACCAACCACCATTTACCCATACCATCCATAGCAATAAAGTGATCGCCCTCACGCAAACGTAAAACACGTCCCAAATAATGTAGTTGCTGGGGTGAGAGTAAAATTTGGTCTTGTTGGAATTGAGAAGGTGCGATCGCAATTCGTTGTAGTTGAGCCATACTAAGTAGTTCAGCTTTACTTTGAGGTAGTGCGATCGCACAGTCAGCCAAAACAAAAAACAGAGCGACCGGGTAAATTAAGCTTAGAAGACCAATTGTTGATGACAATAAGCGAAACCCAACACCAAGATTAATGTTGGGTTAACGTAAGGAAACCCAACTTTATATTCTATTAATCACGAGTCAGCAGTTCTAGGTTATGGCCATTGGGGTCATAAAAATAAAAACCACGCCCACCTTTTCTATGGTTAATTTCGCCTTTGTGCTGATGCATCGGGTCACTAGTGTACTCCAAACCAGCTTGTTTTACTCTAGCGAAGATAGTATCAAATTCTTCATCGCTAACGTGAAAAGCATAATGATGCGACTCAAATGTTGTTCTGTCATCAAAATCGAGTGTTAGCGTGTCATTAACTCGCACCGCCGCAAAATGTCCAGCAGGTTCTACTTTTAAACCAAAAATTTGGGCAAAAAACTGTGCAGATGCTTGTTTATCATGAGCAGGAACTATAGTGTGATTTAAAGATATTGTCATAATCTTTTGCATCCAAAATTGTTTATAGGTTTAGCTCTAGAATGCCTAGCAAAATGTTATTTTGCCCTCCTCATTTCGATAGGATTTTTGTCGTCTAAGTGGGTGTTCAAAACCCTTACACCCCTATACCCTTATCCCCTACACCCAGTCTCAACACATAATATTTGTGCTTTAGTCCTGGCTATTATCCCTCATGGTCTTGAAGTGAATCAAGGGTTGTGTAAAAATTGGAGTCTTTGGCATCACAAGCTAAATTTGAGGAATTGAGACATGGCGCGTCTAGCACTGCTGAGTGTATCTAACAAAACTGGTTTAATTGACCTAGCCCGTAGTTTGGTAGAAGAATTTGAATTTGATTTAATCAGCAGTGGGGGAACAGCTCAAGCCCTCAAAGATGCGGGAATAGCAGTAACAAAGGTGTCTGATTACACAGGTTCACCAGAAATTTTAGGTGGACGCGTGAAAACATTACATCCGCGCATTCATGGTGGGATTTTGGCACGGCGGGATGTTGCTGGTGATATTACAGATTTAGAAAATAACCAAATTCGCCCTATTGATTTGGTGGTGGTGAATCTTTATCCGTTTGAGGAAACTATTGCTAAATCAGGGGTGACGTTGGCGGAAGCTGTGGAACAAATTGACATTGGTGGCCCGGCAATGTTACGGGCATCATCAAAAAATTTTGCTCATCTGACGGTGTTATGTGACCCAGCACAATATGATGAATATCTGCAAGAATTACGCCAAAATAACGGAGAAGCTTCTTTAGAATTTCGCCAAAAGGCAGCTTTGAAAGGATTTTTACATACTGCGAATTATGATCAGGCGATCGCATCTTACCTCGCAGGGAAACAACAGCACACCCTCAGCGGTATCCAATTACAATCTCTGCGTTACGGAGAAAACCCCCATCAAAGTGCAGCTTGGTATCAAACTGGCACTACACCTATAGGATGGGCAGCGGCCAAGAAACTGCAAGGCAAGGAACTCAGCTACAATAACTTAGTTGACTTAGAAGCCGCCCGCCGCATTATTGCAGAGTTCACTGATACACCAGCCGCGACAATTATTAAACATACAAATCCCTGCGGTACGGCGTTAGGAGATACCATTGTCGAAGCTTATCAAAAGGCTTTTAATGCTGATTCTACTTCAGCGTTTGGGGGAATTGTCGCCCTGAACCGTCCGATTGATGCGGCTACAGCCAGCGAGTTAACTAAAACTTTTTTAGAATGTGTAGTTGCACCTGACTGTGATGCAGAAGCGCAAAAAATTCTCTCTAAGAAATCTAATGTGCGAGTTTTGACATTAGCAGATTTAAGTAGTGGCCCGAAAACTTTAGTTAAACAAATTGCTGGCGGTTTTTTGGTGCAAGCTGCGGATGATATTGTTGCTGACACTAGTCAATGGCAAGTAGTTACGGAACGCCAACCTACCGCAGATGAGTTAACAGAATTACTCTTTGCTTGGAAAGTTTGCAAACACGTTAAATCTAATGCCATTGTAGTCACAAGCGATCGCACTACTCTCGGTGTCGGCGCTGGGCAAATGAACCGCGTTGGTTCCGCAAAAATCGCTTTAGAACAAGCTGGTGAAAAAGCTCAGGGCGCAATTCTAGCCAGCGATGGATTTTTCCCCTTTGATGATACTGTGAGAACTGCCGCCGCAGTTGGTATTACCGCCATTGTCCAACCAGGCGGCAGTTTGCGCGACCATGATTCTATCAAAGCTGCTAATGAACTGGGTTTGGTGATGGTGTTAACAGGGATACGTCACTTTTTACACTAAATTAGGGCTTTCGCACAAAGATTACTAGTTGAGATGAGATGTGAGGGTATAAGGTTTTGCTCGCTTATCCCAATTCACGAAAAATTTGATGCACATAAAATGTGTAGAGACGTTGCATTGCAACGTCTCTACAAAAAAATTCGTTTCATCTTTAAAGGAAATTGGTATTACAACCTCACGCCCCTACACCCTGTCTCAACCAAAATCTTGTAATTTAATTTAATCAAGATGGTGCAGTTATAAAAGTGTCACTTATCACACTCGCCCTTATCTAACAGTAGTGTTATCTTATATTTGTGTGAGGAGCAAGTTGAAATTAGAAAGCGTCTGGGGTGGAAACACGGCAACACTCCCAGGCGCTTTTTAGTATTTATCAGTAAACTTTCTTGTGGTTCTCTCCGCAAATTTTAAGTTTTATAAGCATACTTACCGAAGATGGATTGAAGTAAAAATTTCTATGCCAACATCGATAATGGCACTTTTTTAAATAACTGGCTTGTGGAAATGCAGAAAGTCGAAGCTTTTAATAGTCCGGCTTGCTACTTCCCGCTGATGAACGGACGCTACGAAGTTAAGCCAGGGATGATGATGTTTGGCTTGTGTTTCGGTAATAGTCAAGCTGATGGGCAAGTATTTCAAATCGATGAAAATTTTGCTGATTACCGTCAGGCTAAACTTTTAGCCCGTGCAGAACGGTTGAGTAAATATTACCAGACTCATAACTATTCTATGACTGTGGCAGGTGCGATCGCTCGTTTGATAATTGAGCGCCTCACCCAAGAGCATCCACAATACTTTGGCTATGAAAAATCAACAGCTAAGACTTCAATATTCTATAACCGACTCACCCAAGAAATACTTTACTTAGATGCAGACTGGCAGTTACAACGAGTTGAGAATAGTTCAGTGTTTCCAGCTTACACTTCTATTCTCGATGCCTTAGCAGCCCAAGTACAAGAAGATTTCACAGTCATCTGCTGTAGTGACGATGGTCGTAATTGGCTGAGTGCAGTTCATTTGTGTTATCCCAATCATTGGTCAGCTGAGGAAAAAATCGGTAAAGATTTTGCAGCTATACATGCACCTGTGGCAGGTATGGAAAAAATTAATCGCCGCGCAGATGCGATCGTCCACACTATGATTAACTGTAAACCAATGGTGCGCTTTGCTTGGGGTTTAAGTACCGATATGCGCCTTAACCACCATCCTGAACCACCGCCTGGTGTATTAGCTTACCAGTGGCAAGGTAGACGCTTTGACCCCCAACATCCCAGTCTTTACTTACGAATTGAGCGACAAGTAATCTGGGGACTACCAGAGTATAAAGCCGCATTATTTACTATTCGTACTTATTTCAGAGATTGTTCTTTACTCAAAAAAGATTCACTACTATGGGTTAAGTTGTGTACTGCGATTGAGTCTATGTCACCAGAGTCACTAATTTATAAAGGTTTAGCAGATAGCAGAGCTAGTATTTTACGTTGGCTAAACGAAGTTTGAATTACTAGCCTTGTTTTTTCAGTCTGGCAGAACCTATTTGTCACAAGTTAAGGTTGTGAGACAGTTGCCAAAGAGATTTTAGAAGGTGTTTGAAAAAACATTTTACGATTTATTTGGACACCTTGAAGATTTAAAGCATTTTCAGTTCAAGGATAGTTGTTTCGAGTTCTTCAGCCCGTGCTTTGGTAAGTGCTTCACTTTGTCGCAATTTTTCTTCAACTTGCTTGCATTCTGTAATGTCTACATTCACAGCTACGGCATTAGTTGAATGTGTATTAGTTCATTAAATCAAGCCTTACTTAAAGTCTTAATAAAGTGTTACATAATATACTTGCCATTTCAAAATACAAGTGATAACTTCTAGTTGTGTGTGAGGAGCAAGTTGAAATTGAAAAGCACCAGGAGTGGAAACACGGCAACACTCTTAGGTGCTTTTTAATTAGGGCTGAAACTTTAGCATAATTTGTGCAATTTGTAAAACTGTCACACAATAGATTTACTAATTCAAAAAACAAATGCTATTTTATATTTGTGTGTGAGGAGCAAGTTGAAAAGAAAGAGCGCTTGGGGTGGAAACACGGCAACACTCCCAGGCGCTTTTTCATTTTTTTATGGAATTGGTATCAGCAACAAAAGTCCACTCCAGCAATTTGATAGGAGCTTGTTGAAGTGCTTGAATTAGTTCGGATGGACTTTCAAATTTCACTTGAGATAAGTCACAAGCTTCGACATTGACAGTGAATTTTTCATCCTCGAATGGCCAAGGTTTGACAGTCACCAAACAATCACTGCGTTGCATGATGTCATAACGTTGACCATCAGGCCCTTTACTAATTTCTAAAAACCGTTCATCAGCAGGTAATTCTTGTTGACACAGAATGAGTGATAAGCGATCGCAGCATTGCATAAATGCATAAGCCGCATCCACCTCATCTTCTTCAATACCCAGTTCTTTACGCCAATGTTTTTGCTTTTTAACTTGTTCGTCTAAAAATTTGTCTAACTCTGGCGATTTTCCCCTTCTTGATTCATTGAGCCGACACAAGTGCTTAGAAATTAGTAGTGTTACCCAGCGTCCACGATAGTGAGCATTCTTAATCAGATTATCTAACTTCTCAACGTCGATTGCTGGGTTCAACATAAAATCCATCGGTGCGCCAGCTTCGGTGAGATTATCTTCTTCCCACTCTTTTTCTAAGTCATCGTGATGGGAAATTGCTGCTAGTGTTTCATATAACCTTGGTGGTGCGTTTTTCCGTCGCCACTGTCCTGCTAATTGTGCTGCGAGTAAAGCATGAGCGCGATGATAAATAACTTCCCAACCATTTTGTGTAGCGTTGACAATCACAAATCAATCTCCCTTGAAAGTGCTGAGTGCTGAGTTCACAGTGCTGAGTTTTGAGTTACAAAAAGTAGAAAAAAAATATTTTATCATCTGCTGATGTCCTAACTACTTTGGCTATTGCTGCTATACTTTTTCTGACAATAAAGTGAGTCAGGGAAGAAACTCCCGCTGACTCAGGTCGTTATCATTGAGGTTTGACAAAGGAATTAGGAGGAAAGAAAATTTAGTTAGTTTTGCTCTCTAAAGGGTTAGCAATATATTTGAATGCTGGCTCAGAATTCCAAGGGCCGCGCTCATCATGACCATTGCCATTACTTGACAGATTGTAGTAAATATTCACTGTTTCATCAGGCTGAATATTACCAAAAAATGGATCTGTCAATTTACCCAGTGAATCAAGAGCTTTCATAAACATCTGGGTATGAGAAATTTCACGAGTTAGAAGATGCACTAAAGTGTTCTTAGTACCTTGATCTGGTGCTAACTTAATTAACTCTTCGTAAGTTTGACGAGCGCCAGCTTCAGCTGCAATATTAGCTCTCAAATCTCTTACTACATCTCCACCTTCATTGATGTAGTTGGCTGTCCAAGCATTACCTTGGCTATCTAAAAAGTGAGGGCCGATACCGCGAATAGCAAACAGAGTACTTTTATAAGCTTCTGTTTGATCTGTATTCTTAGTATGACCTTCGATGAGTTTACCAACCATCTCTAAATGCCCAAATTCTTCAATTGCAATATCCTGCAACATATCTCGAATTCCAGCATTTTCCACATGGAAAGATTGCACCCAATATTGCAGAGCAGCGGTTAGCTCTCCTGTTGCTCCACCAAACTGCTCAAGAAGTAACTGAGCAAATCGGGGATTGCTGTCATTAACGTTTACAACATGAATTGGCTCTTTCTTGTGATAAAACATGCAATGCCTCTTCGATTATTTTCAGCAAAAAATATGGACATTGAAGAAGAATTCAGGAGTCAGAATCAATTAGTGGTAGGTCTGAATCCCCCACTAATTGAAGACCACCAAATTCTTAATTTGGTGGGGGTTTTAAACCCACCTATTCATCCAACACTCGCACAGAATTCAATTCTGAATTCTGGCTCCTGACTCCTGAATTCTGTTTTGATAAATTTATTGCCTTGGCAGTTTATAGTTATTATTTACTGCTCTTCTAGATAATTTTGGATACTGCCAATAATATGATTAGTGTGTTGTTTTTTGAAAACTAGCTTTCTACAGTAGGCACATTATGGTTACAATTATTGAGAAACCATGTTTCAAGGTTGTAAAGAGTGTTATTGGTAAAATTCACCAAAGACACTCTGGATTTAATGATGATTTATTCACACTAATTTATGCATTACTGCTTCTTTGCAGCAGTCCCCACAAGTAAATAGCAATAATTGCACCAATCACTGCAATAAATAAACCGGGAAGACTAAAAGTAGTGGCTGTCAATTGCAAAGTACCCGTTTGCAATAATGTATATAAACTTCCACCAACAAAAGCACCAACAATACCTAAAATCATTGTGGAAAGAATTCCGCCGCCTTGATAACCAGGGTAAATGGCTTTGGCGATCGCACCAGCTAAAAGACCTAATATTATCCAAGCAATAATATTCATAACGACCTCGACAATCTCATCTGTAATCAGATTAGCAACATTACTTTATTGGCGTTTCTCCCAGATGAGGTAATTATTGAAATCAAAAGATAGATACAATTTGATATAGCAATTTAGTTTGATTTGTGAGTTATTGATCACTCATCCAAAGGCTTAACTTACCGGTTTCTTGAAGAAATCGGTGAGCTTGTCGTTTAAGCAATCCGTTAATGGCAACAATCAACTGATAATTACCATTAACCAATTACTTTGTTTAGTAGTTGCAAGTCCAGTTTTAAATTGCACGGGAGAATTGTTTATCTTGGATTTGATTATGAGCATCAAAAACAACAGCAATGTTTCTCACCAATAACCTGCCGATGTCGGTAATTTGAATGTGGTTGGCAGATAACTTAAGCAGTCCATCTGCTGCTAACGGCTCTAGTGCTTCTAGTTCTTGAGTGAAATATTGATCAAAATTGATGTGATATTTCTCTGCAATATCTTGTTTATACAACTGAAAGTGAGACATGATGCACATGATGACATCTCGACGAATAATGTCATCTTGAGTTAATTTGATACCTTTACTAATAGGTAAAACATTGTTACTAACTGCCTGATAATAATCTGGCAATTGCTTATAGTTTTGGACATAGGCATCGTTTAACATACTGATTGATGTTGCACCAAACCCCAATAAATCTGTACCAGCGTGAGTAGTGTAACCTTGAAAGTTGCGCTGGAGGGTACAATTACGTTGGGCGATCGCTAATTCATCGTTAGGTTTGGCAAAGTGATCCATGCCAATAAATAAATACTCACTACTCGTTAATTCCTCAATAGTCATTTTCAAAATTTCTAACTTTTCTTGAGGTTTAGGTAATGCTGCTTGAGGAATATTTTTTTGCGCTGGTTTTAACCAAGGGACATAGGCAAAGTTAAACACGACAATTCGATCAGGATCTAATGCAACGGTCTTTTTAAGCGTCTCTCGAAATGTTTGGAGAGTTTGATAAGGTAAACCATAAATTAAATCTACATTCACACTGTCAAACTTGGCTTCTTTTATCCAGTCCATGACATTGCATAATAATTCTTCAGGCTGGATGCGATTCACAGCTATTTGTACTTCAGTGTTAAAGTCTTGGATACCAAAACTAACGCGATTAAATCCCAGTTCCCGCAGGAAGAAAATATATTCTTTATCAACATATCGGGGATTAATTTCAATGGAAATTTCTGCTTGGGAGTCAAAATCAAAATGTTGTATAATCTGCTTCCACAAAAATTCCACTTGGTTCAGTTCTAAATAATTGGGTGTACCACCACCCCAATGCATTTGTAATATTTTTCTATCTGGAGAAATCAAGGTAGACATATGCTTGATTTCTTTAGCTAAATGTTCCAGATATGATTTGGCGATATTCTTGTTGTTGGAAATTACTGTATTACAACCGCAGAAATAGCAAGCACTTTGGCAAAAAGGAATGTGGAAATAAAATGATAGCGGAGATTTTCTTTGGTTGGAAGCTGCGATCGCATTATAAAATTCAGCTGTCGTAAATGCTTCACTTAACTCTGTAGCGGGTGGATAACTAGTGTATCTCGGTGCAGCCGTGTCGTACTTTTTGATCAAATCCAAATCAAATTTGACACCTGGTGATATAAATACCATCAAAACCTCCAATGTATCAGTTAGGCTGGATTTTCAAACTTACAAATCAGCCTGAGTGGTTGGTTGTATTGAAAATAGAGGCGCTTAGGCTAAAGAAAAACTTTTTCTCGTGATTAACTGCCTTGAAAGTGCTGAGTAAAAATACTAGTTCCTAGCCTAAGCCTCTCTAATCTCTCTTTCTTCTAGCTGCTGTCTAGTTTAGATATCAGTTGCAGTGCATGATGTGTTGACTCAAACTAAACAGCTTAATTTCTAGAAAATTTGTAGTGGAAGCATGGGTAATAAGCTATTCCACATCTAACTTGCATAATCAGGGCAGGATGCCCACCCCACAAGAGTTATATTTTATTCAGATATGCAAATTAGATGTTTTTCAGCTTACTGCCCTGATATCAAGACAATCTGTGACTTTCATAATTACGAATTACGAATTACGAATTGGTAAGCTTTTGTGCTGACAAGTTGCACAATTGAAATTTTGGGGAAAAACTTCAAACCCTCTCCCCTGCTCCTCTGCTCAAGAGCCACGCCAGTCGCGCGGCTGTCGGGAAACCCGCCCAACGCGCTGGCTCCCCTTGCGGTCTCAACAAGCAAACTTTTGTGATTATTAGCTTATTAACCATGTACTGCTTCAGTACTGCCAGGGTTGTGAGAACGAGTTAGATTATTAAATAATACTTGACCGATCGCTCTAATTAAACTTCCTTCTAGTTCTTCAGCCATTTGCATATTGAAACTAAAGGCATTATTGGCTTCAGCTACAATTCGGTCGGCTGTAGCATCATCAACAGGTACAGCATTTAAAGCATCACGGTATTTGTCTTTAAAAACTTTTTTGTCGGGAATTTGGTCAAAGTTATAAAAAGATGTACCTTCGTAGCCAGAAAGCTTGAGGGTTGATTGGGCAATTTTTTGTAACATCTGACCGCCAGAAAGGTCACCCATGTAGCGGGTGTAGGTATGACCGATTAATAAGGCAGGTTCAGATGCAGATAATTGTTGAATGCGGGCGATATATTTCTTGGCATTGTTGGAAGGTGTGATTAAACTTTGCCAGTCGTTGCCATAGTAAAATACCATGTCTTTTTCTAAAGCTGCTTGGCGATTTAGTTCAGGAAAATACACTCCACCAATTACAGGATTGTTTTGGTGACTGACTAATGCTGTTTCTAGTTCAGTGTAAACAAAATACAAGTTGCTGAGAAACTTCGCAAAGCAGGCTTTATCTACAACACCTTTGAGAAAACATTTCATGAATCCCACATTTTCTGCCGCTGTGTGAGCTTTTTGAGTGCCAGAACGCAGTTTGACGGCTAAATTACTACTCATTTTTGTTTCCTTCTTCACCGACTTACATGAAATCGAGGGGCTAGAGGCTAAGGACTAGGGACTAGTATTCTTACTCAGCACGCGGTACTCAGCACTTTCAAAAGGATTGTTATTCTAGATGTAGAGGGGAAAAGCATCGGCATCACTTCAACCAGCAAATAGCACTGCCGATACTGTTTCTGGGGATTTTTGTTCTCCCAAAATCATTTAACTATCAATGCTTGTATAACTATACAGCTATTAATATTTCTTTATATTTCCCTAGGTTTAGACAAAACAGAGATGTTGCATTGCAATCTCGCAAAAAAGCGACGAAATTAACCGAAAAATAGTTGGCGCAACCCAGATAAACCTAAGCATTAAGGTTATCTCGTGAAATCTGCCTTTCATTAATTTAACTGATGTGGAGTAACAACAATTTATGCTTATATAACTATTAAAAGATAACATAATGTAAAGGAGTCTCATGGTCGATTCTGTTGCTACTCCAGAGCCGCAATTGCTGAAGCCCTGTATTAAAGCACCTGTTGCAGAAACATTATTAACACCTCGGTTTTACACCACTGACTTTGATGCAGTGGCGAAATTAGATATATCGGCTAATGAGACAGAAATCCGGGCGATTATTGATGAACTGCGTGCTGACTACAACCGCCATCATTTTGTGCGTGACGATGAATTTAAACAATCGTGGGATCATATTACAGGCGAAAAGCGCCGCGCTTTTATTGACTTTTTAGAACGCTCTTGTACTTCAGAGTTTTCTGGCTTTCTTTTGTTTAAAGAATTATCGCGCCGCCTGAAAAAAAATAATCCTCTGCTATCGGAAGCCTTTGAATATTTGGCTAGGGATGAGGCTCGCCATGCGGGATTTCTCAACAAATCAATGGCAGATTTGAAACTATCTCTAGACTTACACTTTTTAACTAAAAGCCGCACATATACTTTTTTCCCGCCAGAGTGGATTATTTATACAGTCTATCTATCGGAGAAGATTGGTTACTGGCGCTATATCTTAGTGAATCAGCATATGCAGGAGCATCCTGAATACCAGTTTTACCCGCTGTTCCGCAAATTTGAGAGTTGGTGTCAAGACGAAAATCGACACGGGGATTTCTTTAAAGCATTATTGCGATCGCAACCCAAATTATGGAAAAATTGGCAAGCAAAATTGTGGGTGCGTTTCTTTCTGCTAACGGTGTTTGCTACCCATACAATGACTGTATTTGAAAGGGCATCATTCTACGAAACTATTGGTATCCATCCTCGCAAATACAACAACAGAGTTATCCAAGAGACAAACAACACTTCTGCAAGAGCATTTCCTATTATTCTCAATACAAATCACCCAGAGTTTTTCTGGCGCTTAGAACAGTGTTCCGAAAACAATTTGAAACTCGCGGCAATTCAAAAAAGTAACCTACCAAGTTTTGTCAAGTTCTGCCAAAAAATCCCGCCAATTCTCGCAATTATTTGGCATATGTTGCAACTATATCTCATCAAACCAATTGATACCGAAGGTACACGCGGCACAGTTCTTTAATAAGCTTTGATTTGGTATCACTATTCATCAATCAACTAGATCCCCGACTTCTTTGAGAAGTCGGGGATCTTTAATTTCATGAAAAAATATTAGCTGAAATAACAGATTTATTATTCAAAAATTAAACTTTTGCTAACTTTTTATTTATTTACGTATATCCGTTGATAGAGAATAAAATTACTCCGAGGGATTGAGGAAAATTTTATAAAAAAAAGATACGAATAGGATTATTGAATTCAATAAATTTGTAATCACAAGATTTTAACTGATAGGAGAAGTTGAAATGGTTGTTGGTGTACGGAGACGTGCTGTAGGTGTATTTCCTAATCGTAGGGATGCCGAAGAAGCATTACATGAATTGAGAAATTCTGGCTTTCCAATGGATAGAGTTTCTGTGATTGCCAGAGATGCAGATGGTGATGATATTGCTGGGACTCAAGTAAGCGATCGCATTGGCGACAAATCTGACGAAGGTGCTGCGGTTGGTGCAGCTACAGGTGGTGCTTTAGGTGGTTTAACAGGCTTATTAGTTGGTCTAGGCACATTGGCAATTCCTGGTATCGGGCCAGTCATGTTGGCAGGAGCAACAGCAACTGCGATCGCTACTACTATTGCTGGGGCTGGTATTGGTGCAATAGCTGGGAGCTTAATTGGTGCCTTGATTGGTTTAGGAATTCCCGAAGAACGTGCCAGAGTTTATAACGAACGCGTTCAAGGAGGCGGTTATTTAGTAATTGTAGATGGCACAGAAGACGAAATCTCTAGAGCAGAAGCCATCCTACATCGCCGGGGAATTGAAGAATATGGTATTTACAACCATCCCGATAGTCATGACGTTCATGGGGAAGTTGGTTATAGCAAACATGCTGTAGGTTACTTTAATTTACGGGAAGATGCAGAAGCCGCAATTAACGAATTACGAGTTGCAGGCTTTCCACTGAGCCAAATTTCCTTAATTCATCGTGAGTCTGTAAATAGAGATGCATTAAGAGGTGTGAATTTTAGCGATCGCTTGGATGCTGTTCGCTATGGATTGCCAGATGACCGGACTCGCTTCTACAACGAGCGCATCAATCACGGCGATTACATCGTTGCAGTAAGTGGTACAGATGACGAAATTAATCGTGCTGCTGCCATTCTCAATCGCCATAGAATTCAGCACTGGCAAATCTTTGATCCACACAGCCACTCAACTACACCCATACACACAAACCGTCGTGCAGTTGGAGTATTTTCCCATCGTCGAGATGCAGAAGCAGCCCTGAATGAACTGCGCGATGCTGGTTTTCCGATGAATCGAGTGTCACTGATCGCTAAAGACACAAACGGTCATGGTGTGGCTGGTGTTGGGAACAAAGCAGATGAAGGTGCCAAAGCCGGAGCCGCTACAGGCGGTGCATTAGGTGGTTTAGGCGGCTTATTAGTTGGTCTTGGTGTATTAGCACTTCCCGCAATCGGCCCTGTGATTGCTGGTGGTGCAGTAGCGACAGCTTTAGCAACAACTTTGGCTGGTGGTGCTATTGGTGTAGCCGCAGGTGGTTTAGTTGGCGCACTAGTTGGTTTAGGCATTCCTGAAGATCGCGCTAGAGCTTATAGCGAGCGCTTCCAGCGAGGTGATTACTTAATCATGGTTGATGGTACAGAAGCAGAAGTCCAACATGCCTACAACATCCTCCAACGTCGCGGTATTGAAGACTTTGGCATCTTTGATGTTAATCCAGAACATTATCAAGGTGTGGACTGGACAAGACATCAAGAAACGCCAGTTATAGATAGTGGTCGCACTAATTACCCTGTAACAGGCGATCGGGAAGATCCAACTGTCACCATCGTTGATCGTCGGGACGAGACACTCTAACCAAAGTTAGTTGTAAATCACAACTATCTAGTTTGAAATGATGGGTGCGATCGCCAGCAAACAATCCTTCATGTCCACTTTATCTATCATTAATTAAACACATGAAAAAACTAGCTCCCCTCTTCATTAGTGGCTTAATACTTATTAGTGCTGCTGCTTGTCAAGATCCTTCTAAAACCAGCGAGTCAGCACCAGATACAGTTAATCAAAACCCAGCATCGCCTGCTGCACAGACAACTCAAGAAGCAAAAGAAGATGCTCAGAGTGAACTGCGCCGAAGACAACTCAATCAAGACATTCGTGCTCGTGAAGAGCGGAATAACACGACTGGTGGCGATGCAGACAGAGCAGAATCTGACCTAGCTAGTGAAGTTCGCTCTAAATTAGAAGCCAATATCCCTGATGGTCAGATAACAGTTGCTGCCGATGACAAAGGTACAGTAACTGTCAACGGAACTGTGAAAAATCAGGATCAACTGAATAAGATTCAGCCTTTAGCACAGGAAATTAAAGGTGTTAAGAGCGTAGTTAACAAAGCAGTTGTTGCTCCAGCACAACAATAATAGAGTTAACTAAAAATCCACATTAATTGACAGGCATCAAGAAAAGCAGAAAACGTTATTATGGCTAGTAGTCAGAGGTTAGTGTTAAGTCAACTAACCTCTGATTCAGTCCGTTATTTTGTTTTCTGTGCCTTTCTTAGGAAATTTTCGTGATTAGTAAAACTCTAAAAATATGGCACTCGAACCACAATTCGATTCTGTAGATGTGACATCTTCAACAAATACAGTTGCCCTTGAAGGTGTAGACACTCAAAACTTACCAAAGCTGCCACCAGCAAGTGAACCAGAAACTCAATGGCAACAAATCAATCGCCAAATATCTCAGTTTTTAGAGCAACTTCCCTATTATTTAAATAAGGTTTGGTTAGCATACAAAATACCTTTGATTAGTTTAGGTTTAGTTTTTGCAGCTACTGTCACACTCAGAGTTGTACTAACAGTACTGAATGCCATTAATGATATTCCACTGTTAGAGCCAACTTTAGAGTTGATTGGAATTATTTACTCTACTTGGTTTGTGTTCCGTTATCTTTTGCAAGACTCAACTCGCCAAGAATTATGGGTAGAGCTACGCTCTTTTAAAGCCCAAACTTTAGGTGAATAGAAATCCTACTTGATTCGTGAAAATAGCACTTATTCAGATACCCGACTTTTTAAAGAAGTCGGGTATCTTTGTTCTAGATTTACTTCTGTTGGTTACATTTAAATTTTAAATACGTCTGTAGACAGAGAAAAAACTTATTTTTTTGATTTAAATCTCTTCTTAAGATAGTAGATATATTATCTTCAACATCATAATCTAGTTCTCGAAGTTATTGAACAAAATACTTTTCTTTAAATTTCGAGGACATTAATTATGGCTAATGAAAAATTTAAAAAAGCAGTAGATTCATCTGAAAGAGCAGAAGTAGATACATACGATAGAGGGATTGTTCCTGCTGAAACTGCTGCTCGTAAAGAAAGAGAGGGAGATTTATATAAAACATTACCCACAGAAGAAAGAGAAGCAGCTGCACCTACTGACGACCAAACTGATGCAGAAAGCTTACACACTACAGACGGTTACACAGTAGATAAAGAAGGTTTGTTAAATAACTACGCAGTGGAACCAGAAATGTACTACGAAGTTCCAGGCGATGCGCGTCAAGAAGTAGCAGAAGATAGCGCAGAACGTGTAGAAGAACTTCAAGAAGTTAAAGAAGATAAGGAAGGCGAATTAACAGAAGAAGGTGACAGACGCGGTAGAGGTCAAGGAATAGTTTAGTAATTGAAGAAGAATCCAGAAGACAGAATACAGAATTTTGAATAATTAATTCATGCTGAATTCTGACTGCTGAATTCTATGTTGATAAGTCTCACTCGCCGATTCTCTGATAAAACTCCATCAAAAAACCTCTCTTAAAAAGTTAAGAGAGGTTTTATTTAATTTTAAGTGCGGTTTTACCCAAAGATTGACAAATCACATCATTTTGTGGTGTATGGATACGGCTACACAAAACGTCACGATAATGTCGTTCTAAAGGATTCTTTCTTGTTAGTCCAGGATTCCCGATAAGTTCCAAACCAATTTCTACTGCACGAATCGAATTGGTTGTGCTGAGGTATTTCACAGCTTGTGCCTGTAAGTCTACATTAGGTTCAAACTCGCCTTTGTCAACTTCTTGTGCCAAGTTGTAAATTAGTGTGCGGTTAGCATACAGCAGTGCTTCTATTTCACCGACTGCTATTTGAAAGCGTGACAGGCTGGCTAGTGGTGTTCCCAAATTTGACGGAGTGCGATCGCCAAGATATTCTATTAACCAGTCTCGCGCAGCTGTGGCAACTCCTAAATACAAAGCACTCAACGTCAAGCTGTTCCAAACAGCTGTCATCGGATCTGGCGGTGATTTAGCTGAGACGGGACGAATATCTAAAGCATATTCATGGGGAATTAAGACATTCTTCAAAATTAAATCATGGCTACCCGTGGCTCTCATCCCCAGATGATCCCAAGTTTCGACAATTTGCAAGCCAGGTAAGTCACGGGGAACTAAAAAATTTCCGACTTGCGGTTCATCTTCAGTTGTTTTCGCCCAAACAACAAAGTAGCGCAGAATTGGACTACCTGTTGTGTATTGTTTATGTCCGGTTAATCGCCAGCCTTCTGCTGTTTTTTGGGCGGTTGTGGCTGGTAATCCGCCTCTAGCTGGTGTACCTAACTCTGGTTCTACACGGGCGGCGTTGATGAGGGCAAGGTCGGCGATCGCTTCCCGACAAACCTTATTGTATACTTCAGGATGCCAGCAACGACTACGACTAGCTTTAGCGTGTTGCAAATAGTGCATAGTCAACACTAACGCCGTAGAAGCATCGCCACGGGCTATCCCCTCGATAACTTGGCAAATACTAGCAAGCCCTAAATCCTCACCACCCAAGTCACGAGGAATAGTTAAACTCAAAAGTCCCGTCTCATGCAACGCCGTAAAATTCTCAAAAGGAAATGAACCATCTTTGTCATGCATTGTGGCGCGGGTAGCAAAATCTTGCGCCAGTGCTTTAACTTGATCAAATTTCGGAGAAGATTCCAAGCTTTGATTTACAGAGCTTTCTAATACTACTTGCTTCATTTTAATTCCAGCCAAAAATTGATTTAAAATTACAGATAATAGCCAATAAATTGTAAATAACTATGCACCCAATATTAAAAGTTGATATTTCCGAACTAAGTATATCTGAGCGCATACAACTTGCAGAAGATTTATGGGATAGCATTCTAACTGACAGTAATGCAGTGACTCTGAGCGAGGCGCAAAAACAAGAATTGGATAGACGCTTAGAAATACATCGTCAAAACCCAACCCAAGGTTCAAGCTGGGAGCAAGTTAAGCACCGATTGGGTTTCTCTCAATAATGTATCAGTTAATTATTAGCCCAGAAGCAGAACTTGATATCCAAGATGGCTTTGAATGGTATGAGCAACATAGTTCTGGCTTGGGTTCAGAATTTGTCCGCGCTATCGATAGTAGTTTCGCGCTCATCGGACGTAACCCCATGGCTTGTCCGATAGTGTATCGGCAAGTAAGACGGCTGTTAATCCGTCGGTTTCCTTATGGGGTGATGTATGTTGTGGAAGAAGATGCGATCACTATCATTGCTTGTTTTCACGTTAAACGCGACCCAAAACAATGGCAAGATAGAAATATTTGAATGGTGGCGAAAATACAAAGTCATAAAGCCAATGGCTATCGGACTCAATGACTATGCGAATTAAGCAAATTTCTGTTAATGGCTTATTTGGAATTTTTGACCATGTAATTCCATTGAATATGGATGAAAGGATCACTATTATTCATGGCCCAAATGGTTTTGGCAAAACAGCGATATTGAGAATTTTAAATAGTTTTTTTAACTCTCGATACTCAGAATTTAGAAATATTCCGTTTAAAAATTTTAGAGTTGAATTTGATGATGATACCAGTATTATTGACATAATACCCAAAAATTCTGATAATGCAGATGATTTCCAAGGAAACTTTAAAAGGTATAACATCCTTTTTATTTTGTATCAAAATTCCGAAATGGTGAATTTACAGCAAAAACCTGAAAGTCTAGAAGAATTGAAGAAAAATATCAATATTCGCCTGATAGAATCACAACGGTTGCTGAATTTTGCTCCTAAACGTTCTCTCAGATTGTCTGCTGAAAAACCCTCAATGGTATCAACTGTATCTGCTTATTCTGATGAGATTGCTCAACTGATGCAAGATAAATTTAAGGAATACGGTACAATATCTCAATTTCTTGATAGAACTTTTCCAATTAGAGTAGTGAAGCATCAGCCATCAGCAGATTTAACAGATGAACAACTGCGTCATCAATTAAATGAATTGGAAGTGACTCGTTCTCGTCTTATAGAAGTAGGTTTATTAGATAAAGAGGAAGATTCAGAAGTTCAAATTCAACCTCAAGATATAGATGAAAGTACAAAAAATGCTTTATCGGTGTATATTGAAGATATGGAGAAAAAGCTGAGTGTTTTTGCAGAAATAGCCAGCAAAATTGAACTGTTAAAGAAAATTATTAATAATAAATTTGCTTATTCTTACAAAGAAATAAACTTTAGCAAAGAGAAAGGTTTTATTTTTACTACACTTTATAATTCCTCATTAACTGATTCAACAAGTCTTTCAGCAACGGATTTGTCATCAGGTGAGCAACATGAGTTAGTTCTTCTCTATGAACTTCTATTTAAAGTAAAACCTAACTCTTTAGTGTTAATTGATGAACCTGAACTATCACTTCATGTAGGATGGCAAGTCCAGTTTTTAAAAGATTTACAAGAAATTACACAGCTTGCAGATTTAGACATATTAATGGCTACTCATTCACCAGATATCATTCAAGATCGCTGGGATTTAACGGTTGAACTGAAAAGGCCAGAAAAGTGAGAGAGTTTCTGACAGTTGACCGTGTTGCTAACTACATACGATTACGACGAAGCACATTTACAGGAACTTTTTTATTAGTGGCAGGAAGTTCTGATAAAATCTTCTATCAACGGTTGGTTGACGAATTAGCTTGTGAATTAGTTGACACTTCAGGCAAACCTTCTAGTAGGCAGAATGCCATTAATATTTTAGAAATTTTAGAAAAATCAAATTTTCAGGGGGTTTTAGCAGTTGTAGATGCAGATTTTGATCGGCTTAAAAGTTTAGTATCTAGTAGTTCTAATCTGCTTTACACCGATACCCATGACCTGGAAACAATGCTGATTCAATCACCAGCATTGGACAAAATACTGGCTGAGTTTGGTTCTGAAGAAAAAATTGCCCAGTTTAAACGCGATGTCAGATTAGCATTGCTCGAAATTGGGATGTCATTAGGGTATTTACTGTGGATATCTCAGTCTGACGGATTAAACCTCACTTTTGAGGGTATTACATTTAGCAAGTTCATTGATGAGCAAACGCTACAAATTAATGAACTGCAAATGATTCGAGAGGTTAAGAATAAATCTCAAGCTTACACTTTAAAAGATGAAGATTTACAACAACGGCTAACTAACCAAAAAAGCAACAACCATGATCCTTGGCAAGTCTGCTGCGGTCATGATTTGGTGCAAATTCTGTCTGTTGGTTTACGCAAAGCGCTTGGTTCCAACAAAGCGGCTGATGTGGAACCTAACAGTCTTGAGCGTAGTTTACGACTGGCTTACGAAGAAATCTACTTTTGCAAGACACAACTCTACTTCAACATTCGCACCTGGGAAAGTCAGAATCAACCATTTAAGGTTTTGCGAAATAATATATAGTACGATCGCAATACCGTAGGTTGGGTGGAGACGCACAACAAATATTGATCGCAACACGTAAATCTACATTTGCACCGTAACCCAACGCCAAATCATGTTATTTTTGGAAAATATTTCAACAGACACAATAATTGCAGCTTAAAATAACAGATATTGGTTTATATGTAAAAAGCATGACAGAAACCAAGTCTACTCGTGTTGTTCGCAGAGGAAGAATATTTCCCGAAATCCAATGGACGGCAGAACAAAAAGCACAATGGGAATCCGAAACAGAGAATTTATACCAGCGATGCTATCCCATATTTAATAAAGTTAAATCCGAATTAATCGAAACCCATTATAACTGGTATATAACAGTTGAACCAGATAGTGGTGAGTATTTCATCGATAAAGATTTAGAAGTAGTTTGGCGAAAATGCCGCGAAAAACATCCTGGTAAAATACACCATACTTTCCGAATTAATGAAACTGGAACTTGCGGCACAATATGACGATTTCCGGTCTATTTGGTGATGAGGATGCACTGATTTTTGAAATTAATTTGATAGCATTGGATGGATTGGAATTACCAGTTGATGCAATGTTAGATACAGGTTTTTCTGGCTGGTTGGCAATTGAACAACAAGATATAGATGCACTTGGTTGGACTTATATTGACCAACAAATTATGCGAACTGCAAGCGGGGATGTAAGATTTAAAATCTATATTGGTAAAGTTAAATTTGATGGTGAAGAGTTTGATATACCTGTACATATTGGCAAAGATTTAACAGAAGTTTTACTCGGTCGTCAATGGTTAACAAATCGTCGGTTAGTTGTTGATATACAGTCGGGTGAATTGACGTTGGGATAACGACGACCGTAAGAATTAATGTTATGTTACTTCCGTAATTTTTGAGCTTCCACCTCCGCAAGCAAACATGTGTAGACATAACTGCTGGGAAAGTTCTTTACAAACTTCCACTCCTCGAACACTGTTACCCCGCGCATCTAATGGTGGCGAAAATACGCCGATACCCATTTGATTCGGCACAACAGCGAGAATTCCGCCACAAACGCCACTTTTCGCCGGAATTCCGATTGTATACGCCCATTCGCCAGCAAAATTGTACATTCCACAGGTGTACATGACGCTGAGAATATCTTTTATATATTGATGATCTACAGCTTGTTCGCCTGTGATGGGGTTAATACCTCTGTTCGCCAGTGTCGCCGCCATTACTGCTAAGTCGTGACAATTCACTATCACGGCACATTGTTGAAAATAAAGGTCTAATGCTTCTTCAATATTTTGGTCTATCATGCCAAAGTTCAGCATGAGGTGTGCCATTGCGCGGTTGCGATGTCCGGTGCTACGTTCGGAAGTAAATACAGATATATCAACAAATACGTCGTGACCGGTGTAGCGGCGGAACATATCTAGGACGCGGTTGAGGCGTTCGGTTGCACCATCTCCCTTGATTAAGCTGGTGGTGGCGATCGCACCAGCATTTACCATTGGGTTATACGGTCGCTTCGATTGCTCATCCAAAATAATTGAGTTGAATGCGTCTCCTGTCGGTTCTACACCAACTCTTGTCAACACATAATCTCGTCCATGATCTTCTAGTGCTAGTCCGTAAGCAAAGACTTTAGATATTGACTGGATAGTAAATAGTTGTTGGTAATCTCCAACTTCGTAAACTTGACCATCCACAGTCACGATGCAAATGCTGAATAAGTCCGGATTTACCTTTGCCAATTCTGGAATATAGTTTGCGACTGCACCCTCTTGCAGAGACTTGTATTTAGAATGCAAGTCTTGCAGAACAGATAACAATGGTGATGAAACTATTTCTAAATCTCCTAAATTTGCTTGTTTTGCCATGAAGCTGATAGTTTATTCTAGAAAATCATCGGTAATCAACTATTTTGGGTAGATAAATTTTGTGGTAATTTTTGCTACATTGCAAAACTCATGAACATACGTCCACTTGGATTTTTCAATTTTCTCATTCTTATTTTTCTTTTAATTGTAAAAAATATTAGTTACAAAATTACCTAATTTTTTCGCTGAGTTATCCTAAATATTTAGTTATTAAAATTACGTTTAATTATTAAAAAATAAATATATTTACTTATAAGAAATTAATATATAAGTTTTGTTGACATATCTATCATTGCTGCCAATAAAAAAATATTTTGGCTGTAAGTTTTGTTAAAATTAGCTTTTAATCAATAATAAAGATTATATAAACTTAACTACATTCAGTATTAACAACGATTTTTTTCTTCAGTATATTTGAACCTGATAAATTCTATTAAAAAAAGCTATATGTTATATAACATACAAATTTTTTGAGGAAAGTAACAGGTAAATTGAGTAACTTTCCGAGAAATTTAATCTGAGAGATATGTAAAGTTTTAAGAAGAAAAATGTTAGGAGTCGAAAAAAACGCTACACCCCTAAAATCCGCATTTGAACAAGGTTTGGCTGTGATGATTGGCATTTGAATTTGAGAAATTTAGGCTTAATTACGCTAAAACCCTGATCCCCAAGTCCAAAAGTTCGTGTTAGTCTGTTGCAGTTATGAAAAACAAAGTGAAAGCGGAACGAGTTCGATTTTAAGGAAAACTTTTGCTCTTTTATGGCATTAAATTCCGTTAATTAAAAAACTACTGTTCTACAGTCGCTTGAAAATTGGACGCATGAACCAAAGACATTTGTGGACTATTGTCGCCTTGTGTATAACTCTCACGGGGATCACCTCTGTCGGTTGCACTCAAACTACCGCTCAAACTACTAAGGAAGCTAATCCAGTTTCCCAAAAACCATCAGATGGTAATGTAGTTAAGGTAGGTGAGTACCAATCCCCAACAGAGAAACAGAACTCGGATGCTGTGATTACAAGCATTCATTCTCACAGTATTGGAGGTCGGCAAGCGGCAACTCTGTACATCCGGAATATACCAGTACTGACCTTCGTGAGTTCTCAGCCAGTTGCGAGTGTTGAAACAAAACAAGGTGTTGTAGGAGAAGGGGGCGTACAAGGGTACGCCCTTATTGCTGACAACTCAACTAAGGTGGCAAGTACTGGCAATGTAGTAAATACCGGAAACCAAGTCGGCTCACTAGAAAACGATCCTGTTCAAAGAGCTAGTGTGATAGCAGCTAAAATCAACCAACTGATTCAAGACAACGTTGATGCCGCACAGATTACGGTCAGTTGGAAGGATGAGAGCAAAACTACTAATCAAACCCAAGACAAAAGCTCTTCTGCACAGCAACAACTTAGCGATCGCTATACAATCAAAGTCAAAGACCAAGAATTGGTGGAAATCAACGAAAATACCCGCCTAGCAGACACCACCAAGAATCTGGCACAAGACGCATTACAAGCAACCAACCGCCTACGCAGACTCATTGGTAACGCATCCCCTATCGATAAAATTGCTAATTTACCAACGCGTTTACCGTTGTCAATTCCAAAACTGCCACAACAAATTGCCGTTGGTAACGTCAGACTTACCTTTAGAGGCATGGCATCTTTTTATGGCTATGACGGTTCTGGCAGTATGACTGCCAGCGGCGAAAGATTTAATCCCGAAGCAATGACTGCTGCCCATCGCAGCTTGCCCCTTGGCACAAAAGTCAAAGTAACTAACACTCGCAATGGCCGTTCTGTCGTACTACGCATCAATGACCGTGGCCCATATATTCGGGGTCGAGTTATTGACGTGTCTGCTGGTGCGGCTCGAATTTTAGGCATGATGAGCAGTGGTATTGCGCCAGTGCATATCGAAGTGTTGGGACGATAACCTTTAGGTAATTTGAAAGATGTGCGACGTAGCCGTTCTTAAAGTGTAGGTTAACCAATTTTGGATTTTAGATTTGCGATTTTAGATTGATACCGCCCAAAGGTACAACCAATATGTGGATTTTAAATTTTGAATTGCTAATTCCCCCATCCAAAATCTAAAATCTAAAATTCTCCTGGCTGTTCGGCGTAGTGTTTTCCCTAGATAGACGCGCTTTGCGCGAATTAATGACAAAGGCTAAATTTCAATATCAAACCCTACACTTTAGCTTTCAAACTTACCTAATTTCTAATTCCCCTAGTTCTCACGTCTTTTCCCCCGATTTCAGTTATAAACTAACGGGGGAGGGTTAGAAGAACTAGGGGATTTTTGTGCGCCTGCTGACAACAGTCGCAGCTTTAAGCTGCTATTTAAATAAACTTCGCTTCCAAAGCCAGCTGAAAGTGCCAGATCCTCTGGTCGCAGATGAAATGAGCAGCTGGGAGCGGACAGCGGTCGGTTTAGTACCGACAATGGGAGGCTTGCATCAAGGCCATTTAAGCCTACTGAAACGAGCAAGGCAAGAAAACTCCACGGTGATTGTCAGTATTTTCGTCAATCCCCTGCAATTCGGCCCCAACGAAGATTATGTACGCTATCCTCGGACTTTAGAGCAAGACCGAAAATTATGTGAAGATGCCGGGGTAGATGCAATTTTTGCTCCTACTCCGGACGTGATGGGAGTAGCGCAGAAAAATATACAAGAATCTTTGATTACTCAAGTAATCCCGCCATCTGGTATGATATCAGGTTTGTGTGGCCGTTCTCGGCTAGGTCACTTTCAGGGCGTAGCAACGATTGTGACCAAGCTTTTGAACTTGGTACAGCCTGATCGAGCCTACTTTGGTCAAAAAGATGGTCAGCAACTGGCAATTATTAAACGACTGGTAGCTGATTTAAATTTGCCTGTAGAAATTGTTGCTTGCCCTACAGTCCGGGAAGCGTCAGGTCTGGCCTTTAGTTCTCGCAATCAATATTTGAGTGCGATAGAAAAAGAGCAAGCAGCGGTTTTATATCGTGGGTTACAACAAGCTGAAGCTGCATTTAAATCTGGTGTGCATCACAGCAGCCAGCTGATAGCAGTGGTACAGCAAGAAGTGGCTAAGGTTAGTACTGTCTTATTGGAATATATTGAATTGGTTGAACCGACTACGTTAATTTCATTAGAAACAATTGAGGAGGAAGGAATGCTGGCGATCGCAGCTCGTCTTGGTTCTACACGTTTGATTGATAATATTATTTTGCGCGATCGCCAACCCATCATCGCTATTGATGGGCCTGCCGGAGCCGGAAAATCTACGGTAGCACGCCAAGTAGCTGCGGAACTAGGACTAGTTTATTTAGATACAGGTGCTATGTATCGGGCGATTACTTGGTTAGTGGTACAAAAAGGTATTGCCCTTGATGATGAATGTGCGATCGCCGAATTAGCTAACACATGTAAAATTGAACTGACTCCCAGCCCAGATTTAAAATCGCCTGTGCGGGTCTGGATTGATGATGTTGATGTTACCCAGGAAATTCGCACTGTTGAGGTAACATCTAAAGTATCGGCGATCGCCGCTCAAAGTGCCGTGCGTCAAGCCTTGGTTAAACAGCAGCAAAACTGGGGTAAAAAAGGTGGTTTAGTCGCTGAAGGCCGGGACATTGGTAGCCACGTCTTCCCCGATGCCGAAGTTAAAATCTTTTTAACTGCCTCTGTCAGCGAACGCGCCCGCCGTCGCCAGCAAGACTTTAAAAAACAAGGTCAACCCGAAGTTAGTATAGAGCAACTAGAGCGGGACATTGCAGAACGCGACTGGAAAGACAGCACTCGTAAAGTTTCCCCCTTACAAAAAGCTGCGGATGCAATAGAACTTCAAACTGATGGTATGAATGCAGCTGAAGTTGCGGCACAAATAATTAATTACTACCATCAACGCTTATCTCAATGGTAATCATAGAGGTTTGCTGTTAATTTCTAGTTCAGCACAGTGGTGAGTAACTCAGTACATACCCACCACTTTCAAACAATACTTTGAATTAAATATCTATAGTTTTAATTTAGCTTTGTAGACTATTATTCTAGCAACTTTAAAAATTAATTCGTCTAGCTTAAGACTGAATAGTAAAACTTAAATGACTACTCCTCAAGATAGAAGTATCAAAGGTTAAGAATTCGCTAAATAGATGAGTGGACAAATAATTACCACAGCTAAGTTATTATAAACTCTAGCTGTAAAAACCAAAGTTAATTGCCAAAGCATTACCTCTTTTCATTCCCCCCTAAATCAGGGGGTATATATTTCTTTTCTATCAAGCGGGATAGAAGATTTGAGGGGTAATGATCTACTAGTACAATATAGGGAAATAAACCATCTATTTAAAATGGCTGAAACCCTTGCAAAAAGGTAATTATGAATTCCGCATTCACTGGAGCAGCACTATTTGCTAATCATTAAAATACTTTTCTATCAAATATTAGCTGTTTTTATTTATAATTCTGATTCCCTAGGCATTTAACTTATGAAAAAAGTCTTTTGTTTTCATCATCACTTTGGTAGTAGAATGACGATGTTAAGTTTTATGTTCGCCTAATTTAAGGACATCAAAACTACTAAACACAAAACCTGTAATTTTCTAAGCTTCGGCAATAGCTTTAGGTCGGCAAACAGTAAAGAGAGGATTTCACAAAATGGCATTTACACAGCCCCCCTTACCTTTTGACAAGAATGCTCTAGAGCCATACGGCATGAAAGCTGAGACCTTTGATTATCACTATGGCAAGCATCACAAAGCTTATGTCGATAACCTCAACAAGCTCACTGAAGGTACAGAACTCGCTGATAAGTCCCTAGAAGAAGTAATCCAAATCTCCTTTAAAGATCCCTCCAAAACAGGTATCTTCAACAATGCGGCTCAAGTTTGGAACCACACCTTCTTTTGGAACAGCTTGAAACCAGGTGGTGGCGGCGCACCTACAGGCAACCTCGCAACCAGAATTGAAAAAGACTTTGGTAGCTTCGACAAATTCAAGGAAGAGTTCTCTAATGCAGCTGCTACTCAGTTTGGTAGTGGTTGGGCTTGGTTAATTGATGATGGTGGTACTCTAAAAGTAATTAAAAC
Organism: Nostoc sp. CHAB 5844; assembly: GCF_020829595.1. GTDB lineage: Bacteria > Cyanobacteriota > Cyanobacteriia > Cyanobacteriales > Nostocaceae > Nostoc_B. The sequence goes on from NZ_JAIVFW010000008.1 coordinate 132,665, forward strand.
CCCTAACGCCGAAAACCCCCTAGCCCACGGCAAAAAAGCATTACTCACCCTTGATGTTTGGGAACACGCTTATTACATCGACTTCCGAAATGCTCGTCCAGCATTTATTCAAAATTTCTTAGATAAGTTGGTCAACTGGGACTTCGTTGCTGAAAATCTTGCTACAGCCTAGTTTTGCTGAAGCAGAAGCCTGTAATCAGCATCAGTCAAATTTATAAAGCAATCAGTTGATCTGCAAAATATCACCAACAGTCACGACTCATTTTCGTGGCTGTTTTTGCTTCTATTAAATATTCTACCGACACGGTAGTGGCGATCGCAGCTCTGAACTATCTTGAAATTAGGGAGTCGGGAGCCGTAAATTTCTTAATTCTTTTTGCCTAAAAAACATAAAAATCAAAACAAAAAATATATGGACAGCAAAGAATTAGCACAATACCTAGAAGCAACAGATAGCATTGCCAAACCTTGGCTATTAGTACAACTGCGTCTGAAAAAATTACAAGAACGCCGAGACAAAATTTCCGAAGATACCTACGCTAACGAGTTAGCAGACATCCACCAAGACTTGATGAATTTGGGTGAATGGTGGCGGAGCATAGAAGATGAGGTCTTTTAATGAGGTAATATCAATAGTTCATAGTCAATAGACTATTGACCAAAAAAAGATGAAGGCTGAAGGATGTAACTCCTTCGTAAAGGATAAACTTTCAGACTTCAGACTTCACACTTCATACTTCAGTTGACTAACTTTATGGACTATCGGGATGCAGGGGTTGATGTTGAAGCTGGTAGAGCTTTTGTAGATCAAATTCGCAATTTGGTTCACAGCACCTTTAGAAAAGAAGTAATTGGTGGATTAGGTGGTTTTGGCGGTTGCTTTCAACTACCAACAGGTTACAAGGAACCTGTGTTAGTTTCAGGAACAGATGGTGTAGGTACAAAGCTAAAAATCGCCCAACTTCTCAACCACCATGACACTGTTGGGATTGATTTAGTCGCCATGTGCGTTAATGACGTGCTGACATCTGGTGCAGAACCCCTGTTTTTTTTAGATTATGTGGCAACAGGTAAATTAGATAAAGAGCAGTTGACACAGGTAGTAGCAGGTATAGCTGCTGGTTGTAAACTGGCTGGTTGTGCTTTATTGGGTGGAGAAACGGCTGAAATGCCTGGTTTTTACCAAGTAGGTGAGTATGATTTGGCTGGGTTTTGTGTGGGAATTGTCGAAAAAAGCCAGATGCTAGATGGTTCTAGTGTGCAAGTTGGAGATGTAGCGATCGCTCTAGCTAGTGCTGGTGTACACAGTAATGGTTTAAGCTTAGTACGAAAGATTGTCAGCGATCGCGGTTATGCTTGGAGCGACAGCCCAGATTTGTTAGGTGGCGAAACTATTGGTGAAGCTTTCCTTAAACCAACGCGCATTTATGTCAAACCAGTTCTCGCCGCTCGTCAAGCTGGTATAGAAATTCATGGAATGGCGCATATTACAGGTGGTGGTTTACCAGAAAACTTACCCAGATGTTTAAGGAAAAATCAAGCAATTAAAATTAACCCTAAAAATTGGACAATTCCCCCCATATTTCAATGGTTAGCTGAAGTCGGTGCAGTGAGCGACGAAGCCATGTTTAATACTTTCAATATGGGGATTGGATTTGTGCTGTTAGTACCATCTCAGCAAGTAGAACAAACAATTACCTTTTTTGCATCACAGAATATTCCAGCCTTTGCAATTGGTGAGGTAATTCCCGGTACTAGGACACTGGAGGGATTATTTAGCTGAAATTGGGGAGTTGGGAGTAGGTGTTTTTTGCTTGTGGTGTCATGAAATCTTCTGAGTGTTGATTAGACAAGACTATTCCCTAGTCCCTAGTACAACTTGGCGAAAATAAGCAGACATCGCAAATGCTGAAAAAGCTTGCAGTATAAGTATTCTTACTTTTTACTTTTTACTTTTGCCTTTTGCCTTACCCCACAATCTGTATCAGTATTTAGTTTTATGTTTTAGAAAATTTTTCACTGGTGCTTATTAAAGCAATCGAAAATACTCATGACCATTATCATTGAGATTTGCTAACGTAGTCTTAACATATTGAAAAATTTAGCTGAGTAAGCTAATCAAATAGCCGCTGGTACTAATTATAAGTGCTGGTGTTTTCTTATCTAGAGGTGTGGCGTTCTGGTGTGTGAATAACTGCGTATATTTGTGCAGAGGGTGTTATGGTGATGAATTGTACGCGGAAATCGACTTCTTGCGAACTTTTAAAACAAGTATTCCAGAAGATTGATGCCCAAAGTTGTCCGAAATTATTTAATTTCCATATGCATACTGTCCATTCAGACGGGAGGTTACAGCCGAGTGCATTGATGGAACAGGCGATCGCAATTGGTTTAGAAGGATTGGCAATTACTGACCATCATAATATTGGTGGTTATTTAGCAGCACAAGCTTGGTTAGAAGACTGGAAGTGGAAAAATCCTGATAGTAGTACTCCTTATCTATGGAGTGGTACAGAAATCAATGCTAACCTCTTGGATAATGAGGTTCACATTTTGGCTTATGCTTTTGAGCCAAACAACTCCAGCATCAAACCTTACTTGCAAAGAAAACCTGCAACAGGTAGTGCTTATGAAGCAATTAACGTTATTGCTGCTGTTCATGAAGCTGGTGGACTAGCAGTTTTGGCGCACCCAGCACGTTATCGGCGATCGCACTTTGATTTAATTGTGGCTGCAGCGGAACAAGGTATTGATGGTGTAGAAACTTTCTACGCGTATAATAACCCCAACCCCTGGAAACCAAGTGCGACAGAATCACAACAAGTGCAACAGTTGGCTAGTGAATATGGCTTGTTCAATACTTGTGGTACTGACACTCATGGTTTAAACTTACTACAGCGATTGTAAATGTATATTTAATTTTGTAAACTACTCCTGGTTTAACCAGCCAGGGGATTACTCTACAACAAAATTTTAACAGGCTAACACCTTTATATCTGCGCTTAATTTTATTGAATACAATATATTAAATTAGTTCGGTCACACCACTACATATACTTCAAAGCTTCAGATCCCCAACTTTTCTAAAAAGTCGGGGATCTTGTTGTTTAGAGATGATTTGAGTAGTTGAAAGACTGTAGCAATACATACATTCTTTTAGATACATTACAATATATAGTTTTAAAAAAAATATATCTACAGATGTAAAAAGAATCTACCTTAAGATACAATTAATTTCATTTGTTAAATGGAAGTTCTTTTAAAGCCCCAACTATCAATCACAAGACTTCTATTCTTTCTGAGGTAAAACAATCCTTTGTCTGACTATAGTGAATTTACACAGCAAGTCAGCCTTAAGTAGTGAAGAAGTCTGGACATTCTGACTGACTACGTATTAATCCCACAGTTTTTCCTCGACACAATAACCACTTCAGAATCAGAAGCTAAAGGATGAGACACTGGATCGCAAAATTAGCAATCTGTACAATATTGCTATACAATTTTTTCCTAAATAATGATTGGGCAATAGCAAATCAACTTTCAGAACCCTATGTTCAAGAATTAAACCCAATCCCAGTAGTTGAAAACTTAGCCATTGCTAGTAATTTTAGGGAGACTAAAAAAGAAGAATTTCGTCGTTTCCGTGAACTAGTCAAAGGAGTAAGTAAAAAAGAAGGACTATTCACGCTTTATAGTAATGAAGAATCAGGCAAAGTTTATTTAGAAATTCAACCCGAACAGCTAAATCAAAGTTATCTAGCTACAGTGACTTTAGAATCGGGTGTTGGGGAAAGTGGGATTTATAGTGGATTACCTCTAGCTGATTTTCTTTTCTATTTTCGGCGCGTCAATAATAATTTGCATTTTGTAATTCAAAACGTCAAATTTCGGATAAAATCTGGGGAACCAGAACAGCGATCGCTGACTCGTTCATTTAGCGATTCAGTCCTTTATTCAGTACCAATCGATAGTCTTACTCCACGCAGTAAAAATATTTTAATTAATCTGGAAGACTTGCTGATGGAAGATTTTTCAGGTTTAACTTCTTTCCTAAAATATTCTTTACAGGCAGATTACCGTTTAGAAAGAAGTAAATCATATTTTGGTGATGTTAATAGTTTTCCAGAAAATGTAGAGATTGACTCAATTTATGGTTTCTCCGCACTAGAAGGTGCAAATCTAGTCACATTACCCGATAGTCGCGCTCTTAGTCTGAAAGTGCATTATAGTTTTTCAAAATTACAAGAAAATAACGGTTATATTCCGAGAATTGCTGATGACAGAGTAGGATATTTTATTACAGCTTTTCAAGATTTTTCTAAAAATAACATTCAAGAACCATTTGTACGTTACATTAATCGTTGGCATTTAGAACCATCTGACCCTAACGCACCTTTGTCTTTGCCTAAAAAGCCGATTATATTTTGGATTGAAAATGCTGTACCACCTGTATACCGAGATGCCATTCGTGAAGGTGTTTTGATGTGGAATAAAGCATTTACAAAAGCCGGATTTCAAAATGCTATTGAAGTGCGACAAATGCCAGACGATGCTAATTGGCATCCCGCAGATGTGCGTTACAACACTATTCGCTGGTTCAATTCGTTAGATGCAGGTTTTGCTAGAGGGCCAATGCGTGTTAACCCACTGACTGGCGAAATCTTAGATGCAGATATTATTGTTGATGCCAATATGGTGCGCTCAATTGGGCAAGAATATCACGCACTGATAGAAGCTTCAGCAATGTGTCAGGCACTCAGCACTCAGCACTTACAAATGTCTGCTTCTGAAATTTGCTATGGTGCGGAATCTAAAGAACAAGTCGCTATGGGGGCATTAGCATTATCACTGCTACAAAATACTAAACCCAATAGTGAAACGATGAAGGAGTATGTACATCAATATTTGCGTTCTGTAATTGCACACGAGGTTGGACACACTCTTGGTTTGCGGCACAATTTTCATGGCAGCACCATGTTAGCGCCGCAAGAATTAAATAACACTGAAATCACTCATGCCAAAGGTTTAGCGGGTTCGGTGATGGATTATTTACCTGTGAATATTGCACCCCAAGGAGTGCAGCAAGGTGAGTATTTTCCTAGTGTTGTTGGCCCTTACGATGAATGGGCAATTGCATATGGTTACAAAAAAATTCCTGATGCAGTAGGTGAAGTTGTCACGCCGGAAGCGGAAAAAAGTTTTTTAGAAGAAATTGCTTTAGCATCACCGCAACCAGAATTGTCTTATGCAACTGATGAAGATATTCGAGATATTAATCCACTAGCCAATGTCTGGGATATGAGTAGCGATGCGCTGGTTTATTCTCAATGGCAAATGGATAACGCCCGTGTGATGTGGCAACTTCTGGATGAGGGTTATTTACCAAGGGGAGAAAGTTATAGTAGCTTACGCGTTTTATTTAATAGAGTGTTGAGATATTATTGTCGCAATGCCAGCTTACTTTCTCAATATATTGGCGGACAATCATTTCGGCGGCTTCATGCTGGTGATAATACTTCTTGGGCTTTTGTACCCGTTTCGTTATTGCAACAACGTCAGGCATTAGTGAAACTGCAAGAGTATGTATTTGCTGAAGATGCTTTTAGTTTCTCACCGCAATTGCTAAATCAACTGGCACCTTCGCGCTGGCAACATTGGGGCAGCCCGATACTGCACAGCCGTCTTGATTATCCCATTCACGATCGCATTCTCAGTTTTCAGAGTGCCGTATTACGATCGCTTTTAGATAGCGATCGCTTAAATCGTCTCCGAGATGTAGAATTAAAAACTCAGCCTGGACAAGCACTTTCCCTGCCAGAGTTATTTGACACGCTGCAAACAGGCATTTGGAAAGAAGTTTTCACCCCAGCACAACCAAAATCCATTTCTAGCATTCGCCGTTCATTGCAACGAGAACATCTCAATATTTTGCTAGAAATGGTGTTGAATACCAACGATGAATTAGAAGATGGCCGAACACTGGCTTGGTACCAATTGCGGCAGTTGCAAATAGCAATTAATACCAAACTAAAACAGTTTGGCACAGCATTAGATGTTTACACAATAGCCCATTTAGAATTTGCTGGCGATCGCATCACCAAAGCCTTAAACGCGCAGTTGGTTTCTAGGTAGGAGGAGGCAGGGGGCAGGAGGAATAGAAGTATCTACTCAGCATTCAGCACTGTCCACTCCCCACTCTATACTCAGCACTTTTTCACTCAATTTAGCTTTCAAGTCTGCCCATTTTACACCTGCTAGGCTAGGTAATACTACATGGGCTGCGCCGACGCGTTCAACTGGGCCTAGTCCTACTGCCCACATACCGCCTGCTAAAGCAGCTGCAACTCCGGCAGCGGCATCTTCTACGACTACACATTGTGCTGGTTGCAGTCCGAGTTCCTTGGCGGCGTATAAAAATAAATCAGGTGCGGGTTTGGGTTGTTGTACACTGTAACCATCAGCGATCGCATCTACTTTATTAGGAATCCCCAATAATTCCACAACAGTCTGAGCATTTTTACTAGCAGAACCTATGGCTGTCTTAATTCCAGCTTGCCGCAACTCATCCAAAAGTGCGATCGCACCAGGCAATAAATCTTTTGGTGTCATGTGGTGAATGAGTTCTACATAGTAGCCATTTTTCCGCTCCATCATCTCTTGGATTTGAGCTTCCGAATACTGTCTATCGCCAATAATTAACATCAGAGATTCACGGCGAGACACACCCCGCAATGCTTCATTAGCTTCACGATTAAAAGGAATCCCTTCTTCATCTGCTAACCTCTGCCAAGCTTGATAATGGTATTCTGCTGTATCGGTTAGTACGCCATCTAGGTCAAAAATTACTCCGCGAATATCAGGCATTGTCCTTAATCTCTCTTGTTTCTCCAATTTCTCTGTTCTTGGTTGGGGACGCAAATCAAATTCGTGCCATTCACCGCGCCAGTGAAGTTTGAACTTGAGGCGCGTCCAGTGCGAGGGTAGATGCGGGTTGGCTACGGGGCCATTTTCTGTTAACTGAATTCCACCAAATCCAAAAATCACGGCTTGCCAAACACCGCCAGCACTAGCGCCATGAATTCCGTCGTTGGTGTTACCTCGGCTATCTTCTAAATCCACCATTGCTGCTTGCATGAATCTTTTATAGGCTCTTGTAGATTCACCCACATCTGAAGCTAGGATGGCGTGAATTGCCGGGCCGAGAGATGAACCGTAGGTAATATCTGTGCGCGGTGCGTAGTAGTCCCAATTTGCTTGTAAAGATTTTTGGTTGTAAGGAAATTCTGTTGATTCCCGCATTAAATAAAGCAGCATCAAGACATCTGGCTGCTTCAGGACTTGCCGTTTGTTGCCTTCTTCAATACCTAGAATAGCTTGTATGGAACGCTGACGTGGTTCGTAGTCGTCTAAATTAATATCTTGGAGTTGGAAAAATCCTTCAAACTGCTCAATTAATCCGGTTTCTGGGTCATAGAAAATCCAGATTTTATCGATGATATCTTGCCAGTGCGATCGCACTTCGGCTCCCAGTTGCAGTTGCTTTTCTAATTCAGCCGCGCGTTCTGGGAAGTTTTGCCGTAGCCAATCATCAATAATCAGTGCTTTTTCTAAATGCCATTGCACCATACGGTTGGTGAAGGTATTGTTGTGAACCAATTCGTGATATTCATCGGCTCCAATTACCCCGCGAATTTCGTAGCGTTCGTGTTCAGAATTATACTCAACTCGGCTATTCCAAAAGATAGCGGTATCTAAAACAATCTCCGCACCGCAATCTCGCATCCAATCATCATCACCCGTGGCTAACCAGTAATACCAAACTGCATAGGTAATATCTGCACTAATATGAATTTCGCGATCGCGGCACCAAATGCGGACATCTTCACCGTAATAATCATTAGGAAGTGACCAGCGGGGTGTTACTTCATCACCAGTATCAGCGCTTTCCCAAGGATACATTGCTCCTTTATAGCCAGAATGCAATGCTTTACGTCTAGCTCCCGGTAAGGTGTAATAACGGTAACTGAGTAAATTACGAGCGATCGCTGGTTGAGTAAATGTAAAAAATGGCAGAATAAAAATTTCTGTATCCCAAAAAACATGACCGCGATAGCCAAAACCGGAAAGAGTTTTTGCGGGAATACTTACTTTATCGTCATACTGAGGTGCAGCAATTAACAGTTGAAAAATATTGTAACGAATCGCAAAAGCGGCTGTATTATCACCTTCTAGCAAGATATCACTCTGCTGCCAAACTTCATCCCAAGCTTGAGAGTGAGTATTGAGTAGGGTTTCGTAGTCGGATAATTTAGCGAGTTTTTCCTGCGCCGCTTTGACTGGTTTCTCTATCTCCTGTGAAGTAAACACCGTGACAATTTTTTCTACTGTCACAGTTTGGTGTGATTTGGCCATAAAGGTGGCTGTGAAGGAGGGATAACCAGGCGCGGTGTTAACTTGAATGGATGCTTCCGTTCCTGATACAGTCATCTTGGCTGCCATGCCAATCGTAATTCGGGAGGTACGAGTACGGCTATGCAACCAGATGCCTTGCTCAGTTTTACCTTGGTCTAAATCTATCCAATGATTAAATCCTTGGTTTTCAGGATAGCCGTTGATGCTGCCTTGCACTTCAATCAAGCCGTCAAAATCTAGAGGTGTTAACTGACAGCGTTGTGCCAAAATATGCTGATCTGCAAGACTGGCAAAACGTTGAAAGTGAATATCTATAGTTTTGCCACCAGGACTGCGCCAACGCACAGAACGGCTGAGGAGTCCGTGACGCACGTCCAGCCGTCGCTCATACTGAAGAATTTCACCTTCGTCGAAACGAAAGCGATCGCCATCAATACTTAATACTAAAGGTAGCCAGTCAGGACAGTTGGCGAGTTCTGTATACACCACAGGCACATCATCATAGACCCCGTGGATAAAAGTAGCTGGCAATGCACCAGGATAATCTCTTTCAAAACTACCGCGTGTTCCTAGATAGCCGTTGCCAATTGTGAAGATAGTTTCTCTAGAATGCAATTGCTCAGGGTCAAACTGGGTTTCTGTTAATGTCCAGTCTGTATAGATAAAATTGCCAGTAATACTTTTTGTATCCATCGTTAGGCTAAATTCCAAATGCGAGGTTTAGTTTTGGATTTAGAGAAAATATTGAAAAATTATTTAGTTTTGCTTGTGCATATGTTTTTCTAAAATCTTTTCGGCTCTGGGTTTAAAGATGAGATGGAATAAGCTTTCCATGTAGCGATCGCGTGCTTCATTATTTTCTGGAGCGACAAAGTTCCAGAAGCTAAACATTTTCGCTAATAATAATAATTGACTAGAGTGTGATGTCCAATTATATTTATTAATAATTCGCTGACTCATCCACTCAGATACTTCCTCCCAATGTTGAGGATACTGTTCACACTTATCAAGGAAGCCTAAAATTTTATCTGCTGTTCCTGCTAAATCGGTAGGGTTAATAATAAATCCATCTTCTTGATTTTCAATAATTTCTAAAGCACCACCAAATTGAGTAGCGAAAGTTGGTAAGCCAGAAATCATCGCTTCTAAAATGCTTCTGCCGAAAGATTCAAAGCGAGCAAAATGCACATACATTCCGCTGCGATCGGCAATCACACGGTAAGCTTCGCCAATATCTCCACCAGTCCGACGCATTCCTAACCAGCGAATATGATTTTGGAGATGATACTGATTAATAATGTCATGTAGCCTTTGAATTTCTTTAGCTTCTTCTACATTAGCTGCTTCTGACGGATGTAATTTACTAGTTAATAGAATTAAATTACACCGCTTTTGTAGTTCCTGACTTTGACCAAAGCATTCCGCTAATCCAGTCAAATTTTTAATCGATGATAGCGTAGCTACAGCGAATATTGGTCGCTTATTTGGTTCATCTAAAACACCCAAGATTTGCTGGTCTTGGCGGTTAAATAGTAAGTCTTCTACTTGTTGGCTTTGATTGAAATTGCGGTTTTCTTTTTGGGTGTAAGGAAAGAAGATTTTCTGATTGACTCCAGGTGGTACTAAATTAAATTTAGGACTGAATAAATCAATGCCATCAACTACATGATATAGCTGAGGCATCGTAAAACATTTATAAGATTCGTACTGTCCCATACCGTCTGGTGTGCCGACAATTTCCTGATAGGATGAGGTAATGATAAAATCAGCCGCATTCATACTGATTAAATCAGCAGTGAACTGAGCCGAAAAATGATATTCTTCTTCTAGGTTATGCCAATACAAGTTACTAAATAGATATTTAGGCTTTTCTAAAGAATGAGCAATGTTACATTGAGTAACTTTTAGACGGTGAGATAACAGCGACGCAACTAAATTACCATCACTATAGTTGCCGATTATCAAATTTGGGCGACCTTTAAATAGAGTGAGTAGTTCTTTTTCTGCATCATTGGTAAAGCTTTCTAAGTAAGGCCAAATTTCAAATTTTGAAATCCAATTATTAGTAATTTCTGGATTAAATTCAGCGAAAGGAACGCGTAAAATCCAAGCATTTTCTGTGTCTTCGACTTTTTCGAGGCGTAGTCCGCAAGATGTACCTTCACAGTTAGGAATCAGTCGAGTCAGAATGATCACATGAGGTTGAATGCCTAATACATCAAGTCCAGCGAGTGTGATTTCTTCGCGGAGTTTGTTTTCTAAGCTGCGTGCTTGTTCGAGAACATAAATGACTTGACCTAATGTTTCATCACGTCCCATGACATCTTGTTGTCCAACCCAGCCGTGAATGGAAATCAAGACGACGCGAAAAATAGCCGGAACACGCGCCACAAATGCTTCTAAGATAGCAGGTTGGGGGCTATCAATTAGCCTATCAAGTAATGCCAATGTTTCACAGACTCGCGCCGCCGTATTTCCCCATCCTGGTGCTAAACCAAGGTCTTGGAGGTGAAAGTGAAATTTTTCGCTCGGTTCGTTAGCTGGTCTTTCACTGAAGAATTTAAGTGCTTGCTTGATTTGTTTGGCGAATTGCATACCTGAGCGAATGCGATCGCCAATTAACAAACGTTTCCCATCGTACTGCACGCGCCGCAATGCTTGAAACAATACCTCTAACCAAGGTTGCGGATCATTCAACAGTTGATTGCACAGGTAATGGTTGAGAAAGGCTAGACCTTGACCAATATTTCTAGGATCATCAATGGAGGGAGAATCTTCATAAAATGGGCCGAGGTCAATTTCGAGAATATGGGGTTGGTAGCGATTCACTAAGCGATCGCTCACATCCAAAAACGCCTGCGGCGACATTAACTCGTACTTACTCAAGTCAGCATTCAGCCGCCATACTTCTTGGCTGGCAATCTTGGGTCGAACCACAAACCAAGTATTTTCCTCTGACAAAATTATTTCATGAGTATAGTGAATGAGTTTACCAATAGAGGAAGAGTAATAAAAATAGGCAGGCTTTTGAGAGTTATGGCAATAATCTGCAAATAGTTGCAAGATATCATTTCTCAGGCAGTATTGTTTACCTGAAGCAGTTAATGAAAATATCAATTGCTGTAAAGCAGCTTTTTCGTCACTGTTCAGCACAGCTTGCAGCAGTTCATTCATAATGAATCCCACCACTCTAGTAGGTCACGACCTCATTTTTCTCTCCTCAAAAATGATGATTTTATCTGTAGGTTGTTAGAGGTACATTACCGTTGTTACCTTTTTTATGGTAGACAAGCGTTTCAGCCTCTGGCTTCTAGCTTTGGTATGAATTATTGAAAAAATCTTGGCAATATAGCAATTATCTTTCAAATAAGTCTTTGCGCCTTTACTGACTCACGATTTATACTTCCTCATAACAAATGCCATTTTGGCTAAACTAAATGCAAATCAAGAGTATTATCTTTATTATTGAATAATTAGTAATAAATTCTTTTAAACATATTTATTATCATTGATTTCAACCAATTAGATTAATTACTTAATAACCAAATCAGTGATTAATCTCAAAAATATTTATTGCAAATAAAATTGATTTTTTGTTAGTTAATGTTAATAAAAATTCACAAAAATATTAGTTGTCAACGAGTTTCTATGAAATTATCATACAAATCTCTGCCACAAATCACAAAGTCTCCGCTTGCGAGTTCTGAAAAATTTATAGATGCCAGTGCAGAAGCGGCTTTATTATCTGGTGGTACAGCAACATCTGTAAAAGTTATTGCCGAAGAGTCTGCTGCTTTACCAGAAGGTAAATTAGTCGATGCTGATACATCATTAATGCCACAAACGACTATTGTTCAAAGTGATAAATGGTCAACATCGTTGCAGACATTAATTGATCAACCGCCTTCATCTGTTCCTTATCAACTCATTGCAGGCGGAATTGCATTTTGTATAGCTATTATTACTTGGGCAAATTTGGGATACATTGACGAAGTTGGTAAAGCTAGAGGAAGATTAGTTCCTTTAGGAGAAGTGTATAAAGTTCATCCTGTAATTATTGGTAAGGTTGCTCGTGTTTATATTCAAGAAGGTCAAACAGTTAAAGCTGGCGAAGTACTAGCCCAACTAGATCAAGAAATTGCCTTGAATGAATTAGAACGATTAAAGCAAGAACTAACAGCTTACCAAACTCAAGTTCTTCAAACACAAGCTTTGATTGAGAAAACTCGTTTGGAGACTAAAACGCGGATAGCGATTAATCACGCAGAAATCAATGGACAAAAGGCGACGATCGCTCAAGCTATCTCCAAAATTCAAAGTCAAAAAGTAGCGATCGCTCAAGGTGAAGAAAGGGCAAAAATCAGTCAAGCACTGCTTGAGCAATTGTATACAGATGCCGCAGCCCAAAAAGAACGATTGCAAAGATTAAAATCCTTAGTAGAACAAGGTGCGCTTTCCCAAGAACAACTGTTTCAAGCTCAACAAGATTTGAGCGATCGCCAGCGTACTATCACCCAACAAAGTGGTGATATCCAACAAACTCTGGCAGAATCCAAACGAGAGCAAATGACTCTACAACAAGTTTTGGCAGAATCACAGCGACTGCAAGCTGAGTTAATCCAAAAGCAAGCCCAAGGTAACACAGTACAGTTACAGTCTGAGCAAACAATTCAAAAACTACAAGTCCAAAAAACTCAATTGCAAGCTCAAGTCCAACAAACTGAAAAACTCATCCTAGAAGCGAAAACTAAGTTAAAACAACTTGCTCTCACGGCTCCTGTTGATGGTACAGTTTTATCACTCAATGTCCGCAACAGTGGAGAAGTCGTTCAATCAGGGCAAACAATAGCTGAATTAGCACCTGAAAATGCACCACTGATTTTGGAAGCTACTTTACCTACAAAAGAAGCAGGCTTTGTCAAAGCCGGAAACGAAGTCAAAATTAAATTTGATGCTTATCCATACCAGGACTATAGTACTATCTCCGGCAAGGTAATATCGATTTCACCAAATAGTACAGTTAATGAACAACTTGGTGCAGTCTATCGGTTAGAAATTGCGATGGATCGCAACTACGTCAAAGCTAATCATCAAACAATTAAATTTCAAGCTGGACAAACAGCTACTGCTGAAATTATCATTCGTCGCCGACGCATTGTAGATATTTTGCTAGAACCACTGAGAGAACTGCAAGCAGGTGGAAGCAGTTTGTAAATTATAATTTTGACTTCCTTACATGGTGGGTTAGACATGGTTTTAACCCACTATCGAATGCTAGAAATTTAGCTCATATTTTCATTAAGATATATATGATTGAATTTAAAGGTAAATTTATTTCACCTAAAGAAGTTATTACATATCTCAAAAATAATCTGCAAATCAAAGAATTATGTAATAACATCCTATATCAAAAAATTATTCATAAAGCAGCTGAAGAAAGAAACATCCAAATAACATCAGAAGAAATTCAAATAGAAGCTGAGAGACTACGTTATGAAAAATGTTTAGTTAAAGCTAATGACACTTTAGCATGGTTGACAGATAATCTGGTTGTGCCTGAAGATTGGGAAGCAGGAATTAGTGATAGTCTTTTGAGGAAAAAACTAGCTGAACATTTATTTGAAAAAGATGTAGAAAAATATTTTTGGGAAAATAAACTTAATTATGATCAGGTTGTACTTTATCAAATAATTGTACAATCTCAAAGTTTAGCCCAAGAGATTTACTATCAAATCGAAGAAGGTGAACTCAGCTTTTATGAAGCTGCTCACATTCATAATGTTGATGAAACACGCAGAAATCGATGTGGTTATGAGGGCAAATTTTACCGTTGGAGTTTCGAGCCAGATGTCGCCGCAGTCATATTCAACGCCCAACCAAAAGAATTACTTGGGCCGATGGCAATCAAGCAAAGCAGTTATGTTTTTATGGTAGAAAATTTTATGCCTGGTGAATTAACTCCTGAGAGACATCAAGAAATTATCAATAAAATGTTTCAGGAATGGTTAGTAGCAGAGTTAAACTATCTGTTATATGCTTAATACATTAAAGGAGATGGCGATCACCATCTCCTCTAATACAGAATAAAATCAAATTACTTAAATATGCCGATGTTATTTTTTGGATAATAAGCAAGTTTCGCTACTTTTTTGGCGCTTTCTTTTTAGTCCAAGGCTTATTATACCCCAACTAAAAATTAACGCTGGAAACATAGAAGGTACAGGTACTGCAACTCTAGATTCAGTTGAATTTAATGCTACTAAAGCTATGGTAGTTTTATCATGAAAGTAATGGTTTAAATAACCATCAAAAGCTGCTGTAGTAAATTTTTTCTGTCCATCAAAATCAGATTTAGTAAATGTGCTAAATTTGACATTATTACTGTTTTGATATGTGAAGCTGTCATTACTTGTTGTTGTCAATGTTCCGTCAACTTGAAAATAATCTAAGACTTTATTATTAACAAGATTAATTAATGCAAAACCTAAATTTCCATTAGCGCTTGCATTTTCCTGTTGAGGATTATTTATAAAGGTTGTTAGGTCTAAATCGGCTGAGAAATTAAAATAAAAATGAGTATTTTTATCTACATCAAAAATACCTCTTATGATAGCTTCACTTTCGCCTAAACCTAAGTATCCTGTATTTTTACCAAAGACTTGACTAGAAGTGAAATTATATCCTACTGGTGGAGTAACTCCCAAAAAGGCGATCGCATCGGCTTGACTTGCTACACTACCATCTTGAGAAATAGATATAGCGTTGGTGTCAGTCCTAGTAAAAGTACCAGAGGGGCTTTGGCTAAATTTTGTAAACAATAAGTTTCCTTGAGAGAAAGCAATAGTTGCAGCCTGACTAGGTGAATCTGCAAAAACAGAGATACTTAGTAAAGATGTAGCTAACAGCAGACAGTGCTTTGTGAATTCTAAATTCTGTTTCATAACAATCCTATATGTAAAATTTTTGTGTCATTAATGCTGCTGATTTAACTAAATAAAAACTAGTACAAATCAAGGTATTACTTGGCTTTAAAAAGCTTAAAGCTGTTGCTACTTTGCAAACAAAATATTTTGAATTTGAGTTTGTGATTATTAATTTTTTATTACTATAAATATTAAACAACTGAGATTTGAGTGCTGTATCAAAATTTGAGTAAACAGCTTTAGTAAATACAATTTACATATTTACTAAAAGTTACTTATTTAAAAGTAATACAAATTAGACAAATTTTATTAATAGGAATATCGCTGGAATCTTTTGAAAAATTGCCAGCAGTATTTTCTCAGACAGTATCAAATGTAGAGCTAGTGGTGGCATTTATGCCACCATCTAACTTAATAAATATCTTGAGCTAGTTGTTACTAGTCTACGAGAGATGTTGAACGGCTACCAGATCTAACATAGAAAGAGGTAGCATAAGTAGCAGTCAAACTTTGAGCGCTAGAGTTGTTACCAAATGCCTGAGCGTCAGCTATTGCATCAGCCAAATTGTCTTCTACGTCAACGTCTACATCAAAATATTTATCAACATTTACATATTGATCAATATAGATGTCTTCGTCTAGATAGTTATCGATATCGAAACCACCACCACCAATAACAGTAGATCCTTCAACAGATTCTAAGATGGTCAAGTCAGAAATAATCATTGGGTTCTCCTGGGAATTTGTAGTTGATTATTGGGAATTTTTGTTGCAACCAACTTTTGTTTGGTTACATTAATCAAGATAAAGCATTTTTTATTAGAGTCAATATGTTTAGACTAAAATACTGCCATTTTGGCTGCAAAAAAACTGGAGTATTATGAAGTAATGAATTTACTATATAGAGCTTACTTATAAGCGGATATTTCAAAGTTTTTAGCCATTTTGGCAATACAGTTTAAAGCTGCTTTGTTATGATAGTTTGCTGGTAAGTTTGTAGCTTTTAAATAACAAATAGTATGCAAGATTAATCAACAGAACATATCTTCAAATTTGAACCGACAAAAATTAATTTAAAATAATTAATTAAATTAATTTCATTTTAGAAGCAATTTTATTCTTGCTTTTAGTCACGAGCAAGGTGATTTTTAAGTATTTAAGAGTATTTTTGGTTGAAAGATTATGAAACAAATATTAGGGACTGAAGATAATCTGTTAGTACAGCCTCGCAACGATCGCCAACTATTATCTGATATTCTTTTGAGTTGGTTGCCTGGAAATGACAAGTTAGTGCTGAACTTGTCTCTAGCCTTTGAAATTCGGGAGTTTAACCTTGGAGATGAGCTTGTTGATCAAGCCGAAAATTCTCAAGGTTGTTACATCATTTGCCAAGGCCAAGTGCGGCTAGTTAGCTGGAACGCAAGCTTAGAAAAAGAAGTAGCAGCTTTATTATTAGGAGTTGGAGAAACTTATGGTGCAGATGAACTGTTTACCGATGAACCTCTAGCTTATCGTGCGATCGCAGCTAGTGCAGGTACACTGGCTTTTATCCCCATTGCCAAACTCAAACAATGGTGCGATCGCACGCCGCAACTGCTAGACTACCTCAGTCGCATGAGTGCAATTCGGCAAACTCTGCTATTCTTTAAAACTGCCGTTGATGTACCAAAGCTCAAAGATCAGCAATCAAGTACTAAACTTTCCAGTCATACCCTCAAGGAATTTGCACCTTACTTGGTAGAAGTAAAAGTAAGTGCTGGTTCAGTACTATCTGAGTCAACCCCCAGTGATGCAGGACGCTTCTGGCTGCGGAGTGGCGAAATTTACAGTCTAGAAAATCCGTCAGCACTTTTCCTTAGTATTGGTAACAGTTGGGGATATCCTGCGCCAGTACCAAGTGATTGGATTGCCAAAACTGATTTAGTAATTTATAAACTAGCGATCGCAAAATGGGAAAAAGCTAAAGTCATTGCGCCCCAATTACTCGGCATATCTTCCGAGCAAATGATCACAGATAAAGCGACAGCCACTCGTCAACGCTACAAGAATTCTGTCACAACTACACCTACCTTCAATCTGCAAAAGCCATTTGCCAAAGCCCAGTCTAACCTTGTTACCTTTCCCCTACCCAGTAAACAACGCCGTCCTTTTTTTGCACAGCGTTACCCATTCATTCAACAGCAAAGTACCTCTGATTGCGGGCCAGCCTGCTTGGCGATGATCTGCTGCTACTGGGGTAGAAAATTTAGCATTAATATTCTCCGAAATATCTCAAATGTTGGTCGTAGCGGGGCTTCCCTCAGAAGTTTAGCAACCGCCGCAGAAACTATAGGTTTTCAAGTTAGACCAGTACGAGCGAGTCTCAACCGCATAGCCAATCAAAAACATCCTTGGATTGCCCACTGGCAAGGCGACCATTATATAGTTGTTTACCGAGTGCGGAAAAATTGTGTTATTGTTTCTGATCCTGGTATTGGGCGTAAAAAGCTGAATATCAAAGAGTTTCAAGCTGGCTGGACTGGATACGCACTGCTACTAACGCCTACACCGCAATTTCAGGTTGTACAATCTGCCAAACCATCATTAAGGCGATTTTGGGGCGCATTTTTACCTTACCGTTCACTGCTGCTAACGATTATCTTTGCTTCTTTGTTGCTGCAAATTTTTGGTTTGGTGACTCCCCTGTTAACTCAAGTCATTCTCGACCAGGTAGTGGTACATAAAAGTCTCAGCACCCTACATATCTTGATCATCGGTTCATTGGTATTTAGTATCTGGCGCATTGGTTTGGTAAGTATTCGCCAATATATGCTGGACTATTTCTCGAACCGAGTAGACTTGAGTTTGATTACTGGCTTTATTACTCATACCCTGAATTTACCGCTTCAGTTTTTTGCTACCCGCCATGTAGGCGATATTATCACCCGTGTTCAAGAAAACCAAAAAATTCAGGTGTTTCTGACGCGACAAGCAGTTGCAGCTTGGCTAGATACGCTGACAGCTATCGTCTATGTCGGACTCATGGCATATTACAACTTGCAATTAACTTTTTTAGTGCTGGCACTATTACCACCGATTATTTTGTTAACAGTAATTGCCAGTCCAGTTTTACGTCAAGTATCGCGGGAAATTTTTAATGAAGCTGCCAAGCAAAACTCTTCACTGGTTGAAATGCTCACAGGAGTAGCCACAGTCAAAGCCGCTGCCGCCGAACGCGAACTGCGCTGGCGTTGGGAAGACCACTTTACAAGTACAGTCAATGCCAAATTTCGCGGTCAGAAACTGGCAATTACTTTACAAGTAATTAGTGGAATAATTAATACATTGGGTAGTACAGCATTACTGTGGTATTCGGCAACCCTAGTAATTCAAGACCAACTCAGCATAGGTCAATTAGTCGCTTTCAATATGTTGATTGGTAACGTAATTGGCCCTGTTTTATCACTAGTGAATCTTTGGGATGAACTGCAAGAAGTGATGGTTTCGGTAGAGCGGTTAGATGATATTTTTAGCACTCAACCGGAAGAAACTGCGGAAAAATCGATGTTAGTTCTACCGCAAATTCGAGGAGAGATAACATTTGAAAATGTGACTTTTCGTTATAGTGCAGATGACGATCGCAATATCCTGCAAAACATCTCTCTAGAAGCACACCCTGGCCAAACTATTGCCATTGTTGGTCGTAGCGGTTCTGGCAAGAGTACATTAGTAAATTTATTGCAGGGCTTATATTATCCCACTAATGGCAAAATTTTAGTAGATGGACATGATATTCGTCATGTTTCCCCCCAATCTTTACGTCGTCAATTGGGCGTTGTACCGCAAGAGTGCTTTTTATTTTCTGGCACGATTCTCGAAAATATCACCCTTTACCGCCCAGAATATAGTTTAGAACAGGTAATTGAAGTCAGTAAGCTGGCAGAAGCACACGCTTTTATTCAAAGTTTACCTCTGGGGTACAACACCAAAGTCGGCGAACGTGGTTCTAGCCTTTCTGGGGGACAGCGACAAAGAATTGCAATCGCGCGTGCTATTTTAAGCAATCCCCGCATTTTAATTTTAGATGAAGCTACCAGTTCTTTAGATACTGAATCAGAGCGACGTTTTCAACAAAATCTCCGCCGCATTAGTCGCATAAGCGAAACAGAGGCTTGCACCACTTTTATTATTGCTCACCGCCTTTCAACCGTGCGTAATGCTGACTACATTATCGTACTAGACAAAGGTATTATTGCTGAACAAGGTACTCACGAAGAACTTATGGAGCTTCAAGGACTTTACTATCATCTTATAAAGCAGCAAATTGATATATAAGTAATAGCAAACTGCTGCTTTATAAAACTAAATCTTGGGTATCTATGAGTAAAAAGTAAACAAATAATAGATCTGTTTACTTTTTACCTAAGATATTTAGTATTGTCTCTAAAAAAAGTGCCAACTTGGCTAAATTGGCAGCAAATAAAAGAGTATTCTGTGTATTAGGTAACTATTCATTAGACAAACTTCTGATAAAAAATCTAGATTTTTAATCTAAAGTTTGTTCAGTTTTCAGAAGATTAACTAAGGCAACTTGTAGATAAAATTTCTCCTAATTGCCTTAATAGATAATTTTTATTCATACGACAGTATTGCTGTTAGACGAACTCAAAAAACTTCAAAAATCCAGAATGTACTTATTAATTTTCAGTTAAGCACCACTACAGGGTTAGCCATGAACTACCAGATGCCTTCTTCTCAAAAAAACGTTCACAGCATGATTACTGATGAACAGTTGGATCAGGTAATTGAAGCTATTAGTGATGGGAGATATTCTTGGGCTTGTGTATTAATTTTGCGTTTCGTTGGATACAATCCACTCCATTTTATTCCTCAACGAACTTACAGTCGTTTAATGAAAGAACAGAGCCAATTTATGGCAGCAAAATTAGAGTTAGAAACTACTGTTAATTACTCAATCAATAACGCTGATAGCAAAGAAAAAAAGCAGAATTTCAATAACTTAAATTCTTTGGATAAATGTGAACCAAAGCCAGGAAATTTTCAAGGTATCAATGTTCCATTTTATTTAAAATCAAGTATGAATACACTCTATTCATCCCCAGAAAAAGACATACAAAACTAATTTGAAAAAATAGCGGAGAAGGAAATGTTTATATAAAACCTTGTTAGCTCACACCTAACTATTGCAGAAATAGTTTTTCAAGAAATAAGCGATCGCCGCACCAAATGGAGTATACTGCCCGTTAGGATCAAGCTGCTCATAACCTTGAACTAGCTGCTGTATTTCAATTTCAGTCAACTCATCAATACCTAACAATACAGCCTCAATTGCCATCCTACGCATATTTTGTAGCTTGCTAATATTCAGTGCAAGCTTTTCAATAGTGGTTTTAGCAGCATCTTTTTTATCGAATTTATCTGTTGCTAAAATCTCACCAGCAGCAGAATATTTAAAAAAGTCTGCACAATTCATTTTTAAAGGCGAAACCATCAGCTTCTCATCATACCAATCTTCATCAGCAGAATAGCCAAGCAATCAAGAATACTTGATTTACCAACACCATTAACCCCAATCAGTGCGGTTGGCTCAGTTTCATCAAACTCCAATGTCAAATCGCCAATTCCACGAAATGACTCCATTTTCAGGCACTTGACTCTCATGACAATTACCAAATTGAACTTATTAATTGATTGGGTGGGTATTCCCCACCTTTAGTTTAATACCTTCGCACCTTTGCGCCTTTGCGTGAGATTTTAATCAACTTGATTAAACACTTTTAATCTGAATAATACCTTGATCAAAAATACGTTTATCGGTACCAATAGCATTAACTTCTATTCTATCTGGGTATACTTCATAAGCCGCAAAACTCAAGCTAGAAGCAGAATGCTCTGTCCACTCAGAACGTCCTACAGGACGAGTCCCAGCACCACCACCAGTAATTAAGTAAGTTGTACCATTAATAGATTTAGTACGTTCATAGTGATGTTCATGGCCATTAATATAAAGCTGCACACCATATTTTTGAAACAAAGGAGTAAAAGCTTTAATCAAATCTGGGTTACTACCATAAACTCCAGAAGCATAGATTGGATGATGACCAAATACAACTTTCCAAGGTGCATCACTGCGGCTTAATTCTTGCTCTAACCAAGGTAACTGTTTTTTCCAATCAGTATTAGTGTTAGTATCTAAAGCAAAAAACTGCACTTGATTACGGCGAAATGTATAGTAACGTTTTCCCTGCATATTAAAACCAGGATATTTCAGTTGTAATTCACCGTTAGCAGTCCGAATATCGTGATTACCTAAACAAGCTTGAAACTTTACACCTTTTTTCAATAAAGGTTGATAAGGACGCTCAAAAACTGCACCAATTTTTTCGATTTCGCCGTTATTGTAAATATTATCGCCAGCTAAAACTACTAAATTATAGGGATTTTGCTTGTGATAAGAATTCATCGCCTCAGCTACTGCATACTGTCCTCTTGTGCCAGTTCCAGTATCCGCTACAGAAACAAAACGCAAAAGTAAATCTTTTTTTGCTGGTTTGGCAGCTATTGCTATTGAATCATCGCTATAGCTATTTTGACGAGCTAAAGTCCAACTAAGAAGTCCTGTCGCTCCCAGACTACCCAAGAATAAAAATTGACGGCGTTTCAAATTCATAACTTACCAAATTCAATAAATAGTCAGTTTAGCCGAAGCTAAGAGCAATGAAGTGATACATTAAGGCAGAAGAGACAGTAGCACTCTCATGTACGTTGTTTGTCTTTGATTCGCTGCTTTTGGTGAAGTTCCCATGTCACAAGACAATCAAAATTCACAACCTCCTTCTCCCCAAGAACCCTACCAGCGGCAGCCAATTTGGAAGGCGGCAACTATCCGAGTTCTGAGGGGGACAATTGGCGTTTTAGAAACAGCTGTGGTGAAACTGGAGGCTGAGTCATCTGCAACAGAGACAACTTCAGGTGTTTGGCAGCAGTTACAGTCAATATGGAGTAGGCTGTTAGCTGGAATTCGGTCTTTTTTACCAGCAAATTTCTCTAGGAACTTGTCAGATACGGCTTTGACAGGAATTATTGCTGGAATTACTGTAGTTCTGGTTTGGACAACTTCTAGTGTATTTACTAGTAAACCTACGGAAATAGCCACAATTCCCCCAGTTGAGGAGGTTCCTGTACCTATGCCAAAGGTTATTCCACCATCAACTGCACCAGAACCTCAACCGCCAGAAGAAATTCCGCCACCACCTGAAGTAGAAGTAACTCCTTCACCAGAAGCAGAAATAACTCCCACGCCAACACCAGAACCAGAAGCAGAAGTAACTCCCGCACCAACTCCAGAACCAGAAGTCACTCCCACGCCGACACCGGAGCCTGAACCAACACCAACACCAGCAGTAGAATTAACACCAGAACAAATTTTGATTGCGGCTATTGAGAATCAAGTAGCAGAAATTAGCGATCGCTTTGCCTCTGGTCTGATACAGTCAATTCAAGCTAATTTTCGCACTAGCAATCTAATTATTAAAATTAATGACGACTGGTATACCCTTAAAGAATCTCAACAAGACAAACTCGCATCTGAAATATTACAACGTTCTCAACAACTAAACTTTAGTCATTTAGAAATTGTCGATTCTCAAGATAGATTAATTGCCCGAAATCCGATTGTGGGTAATGAGATGATTATTTTCAAACGACGCACAGCCAATTCTACTATCTCGTCTTCCGGCTAAAATTCCTTGTATATTTAAATTCTCTACATTATGAATGTTATACCTCGTTTGCTAGAGGCTCAGGCGATCGCTTATAAAATAAGATAGTTAATAAATTCTTTGCAATTGGCTTAAACGCCAATTGATTTAATAAATAAATTCTAAATTATTTTTAAGGGGAGCATGAAACTATGGATATGCAAGTCCTGAGAGAACGTGCTGGACTTAGCCGTGCAGAGGTGGCCTTCAGGCTTGCAATTAGTGAAACCAGTGTGCGTAACTGGGAAGCTGGGCGTACTGAACCCACTATGACACCCAAAAAATATCTAGAGGCTTTGCGTCTATTCAGATGTACACCAGAAGAATTGGCAGCCGCAAGCGAAAAATCCATCAATCAACGCCATAAACGTAAACCCGGAAGACCAAAACGTTTTCCAGAGAATCAGGTAGCTCAAGTTCCAGATTCGCCAGTTTGCAGCTAATTTAATAATATTACTCACCACTCTGTAAATGTCCTACTTCTTATAAGCAATCCTTTAACTTAGCACTCAGCACTTTTACTCTAAGGGTGGTAATTGTTTAGTTACAACTGCTTGACGAACAGGAATATTGATTTCTGTAACAAAATGTTCTGCACCTGATGTGTAAAAAACTAGTAAAGTGGAGTCATTAAGTTGATGCTTTCCTAACACTTGGTCTACTTGGTGAATAAGTTCAGTGTAATTTTTGCCGGAAACATCAGAAACTGCTATGGTTTTGCGATCATCTGTTGTCAAGCGTTTGTCGCCATTACTATCAGCAGTGATCACTTCATACCAAATTCCTTGCACATTTTTGACAACATCTCTAGGAGGTGTTGATAAATTTAGTCTTTCATGACGCAAAAATAAAAAGTTGTTATTCGGAACTAATCTCCAAGCAGACTTATCGTTGGTATTCAAAAATAAAAAATTCCGAATGCTTGAAGCTTCTTTTTCATAGTAAGACTGACGATAATTTTGTTGGGAGGTAATAGCTGCCATAAGGTAAGGCGTACCTTTGAGTAGTTCAAATAAACCTAAGTTGATGTGAACTTGGATGTTAGCATCAGTTTCTGTATTAACTATGTGAGAAACATTACGTTCTCGAAATAATTCTTGATAAATTCGATAGGCTGTATAGCCAGATATCATTAAAGTAATTAGACCACAAATTATAATAATCAGCGCTCTAACAGATGTCAGTAAACTAGGAAATCGAAATCTACTCATATTTCTTATAAGCTGAATAATAGCCAGACATAATCGTAATAGTGACAAGTTATGTATATACTAAACATTATTTAGTGTAAGATTCCGTAAATTTACTAATATTTCCCAAACTCGTCTCCAACTAGTGCGATCGCTCACGGTATTTGCCACGGCAGCGCGATAAGATTCTAAAACAACAGTCGTAACTAAAGGTTTAAATGGCAGAAACACTCTTTTTCAACGCTCTGCGGGAAGCCATTGATGAAGAAATGGCGCGTGATTCCAGTGTATTCGTTCTGGGTGAAGACGTAGGACACTATGGCGGTTCCTATAAAGTCACCAAAGACTTGTACAAAAAGTATGGTGAACTGAGGGTTTTAGATACTCCCATCGCCGAAAACAGCTTTACTGGTATAGCAGTAGGGGCGGCCATGACTGGGTTGCGACCGATAATTGAAGGCATGAACATGGGCTTTCTGCTCTTAGCCTTCAACCAAATCTCCAACAACGCCGGGATGCTGCGCTATACTTCTGGCGGTAACTTCAAAATTCCGATGGTGATTCGCGGCCCCGGTGGTGTCGGTAGACAGTTAGGTGCAGAACACTCCCAACGTCTCGAAGCTTATTTTCAAGCTGTTCCTGGGTTAAAAATTGTTGCTTGCTCCACACCCTACAATGCCAAAGGGCTATTAAAATCAGCAATCCGCGATGATAATCCAGTACTGTTCTTTGAACATGTACTTTTGTATAACTTAAAAGAAAATTTACCAGAAGAAGAATACCTCCTGCCCTTGGATAAAGCAGAGGTTGTGCGTCGCGGTAAAGATGTCACAATTCTGACTTACTCACGGATGCGCCATCATGTCATACAAGCCGTGAAAACTTTAGAAAAACAAGGTTATGATCCCGAAGTCATTGATTTAATCTCCCTCAAACCATTAGATTTTGATACAATCGGGGCATCGATACGCAAAACCCACCGTGTAATTGTGGTTGAAGAGTGTATGCGGACTGGGGGTATTGGCGCAGAATTAACTGCTTCCATTAACGATCGCTTATTTGATGAATTAGATGCACCAGTTTTGCGTCTATCTTCTCAAGATATTCCCACACCTTACAACGGTACTCTGGAGCGTCTCACTATTGTCCAACCAGAGCAAATCGTCGAAGCTGTGCAGAAAATGGTCGCAATGCGCGTCTGAAAAAGTATGAAGTATGAAGTGTGAAGTCTGAAGTCTGAAAAAAGTATAAAGTGTGTTCGCCTTTGGTGTTCCCGAAGGGTAGTCTGAAGTCTGGAATTTGAATTTCAGCCTAGCTTACAGCAAGACGCTTCGCATCTACACCTTTCATACTTCATACTTCATCATTCATACTTCAAAGAACGCTATTATAGCGTTTGTCAGATGCGAGTTATGGTATGCAAAGACAGCGATCGCTATTAGCTTTAATTTTTGTCCTGATCATCGCCGCTATTGTGGCGATTGTGAAAATTCCTGTGCCTTTAGGACTGGACTTGCGTGGAGGTTCCCAGCTGACAATTCAAGTAAAACCAACGGCAGAAATTCCCACAATTACCGACCGCGAATTGGAAGCTGTCAAGAAAGTTGTTGAAGGTAGAATTAACGGCCTTGGTGTGTCTGAACCAGTAATTCAAACAGTAGGTACAGATAAAGTTCTCGTACAGCTACCAGGGGTAAATGATCCCGAACAAGCAGAAAGAGTCCTAGGTGGTACAGCACAGCTAGAATTTCGCCAACAAAAGCCAGGTACAGAAACTCAACTGTTTGCGTTTCAGTCTTCCAGAGCAGAACTGAAAGCAAAGCAGCAAGAATTACGCAACAGCAAAGATCAAGCTGCAATTGCTAAAAATAGAGAAGAATTGCAGAAAAATAGTCAAGCAATCCTAGAATTGTTTGACAGCACCAAGCCACCACTCAATGGCAAATATCTCAAAGATGCCTACGGTGAACCCACTCAACAAGGTGACAATTGGAACGTAGCAATTCGCTTCGACCAAAAGGGTGGAGAAATATTCGCCGAACTCACCAAAAACTTGGCTGGAACAGGCCGCAGTATTGGGATTTTTCTCGACAACGAACTTATTAGTGCGCCTGTAGTCGGGCCAGAATTTGCTGCTACTGGAATTACTGGCGGTGCAGCCGTAATTACAGGCCGATTTACGGCACAACAAGCCAATGATTTAGGTGTACAACTGCGGGGTGGCGCATTACCTGTACCTGTAGTAATTGCCGAAAGACGGACTGTAGGGGCAACTTTAGGTAAAGATAGTATTCAAAGCAGTATTTACGCTGGTGTTGGCGGTTTGGCTTTGGTTTTAGTTTTTATGGTGGTGTATTATCGACTACCAGGACTAATTGCTGACATCGCCCTAGTAATTTACTCACTTTTGACTTGGGCTTGTTTTGCTCTGTTGGGTGTAACCCTGACTCTGCCTGGAATTGCGGGTTTTATCCTCAGTATCGGTATGGCAGTTGATGCCAACGTGTTAATTTTTGAACGCACAAGGGAAGAATTAAAAGCGGGTAAATCCTTATACCGTTCTGTAGAATCAGGTTTTTACCGCGCATTTTCTAGCATCTTAGACAGTAATGTGACTACTTGGATAGCTTGTGCTGCCTTGTTCTGGTTGGGGTCTGGTTTAGTTAAAGGTTTTGCCTTAACCTTAGCTTTGGGGGTAGCAGTAAGTATGTTTACTGCAATTACTTGTAGTCGAACATTCCTATTTTTGGCAATTTCTCTGCCTAACTTGCGGAAACCCGAACTTTACTCTCCCAATGTGCCAGTGTCGAATAAGGCTGAGGTGGCTAAATGAAACTGAGTATAAATAAATCGCGATCGCTGTGGTGGATTATTTCTATCATTATCATCCTCACTGGTATCGTTTCAATGGCGATTTCTTGGCGTAACCCCGAAATTCGCGCCCCTCTGCGTCCGAGTTTAGATTTCGTGGGTGGTACGCGATTACAGTTTGAACGCGATTGTACAAAACCAGGTAACTGTGACAAGCCAATTGATATCACTGTCGTCCGAGAAGCAGCTAAAACCCAAGGTATAGGCGATAGCAGCATTCAAATTGTTGGTGAAAACGGCATTTTAATTCGGTCAAAAGATTTAAGTGTAGACCAACGTACTCAATTACAAAAAACTTTAAGCGAAAAAATTGGTGCTTTCGACCCGCAAAAGAATCAAATTGATTCTGTCGGCCCGACTTTAGGGGCAGAATTATTTCGGTCGGGGATTTTAGCTTTAATAGTTTCTTTTGTAGGCATTACTCTGTACATGAGTGTGCGCTTTCAATGGGACTATGCGATTTTTGCGATCGTCGCCCTATTCCACGATATTTTGATTACAGTGGGAGCTTTCTCAATTTTGGGTTTGGTTTTAGGTATCGAAGCTGATAGCCTCTTTATCGTCGCTCTACTCACAATTACAGGTTTCTCTGTCAACGATACAGTGGTAATTTACGATCGCATCCGGGAAACCATCAAAACCCATCCCAACCGCCCAATTGCTGAAATCGTCGATGATGCGGTCAATCAAACTTTAGCTAGGTCAATCAACACAACTTTAACTGTATTGCTGACCTTAGCTGCTATCTTTTTCTTCGGCGGCGACACACTGAGAAATTTTGCCCTAGCATTAATCATTGGTTTCACAATGGGGGCATATTCCAGCATTTTTATTGCCAGTACTCTCCTAGCTTGGTGGCGAGAACGTACAGGTCAATCTACCCTAGTAGCAAGCACCGAAGCAATGGACACATCGGCGGATAATTAGCCAAAAGTCAATCATCCTCATAAGCGATGATTCCTTGATAGTACAAGCCCCCAGATTTATTTGTGGGGTAATCCAAAATCCGTCTTGAAAAGTTTGCTCAAGTCGGAAAACCCGCCCACGTAACGCCAGTTGCTGCAAGTCGGGAAACCGCCGACACTTGCGGGACTCGCGGCGGCACTTCCGTGACTGTCGGCAAGCCGCCCAACGGAGTGCCTTGGGAACCCGCGCAACGCAGTGTCTCCCCAACGCACTGGCTCAACTTTTCGCAAAATCCAAAATCTAAAATTGGTTGACCCTCTCCTGCTATGGATCAATCGCAACAACCGTCAATCACAGACCCATCTTTTGCTCAACAAGTTCAAAAACTACATCAGCTAACAGTATATGGCAGATGGTTGCTTGTGACCTTTTTATGGCTGATCATTGCACCTGTTTGTCTGTGGGATTTACGCTCAGAAATTTTCTTGTGGCGACAATACTTTACCTGGGTAGCAGTGCGATATGGACTTATGTATCATCCCCTGTCTGCCCTAGGTTTAAGTTTTTGTATCGCTATGACTGTTTCAGTTTTAGTTTGGCAAAGCCGAAATATTTTAATTGGACTACCACAACAGGAAAAGGAACGCTTAGAAAAACAAGTTTGTCGCATCCGCCAGCAAGGGCCAACTCATCCTCTGTGGAAGTTAATTTGTCAGTAAATCTAAGGTTAGATAAATAAATTTGTATATAGTTGCAGATAGGTATACGTATGAAAAAATTTTTAGCACAATATGACTAAATAAAAACAAAGCTCTGTAATTGATTCCTACACATGAACTATCCTCAGATTAGATTTAGCGATCGCCATTCTGATATAGACCTTTACCAACTCCAAGAATTATTGAATATTTCAGCTTTTTGGGCAAAAGGACGTAGTATTGAGGACTTAAGCATAGCTGTTACCAACAGCGACCCAGTAATTTCTCTATGGGATGACACAAAACTCATTGGCTTTGCTAGAGCAACTTCTGATGGCATCTATCGCGCTACAATCTGGGATGTGGTAATTCACCCAGATTACCAAGGCACTGGACTAGGCAGCAAGTTGGTCGAAACTGTATTGAGCCATCCCTGCATGAGGTGGGTTGAGCGAGTATACTTGATGACCACTCACCAACAGGAATTCTACAAAAAAATCGGTTTTACACCCAACACCACCACAACTATGGTGCTACATAATCAATCTAAACAACTAAGTTCCCTATCGGCAGCGGAACTACAGTTTCAGGAATAATGCTTTGAATGGAGGCTAGAGACTAGAGGCTAGAGGTCAGTTTTTTTACTCAGTTAAGCGTAGCGACTGTCTTATACCAATTTTGGATTTTAGATTTTGGATTGAAAATCTTGATTTATAGCGGTTCTCACTGAGAGTGCAATACACTCGTTACCTCACCCCGTATTTGCTGACGCAAACACTCCCCTCTCCTTACCAAGGAGAGGGGTTGGGGGTGAGGTGAAAAAATTTACTTCATGCAAACGAGAACTGCTATATAAACTGTTCCAAAACTTTGAAACAAGATTCTTTACGCCAATTTGGTATTAACCCTCTTTTGTTACTACGAGGAGAGAAAAATATTATTCCTAGCCTGATACCATTTCACTTTAAAATTGATACATTTAGGCAGGCAGAGGAGCAGGGGAGCAGAGGGGCAGAGGAGAAATTATTTGTATCATTTATTTGGTGAAATGGTATGAGCCTTAGATATCTTATTGAATTAGGCGATCGCCAGTGATTTTTATCATTTAAATCCCTTTGTTGACAAGAGACGTAAAAATAGAGGTTTCAGATTATTCTCTGCCGAAGGTGACAAAAGAGGGAATAATCTTGCAGATTAGAACTAACTTCACATAACTTTAAATCGCAACAGCTTGATCGAAGCGCAGCATTTCTAAACTGTGATCGCCGTATACTCCTTCTATCTGTTGGCGACAGCAATCTATCGCAAAATCATTAAGTTCTTCTGGCTCAATACCATACATATCCTGAAAAGCCTTTACTTCTACCCGACAGAAACGTGGACGGTTCGGGTAAATCTGGCATTCTCTTGTACTATGGTCGAAATTAATGCACCATCCACCTTCACCTACCATACTCAGATACAGTTCTAATTCCTCTGGTGAGAGATATTCTGCTAAATCGGGACGATCTGCTGGGTTGAGATTACAGCAGGCTCCACATTGTTTGACACATTGCCAGTTTGCCATTTTGTGTTTTTTCCTATAATTTTGTTAAGTAAATTAAAAATCACATACCATTGCCGGATATGATCAATTGCGGGTTTTGCAACTGATTGATTATCGAATTTTTAAGACAATTGGGAGGAAAGAGAAAAAATGTTTGACGGTATAATTAGCGCTTTCACCAGCATCAATTGGGAAGTTATTTTCCAGCTGCTCTCTGTTGCATTAATTGTCATTGCTGGCCCAGCAGTAATTTTTGTCCTGGCTTTTCGCAACGGCAACTTATAAGAGTGCTGAGTGCTGAGGAGCCACTGCGTTGCGGTGAATCAGCGCTGCGGGAGGGTTTCCCTCCGCAGGCGACTGTGAACCCGAAGGGAGGCTCCCTCCGTTGAAGCAAGTGGCGTTGCTGAGTGCTGAGTGCAAAATCAGTATTCATGACTCAGCATTTATGTATGATAATGCTTGCAACGCTGCTTGAATAATGGAATCATACTGTGGTTGAGATACATCAACCTCTATAGCCGCTTCACGAGTGGTTCCCAACAGGCCAATTGTGCGTCCTGGGTACATGACTAGAATTTTGCCTTCAGGATTTTTAATTCGGAGTTCTGGTAAAGAATTGTTTTGATAGATGCCACAAATGTACTGGCGTTGCTGGTACTGAAAAGTGGTTCTGAGTGGGTTAGGTGGCGAAGTGTAAAAGATTTGAGTGGATGCTGTTGTTAGTCTGAGTCCTTGCAACTCCAACTCTATGGTAGTGTTGCCGTTAAATGTGTTTTCGCGTAATTTGTAAGCCACATCAACTCGCTGTGGTAAAGGATAGTAATCACGCCAACGCCAAGCGATCGCCTTAATTGTGTATTGCTGAGTATCAATAATTTGAGCTAGTGTCACTTTAATATGACCTTTGCCCACAATTTGCTGTTCGATGACTTGCACATTCGGTGTCCAAAAAACAGGATCAGGGTTGTCAATACCGCAAGGATGCAGAGCATTTAGCTGTTGAAAAAGCTGCTGATTGATTTGATGAAAATTAGCTTGAGCATCAATTTTGAGGAGTGGCTTAAGGTGTTGTGGTTCTAGACACTGGTTAGCAAAATCAATTAAACGCGATCGCACCAATTCTAAATTTTCCGCTGGTAAAGAAAATCCTCCCGCAGCTTTGTGACCGCCAAACTTGCCTAACAAATCCCGGCAATATTCCAACGCTTCAAATACATGAAATTCAGGAATTCCTCGCGCCGAACCACGGATGTGTCCTTCGTCTTCGTAAGTTCCAATGAATACCGGGACACCGTAGCGTTCCACCAAGCGGGAGGCGACAATACCAATTACACCATGATGCCAATCAGGTTGAACAACAACTAATACCCGGTCTTGCTGTAGAGACGTTATATATTGCGTCTCTACATAAGCGATCGCTTCTTGTTCAATTTCCTCACACATTTGCTGACGGCTGGTATTTGTTTGTTCGCACTGCATTGCCTTTATCAGCGCAATTCCCATATCATCAGTAATCAGCAAATCAATCACAGTCTGAGGATCACCAATTCGACCAACAGCATTAATCCGTGGCCCAAGACGAAAGCCAATATCTTCTGGTTTAAGCGACTTAGAAGAGTGGAAAGTTTTCTCCCCTGCTCCTTTGCTCCTCTGCTCCTCTGCACCCCCGCACCCCTGCACCCCTGCTTCTTTAGCTTGTACGCCTGCTATTTGAATTAATGCTTGTACTCCTGGTAACTTAGATTTAGGCAAATGTTTTAAACCACGTTTTACCCAACGGCGATTTACACCAGTTAAGGGAGCTAAATCTGCAATGGTTCCTAGGGTAAATAATTCCAGCATTGGCTGAATTAAGCCGCTAGTTTCTCCTAGCTGTTGTGCAAGACATACTGCCAGAATATAAGCAACACCAACACCAGCCACACCGCGATAAGGTGAAAATTCGGCGATGAGTTTGGGGTTGAGGATAGCGTCAGCTGGCGGTAATTGTTGCGGGATGTCGTGGTGGTCGGTGACAATTACTTTTAATTCTAGTTCTTTAGCTCTAGCGATAGGTTCATAAGCGGAGATGCCATTATCTACTGTGAGAATTAGCTTGACACCTTCACTGTGAAATTCTTCGATGATGCGTTTGTTGATACCGTAACCTTCGTGCATCCGACTAGGAATAGCATAATCTACCTGAGCGCCCAAAGCACGGAGACTCCGCAGTAGTAATGCAGTGCTAGTCATCCCGTCTGCATCATAGTCACCACAGATAGCAATTTTACTTTGGGATGCGATCGCCTCTTGCAACAACTCCACACTCATCGCCAAATCTGGAAATTCTTCTAAAGGCGAAGGTAAAACTATCGATTCTGGTTCTAAAAATGCTTTTGCTTGTGCTGGTGTTTCAATACCACGATTAATTAATAACTGGCTGATAATAGGGGAGAGATTGATGGAAGCTGCCAGTTTTTGGGCTAAATCTGTTTTTTGTGAGTAAATTTGCCAACGCTGATTCGGTAAGCGCCTGTGAATTTGTGAACGTTCAGGTAAAGGTCGGTCTAACACGATAAAAGCAAATATGATCGCAAAATCTATATTAGCGACTCCAGATATAATAATGGGACTTCCAGAAAAAAACTATTCCATAAGCAATAATGATAATCATTTTAAACAGGGAGGAATTAAACAATTCCTTCAGGTTTTCGCACTCAAACAGATGTTAGCCTTTTTATCACAAGCTCTACAGCGTAAATATCAAGTAGTTGAAGGTATTTATCTTCCATCTGGTTAGAGTCAACAAATTATCAATCAGATAGTTATAAGTAATTAGGGCTTGCTGAAAAAAAAGAAAAGGAGACAATCTCTAGAATCTCAAAGCAAATAAGTATATTCAGGTGCAAGGAAAGAAGGTAAAATAGCTCAAAATCCTTGCATCACAGTGGTCAGACTGGACA
>NZ_JAIVFW010000090.1 GCF_020829595.1 Nostoc sp. CHAB 5844
CCAATTAACCGCTTTGTTTCTTTAGGATTCTCCTCAATATGATTCAGTATGTCACTCATATTTTTATGTCAAAAAACTTCTCATAATGTTCTTTTACCACAGAATATTACTATTTTGGAGATGTCTAATGGATAAGCAGAAGGCCAACAACTGGTTTTTGCCCACTTATTCCATGCTTGTGACTGCGACCCCCAAGTAGAAATCCAAACTGGATGAATCCAGCTACAGCTATCTATCACTTGTAAAAATTCTTTTGCGCCTGGAACCGGATAAACTGTCGAATACTCTTGAGGTAAATTTTCTCCTTGCACGTCAGTTTCTTCTACATCAATTACACCATTAATATCTAGAAAAAGTAATATAGGTATAGTCATAATTCTAATTAGCAACAGTACTAAAATAGCTGCGAGTTTATAGTACCCAAAATCAGCAATAAACATTTGTACTTTTATCTGATTTTTGCTGCTTAAACTTATGCAATACGCTATTTGCTTAGAAACTTGATAAACGAAATATAATAACCAATTTACAAGCTAACACCTAAAAGGTTGAATTGTTGCATTACAGCGTCATGTCTTCGGCTGCTTCCACGCAAGCCCATACTCCCGTTCTACCGCCAAGAGCAGCTTCGCCTGCAACGCTGACAGATACGGTTTGGCTTGCTTCCCCAAACCCTGCAACAGCCAATCCACAGCCTCGTCATGGTCAGCCACTTGATGCAATCGCCGCAATCGCAGACATAACTGTTGCATAAACTTGCAGTCGTTATCCAGCAATTCTAAAGATTTGAGATGCTCGATTTTGGCTGTATAATCACCATCCCAGCACTGCACTGTACAGCTAAAATCCCCAACGTGGCTGATAACTCCCCAACAACCCCCTTTACCTCGTAAGTCTGGATTGTCTTTGGGTACGAGAATGCAGATTTCGCCTTCACGGAAGGGATTGGGGACTTTGGTTCTTTCTCGAATTCTGTCCACAACGTCTTTGACAATCTTACCCGTTGGCACTTTACCCCCGGCTTGCTCTACCGCCCGTTGCCATACTTCCTGTTGTTGGTGGGGTTCTAGCTTTGTGAGGGGGCGTACTTGTCCTTCGTTCGTTGGCAGAACTGTTACGAAGTTCGATTGGTCTTTCTCTGTAGAGGACTCATGATTATTTTGTGTCCAATTTGGACACATTTTTTG
This sequence comes from Nostoc sp. CHAB 5844, assembly GCF_020829595.1. Classification (GTDB taxonomy): domain Bacteria; phylum Cyanobacteriota; class Cyanobacteriia; order Cyanobacteriales; family Nostocaceae; genus Nostoc_B. Next base: position 1,188 of record NZ_JAIVFW010000090.1, read on the forward strand.
GAGGTTCTCGACAACTTCTGCTGCTTCTATTAATCTGTAAGGATGACGACGCTCAAATCCAAACCTGTCCTTACAATACTCCTCAAAGGTTTTGTGCGTCGAACGGTACAGTCTGCGATCGCGCAACTCTCTCAATGCACAACCAGCTTCGTAAAATGCGTGTTCGACTTTGCGTTCTAAATGCAGGCGATCGCGTTGTTCTTCTTGGGTCAACTCTGGTGAAACTTCAGCCGATATCACCTCCACCGCCGTTACTTCAACCGCCTTCACTTCAATGGTTTCTAACGATTGGTTGGACTGTTGTTGAGTTTTCTTTGTCAGCTTTGGTTTGGCTGAAGCTGAGGTAGTAGCTTTTCTGCGAGAGGGAGGGTTAGTCATTGCTCCACCTCCAGGCTGAAGGTGGTAGAACAAGTATTTAGTTGTGTCATCATGATATTAGTCTTTTATACAGTTCCCCAGCCCTTTTGATCAGGTTGGGGTTTTTCGTTTCTTCTTATATATTTGCATTTACCATCAATTGTGTGATAGACTGAACAGATTGGCTTGTTTTCATCACTTGTTCAAAGGCTGACAAATCACACACTATAGATGGGGCATTTACTCAAGTCCAAGCATTTACCACCAGGATAAAGATGAAACCTATCATCAAAAAACTGAACTGCGCTCTCTCAAAAAGTCCGTCGCTTCACAGCCAGCCGCAGAAGATTTTCCTCTAGTTGAGCCTGTCATTGAGGAACTCGTCATTGAGCCGCCAGCACCAGAAGTCGCTCATCCAGCCTCTGAGGAGCTTTCGATCTACGCTCCGCTTCTTCAGTCTGTTGGTAACTCCGGCTGGCAAGCTTCCGACATCTGGCGCGAGTTGCGGGTTGATGGGTTTTGTGATTAATAAAAAACTTTTTGGCGCTCACATCACGAAAAAAAGCCCTAGTTTTTAACTAGAGCTTGTAATAGAACAATAATACTATCTACCCCACTAAATACCGAACAACCTGCGGATCTATCGCTGCAATCCGTTTCCTAATTGATTGTAGAGGGTTTTTAAAAAACTGCTTCAAATCCCAACTTTTCACTTGATAACAAGAACAACAACGCTTTTTGGCTTTGAGCCAACCTTGTCTCACCCAATAAGTCACAGTGGTTGAATGTACACAAAGGTTTTTTGCAATTTCACTGCAACTGTAATTATCAAGAGTGGGTCGTGTAGAATACCCCAAAGCATAAAGTTTATTAGCAATAGCTAATTCTGTACGTGTATATCCGCGTCTTTTGAGGCGGAAAGCTATTTGTTTTATAGTATGTGTTTCTGCCATCTCGTAAAGAGTTGCTAATTCTGGCTCACTCCATCTAATACACATTGATCAACCTCCAAAACTCATCAAAAAAGCCAAACCTGTTATTCTGTATCGGCGACTCAATTACAAATCGCCACCACAGAGTTCATCTGCTGTCTTCGTGAGGTTCAAGTTCTACTTCCAGATAGGAAAGTGCAGTCTCAGCATCGCCAATAGTCAGGTCGGGCTGATAATCAATTGCTTGAAAATCAGGATGTCTGGCAATCTCTTGAATGATGAACTTTGCAGCATTGACCAGATTGTTTAAATTAGGCAGAGATGGTTCCTGAATTTGGACTTGAGACTCTTTTTTAGCAGTGGAGTGATGGATTATAATACTGGCAGGAATAGCGTCTAATTGATGTTTTAGTGATTCTACTTGGCGCAGATGATTGTTGATTTCTGCCTCTAAAGTTGTTTTTAATTCCTGCGGTGAAAGCAGTTGAATTTGGTCTTCAGTACGGTGTTCTTCGTCTTCACCGTTTTTATCTGCCAACATAATATAGTGCCATCCCGTGCCGTATTCATTACCTAAATATGTATTTTCGGCATAATACTTCATGCCGATAATCACACCGAGTTGCGTACGTCCGCCAAAGCTAAAACGAGGGTATTGCCAATCCCTTGGAATTGATATTGTGGGTTCCATTGTTTTAGTTAGTAAATGAATAAATGAAGAGAAAAAATTAGGAATCAGAAGAATTCTTACTTCTGATTCCTGAATTCTGATTTATGCTGCGATTAGTTCTCGTTCTAGTTCGCCCTGCTGTAGTCTCTGCCAATCCAATGCAGTCAGTTCATCAAACGGCACGTCTAACAATTCTTCACAAGACAACAGCGTAACGACTGATGGCGATTGACTTTCCACGAGAGCGCGTACCGCATCAAACACCGAGTCGGAATACTGTTTATGACCAGAACACCTTTGGATTACCCACCAATTCCCGTTCGTGTACCCAACTTGTCCCAGTTTGACGTCGTCTTGGTAAATGCCATCATCCAGTAGTTCTAAACCGTATTTCTGGCATTCGTTGAAGATATGGGAAATCGCTCGGTTATCAGTGGTGCATGGTTGCTCGAATGGTTCTTGGACGGAGAGAGTGCCAGCTTGGTACTGTTGTTTGATATAGCTGTGGCATCTTTCAGGTGTAGTGTCTTTGAAGATTTCTATATCGTTTACAATTACCTGCCAGTAGGGGTTTTGGTAGTTGTCGTGGTTGTAATTTACAGTTGCTACTAACTCACCACCTATCAAAGCCTCTTGGTCATAGAAGCAGACTTCCGAGATAAACGGTACTTCTGGTATGTCTGCGCTAGATTGGGGGTTGAGTGTACCGTCTTTGTAGTGCCAACTGATGAACCTAAAGCACCAAGCTTGTGTGTTGTGGCGGAAAACTTCTTCGCCTGCAACCATGACTACCCAACGCTGTGTGACAAAATCAGAGTAATCGTAAACGATATAAGCAATTAACCATTTCCCGTCGTAAATCTCGAAATGGTTAGAGTTGATTTGGACTGTGGTAAGTTCGGGGGCAATGGTTTGGGCTTGGGATTCGAGATGGTTGTACAGTTCTGTTTGTGCTGCTGTCTGCTCGTCTGTTGGGTTGCAGAAGCTTGTTGGTGGTTGATGTCTAGAAAGTAATTGCGTCATAATTATAATCTCCAATTATTTGGACAAAAAGCAATCGTTCTGTTTGCAAGACTTGGGCGATTGCTTTTTGATTTCACCTGACGAATACAATGTAACGCATTTGCGTCGCAAAGTCAAGATGTGCGACGCATGATTTCCCTTTTAGTAGGAGGAGGAATTATAATTCAGTAAAAACATTGCAACGCAAGATATGGAAAACATGAAGCTAGATACGCAAATCAACTTTCGCACCAGTAGCACTATAAAAGAGGAACTAGAAAAGATAGCCAACCACAGAGGTCTAAAAGTGTCACAGTTGCTTAATGAGGTAGTGTCAGCCTTTCTTAAGCAACAAGAAAAACACACTGTAGAAGCAATAAACCTTGAGACTGTTTACGAAATGTTGTCACAACAAGGACAACGACTAGAGTTGTTGGAAAAGCAACAGCAAGAAATGGTAAAAAAATCAGCAGCCTGAGAGAAGAGAACCATTCTCTTGTAGAAGAAAACAAATCTCTCAGGCAACAACGAGATCGCGTCTTACAAATCATGAAAGAAAACCCGCCTCCGTCAAACGACAAGGCGGGTTAATTTTTAATTCGCAAGTTTGGTAACGCATTGCATCGCTATGCGTTACAATGATTCTACAGTAAAAGACTAGGACTGAGTAGCAATTTGTCTAGTCACTCCTTGTCTGTGTTCACTGAAAGTAAATGCTTTTGCAATAAGCATTTGTTCATTTGAGTTACAAGGATAACCAATGGCATCAAAGGAAGTGAATGGAACCAACACCTAAACAAGCTACCTCAGCTATTCGGGTATGCGCTCAACTCACCAGGGTATACAAAACAATAGACCTTGTAAGACTTGATGAGCGCACTAACAATATTTATATCTTGGCTAATAATTCAATAGAAGCCGAGGTTTCACGAACAGGAGAAATATTTTGGTTATGACAACAAAACCCAATTTTCAAGAAATGTCGATTGAGCAACTAAGAGACTACATCTTAGCAAATCGAAGCGATGACGAAGCGTTTCAGGTTTACATAGACAGAAAACATGCACAGAATCCTAATGCAGTTCCCATGACTATCGAGGAAGCTGAAGCCGATTTACAAAGGCGATTTGGACAGCAAGCACATTAAATTTTAATCCCCCTTGATAGCCTGGAAAACTGATAAGGGGGATAGTCACATGACCTCTCGACAAGTCTATGACTACACAAACATTATCAAATCCTTCTGCATTATGCACAGAAGGTAATCTTGCTATTAGCAACTATATTTCTGCGACAACATCTGATTACAGCAACCTCAACGCCAGCATCCAAGAAACCTTCGCCGCCATCGATCGCTTTGAATGGCAGGCAATTGACGAAATCTTGCAAATGCGTGAACAACAGCTCTACGGTGAAGCTGGCTACAAAACATTTGAGGAATACTGCCAGAGCGAACTGTCTACTTGGGGTGGCTACCGCCGCATCAATCAACTGCTGGGAGCCAAGAAAGTTATCAATGCCGCCGGGGAGTTGGGCAAGCACATTAAAAATGAACGCCAATCACGTCCACTGTTGCGGCTAGTCAAGACCCCCGACAAGTTGCAAGAAGCAGTTGCGATCGCACTCTCTGAAAACTCTTCCCCCAGTGAATCAGATTTTGCCGCAGCTGCAAACAAGGTGGTTCCCCGCCTCTCTCGCCAAAAAATCACAGAACCAGTTCAGGAACCATTGGTTCCTAAATTTCCCACAGTTACGGTTATATCAAAATTACATCCCAGATACGGAGAATCAGGAACCATTGAAGCTGATCCGCCCAATCAAACACAACAGATTGTCACCTTTGCTGATGGTAAGGAATTAGTCAACAATAATGATTTAGACGCGCCTAGTCTTCCATTTCCCACAGAAAGAACTTACCCCCCAGAATATTCCGAAGCGATCGCCGCCCTCAAACAGCAGCACCAGCAAGAGCTTGAACGGCTGGAGCAAGATTTGAGGATTGGGTTACTTTCAGAGGCCACAGCAAAAGCAGAACAGCAAGCGCAAGAGCAACTCCAGGCGTTACAGCAATTGTTCCAGGAGCAGAAACAGCAAAATGTTGAACTACAGCAGCGATTGGACGAGTTGGAGGGTTCGAGACAGCTAGAACTCGAAAACCGGCGGCTCCAGCAGCGTATTCAGGAATTGGAACGTGCTGTAGAAGAAAAGCCTGCACAGGAATGGGGTAATACTCTCACCAAACAGGCTACCAAGGTACTTAACAAACAGGTTAAGCAAGCTTTAGATAAAACTCTAGACCTGCGATCGCTGGCTGAGGAACCGCCCAAAGAGAATGCCCAGGAGTGCTTGCGACTGATGAGTATTGCTTTGGGGAATCTCGCCAGTGCAATGAACAATACCAGAGCGTTAGAAGCTGCGGCGTTAATTTTAGGGAGTGAGCCAACACCACAGGCGATCGCATTTCGCGCCGAGCAACTGCAACTCATTCCCCAGGCAGTTGCGGATATCCGGCGGGTGTTGTCACAGCCGGGGTGTAGTTGGTGGGATTATTTGAGCGTGGCTGCTGAGCTGAGTATGAGGTTATTAGACAAGACTACTGGGCAGAATTGACCACCGAAGAGAAGGAGCTAATTGCTGCGTTAGAGCAAGCTGCCAATATTACGGAACCAACGGTTCCTGACGAAAACTCTGCCGAGTCTGGTTGTTCTAACGAGATTAAATTAGGTTCAATTGTCGCACACGCTGATATTTACTGCGCTTTGTATATCGAGAGAGGCGAAGTTATTGAGGATTTGGGCGAAGAGGTTTGGGTTGCTTGGGATCACTGGAAAGTCCGACCCAAAAAGACTGACAGATATTTTAAGACCGAGTTACGGCTCTTGTAACCCGTAGTTAGTGATTTTTTAGACCAGCTTTTACGAATGCTCAAATCCCAGCGTGAGCGTTGGGGGAGATTGTCGTGCGTCAAATATTAACCTTTACCACAAATAATTTTATGACACCAGAATTTACGCTTGAACTGGCTCAAAAGTTGCACAACAGCAACCAAATTATAGATTTTGATTGGGCTTGGTCAGTGCTGGGATATAGCCGAAAAGATAGTGCCAAGCGAATGCTGAGCGGGTACTTTGAACAAAACTTCGATTATTTCGTACAACTTCCAGACGAATCGCCAGAAGCTTTACCACACAATATTTTCCACATTAATGTGGAACACTCAAAAGCGGGTAGACCAGTAGAAAAAATTTATTTGACAACCGAATGCTTTAAAGAAATGGGGATGTTGTCTAAAAGTGAACAAGGTAGACAGATCCGCAAATATTTTCTGCAATGCGAAGTAATTGCCAAAGAATCAGTCAAGCTAATTCCTCAGCTACAGCAACAAATTCAGGAATTACAACAAAATTTCGCACAGCTACAAGCCCAAGTCCAAACGCTGCTGCCCCCATCATCTAATTTTATGCCTCCTGGATGGGATGCCGAAGTATGGCGAAGTCTCGCACCGCAGGATCAACGCCATTTTAGATTCTTGTTCCGCCGTCAAGGTTTTCGACCTTCTGCCAAAAATGAACCATTGGCTTTACCTGCTATGGACACTGAACAAATGAAGCAGAAGCAGAGGGATGAAATAGCGCAGTTGATAGGTGAAGTATCGCCCGAAGAGAAACAGCAATTTCAAGCCGCTAAACGCCAACAACTTCGAGAATTTTGGTCACAAGCACCCCAAGAAGACCAAGAAAATATGCCGTTTTAGACATTACGTAAAATATATGACAAGTAAATTAATCACTCCAGAATCCCCTCTGCTGGTTCCACCATTACTGGCCGCAGAAATTGGTTTAGAAGAAGCGGTAATACTCCAGCAGATTCATTACTATTGTCAAATCTCCAAGCACATCAAGCGTGATGGTAGACGTTGGTTTTGGAAGACACTCAAGGATTGGGGCGAAACTCTACCGTTTCTCAAACCCTCTACAATTAGACGAGCGATCGCCAACTTGAGGGATAATTTCAAATTGATTGATGTCTGCCGACACAGTGAAAAAACTTGGTATCAAGCCAACTGGTTCACCATTAACGTTGAAAACGTACAAGTCTTATGGGATAGCATTTGTCAAAAACAGCAGATCGATGTGAGTCCTCTGAACATATCGAATTGCTCACCAACGGCAGATCATATCAAAGAGTTCCCATCCAAAGAGTTCCCTTCACAACAACACTCTGCTGTTGAACTTTAAAAAAGTGAGGAACTGGAAACCAAGATTTTGGAATGCGACCAGGAAGGGGCTTATCAAAACCAAGAATCAAAGCTACCCCAGACTGCTCACTTCGTTGAAAAACAAAAACAAGATGACTCGATTAGCGGCACAAATAATCATCAGGACAACTTTTCCGCCGTCCCGGTTGCGTCAGATTTTCAAAGCATAGAGTCAATTGACGATGAGGATGATTATTCTGCTTTTGAATCTATGGAAAAATCAGTTCAGCCCAGCAACCAAGAGGTTCAGGAAGTGTTGCAGCAGCTACGAGACATTCCCTGTACTCCGCAGTTTCGGCTAAATGCAGAGATTCAACGCACGGTTAGGCGGTGTTGGGAGAATGTGCCGGGTGCGATCGCTTACCTCAAAGAAGCGATACGGACTTGGAAGGGCATTAAATCACCGGAAGCTGTGTTTGTCGTGGCTTGTAAGGAGGGGCGGAAGCCAGAGTCAGCGCAGGTTCAATCTACTGTTAAAGATTGGTTTGAGTGGGCAAGGCAGCAGAGGATTGTGATTGCGATGTCAGGGGAGACTGTGTACACGGCGGATGGGGAAGCAGTGGCAGTGGCGGAGATGATGCGGCGGTTTCTGGTAGGGGAGTGATACCCACAAGTAAGGCGGCGATCGCAGCACTGTTTAAGGCGTGACCCTGGCGCATGAACAAGCTCAAGTTGGCGGAACAATGGCGCGAAAATCCAGGAGATGAATTTTTGATGGAGTGTTGGCAGGACGACCCAGCTTTGAGGATTGTGATCAAGAAGCTGGTGATCAAGTGTCCGCAGTGGGGGCTTGTGGCTGCGGATGGGCTGCTGGTGAAGTGGCAGAAAGCGTGATTGGATGAAATGCAACTAAATTGCGAGGAGCAAGCTAATATTGTAATCCAAGTCCAAGTATTCTCATAGTCCTTTAAAAGCAAAAAAGATAGCAGCTTGTGGCACAACACTCAACAATGCGCCAGCCATGCCACCCATACGCATACTTTCTAAGATTTGTGCACCGTCAAGTTCAGTTTTTCTGCCATCTCCTTTAACAAGGCTATCAATCATTTCATAGCCTTGGCGAGATATATCAAAAACACCAGCACCTAAAGCACCACCCAGAGTAGCTGCTATAGAACGAATCCCAGCAACAGTAATACTACTGAGGATACTGTTAAAAGCTTGAGCAGCAGAAACATCTCCTAAACTAAAATATCCAGAGGGATCAGTAAAATTAACAGGATTAGCATTGGCATAAACATAAGCATTCTGACTAATCGGACTAGCTAAATGTCCAGCAAACGCATCTTTTGAGATAAACCTGCCTAAATCTGAATCATAATATCTGGCTCTGAGATAATCTAAGCCAGTATTATCTCTTTGCTCACCTGCAAACTTATAAGCATTATCCGAACCGCCAGCATGAGCAATTAATCTCCCAAATGCATCATAGACATATCTATCTGTGACTTGACCAGTTCCATCAGTCAACAACCGAGTTGAACCCAAGCCATCGGAATGGTAAAATCTCTCGCCAGTTGCACTCTCAGACTTAATTAAACTCAGACCGTAGAAATACTTAGACAGAATTTGACCATTGGCATCATACTCTTGCAGAACTTTGGAATAACCTCTAGGATCGACAAGATAATTTTTCCTCACTCCATCGGTAATACTTGCTACTCTATTACCATCAGCATCATAAATATATTTTGTTTGAGAAGAACCACTTGGATTAGTTGTCGTTACACTGATTAAGCGATTCTCACCATCATTAATCCATTCATAAATTACAGAGTTAGTCCCATCATCAGAAGTCAGTATGGAACCATTATTGTCATAGGTATATTGAGTTACCTTAGTTCCAGATGTTTGCGAAATTAGTCGATTATTCTTGTCATAAATATAGGTCGTTAATCCACTGCTAGGGTCTGAATCAGTACGCTTTAAGCGATTCCCCACCAAATCGTAATCATAGCTGATAGTTTTATTGCCTAAAGCTGGATCGTTAATCGACTCCAGCTTTAATTGATCGACTTCATCGTAAGTATAGTTAACAGTTCTACCAGAATTTTCTACTACTTGAGTGCGATGTCCTACTCCATCAAGGGTATAAGCATAACTGGATAACACTGTACCTAAAGCATCACGAGTTTCGATTTTCTTTAACCAATTACTCGCATCATACTGACGGGTTTCAATTGTCCCATCGCCCAAAGTCGTACTAATGAGATTTCCTACCGCATCGTAATCGTATTTTGCTAGTTGTTTGCCTGATGTGACAGTACTTAATCTATTAAGCTGGTCGTAAGAGTAATCAACTGTACTACCACTGGTTGTTAAAGTTTTGAGATTACCTAAAACATCATAAGTGTAACCAACTGTCTGACCGTCAGGATTTGAAATTAAATTCACACGATCGTAGCTATCAAAGCTGTATGTAGTAACTCCTCGACCATCAGTTACATTCTTAATTTGAGAAGTAATAGGGTCATAAGTATAACTAACCGTAGCCACACGCGGATCGGAAAATGACTTACTTGCTAGTCGCCCGTATTGGTCATAAATGTAAGTAATAATATCGTCATTAAAATCTTTGGTATTAGCTACTTGTCCTAAATTATTGTAAGTAGTGGTAGCGCGTTGTCCTAGAGGTAGATTAGTCGCAACTTGACGATTGAAAACATCATATTCATAAGTGGTTTTATTGCGATTAGCATCTTCAAATTGGGTTAGCCTACCTAAATTGTCATAAGTATAATTGGTGGTAGCTTGATTAGCTAATTTAACAGCAGTTAGCGTACCCAGATTGTTATAAAAATACTGGGTAATATGTTGATTACCATCTTTGACTGCTACAACTTGATCGTACTGGTCATAGGTGGTTTCTGTGCGATCGCCATTAGCATTAATGACTGCGGTTTGACGATTGAATTGATCGTATTCGTATTTAGTTTCATGATTTAAGGTATCGGTAACTTTGACCAAACTACCGCGACTGTTGTAGGTAAACTGAGTCTTTTGATTGAGTGGGTTAGTTATTGCCGCAACTTTGCCAAAAGCATCGTATTCGTAGTTAGTAGTCTGTCCAAGCTGATTAGTTTCTGATTTAGTACGTCCTAGAGTATCGTAATTAACTTTAGATGTAGTGCCATCAAAGTACGTAGTTACGATAGGTCTGCCTTTATCATCAATCCCAATTAAAGTTTTTCGATTTCTGGCATCAGTAATTGAGGTAACTTGACCGTCAGTATTATAAGTATAAGTAGTGTTGTTACCAGCACTATTGCCAAAGAAATCTGTCTGTTTACTGACTCTTCCTAAATTATCGTAGGTATATTCTGTGCGAGTACCAAAAATATCAACTTTGGCTTTTATGCGACCTGCTGCGGTATATGCTATCTTTTCTGTTGGGTTGTCATTTGGATCGTCTGGAGTCAGGTCAGGTAAAATTGTATCTGTTAGTCTACCTAATTGGTCATAAACATAGCGCGTTTTCAATCCTGTAGCTGATGTTTGAGAAATAACCATTCCTGCCGCATCGTATTCTGTCAAGACTATAGGATTGTCGTTTGGATTATTAGGTGTATTATCAGGCAGAATAACTTTAACTTGCTGACCTTTTTCATCATAAAAATATTGAGTGCGATTACCTTTGCCATCGGTAGCAGCAATGATATTGCCTTTAGCATCATATTCGGTTGTGGTAATATTCCCTTGAGGATCTGTGACAGAAGTAGTGCGTCCTTCGTTGTCATAGGTATAGCTAGTATTTAAAGTCTGGTTCTCTTGGGGAAAGACCATCGACAAAGTTTTGGCTTTGCCGTTGAGATCGTAGGTAACAATAGCTTTGTTACCGCGACTATCTGTAAAAGAGGTGACATTTCCATAAATGTCATAAGTATTCGTTGATACCTGTCCATCGGCTGTTGTTTGTTTGATCACCCTCCCAAAGTTATCATAGTTAAAGGTTACAGTTTGTCCATCTGTATTGGTTCTAGATAGTAAATTACCGTGTTCATCGTAAGTTGATGAGACGGTTAAACCTCTAGGCGAGATCATGTTAATGATTTCACCATATTGGTTATATGTAATTCGGGTAACATTGCCGTCTTTATCTGTGAGGGTTACAGCATTTCTTTTACTGTCATAGGTATAAGTGATAGATATACCATCAGGGTCTACTTTTGTCAGCAAATTATTGTCATCGTCATAAGTGCGCGTGACACTACCACCCTTGGCATCAATTTCTTGCAGGATATTACCGCGAGAATCGTAAACATAAGTAGTGGAATAACCTCGTGCGTCTTTAACAACTTGCTTAGAGTTATTTGGGTCATAGGACATTTCCACCTTCTGACCGTTAACGTCCACAATCTCCTTCAACCGCCCATCATCGCCGTACTCATTGCGTATACCAGTTCGGTTGAGTGGGTCAATTATTTTATCCAGGTAATGCGATTGCTGTTGGTTGTATTCCATGCGGGTGGTGTTACCTCCCCTGTCGGTAACACTCACCAAATCACCCTTCGCATCATAGGTATACCGAATCAGTTCACCCATCGGGTCTTTCACCGACGCAATCCGTCCCTGTGCATCCCGTTCAAACGTTACCTGTTTTCCACTAGAACTGTATATTCCGTCATCAGTGTACGTAAGCTTGTTACCATTAGTATCCGTAACGGTCAGCAAATCACCCGTAGCCGCGTCAATTTCGTAAACTATGCCTTCCTTGGTCGTCAGCACGTACACACTACCGTAATTCACATCTGCCGGATTGTAATTGATACCGCCATTAAGACCGACATATTCATCCGTCCCATCCTTCCGCAGAATCCGCGCACTTTTCACAGTGAGGGTACTTGTTACCCCTTTATCCCCAACGAAAGCGGGTTTATAAACAGTTGCACTTTCCCCGCCAATGGAACTAGCTAACCCGAATATGGGGTCAACAGTAGGACGGAAAGTGAACGCCTCGCGCTTGCCACCGGGGAGAGTAATGTAAACACGTGTTCCGTCCTTAAACGCACTTTGGTAGCCGAGAAGCTGTTCTTCCTCACTTGGCGATCGCAAACTGGTTCTTAAATCAGTATCCCTGAATTCCATCCGCCAACCATAACCAAAGTCGTCAGTGATACCGGAATTCAGTGTGTCATACGTGCGTGTCAACGTAATTGGTATACCCGTTACTGGCACGGTAAGGTCAGTGAAACTTAACCTAAAATTCCCCAGCTTCAACTCGCCAGCAACATCAACGACTTGTTCGGAGTAGGAAATATTACCGCCATTATCACCAACTTCCAGCCTGACAATGTAGGAATCATTTTGCAACAGTGAGGGGTCGAATTTATATTGGTCGGGAAGTTCGCCGTTTACCAAGTGGGCTGGGTTATCGTTGCGCCACAGTTCTCTAAATTCTTCACCTGCTACGGGTGCGACTAGTAATCGATAGTAATCTAAATTACTATCAGGGTCGGAAATATTCGCGTTAATTTTGGTGGGTGCAGTGACAAAGCCGTTAGTGATACCAGACAAATTGAAGCTGACTTCCGGCGCATTCACGTCGTTAGGATCGCGTACCTGTACGTTAAAAGTGACTGTCCCAGAAGAATTGTTAGCGGTATCTTTTGCGATCGCTTTGCCGACAACTGTTCCGGCTGTGATTGGCGTAAAACGAGCCATGCCGTTAGCATCAAGCACTACAGGAGTATCGTTGATCCAGAATTCTATTCCAGCAACTCTGATATTATCTGTAGCCCGTGCTTGGAAAATGATTGTCTCACCTAAATCAACTGAATCATAATTCGCAATCAGCCTAACTATTGGTGCTACAGTATCAGCCGCTACCACAAGGTCATATTCTTGCGGAGTAGACGTAATGCCATCGCTGACAGATAGCACAATTGAGTGAGTTCCAATATTGTTGGTAGTAGGATTCCAACGCAATCTGCCCAAGGTATCGAGTGTTATACCTTTGTCACGAGATGCCTGGTCAAGTGTATAACTGAGGCGATCGCCATCCACATCTGCCGCAATCACATCGTAACTGTAAGCACTCCCTGGCGTTGCAGTTAACACAGGAGTTGAGCGAATCACCGGGGCATTATTCGCCCGTGCAGTCAAGTTAAAACCTTGAGCCGCGCCCAATCCACCATCATCTACAGCCCCAACAACTATCCTGTAATTACCAGCAACGGGGTTCTGCCATGTTAACAAACCAGTAGACGCATCAATGGTAATACCCGTTACTCCAGTAGGCACGGACAATAATTGATAGGTTAAGCGAGCGCCTACATCTGGGTCACTCCCAACAACCTGATACTGGTAAGCACTACCGACACTAGCCACGTACACGGGAGTAGAGGTGATGCTGGGTGCAGAGTTGATTGCAGTCGTGCCAACTTGGATGGTGTAAATCTGACTAGTGACAGCACCTTGCCCATCCGTCACCAACACTTCCACTTCTTGCTGACCAACTTGAGTAGCCTGGGGTGTCCAGTGAATAGTGCCGTTACTGTCAATCGTCATCCGATCCAAAAATGCTAACAATTGCTAACACTTTTTTCTTGCTTCAACCTGGAAGCGTCGGCACTCCCCAGTCCGCAAGCTGACACGACCTCTCTGGCCGCCTTCTCCAAATTAATGGAAGCATTAATGTCTCTGTCGCACTCAAAAGAACAGTGTTCACATTTAAAAATGCGTTCTTTGAGTGCTAGATACTCTTTCTTTATTCCGCAGTTAGAGCAAGTTTTACTGCTAGGATAGAACCTATTTACAACCACTAAAGAGCTTCCGTAGAGTTGAGTTTTATACTCAAGCTGTCGGCGGAACTCATAAAACCCCATATCCGCAATTGCCTTAGCTAAATTACCGTTTGCTAACATCCCGCGCACATTTAAATCTTCAATCCCGATAACAGCGTGGTTTTTACTGATATAGGTCGTGATTTTGTGCAATGTGTCTTTGCGATTGTTGGCTATTTTACGATGCAATCTAGCTACTTTTAATTGAGCTTTTTTATAGTTATTAGAACCTACTTGCTTACGACGATTAAGCCATTGCATACGAGACAATTTTTGCTCATATCTCTTGTAACTTTTCGCGCCATCAAATACTTCACCAGTTGACAGTGTAGTTAAGTGGTTAATACCAAGGTCTACGCCTACAAACTCCACAACTTTAGGAGTAGGAGTTGGTTCTACTTCAAATCTAAAGGAAATAAACCATCTGTCAGCTTTTCTGCTAATTGTGACTGACTTAGGCGTAACTTGAGGTAATCTTTCAGGTTCTTTAGTACTTATTATGCTAAACTAACAATTAAAATGCCAGCTTAATAAGCATCTTATTCGGAAGTTTTCAAAATTTCTAAACCCATAAGCCGAGCGCTTAATTAGTTTGAGTTTGTTATTGA
>NZ_JAIVFW010000091.1 GCF_020829595.1 Nostoc sp. CHAB 5844
TCAATAACAAACTCAAGCTAATTAAACGTTCAGCTTATGGATTTAGAAACTTTGAAAACTTCCGAATTAGATGCTGGTTAAACTGGCATTTTAATTGTTAATTAAGCATAACAAGTACTGAAGAGCCTTATTTCCTTATATAATCTATACGCTGACAATGCAGTTCTTTAGAAGCAACGACTTAACAATTTATTCGTGCGTAGTCTAAGCTGGTTTGAGTGATAAATAAGACAGTGATTTACTGTTGCACTGTAAGGTAAAGCCGATCGCCTCTATCCTGTCCCAGCAAAGCAAGTGCATCTTCTGATATTGGCTGTAAACGCGACTCTGTTGTTACGATATTTTTATATAAGATTTTTTTAGATGTTGCAGCCTTGATCCAAGCGGAAACTTTAGAACTACTAGAATGGCATCGCCTCTGCCAGCATCTGGCGACATTTGCGGCAACTAAGCTAGGGGCGATCGCATCAACTAATTTACAAATTCCTACATCACAATCAGTCAGTGAGCAGTTATTAGCACAGACTAAAGAAGTTTACCAACTAGAAACTCGTCTGACTACAGGCTTATCTTTTGATGGTATTCAAGATATTGGTGATTCCATAGAACGCGCCGAACTCCGAGGGATTTTAGCTGGCGATGAATTACTCGCGATCGCTACCACTCTAGCAGGTGCGAGAAATTTACGGCGTGTTATTGATAACCAAGAAGATATACCTGTATTAACTGATTTAGTCGCAGATTTACGCACTTACCCAGAATTAGAACAGGAAATTCACCGTTGTATTGATGAACGCGGTAATGTAGCAGATCGTGCCAGCCAAAAATTAAGTGAAATCCGTGACGATTTGCGGCGATTACGCAGTCAAATTAACCAAAAACTGCATAATATTTTACAAGCAAAATCGAATGCCGTTCAGGAACAGCTAATTACCCAACGCGGCGATCGCTTTGTTATCCCGGTGAAAGCCAGCCATAAAGACGTTATCCCCGGTATTGTTCACGATACTTCTACTAGTGGTGTGACTTTGTACGTGGAACCCAATTCCATCGTGCCGATGGGTAATCAATTACGGCAAACGCTGAAACGAGAACAAGCAGAAGAAGAAGCAATCCGCCGTGTTTTGACGGAGCAAGTCGCAGCCGTCACGCCAGATTTAGAAAGGCTATTAGTAATTGTGACGACATTGGATTTAGCGGCGGCGCGATCGCGTTATAGTTACTGGCTGAAAGCTAATCCTCCCAGATTTGTTAACCGCGACGAACAAGAAATCATCACCTTACGCCAGTTGAGTCACCCTTTGTTAATTTGGCAGCAACAGCACGAGCAAGGCCACGCCGTCATTCCTGTAGATTTATTGATTAGTCCCCATATCCGCGTAGTGACAATTACCGGGCCTAACACTGGGGGTAAAACTGTCACATTAAAAACTCTCGGTTTAGCAGCATTAATGGCTAAAGTGGGTTTATTCATCCCCGCCCGTGAACCTGTAGAAATGCCTTGGTTTGACCAAGTATTAGCAGACATCGGTGATGAACAATCCCTCCAGCAAAGTTTATCGACTTTTTCTGGGCATATCCGCCGCATCAGTAGAATCTTAAATACTTTAAGTGAAAACTCAGCACTCAGCGAGAAGTTGCAAGGAGGAGCCAGTCCGTTGCGGGGGTTTCCCCCGTTGAAGGAACTGGCGCGGTCTCCCTCCGGGCAAACTTCGGTGACTCAGCACTCAGCACTTGTCTTACTCGACGAAGTAGGCGCAGGTACAGATCCAGCCGAGGGTAGCGCCTTAGCGATCGCACTTTTACAATATCTAGCGGAACACGCTCAGTTAACAATTGCCACAACTCACTTCGGAGAATTAAAAGCCCTAAAATACGAAGATGCGCGATTTGAAAATGCTTCTGTAGAATTTGATGAAGCTACTTTGTCGCCTACATATCGTTTACTGTGGGGGATTCCAGGACGTTCCAATGCTTTGGCGATCGCTCTACGTTTAGGATTAAATCCAGAAGTAGTAGAACAAGCAAAAACCCAAGTAGGCGAAGCAACAGATGAAGTTAACCAAGTAATTGCAGGGTTAGAAGCGCAACGTCGTCGCCAAGAAACCAAAGCAGCAGAAGCACAAAAACTCTTGCAGCAAGCGGAACGTTTATATAAAGAAGTCTCCGATAAAGCCGCAGCTTTACAGGAACGCGAAAAGTCATTGCGGGTTTCCCAAGAAGTTGCAGTCCAACAAGCGATCGCCCAAGCCAAAGGTGAAATTGCCCAAGTCATTCGCCGCTTGCAACAAGGTACACCTACAGCCCAAGATGCCCAGCAAGCCACCAATGCTTTAAATCAAATTACTCAGACATACCAGCCAGTCGCCGCACCTAAACCCAAAGTTGGGTTTATGCCGAAAGTGGGCGATCGCGTCCGGATTTCCCAATTTGGACAAACTGCCGAAGTCTTAACTGCTCCCGATGAAGATGGAGAGCTAAACGTCCGCTTCGGTATCATGAAAATGACAGTAAAATTGCAGGACATCGAATCTCTCGATGGTCAAAAAGCCGAACCTATTGTCAAACCAAAACCAGCACCAGCACCAACTACTCCTCCACCTCAAACAGCACCAGCAATTCGTACTTCTAAAAATACAGTTGACTTGCGGGGTAAGCGCGTAGCCGATGCCGAAATCGAATTAGACAAAGCCATTTCTCAAGCTACTGGCCCTATCTGGATTATTCACGGACACGGTACAGGTAAGCTGCGACAAGGTGTTCATGCCTTTTTACAACAGCATCCCAGAGTCAGCAGTTACGAACCAGCAGAACAAGCTGATGGCGGTAGTGGTGTGACTATTGCTCAAATTGCCTAACAAAATTATCCATCTTGTAGGGCAGACAGTGCGTTGCGGAGCCAGTCAGACCAATTCACCAAAATCTTGATAAGCTAATAATCACAAAAGTTTGCTATGTTGAGACCGCAAGGGGAGCCAGCGCGCCCCTTGCGGGTTTCCCGACAGCCGCGCGACTGGCGTGGCAGGGGAGCGAGCAGGGGAGCAGAGGAGCCAGTGCGTTGCGGTGAATCAGTGCGGCGGGAGGGTTTCCCTCCGGAGCCACTGCGGTCTTGGGGTCTCCCCAAGTGGAGCAAGTGGCATCAGGCAACTGTGTTAGCGCAGCGTTAGCGACGCTCTTGAGCGTCACCCGAAGGGAGGGAACCTCCGTTGTAGCAACTGGCGTGAGCAGGGCAGAGGGTTTGAAGTTTTTCCCCAAAATTTCAATTGTGCAACTTGTAAGCACAAAAGCTTACACATACAAGAACTTGTAGGGGCGAACGGCCGGAAAGCGCCTACACTGTATTTGTATCATCCATAAAGTGAAATGAATTTTGTGCAGTACAGTTGCAATTTATGACAACTATCTGAGAAAATGAGAAGAATATGAAAATAATCAATTAACAAAACTACTGCCTGTGAAACTCGACTCTGCACCTGTAGCTATTTCTGCAAAAGACCTGCCAGAATTCCAGGACAACGCTAAATCTCAAATTACTACTGCAACTATTGAACCGCTGCAACCTGTAATTACTGATAGTCACAAAAAGCGGGAATCAGCATTTGTAGTTTTTGGGACAACTTTCGTTACCATATTTCTCGCAGAAATCGGTGATAAAACCCAACTATCGACCTTGTTAATGAGTGCAGAATCTCATGCACCTTGGGTAGTGTTTCTCGGATCTGCGGCTGCACTCATCACTACCAGCTTGTTGGGTGTACTGTTAGGTAGTTGGATAGCCAGCCGCCTCAGTCCTAAAACTGTAGAAAAATCAGCCGGAGTAATGTTGCTGTTAATTTCACTAATGTTATTTTGGGACGTATTACAAGGCTAGTCTATATTCTCTACTCCTCACTCTTCATTCTCTACTCTCTATAAATTTATGGATTGGCATCTTTTAGAATTAAGCTTTATTACAGTTTTTTTATCAGAATTAGGAGACAAAAGCCAATTAGCTGCGATCGCACTTTCCAGCCGTGGTAAATCTCAAAAGGCTGTATTTTTTGGTACCGCTGGCGCACTATTATTGACAAGTCTTCTAGGCGCATTAGCTGGCGGCGCAGTAGCAGAATTGTTGCCTACACGTATATTAAAAGCGATCGCGGCTCTAGGTTTTGCCATTCTGGCTGCACGGCTGTTATTTTTTAACAACGAAGAATCATCAGATTCTGAACAAATACCTTAAATCGTTCTCGAAAAATAAGAACCCCAGTCTTTGTAAAAAACTGGGGTTGTTTAACAACAAGAAAAAGTTTTGGTGGATAAGTTTATCTTCTCCACTTCCTACTCCCTTTATTCAGCTTGCATCCGCCAGCATTGGCTTAACAAGATTCCACCAGTCACCAGCTTAACTGTTTCTAACATCCAGTAACCGCCGTGTAATAAATCCATTGATGCTGGAATCGCAGATGTTTCAAATAGGTTGAGATGAATTCCTGCGGCGCACATATTCGGAGTTAAAAAATATGTTTCTAGCAGAGATACTGTTAGCAAGATGACAGCAAAAACAATAGTGTTAGGATGCCAGTTATGTTTGGTTTTACTTAAAGCCAATACACCTGTTAAAACTACCGCAGCTGATAACAATTCGATGCGATTAAAACTCCAAAAAATTGCATAGCCAGCTGTAGTAAAACTAGCTTCGGTCATCATGCCGGAAAGATAAAGGGTAGGCATAATTACCCAATCTAAAACTAGGCTACCACCTAGCCAAAAGCCCAAGGTCAACATAATGGCGGATTGCCAAATTGACCGCTTGAATTCAACTGTAGCAAGAGTATTCATAATACGAAATAATTGCTGCTCTCTTACTCTTAGTGTCTAACTTAAATAGTTACTTTGACAACAAATATCAATTAACTTTTACAAATTAGTATTAACTACGAGCATAAAGCTAGTCATAAAAATGTAAAGAAAGATTAAAATATAAATTTTATGTACAAAAGTAAATTATTGAGATAGTTGTAAGAAAAACATATATTGCTGTGTTCGCTTACATTGAATATTACGGAAATAATACAGGCGCGATGCACACAACATACAATATTAATTAAGTAGTCATCCAAAAAAGTTATGCGTCCTAGAGTTTTGTTAGGTGCAGCGATCGCCAGCATAACCTTAATCCAGGGATACATTGTGCCGCCGAGTTATGCAATTCAACTTCAAGATGGCACAGTGTATTTTGCACAACCACCGCGCCTAGTTAATACAATCACTACCTATAACGAGATTTACGCATGGGGTGCGACATACTACTTTACAATCAGCTTGCCAGAAAATGCCGGAGAAGCATTACAAAGCCTAGCGATTAATCAACATGAGGGAGTAGACCATATTCGCTTTGATTTGAATGATAGTGTAGCTTTTGAAGGTAAGCCTTCAGGCAAAGGACAAAAGATAGGATTACAAAATGTAGCTGGCGATCGCAAAACCCGAACTGTCACCATAACATTTGACCCGCCAGTATCTCCAGGTAAAACAATTACAATTGGTCTCAAACCTTGGCAAAACCCAAGAAGTAGCGGTGTCTATCTGTTTGGAGTCACAGCTTTTCCCACAGGAGAAAAATCCCACGGTCAATTTCTGGGATTTGGACGACTGCATTTTTACAGTGGTAGTGACTCAGGATTCAGACCTGGTTGGTTTCCTGGCTTTTGGCGCTAGAAAACACCTCTCAAGCTTTTTTATTAAAATCATTTCTCATTAAACGTCCAAACACCATCATCCCAATCGGAATCAGTTGGTGGTGACTGTAGCCAATGCTGACAACGCAGAAGATGTAACATTGCGGCTTTATCTTGGTTGTCAAATGCTAAAACTTTGGCAAATTCAGCCCTAGCGTATGTAAACTGACGCTTGAGGTAGTACTCACGTCCTTTGTGATAGTGTTCAATAACTTGCAGCTTGTCGTTGGGAATTGGGTCAGAACGTAAACCTACAAGTTCATATATGGATACTGGCTCATTTCTACCTTTGACGCGAATGTAATCTAATTCTCTAGCCCAAATGTATTCTTGGCAGGGTTTAAAAGTATTATCACTGAGAATGATGTCACAACCGTATTGTTTGCTGACACTTTCCAGGCGCGAACCGAGGTTAACACCATCGCCAATAGCGGTAAATTCCATCCGCTTACTTGAGCCGATATTGCCGCTAATCACTGTATCTGAATTAATACCAATACCGATATTAATTCTAGGTTTACTGGCTGCGTAACGACGTTGGTTAAATTCGTATAAACGATGACGCATTTCTATAGAAGTTTGTACAGCCATCCAAGCGTGTTCTTCCAAAGGTAGTGGAGAACCAAACACAGCCATAATGGCATCACCGATGTATTTATCGAGAGTACCTTTGTGTTTAAAAACAGCTTCTACCATTGACTCAAAATATTCATTCAGCATACTTACCACTTCTTCCGCTTCCAGGTTTTCTGTCAAAGTAGTGTAGCCACGAATATCAGAGAATAAAATCGAAACTTCCTTGCGATCGCCTCCTAGTTTGGCATCATCTAATTTCAGTAATTCTTCCGCTAATTCCTGAGTCATGTAGCGGTACATTGTACTCTTGAGGCGTTTCTCATCACTAATGTCTTCCATCACCACCAACGCGCCACGCACTTGCTGTTGGTCACTCACATCAGCAATAGAATTAATCGATAAATTAATACTGTGTTGTTCTTGTTCTGTACCATTACTTACGAGTGTGCGGTCAGGATAATATTGCTGGCGGCGTTTGAGGTCGCTGGCGTGTAAAGCATCTTGACACCATTTGCTAAAGTCACCTTCTTTAATGGCGATCGCCTCACTAATTAACTTACCTTCCAAACGGTCTTCTGCTTCTAAACCGAGCAAGCGTTTAGCACTTTCATTAGCGGCGATAATACAACCTGATTTATCTGTAGAAATTACACCATTAGAAAGACTCCGCAGAATATCCCGTTGCATTTGTTCTTGTTGCTTGACTGTGGCAAACAATTGAGCATTTTGCAACGCCACCCCTGCTTGAATGTTAAAAGCTTCCATGAAATCTTCGTCGTTGCGGTCAAAACTAGCTTGGAAGCATTCGGGAGCTTTTGGCCAAGTCTCTGGATTATAAGCCGGAAAATCACCAGATTTCTTTTTATTTACCAGTTGTGTAACGCCAATCAATTGTTGGTCGGCGTTAAACACTGGCATACACAATAAGCTACAGGTACGATAACCATTTTGTTGGTCAAGTTTTTTGGCTGTTTCTGAGTCAGGATTGTCGTACAAATCAAAAGGAATATTCAGTGTTTTGCCGGATGCAGCTACTATACCCGCAAAACCTTTACCGATGGGTACACGTAACTCCCTCGTCGAACCATCATCTTGAGTAATTTTCGTCCATAATTGATGGTGATCGCGATCTATTAACCAGAGGGTACTGCGATCGGCGTTCATCAGTTCCTTGGCTTCATCCATTACCCGCTTCAAGGTATCTTCTAAGTCAAGGCTGCTTTGACTCAGTGACTTAATCGCTTTCATCAACGCCGCCGCTGCTCTTTGTTTTTGCGTCGCCATATAAAAAGAGCGCGAAGATTCTAAAATCAAGCGAATTGAAGGCGCAAATTCCTGAAATAATTGTTCGTCGTTCCTAGTAAAACCCCCAGTATCAATCCGCTCTGCTAGTGGTGCGTTGATATCGTGTACTGATTTTAATTTATTGAGTAATTGTACTACTGCCACTAATCGCCCATGTTCATTTAACAGTGGCAAAGCCAGCATTGTGTAAGTACGGTAGCCAGTAATTTTTTCTTGTGCTTGGGCAAATATCGAACGAGGGTCGTTATAAAAATCAAAGGGAATATTAACTACTTGTTTTAAGGTAGCGACTTCACCAGCAATACCTTTATCAGCTGGTATCCGTATTTCTAACGAGCGATCGCCTTCGCCCGCAGCGACAATTGACCACAGTTCTTGTTTTTCTTCATCTAATAAAAATATAGTTGTCCGGTCTGCTCCTAATAATTCCCCAGTTTTTAAGGTAATTGACTGCAACATTTCTTGCAGGATTGTTTCAAACCCATGAGAATCTAACATTGACAGGGTTTGATGCACAATCTGTAATTTATGCTCGACTTCAGTAACAACTTGTTTAAAAGTATCCTGAGTCAAGGGAGCAAGAAAAGTAGAAATAGTTCCTTTTCTTCTGGCAAGAGCACCCACAGGGGCAGAATTGGGTTGTATTTGGTGATTTTCTTGGTTGTGAACACCAATAATTAAATCAGCGGTCTCCCCAACACTACGTTGATGCACTGTCATAGGTAATTTTCTATAGCAGGATTAGACTTTAGGAATAAAATAACAATGTCATTAATTTTATTTATGTGTCGCTTTTAGCCATAAACGATTGACATTACCCACAGTTTAATCGCTCCTTGAGCCAGCGTCATCCTGCTTTACCCCTGTCTTTGGCAAGACCAAGTAGGACTTACATAGATTGTTTGTTGAAACTGGGTATACGGGATAAGGGTATAACGCCATAAAATTAATGGGACAGACTACTAGTACCGCTACGCGGAAGTCAAAAGTCAAAAGTGAGCCACTGCGGTGAAGCAGCCCCCATCTTGGCGGTTCCCGTCGTTAGCGCAGCGTTAGCGAGTCTTCGAGCGTCTGGGGGACTGCTGAACCCGAAGGGTGGACGGGTTTCCCGGCATAAAGGAGACAGTGCCGTGGGCGGGTTTCCCGACAGTCGCGCAACTGTCGTCAAGTGGCGTTAGCGACGTAGGAGCGTCACCCAAAGGGTCAAAAGTCAAAAGAATTGTATTCTGGGCTTTTGCGCCATTTTGAATGGTATGTCTATTTACGCCGTGCTGTACTAGTTCAATACTTGAACTATAAGCAAAGACAAATTATTTTCTTAAATCTATTGTTAAACATCTATCTTTAGGTTCATGAAATTTTATCAGAACTTACTTTGTATATATTTAAGAAATTATTTTTCTATATCTTCGTTAAAGAAATATGACATTATTTACGGCTAAAAGTTAGTTTTAGATTGATGCTCTAGCTAAAACTAGAATCCACACAACAATCTCTAGCTTGTAACCGTTGTTTAAAAACTTAGATTACTAATCCTTTGCAGATAAACATCACTATTTTATGGGTAATTGTTGATTAATTACGGTAAATTTATCGGTATTTATGGCTTAAAAGTTTGACATAAAAATTTCTATTGACCTCTAAAAAAAAGCAGATTACTGTTGTAAGTAAGTCCTACCAAGGACACTATCAAAGCATCAAAAAATCAGGAGATTTTTCTTATGATGATGATGATGACTGAATCCATGACTTCGGAAATGCAAACCTGCATGAATGCTTGCATGGAATGTCACAAAATGTGTATGGAAACTATGACTTACTCCATGAGCAAAGGCGGTAAGCACATGGAGATGAGCATGATGGGTATGATGCGCGATTGCTCGGAAATGTGCATGATGTGTATGAATATGATGATGGGCGGTTCGGAATTTATGGGACGCACTTGTATGCTGTGTGCAGAAATGTGCGATCGCTGTGCAATGGCTTGTGAAAAAATGAGCGATGATTCCAAGATGATGGAATGTGCCGCCGCTTGCCGCAAGTGTGCCGAAGCCTGCCGCTCTATGCAAATGATGCCTGCTTAATTTAACTACTTCGCAGAAGTTTCTCTGCAACCTATTATTCAAGCGCTCAGGCTCTAGCAGTCTGGGCGCTTGAAGTTTTATTGAAGAAGAAGTCAGAATTCAGGAGGAGCTAGTGCGGTCTTTGTGACTACTGAATTCTGTTTTGATAAGTTGCGGAAATTGTTGTTGAAAACTTGAATCTATCATCTCTCAAGAGTCTAAACGATGGAATTTACCGGAGTGAATGATGCAAGTTGATTACAAGCAAATTAAACAATGGATTTTGCAGCCAATTTTGATGAGTTTGGTGGCAGCTGGGACACTCGCCTGCCAATCTACCGTGAGTTCTTCTCCAACAAACCAAGCGATCGCTAAACCAGTTGTTTTATTAGACAAGTCTACACCCAAACCTGTAGCGCAACAAGCTATTTACCGTAGCGATCGCTTTCGTTTTCGGTTTAGCTACTCCAAAGATTTTGTTATAGATAATCAGATATCAACCCCTAGAAATAATGTTAATACTCCCCTAACTGCTGTTGATATCTGGACTAAACAACACGCTCAAAAAATTCGCGCTGGAGCTTATGAAGGCGGTACAGAATATCCAGCCAATGTTCAAGTAGCCGTATATAATAACCCACGCAAATTCTCTTTGCAGAAGTGGGTGAAACAGAGTAACGAATTTACAGGCAGCCGAGACTTTAAATCTGCGAAGATTGCTGGACAAACGGGAGTAAAATTTCAATCTAGTGGCTTATATGAAAACGAAAACGTTGCTTTTATCAGCCCTAAAGATTCCCGGATTATTGTTGTGTCATTATCCAAGACTGGTTACGGCAATAATGATACTATTTACCGTCGAGCATATCAACAAGTTGTAAACTCCTTCGCCTTTCTGAAATAGATAGAAATGGCTAATGAGAAAAGTAGCAGCAGAGGATAGGAGAGCGCATCTTACATTGGTTTCCTATTCTCTACTGTTTAAATTCTTGGTTCAATCAAGATGAAATTTAAGGTTGAGTAGAATCATTCAAAAGCATTTGATGTTGCAACCAATCTTTACCTACTTGGATGCTCACATCTGAATTAAGACTACCAGTGCTTTCAACGCGCACTTCTCCTATTCCCAAAATATCCCGAATCGATTCAGCGCTGTTGCCGTCTCCTTGTTGGGCAACAATGTGAGTTACTTCTAAAGGTTCACTCCAAGGTTTAGATACGTAGATATTACGATATCCCGATCTTTCCAAAGCTCGAATCAAAGGCCGCAAGGTAGCGCGATCGCTGCCTGTGCTATCTTGAATTGCCACTCGCACAGAACCTAGATCGGTTACTTGTGTTTCAGTGGTTTCAGCGGTTGATTCTAAGCCATATTGTTTAGCCATAAGTCTGGCAATGCCATCTCTATTTGGCAACCAATAGCTGGCATCATACTCGCCTTTCTCGCTAAAGCGGCCTGGTAGCATTAACATCTGCATATTGGAGCGATTAGTCCGTACACCAAAACCTAATAATGCCACTAATTCTTCAACCGTCAAGTTAGTATCAATGTGTTCTTTGACAACATTCAGAATTTTGGGTAATTGAGTCAGGGTAGCAGGGTTGAGACTTTGGTCAGTCAGGGCGCGGATTACCATTTGCTGCCGTTGAATCCGACCGATATCACCTAATTCATCATGACGAAAACGGAGTAATTGCAGCGTTTGCTCGCCGTTGAGATGCTGTTTACCTGCTTTTAAATTGATATATAGATGTTGGGAATCATCTTGGTATTTCATGTCTTTAGGAACATAGACTGTAACGCCACCCAAAGCATCAATGAGTTTAGCAACTCCTAGAACATTAATCCGAATATAGCGGTCAATACCAACGCCGCCCAACAGATTGCTGACTGTTTTGGCAGTTAAAGCCGGGCCACCTTCAACATTAGCGGCATTAATTTTTCGCGTTCCATGCCCTTCGATTTCTGTACGAGTGTCTCTAGGAATCGAGAGCATGGTTATTTTTTTGGTCTCTGGGTCAAATTTGACCAACAACATGACATCAGAAAGACCATCAAAGGAATTGACTTGGGGCAAGTAACGAAGATTTTTGGTTTCTGTGGGAGGATTTTGGACATCTGGAGGTAGTACACTCATCCCCATCACGAGAAGATTCACAGGACGAGTTAATTCCGAAAATCGCAATCCACTACCAGCGATCGCATCACTATCAAAGACTGCTTCTTCTTGGGGACTGAGATCGGCTTGCTGCAACGGCGTACTGGTCAAAGAAACCGCCAACAAAGCCCCTGCCATTGCTGATACCATTGCAATGCCGCTCATACCCACCCAGAACCACAACCAACGTCCGGATTTTGGGTTTATCGACTTTCTGCCCTTCGAGTTGGGGGTTTTTGCTGAGTGGTTATCTTCCGCCGAAGTTCTTTGAATGGTCACAGACTGCCTCACACTTGCTGATTAAAATCGGTAAATTTGCAGATTATCAATTTGCAAATACATCAACTCATAGTAGTTAACTCTTAATTAACCTTGTTGACTTTTCGCGCTTTGTGTCAAACACAACACTTATAGCAGGATTTTTCTTTTTTGGGGCAAATCCCGATATGTTTTATTGAAGTATGACAACAATAAGTCAGTTTGACCATATCCGCTAGGAGATAATCTGTAATTAGATAAAAATTCAGTAAAAATACTGTCTAGAGGTTTACTGACCAGCATCATGATAAATACTTGCCCAACACTTGCTCTGCTAAGTTGCTCAACCCTGGTAAACGACTAGATTGCCCCCGGATAATGCGAAAAATTAGCCAAATACTCACTAAAAAATAACCAGATGTCAGAAAGCTATTGAGTATTAATAAACGCAATCCAAAAAATTCCGAAGTTGCTGCGCCAGTTCCTAACAAGAGATAAGCTAACAGCCAAGTAAATGTCAGAGTAATAGACTGACGACTAACTGTTAGTTGTTCCCGATTTCCCTGGCGACGATAGAGAGTCCATAGAGATGGCAGAACGCCAATAACTGGGATTACATAAATCAGCAACTGTGTTTGATTGGGATGTGAGTTTTGACTCAAAATCTGAGATGAGACAGAGTTATGCTCCGCTTCTACGCCTGAAGAATCATTTATTGGTTCAAGATTTTCCATTTGGGTGAGTCTAATCCTAAACTAGAGAGATGAAAGACTGTAATGTAGTCAGAGATAATAGGCTTTAGAGAAAGATTTTATTTAGTTTTATCTCGCAAGCGGCTAAAGATGCAGACACGCAAGCTAATCAACTGGTGGCAGACACTAACACCAATAGCGCGAATCGGAGCGATCGCGCTATTCGCACCACTGCTAGTCCTCAATGGTTGGGCGATTTCAGCAATTTTTGAGTATTTCCATTCCCTAATAGTTATTTTAGTCGGAGCCTCTGTACTGGCATTTCTGCTCAACTACCCCGTTAGCTGGATGGAGCATCACGGTGCTAAACGAGAGCAAGTTGCTGTGCTGGTGTTTTTATTAGCGTTATCGATTTTATTAGCATTAGGTGTGACTCTGTTTCCGTTAGCGTTGACTCAAGCTCAACAGTTGGTGGCTAGAATACCAGAGTTGATTGATTCTGGGCGATCGCAGTTGATGATGTTAAACGAGAAAGCAGAAGTTCTCGGCTTACCGATTAACCTTGATGCTCTTGTAGTGCAAATAAATGATCGCGTCAAGGGACAACTGCAAGCGATCGCGGGACAAGTTCTCAATCTGGCTGTTGTTACTTTCACTAGTTTGCTAGATTTTCTGCTGACGATGGTCTTGACTTTCTATCTTTTGCAGCATGGCGATGAACTCTGGCAAAGTTTAGTAGATTGGCTCCCCAGCAGATTTCGTGAACCTTTCTCGCAAACAGTCCGCCTCAGTTTCCAAAACTTTTTTATCACTCAGCTAATTTTATCTACCTGCATGGCATCAGCTTTGATTCCTGCTTTTTTGTGGCTGAAAGTTCCATTTGGTTTATTATTTGGTCTCACTATCGGGATTATGGCACTTGTCCCCTTTGGCGGTTCTGTGGGTATTGTCCTGACTACCTCGTTAGTCGCATTGCAAGATTTCTGGATGGGAGCCAGAGTGTTATTAGCAGCCGTGATTGTGCAACAAATTTTAGAAAATTTAATTGCGCCGCGAATCTTGGGCAGTTTTACTGGCTTAAATCCAGTTTGGATACTAATTTCTGTCTTAACTGGCGCGAGAGTTGGCGGATTGTTGGGTGTAATTGTCGCAGTGCCTACTGCTGTCATAGTTAAGACTGCGTTAGGCGCTCTCCGTCCTAATAAGTTAAGTAGCGAAGATGAGAGCATCTCTAAATGCGAGAAAACTGCACCCAGCGTAGTGGAAGAATCTCCCAAAGCCGAAGTTAAAAATCCCCTCAGCTTTTCTGAACCAACATTACCTTAGAGGAAGCAGGGAGGCAGGAGGCAGGAGGAAAATCGTAAAACACAAATAACCAATGACTCTTTTCTACTATAGTTCCAAAATTGAACTCATAGATAGTTGAGATACAAGGTTAGCTTGAGCTATCGTTCAATCCATCCTTGTTTTACTCGTAATTGGTTTTATACCACTACCTATTTTTAGCTTTAACTGAACTCTATTAATTTATAAAATCCTGCTTCCAGAGGTTAAGCTTGTGCTGAATGACTAAAATCACAAGTAAATGGTGATTTATAGTATACCTCTGTACGTAATAACTCTGTAATATTTTGTTATTAATAATACTATTTGATGATTTTAGACAGATAGTATTTGGCACTATTTAGTAAATATATAAATGCTTCTTTTTAGTGTAAAATCAAAGAATGTACTAGTATTTATAATACTTATATCATTTTGTATATCATTAACACTTGCATTAATTCATACCACGTTTTCAATAAATCCTGTTTCTACAATATTGGGACTAACCTTATTTATATCAGGTGTATTACATAGCATATTTTTATATCTTAAAAATCAAAATTCAGTTAAAAGTACACCTATATTAATGCCGATAAAGCAAATCAACTCAACACCGAACAATCAAAGAACAGTTAATACAAGTAGTGGTAATTATAATGAAAATATTGGAAGAGACTTTGTTGGGCGTGATTCTATAAACAAAAATATTAAAAATATAAATATTGGAAATAGAGAAGTAGAAGTTAATCCCAATAATATTATTGTAACATTTGATGAATTTAGAGATATCTTAACGCAAAGTATAACTCAAAGCTCTGATGCTTTAGAAGCAATATCTGAGTTTGCAAGGCAACTAACTGAGGAATTACGTAAGAGTCCAGAAGTTAAAGTTTCTTTCGGTGTTGATGAAAATATTAACGAACAAGAACTAGTAAATAAAATTTTCATAGATTTATTGACTAAAACTTATAACCAAATTAGTGAAGTTAGTCAAAACTATCAAATTGCTAGAATTACTCAACCTGAACAAATCGAAAAAATCAATATTTCCAATAGTTCAGGATTTATAGAGCGTTTTGAATCTCGTGGAAATAATGAATATGATATTTCATATAGGGAATATACGATTTACTTGTTTCAAGAAAAACGTAAACGCTGGCTTTACAGAATTATAAGAAGAGATTTATCTGTTTTTGTTGAACACAGTAAAAATTGGCGTAATATATATTACGCAATTGGAAAAGCCATTGACCAAATAGATAATGAGATTGACATGAAATGGAAAAATAGAATAAATACTCCTGAGTAATTAGACTGATTAATTAACTGTTAATTAATCTATAATTCTGTAAATTATCTATCTGTATTATTCATTTTTGATCGGCTTCATATGATAAGCTGTTGTACATTTAAATTGTGATAACAGCGTCACCTTTATTTTTGAGTTTTCGTCCCCATTTAATAATTAACTCTCCTTCATTTAAAAGTTGATGTAATAAATATTCTAGCTCTTCAATTGATTTAAATAGCCGAT
>NZ_JAIVFW010000092.1 GCF_020829595.1 Nostoc sp. CHAB 5844
TCCTGTGAGGCGCGTACTTCTGAATCGCTCAATCAAGCAATGGCTGAAGTTGTAAATTCTATTACCGAGGATGATACTTTCGGTTGGTTCAATCACTGTGGTCTATTTACCTGAAAACTGCTGTAAGCCAAAAGTTTTCAGAGAAACTTTATTAGTCTTCTTTTCTGCCAAAAACCATCTGCAAAATCATGGGAATACCACCACTTTGGTGATATTTATCTGCCCAGGCGCGGATAACTTCGTCAAGTTCCTCCATTGCTTGATCCCATTTTTCTGGAGGAATATCAAGTTCTTCCAAGGCACGCATGGAATTTGGTCGTTTTTCTGCCCAGTTTCTCATCATCCGAAAATACCGAGCGGTATCTTCTAACATAATGTATGTGCGCTCTTGATCGTCGGCTGGTGCATAAAAAGGACGAGTCAGGGCATAAAAGGGCATTCCCCAAGGCGAATCAATTCTTGTTACCGTACCTGAATACAGGAGGCGACGCTTGATGTGTTCTGCTAAGGCTTCACTCAAGGGCATTTGATGCTCAGGTGGGAGGACTTCTTGCGATCGCTTGTGTAAAAATTCAATTAGTTCCAGAAACTCAAAAGAACTAACTAATTGCGCGTCTGGCAAGTTACCAGGTAATTTTTGCTCTATTTGTCTTTTTTCTTCACTAGTTAAACTAGTTCCTGGAACCCTTGAGCGACCTGGTTGCCAAGGATATTTTTCCATCCAAACGTAAGGCAGTTGAATTAAGTAGCGTGGTTCTTGTGAACCCAGCATTTTCAGCAGCTTACCTTCTGTCAGCGCTTGTCTGACTTCTTCGACAATAATCTTGACTCGTTTTGGCTCCAGGTGGTGCAAATGACCTGTCATCCTCAGGTTTTGTCCCTGTTCGAGATAGGTCATGTAAATTGCACACTTAGCTGCCGTGGCAGCTGCATCTAAGAATGCTCCATGCCTGTGTCCACTCGTCCGCATGGCACTAAAAGCCAGATAAAGCATGATCTGATCCATCGCACTAGGGCCAAGTTGTTTGATCAGATCTATGTCGTTACTCATATTACAGACACTTAAATAGCACGTTTACAGATTTATAGTCAGAGGAAAGTAAGTAGTATACACCCAACTTTAAGCTATGTCGTTACTTGAGACTTTCTAGGATGCTGTGAATCTCAGGTTACTAGTAGTCGAAACTGCCAATGGCTCCGAATTATATAGCAAATTACTACTAAAAAGAAGCTTGTTTATTTGGCTATTGTTATCTTTTCTTGACAGACTCGGAAATAACTATTCATTTCCTCTACTTGTCATACCAATTACAAAATCATCTATTTTCCCGGTTTAATCTATAAAGATTGTCTTCGGGGTCAAGACTTTTGCATCCTTTACTAGTAACAACAGGAAGATTGCTTCCTAATTGTGATTAAACACCTGATTGCTGAGATAGCAGTAACTAGCTGATGGACTTGATGGTAAGCACCTTTCCCAAAAATGGTTAACTTCTTTGGGTTTGTAGAGAATTTTAGTTACCCGTCGATTTCCTGTTTTGTAGGAGTAATCTCTGAGTCAATCATCTACTGAACTTGAAAAATTACAGGTTTAGTAGATACTAGTAGACTACCATAATGCTCACAGCTTTCGGCAACTTTTTGGCAGTTCAGGTAGTTAGTCCCCAGGGAAATTAATTTCCTCTAATTAGGCAAATAGTTCCCAGTCCGAAATACCTTTTATTACCTTTAATATATAATATTCCATTCTGTCAGTTTTTTTATCAAGTTTATGTAAATTAACCCAATCTTAATAATATAGTAAGAACTAAATTTACTTAATTTACATACTAGTAATTATCAAGGATTCCTGATATTTCAAGCAATATAAGAAAGTTGCTTTTACTCCATTTGGTATCTGACGAAGAAACTGATACTTTTACTACAAAATTTCTAATTTCAAGGGTTATAGATAACTGAATCAGTCTAAATATTCACAGCAGTTTGATAAAAAAATACTTAGAGGAATAGAAAGTTTTATATTTGTTTTGTACTAAATACTTCTGAGACTGTTGTATTACTAGAAAAGCTTATGCGTAATTATTAAAAAAAATAAAGAATTGAAAAGTTAAAAATCAAAGTTGAGATAATAAAATGTCTATTTAACATTCGACTTTTAACTTTCCTCGCTGTCAGATGGCAGCTTTTCGTCATTTAAGCTTCAGAGCTAGAAGATTTAACTTGATGACGCATTTTCTCAAAGCTGAAAGCAACTGCACCAAAAGTAACAAATAACACGCCAAAAATCTGAATAATTTCTAAAGTTTCTTGAATCAACAAACCTGCAAAAACTACGGTTAAGATTGGTACGCCAGCGCCAATAATTGCCGATCGCAATGCCCCAAGTCTCCGAATACCAACATTGTTGAGAACATAGCTCAAAAGTGTCAGCACACCCAAAATAAAAGCGCTTAAAATAATTTCCAGCAACTTAGAACCATCAATTGCTAGGCTCAAATCGCTTGGTAGAGGTAACATCAAACCAATAAAACTCAAAACAAACATGGTGGTGAAACTAATTAAAGTAAAAGATACAGGATGCAATTTAGCTGCACAAATCCGGGTCAAAATTACATAGCAAGCAAAAGCTACACCACCAAAAATTGCGGCACTGCTACCAACAGAAAAATCGCTGATTCCCGCATTCGCAGCACCTCCCAAAACTAATAATTCACCCAAGAAAATAGAACCAATTGCAGCAGCGCGAACTCCAGTGGGTTTATCGCGGAATAATAACCAAGACAACAAACCACTAATACTGGGATAGATAAAGAAAAGTGCGATCGCCATGCCTGTCGTCACTTGACCGATAGCCATGTAAACTAGCACCTGAGATAAAAATAAAAAGCAACCACTAGCAATTGATAGTTGCAAAACTCTTTGTGCTTTGACTTTCGCGGCTGAAGGCTTACCGCGTACTGATTCCATCAAGTTTTTGATGTCTTGCCAAACTTGTGGATGCATCATTGGCGCTAACAACAACGTTAGCGGCACTACCACTGCCAACCGCAGCAACAAAATTAATAAAATATTCCCCAAAGTGGGTGATAACAACCGTTCTACAGCCAAGCTGCCAACCACCGCAGAATCTTGGTGGAACATCATCTTCACCGCTACGTTATATAGTGATGACACCACCGTAGACAACACAATCAGCAAGAACCCAATTTGAACTGGTGACAAACTTTGAGATTTGCCTAACCTTCTGGATTTAGGTTCTGGTGCTGAAGGTGGAGAGATTGTTTCATCTTCAACTAAATCAGGGTTGAGAACGGAAACTGGCTCACTAGCTTTGCTGGAGGAAGATTTTATTTGCGTTTCTGGCACATCCAGGCGCAGTACCGATTTTTGTTCACTAGCCTGATTGCTAGGTGAAGATGGTGTTTCCCTTTCCGCAACATCTTTGTTGGGTAAAACAATTGGTTCAGGAGGTTTTTCTTGGGGAGGAAAGTCCTTGGGAGCGATGGAAATTGGTTGAGTTGGACTTTCTTTAATCGGCGGAATAATAACTGCTGACGATGTTACTGGTGCAGAAGATTTAGTCTGGTTTTCATCCGATTTATTGGTGACATCTGACAACAGTGGGTAAGTAACTGAAGAACTAGCCGATGATGGCTCATCTGGTTGTAAAACCGTAGGTGAAGATACTTTTATTGAACTAGTAGACGGTGGCTCATCTGGTTGTAAAACCGTTGGCGGTGATGGTTTTGTCTGTTGGGTAGTTTCTTTGATGGCTTTTGTTAATTCCCCACGCAAGTGATTAACTAATTCCTCAACAATCACTTCTCCCTGCTGCTGCTGGCTTTGCATCCGAGATAATTGCTGGGAAAGATTACCTTGATAATTTTTCAGTTCTTGTTGTAGCGAATTAAAAGTAATAGTCAGAGTGTCATCCAAACTACCTAGCATTTGTTTAATCTGCTCATTACTTTCGGCTGATTTGAGTGCTGCTTGTTCATCAGCGTCGCTCATCTTCAGTTGGCTGGCTAAATTCTTCAGCGATGATTGCAGTTGAGAAGAAATATGTTTGGCTAAAACTTCTGCCAACTGCCGAATTAACACTTGCTGTTCGGTAATTTGTCGCACTTGTTGCAAGTGTTCTTTTTCCTCTAGCAGCTTTTGAATGTCATCGTATAGTCGTTCTTTTTCCGTTTGCAACCGTTTAATATCTTCTTGTAATGATATCAGCACGTTTTGTTGAAGATTTTCTAAATCCTCCACAACAGCCCAGAGTGCTGTTTCTGCCGATCTCGATAGTTCGCCTCTAACTCGCGGGTTGTCTGGCCGTTTTTCAAATCGCCCCATTAGCTTCTAACCTCTAACACCTTGAAGATAAAGCTGCTTCCCGTAAATTTGCTTGGCGCTCATACTAATTTTCAGTATTTTCTCAGATAGACCAAAAAATTTAACAAGATTTGCACGTATCAAAGTAATTTTGTCATGCTGAACACAGCTTGGCAAAGTATATAATCTTTTGCTTTACAGCTTCACATACTTTGTGCCATTTATCAGCCAGAAAATTCAATCCTTTAAAAGTGAGATTTTTAGATGGAAAATAATCACTCAATATAAATACTTGTTATTTTGAGAGCAATTGAAATTATCAAAAACTTGCAAATAAATGCTTTGTGATAATTGACAGTACCGAATTTATAAAACTTAGATGTCAATCAGCGCAAAATGTAACTTATGCAACAGTTTACATTTCTCCAATTAGTGTATTTGTCTTGAGAATTTTCAATTATTATTTGCTCCTAGAAAATATTTTAGCTAATTCCAGTAATTTAATAGATAGTACACAATAGGAAGTCAAAACAAGAGAGTCTTTTGCCTTGTTGTACTAGTACCAAAAAATCCGAGCAATACTAAAGATACTTGCACTGAGAACTGCGCTCAAAGGAACTGTAATTAACCATGCAGCAGCAATACCTTGCAGAGTTTGAAATTTAATCGAGTTCAGGCTTTGCACCATACCGATACCAACTACACCCCCGACAAGGGCGTGAGAGGTAGAAACAGGTAAACCTAACCGAGAAGCTAAGAGAATGGTAGTGGCGGTTGCCAGTTCTGCACAAAACCCACTACTAGGTTGCAAAGCAATGATGTTTTCGCCAATGGTAGCAATGACGTTTTTACCCCAAATAGCTAAACCTGTAACAATCCCTGCACCACCCACGACCAGAATCCACAATGAAATGTTAATGCCATTTATCGGTACGCTACCAGTAGTGTTGATATAAACGATCGCCGCTAAGGGTGCGATCGCATTTCCCACATCATTGGAACCATGTGCAAACGCCACAAAGCAAGCGCTAAGTAGTTGGAATCGACCGAATAATCTTTCGATGGGAGTGCTGAGTGCTGAGTGCTGAGTTATAGATTCTTCTTTAGTTTCCCCAACACCTCTGCACCCCTGCACCCCTGCACCCCTGCATTCTTCTCCAACACCCTGCACCCTTGCACCCTTGCATTCCTCTGCTTCTAGTTGTCGCCAACTAATTAACGTGAGTCCTACTGCTGCTAATGCACCTGTGAATAAAGGAATGTCGTATGCAGGTATATCAATACCAACTTGCTCAATTAAGAAATTAGTCAAAGGTTGCGTTAGAGAAGGTAGGACAATCACGCCAAACACACCCAACAAAACAGCACTTAGCCAAGGAATCCACTCTCTTAGCTGGGTGACTTGATTTGGTTGATCTAAAATCCAGCGCTTAATTTGACTGTAAAACAAGGCAGCAATACTACCGCTAATTATCGGTGTCACAATCCAACCAATGGTAATCATGCCAATTGATGACCAATCGATTGCACCTATGCCTATTGCTACAGCACTAAATCCGGCGATCGCACCAACGACAGCGTGAGAAGATGATACAGGTAAACCTTTGGCAGTGGCTATTTGCAACCATACACCACAGGATATTAATACGGTAATCATTCCTGTAATTAATAATTGGGGCGTAGCCGCAAATAAGCTAGGATTGGTAACTTTCGTCGCTAAAGTTTCTGATACTTCATGCCCAAACAAGACAGCGCCAGTAAACTCTAAAATTCCCGCAATGATGATTGCTTGTTTGAGAGTCACAGCTTTGGAACCGACGGAAGTTCCCATCGCGTTGGCAACATCGTTGGCACCAAGATTAAAGGCGACATAAAAAGCTAGGATAGCAACTATAACTACTGTCATGGGCATGGATTTGGGTAGATGGACAGTGGAGAGTAGGAAGTAGGCAGTAGGGAATCAAATTTCATACTTCACACTTCATACTTCACACTTTATAAGTATTTTCTAGGAGTTAGCTTGTTTGCCCGGATCAAGGATAGATTAATATTTTGTATGTATCAGCAGAAGGCGCGATCGCTTGTTCTACGGCTGCTGATAAATCTTTAAGCGGGTAGCGATCGCTAATTAAGGCTGGTACGTTAATCCGCCGATTAAATACAATATCAGCCGAAAGTGCCTGAAGACGATAAGAAGAACTGTAACTACCCATTAAGTCAATTTCTCGGCGGTAAAGAATATTTGGATTGATAGGAATTTCTAATTCATCAGGAAACTCAGCGAAGAAAAGTATTTTCCCCCCTTTACGGGTGCAATCTAGTGCTTGAAAGAACGCTTTTTCGCTAGGTACAGCCAGCAATGTTACGTCTACACCTAAGCCATCTGTGAGGGCTTGAATTTTTGTTGCTAAATCGGGATCACGAGCATCAAAAGCAGCTTCTGCACCAATATGCAAGGCTTTTTCGATTCTAGATGGTAGTAAATCAGTGGCGATCGCTTCTGCCCCAAAATACTTCACCAACATCACAAACATTAACCCAATTGGCCCGGCTCCTGTAATTAATACAGTTTGTCCAGGGACAATTTGGGCTTTTTTTACCGCTTTGAGACAACAGTTAGTCGGTTCCACAAAACTTGCTTCTTCAAAAGAAATATCATCGGGGATGGGAATTAACCCCCCATTCTGCACAATGTGTCCTGGTACTTTGACATACTCGGCAAAACCGCCACCACTAGGGTTAAACCCAGCTGTGGTAGAAATATTTTTGTAGACATTGCACATCGAGAAATTTTCATTTAAACAGTAGGCGCAACGCATACACGGAATGTGGTGCATCACTGCAACTCGTTGTCCCACCTGCCAACCTCTGACTTCAGAACCGACTGCGGCTATTGTTCCAGCAGTTTCATGCCCAAATATGCGCGGTGGTTCATACAGAGGATAACGAATTTTTTTTATATCTGATTGGCACAACCCGACGACTTGTACTTGCACCAGCACTTCATCTGTTAAGAGCGTTGGTACTGGGATGTCTTCAAAAGACAGTTGATTTACGCCTCTAAATACCTGTGCTTTCACGTTGTTTTTTTCACCGCTCAACGATCTTAGATGTAACATTAGCGGTCAACGTTGAGCTATAAACTTTCGGATTTTTGCATTCCAGGTTGTGATATTTCCTGTTCTAAGCTTTTGGCAAATATTTGGAATGTCTCAATATCTTCTGATGATAGCTTTCCTCCTATTCCTCCATTCTCAAATCTGAGAATTTCACCTCGGCTGTCTTTAGAAGTAATTGTTAGACTTTTTTGGTTACACCAGAGTCGATATCGTTTACCATCGAAGCAGCTACCACCCTCTTTTGCAGGTTTTCCTAGCAGATCTAAAGCTTTCTTGGCTATTTGCAAAATGCTATTGCCATACTCATAGCAGCGAATAGTTCTAGCAAAGTTCGGTACTCTATTATTTTTTTCCAGCTTGTTCAACAATTGGGCAACACTCACTGGTGGATTTTCTAAATCTTCAGACTGCTGCTGAATGACTTGAAACATTTTTTCTGGAAAATTTTCATCAAGGTAAACCAAAAAATCATCTGGATGCCAAGCTTCAATACCCCAAGGAGCTAGAGCCTCAACAGGAAAGTCTTTTAAGTTAGAAGTAACTATGACCTCTGCGTTAGCAACTATAGCAGCAGCGACAACATGGCGATCGCCAGGATCGTTTGTCATCGCCGCTACTAAATGTGGTGGTACTTCTACCATTGCTTCTGGAAAATTTTTCTTGAGTTCCTCTTGAAAACGTACTGCCTTAACATCTGTCATTCTTCCGTTTTTTACAAGGTTGCGAGTAGCACCTTCTAGAATTTCTTGTGAAAAATAAATTTGGTATATTTCTGCCTCAACAGCACGCAGTAAAGTATCACACAAAGGCATTGGGTAGATGACACAGGAATCCAAAACAACGGAGAGAGATTTCATTTTTATGGGTCTATTTCGCTACTCTCTTCATCATAAAATCCCTCTTCTTGCAAAAATTGAGTTAGTTGTTTTAAGCCTTTCCTGCGCTTAACATCCCTTTCCTGTTTATAATT
Source organism: Nostoc sp. CHAB 5844 (assembly GCF_020829595.1). Lineage (GTDB taxonomy): Bacteria > Cyanobacteriota > Cyanobacteriia > Cyanobacteriales > Nostocaceae > Nostoc_B. The sequence continues at coordinate 8,413 of NZ_JAIVFW010000092.1, forward strand.
CATCAAATCCTCAAAAAGAACACGTCTATGTGTTCCTACTCTAATGTAAGGAATATCCCCCTGTTCTAATAGCTTGATCAAATGAGGACGTGATACGTTGAGAAAATCTGCGGCTTGTTGTGTACTTAGCTCTTGCTCCTGAATTGCTATTGATACTACTTTGCCTAATGCCATTGCATGAACAACTTGACGCAAAACTTGATAAACCGATTCAGGAATCGTAATTGCTTCGCTATTTGCTCCTACTAATTTTGGTTGAGAACCTTCACGCTTGAGTATACGTTCCAGTTGCTGAATAGATTTAGTTTCTTGTTCTGAAGCCATCACTGACTCTACAGGCTGATTTTGCTTAGGTATGGTAGCCATTTTGGTCATCTTTGATGTATCTCTAGATGTTACTATAATATATTTTCAACTTACATAAACGCAATATCCGAAAATTATCTCCATAAATTTCGAGAGAGTGGCAAAAGACACGGATGCGCGACTCTGTAAGATTCAAGTAAAAAAAGAGCCTTTTTTAGCGCAAGCGATCGCCTGTGCCACAATCTTCCTGATATATAAAAACCACTAAATCTATCGGAAATATGCATTATTTATTTTAAACATCGGCAAGTCTATCGATTAACCGTATATTATGGATAGAACAAAGAAAATAATCAAACCAAAAAGACAAATTTAGCACCTATCAGCCGATTGTTTGCCATATTTGTCAAATTTGGCTGTGCGTTTTTGAATAGCTGCTCACAGCTTGGTTATCAGCATATTTACAAAGAAAATTATCAGGAGTGAACGTGAACAACGCCATATTAATCAATGAAACTTTAACCACAACAGGACAAATCTCATTAAGACAGCTTGAGCTAGCTATCCAAGAAGGTTATAAGTCAGTGTTAAATCTGCGATCGCCTGATGAACTAGGATTTTTTCAGGATGAGCAAAAACTCGCTGAAAAATTGGGACTAGATTATGTCAACGTACCCGTGAAGCTAGAAGCGCTGAATGAAGAATTGATTACCAAAACCCTGAAAACACTAGAACAGCTACCAAAACCAGTTCTCATACACTGTGCAGCAGGAATGCGCTCAACGGGAATTGCACTGTTGAGTATAGCCATTCAAGAAGGATTAACAGCAGAGCAAACACTAGCCAAAGCCAAGAGTTTAGGCTTTAGTTTTTTAGAAGACTTTAATGGCTTTAGTGTTAGTCCTAGGCTGAAGCAATTATTTGTGAACTACGTTAATAAATATGCAAAAATAGCTGTGCTTGCTCGCTAGAATTATTCTAAATCCGCCAACAGATTCAAACTTATAATTCGTAAGAATTCAGACCTTAATACCATTCATGTAGTTGAGCAGAATTTGAGAATGGAAAAGCTTCTGACATTGATTTAGACCTTCAACTTCAATTTTCTTGTTTTGGAGAATCGATTATCTATTTCTTAACCTAAGAGGATGTTTGTCAAGTCTAAATTAATACTAGCCCTAGCGATTGGAAATCGCACGCCACTTGCTACAAGTCGGGGAACCCGACGACAGTTGCCTCAAGTCGAGCCAGCCGCTTGCGGTGAGACCAGTGCTGAAGGAGGGTTTCCCTCCGCAGGCGACTGGCGATCTTCGAAGCGTTAGCGACGCTCTTGAGCGTCACCTGAAGGGACTTTGTTTGTGTAGTAGCGAATTATATTCGCCTCATACTTTTCAAACATCCTCTAAGTAAACTGAGCCTTAAGCTGATATTTATTATCTTCATACTTTTGATAGTCACTTATACTTCTCTGTGGATAGAGTTTTTGAGATAATGTTACACTTATTATGTTTAATGCTGTAATTAGTTTATTTAAAAATAAATATTACAAAAAATATTTTGTTTGTAAAAAAAATCAAAATTACTCAATAAAAATATTTTTGATTAAACCACACCTCGGATATGAATTATAGAAAATTATTTAGTCAACGCCAAAATATTTTGAAAAATGTGCATGGGCAAACTACAAAGACAAGCAAAAACTCAGCTAACCAGAAAACGCCATCTCAACAAATATCATATAGTGTTGCCCATGCAATTTCTGGACGAATTCGCTTTCGGATTCCTCGGCTATCAAAAGATGCTGAGTATGCCAACAAACTAAAGGTGGCGATAGAATCTAAAATTAAGAATGCAAAAGTCCGGATTAATCCTACAGCTTCATCTGTTGTTATTCATTATCCAACAGGTTTAATATTAGATGAACAAATGCGATCGCAGCTAGTTCATCTAATTCAAACTGCTCCAAATATAGTTTTGCCAACAAAAGTAAGCACAAAAACAATTGTCGGCATTATTTTTGATGCTTTGATTAACTTGATGGACAGCCTACGTAACCTCAACAAAGCGCGTACCGCTATTCAGCATCAAGAGATTAGAAAAGACCCTTGGGAGCGATTACTCTCAACCGGAGAAAGGATAATTAAAGGTCTCAAATCAGCTATAATATTCATTCTGCCTAACAAGCGGTGGCAATCACAGTCAGCACTAAACTCTGCTTAATTACATGATTTTGATAATTCATCCAGAGGTATAGATGCAAAATATGAAAACGCTACCCTAAGTAAAAAAATTTCAGATAGTTTACCAAACACGTCATATTTTGGTCGGTTTTTACTCTACCAGTCAGATTGTTTTTAGCCAGAATGTAAGTTAGTAGTGCAATATATAGCACTTTTATCTAGCTAAAACCAGAGGCAAAATATGTTTCCTTTTTGGGGTTACTCCTGTTATGGTAGCGAACCTATTTCGCACAAAGCTCATTTAGAACGTAAACTAAAGTTCCTGACTTGGATGCGAGATGATTTAGAATCAAAACTATCTGGTATTAATGCTGCCATTGATACTATTCGGCAACAAATAGACCGCGAAGATAGAGCTGCTTAAACTTTGATTTTAGTCAGGTAAAGAGGTCTTAAATAAATCTTAGAACTCTTTATTTTGTTTGTTTGTGCTTAACGCACTGCCAAAAAAGGTGGTGCGTTAAGTGCTAAAAAAAATATTGTATTAGTAAATAATCTTGAAATACAGCAAAATTAAGCATTAGAGACGCTCCATGCTGCGTCTCTACAAGTATATTTCTTGTATTGGAGGCTCATCCTCTTCATCAGTCCCTTGTAAAATGTTGGCAGAAATCAATATCTTACAGAACCAAAGTAAAAAGTCATTATGCGCTTACTACATACAATGCTGCGGGTAGGGAATCTAGAAGAATCGTTGAAATTCTACTGTGATCTCCTAGGAATGAAATTATTACGTAAAAAAGATTATCCAGGGGGAGAATTTACCTTGGCTTTTGTTGGCTACGGTGATGAAAGTGATCATGCAGTTATCGAATTAACTTATAACTGGGGAGTGGAAAAATACGAATTGGGTAATGCTTACGGTCACATTGCGTTGGGAGTAGATGACATTTACACTACCTGTGAAGCCATTAAAAATCGCGGTGGTAAGGTTGTACGGGAACCAGGGCCAATGAAACACGGTTCTACAGTAATCGCTTTTGTGGAAGATCCAGATGGATACAAAATTGAACTGATTCAATTAGGTACTCAAGGATCAGCAGCGAAGCAAACAGCACAAGACCAACTCGTATCGCAATAATTTTGATTAGGCTTGGGGTGTAAGGATTTTTTGCTTACACCCAGTCTTAACAACTAACCTTTGTGCGTAAGTTTCAGATAGTTGACAAATTACGCCCAACTTGCAACCGCAGATACACGCGGATATAAACTCTTTAGTGCTTGGATAATTATGCGGGGAGAGAATACTGAAAAGTATCAAGTTATGAAGTGTGAATGTTTATTCTGGTCTGCGGCAAGTCTTTCTGGGTTGAAATCTTTTATTATTGATCATTCTTTGGCCCTAGCCTCTAGCTCTCTTTCATCCTACGCTACTAAAAGGAGATGCGGCGATCGCATCTTATGCTTCTAAGTCCTCCACCTTTCCCCAACCCTCAATTTCTTAAATAAAATCCGCAATTAAAATCGTAACGATGCAGCCTACAGATCCCAATAAATTTACAGATAAAGCCTGGGAAGCAATTGTCAAATCTCAGGATATAGTTCGTGCTTATAAACAACAACAATTAGACGTTGAACATTTAATTATCGCTCTTTTAGAAGAACCCACAAGTTTAGCGATTCGTATCATAGCACGGGCGGAAATTGACCCCATGCGCTTGCAACAGCAACTAGAAGCTTATACTCAACGTCAACCCAAAGTTGCCAATAATGACCAACTTTACCTCGGCCGCAGTTTAGATGCACTGCTTGACCGCGCCGAAGAAGCCAGAGTCAAAATGAAAGATACTTACATATCTGTAGAACATATACTCTTAGGCTTTGCGGAAGATGAACGCATTGGACGGCGCATTCTCAAAGGCTTTAATGTTGATAGTTCTAACCTAGAGGCGGCGATTAAAACTGTACGTGGTAGCCAAAAAGTTACAGACCAAAATCCAGAGTCTCGTTACGAAGCACTGCAAAAATTTGGTAGAGACTTGACAGAACAAGCCAAAGCCGGAAAACTCGACCCAGTTATCGGCCGTGATGATGAAATTCGCCGCGTGATTCAGGTATTGTCCCGTCGGAGTAAAAATAATCCAGTTTTGATTGGCGAACCAGGGGTTGGTAAGACGGCGATCGCGGAAGCTTTAGCACAGCGTATAATCAATGGCGATGTCCCTGAATCTCTGAAAAATCGGCAGTTAATATCCTTAGATATCGGTAGTTTAATTGCTGGGGCAAAATACCGGGGTGAATTTGAAGACCGCCTCAAAGCCGTCCTCAAGGAAGTCATCGAGTCCAACGGGCAAATTGTGCTGTTTATTGATGAACTGCACACCGTTGTCGGTACTGGTTCTAATCAACAAGGGGCGATGGATGCGGGGAATTTACTCAAACCCATGCTGGCTAGGGGTGAACTGCGGTGTATTGGCGCGACAACTCTAGATGAGTACCGCAAATACATTGAGAAAGACGCAGCCTTAGAACGCCGTTTTCAGCAAGTATTTGTTGATCAGCCTAACGTAGAAAATACTATCTCAATTCTCCGGGGTTTGAAAGAACGCTACGAAGTGCATCACAACGTCAAAATTTCTGATTCAGCACTAGTGGCGGCGGCTACTTTGTCAGCGCGTTACATTTCTGACCGCTTCTTACCAGACAAAGCTATTGACTTGGTAGATGAGGCAGCTGCACAGTTAAAAATGGAAATTACCTCCAAACCCTCAGAATTGGAAACCATCGACCGCCGCTTGATGCAGCTAGAAATGGAAAAGCTGTCACTCGCCGGAGAAGAAAAGGTTCCTACCCAAACGCGAGAACGTTTGCAGCGAATTGAACAGGAAATCGATACTTTAAAGCTAAAGCAGCAAGAATTTAACGAACAATGGCAAGGCGAAAAGCAACTGTTAGAAGCTATCAGTGCTTTAAAGAAAGAAGAAGAATCTTTGCGGTTGCAAATAGATCAGGCAGAACGGGCTTACGATTTGAATAAAGCTGCCCAATTGAAGTATGGCAAATTGGAAGGCGTGCAGCGCGATCGCGAAGCCAAAGAAACAAAACTTTTAGAACTGCAAAGTCAAGGTTCGACTTTGTTACGCGAACAAGTCACCGAAGCTGACATTGCCGAAATCGTCGCCAAGTGGACAGGAATTCCGGTCAACCGTCTGCTGGAATCAGAACGGCAAAAATTACTGCAACTCGAAAGCCATTTACACGAACGCGTCATTGGACAACATGAAGCCGTCGAAGCCGTAGCCGCCGCCATTCGTCGCGCCCGTGCAGGGATGAAAGACCCCAGCCGTCCCATTGGTTCATTTTTGTTCATGGGGCCGACTGGGGTAGGAAAAACTGAACTAGCCCGTGCCTTAGCGCAGTTTCTCTTTGATTCGGATGATGCTTTGGTACGCCTTGATATGTCCGAGTATATGGAAAAGCACTCGGTTTCGCGGTTGGTGGGTGCGCCTCCTGGGTATGTTGGTTACGAAGAAGGCGGTCAGCTTTCGGAAGCAATTCGTCGCCATCCTTACTCAGTGGTGCTGCTGGATGAAGTGGAAAAAGCCCACCCCGATGTGTTTAATATTTTGTTGCAAGTACTTGATGATGGCAGAATTACCGATTCCCAAGGTAGAACAGTAGATTTTCGTAACACTGTCATTGTCATGACCAGTAACATTGGTAGCGAACACATTTTAGATGTGTCTGGTGATGATTCTAAATATGAAATGATGCGGAAGCGAGTTACAGATGCGTTGCGATCGCACTTCCGTCCAGAATTTCTCAACCGTGTAGATGATATCATTCTGTTCCATACCCTCAGCCGTTCCGAAATGCGGCACATCATCCACATTCAACTCAAGCGCGTCGAAAATCTACTTAAAGAGCAAAAAATATTCTTTGAAATCACGTCTGAAGCTTGTGATTATCTAGTGGAAATGGGTTATGACCCAGTTTACGGCGCACGTCCCCTAAAACGAGCAATTCAGCGAGAAGTAGAAAACCCCATCGCTACTAAGTTATTAGAAAATACTTTCATTGCTGGTGATACCATACTCATTGACAAAGGCGAAAACAATCTGATGTTTAGCAAAAAAGTTGCTGTAAACGTGACAATACCACAGGTCATTACATAACCATTGAACGTGAGTTCGACAGATTGAAAAACTCCTCTCCAAACCTCTCCTCCGCAAGGAGAGAGGCTTCAGAAGTCCAATATTTTCTTTGGTAATTAAACGCGAATTCGACAAACCTCGCCCTCCCTCTCTAAAAGGCGAACCAGGAGTAACGAAAAATGAGAGTTTTACTCACCTCTCCTCGTAGGAGAGGGGCTGGGGGTGAGGTCAAAACAGTACTCATCGAACTCACGTTAATTAGGGCTTGCTGAAAAAAAAGAAAAGGAGACAATCTCTAGAATCTCAAAGCAAATAAGTATATTCAGGTGCAAGGAAAGAAGGTAAAATAGCTCAAAATCCTTGCATCACAGTGGTCAGACTG
>NZ_JAIVFW010000093.1 GCF_020829595.1 Nostoc sp. CHAB 5844
TTCCTGTGAGGCGCGTACTTCTGAATCGCTCAATCAAGCAATGGCTGAAGTTGTAAATTCTATTACCGAGGATGATACTTTCGGTTGGTTCAATCACTGTGGTCTATTTACCTGAAAACTGCTGTAACTTTGAAATTTGTTTAGAATGTAGCGAGGATGCAGTTGGAGAAGTAAATATGATTGCAGTTGCGGATAAACTTGAGAACAGCACTACAAGCAGCGAAAATAGATTATTTGACTTAGAGATTCTGGCAAAGGCTACCCACTCAACCACCCAAGAAGTTAAACTTTTGCTTGCCAAATCAGGATCGCCTATTTATCCCCAATTGGATGGAACTGAAGCGGTTGAGGAAGAAATATTTGATACAGTACTTTCCGCTTGGGCGAAATCCTTAAAGAGAGAGGGCAGCACTACAGAGGTAGAAGGACAAGCTCAAAGGCTAGAAACTAAACCACGCAAAGCAACACCCAAGGTTTTAACTTCTGAGTTGAACACCGACGATATGATTAAGGTCAAGTCGGGGAAATCTGCGGGTTCGCCCAATCTCACTCAAAAGGGAATCGGGGAGACTCTTGAAAACTTTTTCAACAAGGTCAAACTTGAAGACACGACTAAGGTTGACGCGGTTTCAGCTTTTATCGAAGGGACAAGCGAATTTGGGCAAGCACTACGCAAGAAGATAACTACTGCGTACAAGAAATTCACCACTAAGCCAAATATGGAAGAAGTAGAATCTAGACTGATTGAGGGAGCCAAAGCTTATCTAGAGTCTATGGCGGCAACAGCGAACGACGCAGTAATAATATAAATGCAATCACATCCACTTAAACAGGGAATTTTGGCTACGTACCAATTACCCTGAAAGTGCTTGCCTTCCCCAAACAACCTGCCCTCAACCTTAAGCATTGCTGCTGCTGCATACTTGGAAGAATTGCAGCTGTTGGCTGATTGCTGGAATGGGTTGAAAGGCAGAGAAAAAGCTTATCTTCCCCGTGAAGCGAAGGAGCCGCCCCAGGCTTGGAGCGATCGCATTCGCCGGACAACCTTTGACAACCGCTTTGAACCTGCAATCAAAGACTACGCAGGACTTTTAAGCGTTTTTAGCCTTAACTGATGATGTCGCTGGGTCAATTGAGGACAACAAAAATAATATTGACCAGTGTGGCAATGACTTATGGACTTTTTTCCACGAAGCCGACCAATACTGCCTAAGAGATGGCTGGTGTGGGTTACTGGTGGAATTCCCGCCAGAAGATCCCAACATCAATTCTCAAGCTGATTTGTTGGCAAGTGATCGCCATCCCTACCTTGTGCTAATCGACCGCCGCGACATCCTCAACTGGCGAACAATCAAGGTAAATGGTAAATCTGTACTAGTACAGATAACAATTCGAGAAATTCACTCTTTAGCTGATGGCGACTTTGGGGAGAAAGAGGCAATTTACTATCGGGTGCTTCGTCCGGGTGAGTATTTTGTTTTCCAGATAGTCGAGGGCAATACTGGCGAAGCGCAAACAATACTGATTGAGCAAGGGACAACCAGCCTAGACTCTATCCCATTGGTTTACTACTCAGTCACCGAATCACAACTGTTTGCAGCCAAAGCCCCGTTTCTCAACTTAGCCAAACTAAACATCGAGCATTACCAAAAGCGCAGTCAATTGGGCGAAGTATTACGAAAATGCAACTTGCCAGTTCCGGTGAGAAAGGGCTTAATTAGAACGGTAGATGACCTCAAAAAAGTCCCGCCGTTGGTGATTGGCCCAAACAGCGTTCTAGACATCCCCAACGACGGAGATTTTTTCTTTGCCGAACCTTCAGGAAGTGCGATCGCAGCATCCCGTGAAGATTTGAAAGACTTAGAAGCGGCGATGGACAGGATGACGCTGGACTTTTTGACAAGTGGCGATCATCAAAAAACTGCCACTGAGGTAGTGTTGGATTCCACAAAAACCAGCGCCAACCTTAAAGGTGTGGCACGTCGCAAAGAGTCGGCAATGCAGCAGGTGTTTGGATTTTGGGTGCAATACACCGGAGAAATCCAGGGTGGCAGCATTGCGATGGATGAAGACTTGCTCTCAATGCCAATCACGCCTGAGCAGGTGGATAAGCTCGAATCCCTTGCCACTGGCGGATTTATTAGCCAGCGCACCTTATTGCTGCTACTGCAACGAGGCAAGGTACTGCCGCGCCAGTTTGACATCGATGAGGAAGTAGCGACGACAGAACAAGTTCAACCAGAAGATGAGATTTTAGCCGATGTTCAAGCCGAAGGGGACACCCTTAACCCTAGCCCAACTCTTTAATCTCGCCACCATACGCCAATCCGATGTGGATGAGATGGTGAAGCAAAGCCGACCTCATGAAAAATTTTTCATAAATGCCATACCAATTCGACCAAAGCAGCCATAGGTATAGGGATACCGAATCTGGGCGATTCGTGAAATACGCCCAAGTTCTTGAGACAGTAGCTACCAGCGATTAACCTGGACACCTATTCAAAACGTTGTCCCGCCTGGGGTTGATTGCGAGTGTGGGGGTCGGTGTCGGTGTCGGTTAATTTTTAGAAAGGTTTGAACATGAAAAAACAGCCAAAAATCCTTGAGCAATGGCAATCTTATGAAAAAGCCGTAATGCCCAAAAACGCGCTTTCTGTGCAAAGACAAGAAACTAGACGTGCTTTTTATGCAGGCGTGACAGCAATGATATCAATCATGCACCAACTTGCAGACGATGACTTTGGCGACGAGGAAGCAGCAAATGCACTTGAGCGCATTGAGCAAGAATGCAAGGCTTTCGTTGCCAGGGTTGGGATTGATTATTGATTGTTGAAATTACAAATTATTTTTATGCCATTCACTTTAGAGCAGAGATACCAGATATTAACAGCACTCAACGAAGCACTGCTACGCACTGACCAAATGCGATCGCAGTACGCCGATTACTCAGGCGAATTTTACAGATTTGACGCTACCCTCACCCCAACCGAATATCAGAAAAATCGCCCCGTACCACTGCTATTTCAAGAAGATGATATCTGGGCAAGGTTGGACAAGATTGAGCAGAAGTCTGAGTTTTTGGTCAATCAGATTCTGCAAATTATGACTGATTTTGAGACTGTCGAGAGGGCAATAATCAACGAGCGAAGTTCGCCCAATTCAGCACTCAAAAAAGCCGATGTCCTTGAGTGGGAGACTGGCTCAAGGACATCTGGGATGATGGCTCAAAGGGATGATTTGATTGAAAAGCTGCGCTATCAATTGGGATTACCACCAAGCCCAGACCCAACAGGCGGAAGCGGTGGGATGCTGCTTAGGAGTTAGTTACCTTTGCGCCAATCTTCTTGCTCTGCCTACAAGAACAAACGCAGCATTTCTGTCAATTTGAATTGTCATTCCACCCTGCTGTAGCGCATTCAATATCTGCGATGCTGTTGGTTTTGAGCAATTGCATTCTTGCGCGATTTCTTCAAAGGTCAAGGGATTGGCGGAAATTGCATCTAATATTTTGGTGGCTAGTAATACTGATTTGCCAAATAAAGGCAATAGCCACTCTTGTTCAGAGTCGGCTAAACTGCGAAATTTCTCAATAGATAAAGCCGCGTCTTTGAGTTTTTGAAAAGTTTCTTGATTCATATTAATTTAATTAACTTGCTAAGACCTTCTTGAATAAGAGCGATCGCAACTTTCATAGCACTGCGTTGCTTAATTGTTATTGGGGCTTCCTCATCCCCCCAAACAACTCGAAGTTCGCCATCGGCGATCGCTCTCATTAATTGCGAAATGTTTGGCTTCTCATTCCCCCACGTCTGCCCAAAATCAAGAGCAATTTTCTCTAGTTGCTCTTTTTGTTCGGCAGAAAGGGAGAGAGTTATAGATTCTCCCTTTCTGCTCATGATTCAGTTGCCTGCACTGTGCATAAACTAGGGAATTCTGCGAGTGACATTTCTTGCGAGAAAACCCAAAAACCATGCCAGGAAGCTTAACCGATTATTGCGAAGCCGCGCTCCTCAATCAACTCTTCGGCGGCACACCTTACAGCACACCAAATACTTTATATTTTGGCTACATGGTTGGCGTGGCTGGGGAGACTGGCCCTGGCGCAGAACCCAATAGTGGCGGCTATGCGCGTGTAGCTGTCACGAATAACACCACAAATTTTGCAGTTACCTCCAACCAAATTAAGACCAACGCCACTGAGATTCAGTTCGCAGAAGCAACAGCGAATCACGGATTAGTTCAATCCATTGGTATCTTCGATTCTCCCGTCTCTGGTAACTTGTTGGTTTATTTCCCTCTTGCCAACCCCGTTAATATAACCGTTGGCGATGCCATGCGGATTCCTGTCGGCAGTCTCACGATTCAATTTACAGCTGGTGGCTTGAGTAACTACGTGAAGAATGCTTTGCTCAATCAACTATTTGGCAACGTCCCCTTCAACTTGATTACCACTTTGTACATCGGCATAGCTACCAGCACCCCGACTGACGCAGTACCAGGAACCGAACCCAATACTGGCAGCTATGCCCGCGCAGGCATCACCAACAACACCAACAATTTTCCCACCGCCACGATTGGCAGTAAAACCAACGCTACAGCCATCAGCTTTCCTGAAGCAACCGCTTCTCAAGGTACAGCCACTCACGTCCAATTTTTCGACGCGGTAAGTGGTGGTAATTATCTTGGTAGATATGCGATGCAGCCAACGCAGCAGATCACAATCGGCACAATTCCCAGCATCCCGCCAAACGCACTCACTGTTACCTTAGATTAATATGCCAGAGCTTTACTTTCCCTCTGGGACTCTGGCATCTACTACAGAGTCCGATGTTGACGAAATTAAAATAGTTAAAAACTTGGGTCGCCCTGGTTTAATTGCCACCGTTTCCACTGCGACGGCTGGGTTGATCGCCAAGAAGCGATCTGTTCGCCCAGATGTGGCTAACATCACAAGTGGCTTATCTGGCACACTCAAGCGCAATTTAAATTTTCCTGCAGGGGCGATCGCATCACTCACCCAATCTCAAGTCAAATTCTTCCTCAACGTCTCCCCCGTTGCCCCGCCCAAGGGGACATTACACAAAGCAGACCTCGGCACTCTGTTGCAACCTGGTTCAACAGTGCCGATGTTTAGTGGGTCAAGACTAGTCAAGGGAGACTTAACCCCTCTGTCCTTCAAGATTCAAGGTCAGAAGTTGAGCGGCTTGACAGCGACGTTTACCGCCAAACGCAAAGACGATCCGACGGCTGCACCAATTATCAAAACTGGGGCAGCTGTTCACCAAACTGCTTCTTCTGTTGATAATCAAACTCTTGTCGAGACTATGATGGGCAGTTTCTATATTGAACCTAGTGATACAAGCAGCTTCCCAGAATCAGAAGTTGAATTGAGTTACACGCTCAAGTTCAGTGATGGACTAGGGAGAGTTTATACTGTGGTTTCTGGAAGTTTTACGGTTTATTCAGCAGGGTAAAACAATGCCTAAATCACACATTATGTTCGTGGGGATATAGAAAGCCAATTTTTAGGTTTAGATAGATGGCCAAATTACTTCCAATTGAAGACAATGGTCAAATTGTTGGTTATTTGTTTGACTGTCCTGGATGTGGTAACTTTCACGCTCCTTACATTCGTCCTTTCAAGAATGAGGTGGGAGCGAGTTGGACTTTCAACGGAGATTTAGACAAGCCAACTTTTCAACCAAGCATCTTAGCTAGAGTTGAGCGATCTGGTGGAAAGATGATGATTTGCCATAGCTTTGTCACTGATGGAGAAATTCAATTCCTTGGCGACTGCACCCATCCACTAGCAGGACAGACAGTTGATTTACCTGAGCAGTAATTAAAGTTATTTCACTTAAAAACATGAGAAGCAATCGAGTAACAGCAGATCAAATCAATGAACTTTTAGACAGTGCAGAAACACAAGAACACGTATTTTGGAATAAAGAATTAGTGGTCAGCTACAAGCTACCTTCAGGCTTTCCGATTTGCGGTCGTGGTGCGTGTGTTGATCCTGCAAATTTTGACATCGACGGTAGAAGAGTCGCTAGAGAGAATGCAGAAAATCAGCTATGGCAATTAGAAGGTTATTTGTTGCAAAGCAAGCTGCATGAACAAGGTGTATTGTGACTTCCCCTTTCTCTGGCTTTGACAACACCACCCTCACTTTTCAAATTGCTGACGGCTCTCACAAAACCAACGTCCTTGGTAACTACACTCCTTCAACTATTCCTGTGATTATCAAAGCTTTGCTCAAGCAAACAACTGACACCTCAGCAGTAGAACGCTACGCCAAAGAAATTCAGCAATTTGCTGGGGCTGATGGCTATGCTTCACTGCTTGAAGGGTATTTAGTCGCTCCCTCAACTTATCCCCAAGGGGTGGAATTTTTGGCAGAAGCCGACGCTGAAATTATGGTGGCACTCGGCAAGCCAGAGAGGGGACGATTTAAGTTACTGCCTATTACTCAATCCCCTTATGTTGTGGCGATGGGGATTGATATAGTCACGCCAATTAAGGGGATATTTCGGAGGAATTGATGAAGCACTATGATGGCAATAGCAGCACAATTAATTTTGCCAAATGGCTTAAAGAGTTGAGTTTAGGCGATCGCAAATCGCCAAAATCCGCTACGAGGATTACGCCAGAACATTGAAATGACCAACAATATCAACATTTCACAAATCAACGCCGCTATCAACAAAGCCTTCGATGTGACGGCTGAGGCTTTGGCGGATTCTTGTCAGGATGCGATCGCTTCCGACATCTGGGAATGGCCGCGCCAAACAGTGCGCCAAAACTCCGACATCGTAAGCAGTCCAAGGGATATTGTTGACACTGGCGAACTCTACGACTCTCTCGTTATCAGCCGCACCGCCAATTCCGCTCAACTAACCTGGGATGCCGACCATGCCGCCATTGTGCATGATGGAGCGACTACCACCAATGGCACGGATTTACCTGCAAGACCTTGGACAAAGCAAGGGATTGAAGATTGTGATGTGGCTGAGGTGATGCAACGACAGTTGAATAAGTTGTTGTGATCATGAAAAATTTTTCACAAGCACAGGTTTGATCCAATTCCACTTTCTCTCAGCCCTACCTTCACCCACTGCACTGCGTCGCCAATGTCCGCGCCGCCAATGAGGAGAGGGTGAAGCGTGAGTTCCTCCTCGGTCAACTCTGGTTTTAGGAGATTCCTGAAGTCTCAGCCACCGAGGATACAAGCACTTTTCTTTTGGTTCTTTACTTGAAACAAAGCCACTACCAAGGGTTTCCTTGTAGCTAACAGCCTCAACCTCAGTTCTTTCAAAGGACAAAAACATGAGGCTTTGCATCGCCAGATTTCGCAATTCTCGTAAAAAAGCTTTATCTAATTGGGTGGAGCGATCGCCACTCTCCCTGATCCAAATCTCGGCTACCAATACCCACCAAATGGCACAAAGACAACAGGATTAGAAGTAGTAATCAAACGCCCATATCCTGAAGGTGAGAGCAATATTGGAGGTGATCGCACCCTCAGCTACACTTGGGAAATTCACCTTAAACAGTGGGACACCCAAGGCAGTTTAATAGAGGCGATCGGATTATTATCTGGTGATTTACCAGGAGATTATTTAATAGAAAGGGTGAGTTTTATGCCTCCTTCTGAAAAGTTATTAACTGTCGAGCAGTGCAAAATATTTATTCAGGAATGGGCTGTTGCTGTTCCGGCGTAAAATCACGGTTGTTGACAAATTAAACTTACTTGCTGTAGTTATCTAGAAAGGCAGAGGGCAGAAGGCAGGAGGCAGAAGGAATACTGTTTTCTGCCTTCTGCCCGTGACCAAAGGGAACAAGGGTTTAAGACCCCCACCAAATTGAAAATTTGGTGGCCCCAATTTAGGAGGGGTTTGAATCCCCTTCTAAATTGAACCTTCTGCCCTCTGCCTCTTGCCTTCTGCCTTCTTCAATAATTAATAGTTAATAGCTTAATTTTATGCGGCAACATGATTTAATTAAACGCCCAGGCAAAAGTATAGAATGCAAGATTTGTAAGTGGACTTGGGCAAGTAAAACAAACACTTTCTGCCCTGGTTGCGTTCGCTATGGCTGGGGTAGTCAACCTCCTCATTTAAAAGATAGAGTTAGTCTTCATAAGCAAAATTTACAACCCAAAAAAGGTGCGGAACCAAGTGGTTGTCATTACTCAATGAAACGTAATGAATGGATTTGGTTTTACGATGAAAAAGATTGCGAGTTGAGTAATCCAGAACTGCCGCCCATCCTCCAGTGGGATGATGTTGGCGAACTTAAAACAGTTGGTCAGCTTAAGAAAATAAATTTAGCCCCAAGTGAAAATATCAAGCCTTGTGCAGTCGCTTGGGTGTGGGATAAAGATATTGAATGGGGTGTGTGGATTCCTTTGTATCATGAAGATGATTGCAAGTGGAATCCCAAAGACACTTGGATTACTAAAACTCAATTGAAAGAGAAGTATTTGCTGTCGGATGCATGGATTAAACGCATAGGCGAACCTGACAGATTACTGGATAATCCACATTACAGAAACGCGCCATCGATTAAACTTTACAGTAGAAAAAGAATTGAAAAGTTCTTAGCTGATAATGCTGAAAAATATGCTGAGTGGCTAGATAAACGCGATAGATATATAGCTATTTTTGAAGCTAACAAAGATAAAATACTAGCAGGATTTAACGCGTATAAAGAGCGATGTGAGGTCATAAAAAAAGACGCAGAAGATATGCGTAAAAAAATCAAAGAACAAACTAAAATGTGTTTAAAATGCGCTTCTGGTTGTTCAACGCCACAAGGGTTTTTATGTGTAATTCATCCAATGGGATTGCTTGATATACCCTGCTCTGATTTTCAAGAAAGAGCAGATTCGGTATAATGCTGTATTGTCCGGCGAACATCCGGTGAACAGCAATGAACAGCATCAGCATCAACAGAACCCCAACTAAAGACTTGATGAGCCGCTATGGTATAGGTCGAACAGCACTCTATGAAAGATTCAAGGCGGCTCATGTTAAACCGATCAAGGAAGGGACGCGATCGCATGTTTCACATCAAGACATAGAAGAACTTGATAGATTAGATGCGTATTTAAAAACTGGCGGCGTTCTTTCAGAATTTCGCTCTAAGATTGTACCAATTGAAGAAATTAGCAGTATCGAAACTCTATTAGATGAGCCAGCTAATATCACAACAAACTGGCTAATGAGTGTAGTTGAAAGGTTAATATTCACTTCTAAAAAATCCCCGCTTGAGCAATATCGAGAATTAGAAGAAGTGTCGCAACAAGGATGGATTTTACCAACTTCAGATATCGAAGCGATTATTGGAATCAAGCCAAGAATATTAGGTTTAACTTATGGCAGTTTCCAGATAATTCGCTCTCTTAAAGTTGGGCGAGAAGCGGGTTGGCTTGTTAAGAAAAAAGCGGGCGCACCTAAGTCCCGCGTCAACGATTTGATGGAAGAAATATCAAATTAGCAAACAAACCATTCATGATATTCGCAATTGTTGAAATTGGCACGCGAACTTAACATTTTTCTAGGGGAATTCTGCCATTGGATCAGAATCTCCGGAGATTTTAAGAAATGAGCCAGACCTTTCAAGTCGGCGCAGGTAATAAGGTAAAACTTTTTGTGGCGCTGTTACCTTTGGGTTCACGCACTGAACCAATCGATGTTACCGTGACCACAACAGCCGCAATTGCCAGTGGTGCAACCAGCGTTGCAGTCACAGCATTAACAGGCCCCATAGCGGGTGGTACGCCACTAACTTTTAGTAACGGCACAGATAACCTGACAGTTTATCTAGCCAAAGATGCCAAAGCTGGCGCTACCTCGCTGAATGTAGAGCCAACCACAGCTGGACTAACAGGTAGTTCCTCAACGGCTGAATACAAAGCGAAATTGAGGTTGCTTGGTGGTACTCAATTGAATGCGAATATCAATAGCGATCGCACTGATGTACTTGTATTTGAAGATCCACTCGGATATAAAGATGGGGCGATTACTGGGCAATCCTGGGAACTCCCTTGGACGGCAAATTTACTCTCCGATGACGAGGCGTTTCGTCGCGTAGCTTATGCAGCTGCTAACGCCGTTTCTGGTAGAGAAGTTTATGTGTGGCAGGAAGATCCGCCACCAGCTGGTTTTGCAAAAGGC
Source organism: Nostoc sp. CHAB 5844 (assembly GCF_020829595.1). Classification (GTDB taxonomy): domain Bacteria; phylum Cyanobacteriota; class Cyanobacteriia; order Cyanobacteriales; family Nostocaceae; genus Nostoc_B. The sequence continues at coordinate 10,179 of NZ_JAIVFW010000093.1, forward strand.
GATGGCTTAAAGGGCGCTTGCTGTGTTATGAATTTTCAGAAATCATTGCAAAGTACCGCGATATGTACTGTTAGCTTGACATTCCAAGGGCAAGGTTCTCCGACGATTACCCGCTATGCACTTACCTAGTTCCTGAAACGCCAGTTTGCTCAAGTCGGCGGAGCCGCCCACGCAACTGGCTCAAATTTTTCATAAACCAAACGCCTCGTTATGGGGCGTTATTTTTTTGTGTGTGCTATCCTAAAACTGTCAAGCACTACGCTAAGGTTTTATGAACAATAAAGAAACAATTAACGTGCGAATCAAGAAAGGTACACGTCTTTGGTGGCGACAAGAAGCGGCTAAGAATGGCTTCATATATGGCAATGATGGAGCGACAGGTGAATTTTTAGATGCGATCGCCCAAGGTGAATATGTCGTGATCTCCCGTGAGGTGTGGGAAAAACTATTTTCTAAAACTGCTTGACAGTTTACAGATTTTAAGACATAATTATAAGTATGAGGAGCAAAGCGAAAACCCCCTTGCGCGGGTTAAGAGCGTTGGGGGGAGTTTTCAAGACAGATTACATCCTCATCAGGAGGTGAAACGATTGACTAAATCCAACGGTGGCTCAAGAAAGCCCAACTCTGAAGACCTAGAAGTTTACGAACCGAGTTCAGTGGAGGGTGATCATGTTGGTTACTTTAAAACCGACATCAAGGGCAAAGAGGGAGACTTGGTTTCCGACGACCAGCTTCCCTCTGAGCTTCAAGAGCCTAAGCCAAAAAAACCAGATGAACCCGCTTAATAGGTAGTTCATCCTCCCCCAAGCCTAGCTTGGGGGCTTTCCTGCTTATTTGGAGTATAACGCAATGGACACAGACACAAACATCTACATCCCTGATTACTATCGCGTGATTGAGCGCGTACCAGGAGGATGGCATTTTAAAGAGGGTGAGCTATTTCACAAACGATTGCCGATAAGCATCGACTTCAATGATTTTGAATTGTTGTATGGCATAAACAAGCAGCAAGTGGCCGCTGAGTTGTTTTACCTTGAGAGGGGAAAAGCAGGCTACTATTTAGCCAACTTACGGCAAAAAAAATATTACTACTGCGGGACTGAACCGCAAGGCGTAAAGCTCAAATTGCGATCACTTGGGATTGGTCGAGATGATCCAATGGCTTAACCTATTGCGGGGGTTCCGCCCTTCAAGCGAACTGGCGTGTTTCCCCAAGCAGAGCAAGTGGCGTTTCATAAACAAAACGCCACTCTGTTGGGAGGTGTTTTTATTTGCGGGCGATCGCACCTGCAAATTGTTTCGGCAATAATCACCCATTTATCAAAACGCAGTGCAAGCAGTTCATTTTATTGAAGATGCTTTCAAATAAGTCTTCAATTTCTTTGAGTTTGTTTTCAGCAACAACTTTCTCAACTGTAAAATTTTCACCACCATCGTCTTGTATAAATGTCGCTGTTGCAACAAAATAACCATAATAATAGAAAATTATTATGTATTTCAAACCTTTGCTATCAACAATTTCTTTCCTGTAAGCTGCTTCTGAGTGCCAGTGTCTAGCAGGTTTTAGATCAAAAGGTTTGTAACCTGAATTTAGAAGTAATTCTTTGGTAATCATAGGCTCCTGAAAAACTTTTCATAATCGACGATCCTAAAGGGGAGCGTTATTTTTTTCATAAACTAAACTGGCTTCAAAAACAAATCAGCTTCCGCCAGTCTACGCTTTTTTAGTCCTGCCTCGACATTGGAGCCGGGATTGCGGTACTTCACAAACACTTCCTTAGCCCAAGCCCAGTTCTTGGTTTTGAGCATTGTGGTAATGCTGTTAAAGTTGGGCGCACCATAGAAATTAGCTCCCAAATTGTAAGCGAAACCGAGCAATGCTCCTTGCTGGTTGGTGTTCAGTTCATTCCAGCAAGGAATCTTCTGTAATTTGGGCAGGTAATCATTTTCTAGTTGGTGCAGCAGCAGTTGGTCGGCTTGTTCCTGGGTGATGCGATCGCTCATCTTCCACTCACCACCATCCAATTTTTTGGTGCATCCCCAGCCGATGGTAATGGGCTTGGCTTTGGTTAAAGGGTCAGGGTAGGCACTCAAATAACAGCCTTCAAATTCTTTGATTAGTTTAATGCCTGGGAGGGGTAGCTTGGTCATTTTGGTTGGAGGTAGGTTTATTGCTACCATTCCCAGGGGCGATCGCGCTATGTAATTGGAGTGAAGCAGGGTTGATATTTTTGGGCAGTCATGGTTTATGAAAAATTTTTCAGAAAGCTGCGATCTGTTTGCTGGTTTTGGGCTTTATAGGCATAGGTTTTTGAAAAAATCAAATGGATTCACGAATAACGACTCTTGCGAAACAGGGTGACGCAAACGCGATCGCGGTGCTGCTCAATAACTCTTTAAACGAAAAACGTATTATTGCTAAAGTCGCCAAAAAAGTACAAGAAGCGCAACAAGATTTAGACAATGCTTTTAGGAAAAATTTAGGCGGTGAACGCATATCCAAATACAGTTACGTTCTCAGTCACAAAGAAGGTGTGAGAGACGGTAAATGCGGTAATTGAGTATTCAAATGACTTTTTGGGAAGGGCATTTAGCAAACGGTTTGACATTTAGCTCTTGAGGCTAACTACTCTTTATCTCCTGGTAGCTCACATGCCAACTCTTCAAGGGAGCATTTCAGTATTTTGCATAAAGATAAAGTCTCCCTGGGTGTTAACTTTGGAGTTCTAACCCCATTCTCCCAATTACTGACTGTCTGAACTGTTATGCCAAGAACTTCTGCGATTTGCCTTTGTGTTAAACCCGCTCTGGTTCTTAGTCGCATAATTACTTCACTATATTCCGAGGTCATTACTTAATATATAACATAAATTATATAACTATAGTTGACAAGACTATAACGCTCGTTATAGTCTGAAGACATAGAGAAAGCGCCCCGGCTGGTAACTGAAGCGCCTCTCTAATCCACGTTAAATATGGAGATTTCCATTATGACATTAGCAACGATTGACGCTCAAGCGATCGCCCAGTTTGAACTTGAGCAATACATAGAGCAACAAGCTCAAGAACTAGCTCCAGAATTTGAAATTGACAGCACAGAAGATGAAGATTTTGGCACACTTTACCGAGTGTGGAAAAGTTTTCACTTTCTTGGTTCTTTTTACCAAAGCCTTGATGGCAAGTGGGTTGTACAACCTGTAGTTGCACTGACTAAGCTTGGTAAAACAGAAACTCATTCAGCAGTTAAAATTCATGAGCTAGACCAACTTCATCAAGCTTGGTATGACAAGCTCTCCAATCCACAAACACGGATTGTTAAAGCATTGATTAGTGTTTATCCGCGATCGCTAGATCGGGAAACATTGGCAAGCAAGGCGGGAGTATCTTCAACCTCAAGTGGCTATACAAATAACCTAGGAGCATTGCGATCGCTCGGAATAATTGACTATCCCAATCCGGGGCGAGTTGTGGCGACATCAATTTTGTTTCCTGAGAAATAAAGCAGAACAATCCTGAAAAATTTTTCAGGTTCCTTGGGTAAATCGCTCAAATATCTCCAGATGATCGCCCTGTGTGATGTGTCTTTGATACTCCCTAAGATGCACTGTTGCACTATGCCCCATCCACTGGGCGGCAACAGCAGTCGGAATTTTGTACTTAGTAGCAGCGCGAATCGCCCAGGCATGGCGTAGATCATAAGTCGGGAAACCTACGCCGTAGCGTTTTAAAGCCTTATATACTCTATTTCCCAAATCTTTCCAAGTTACTCCCTCCACTCTGATTTTGGAGGGCTTTTTATTTTCCCACAACTGCCAATCAATAGCCCATTCTGGTGGTAGTGGAAACGCAATTCTCACTCCAGTCTTGCCATCGTCAATGGTGCAAGTATGGGGTGGTTCAAGACTGATAGTTGCAAAGAATATCTCATGAGGTCGCAGTCCATAGCAGGCTATAGCCCCAAATCCCCATTGCCATTCGGGATGAGCGATCGCATTTCTCGTCGCCACGATTTCATCCTCTGATGGTAACTGCCTAATTATCTGCTTGCTGCTGGAATACTCACCTTGGTATTTTTTCAAGTCCACCTTCACAAGGGCGAACTTCGCTAATTGCTCAAGCTTTTGGCACATCGTCCGTCGTGTCCAAGTGTTAGCTGGTGTGGACGTGGCTGTGGCAATTAAAATTTCAGGCATTAAATTTTCATCTCTAGGCAACCTGTTAAAACAAGCTTCGTAATGCCGCTTCCATGTCTGCTGTTTGGTGGGGTCATCGCCGTTAATGGAAAAGTATTCTTGCTTGAATTTTTCAATCCAATACCCACAGTTTTGGGATGGCTCCTTATCTTCCCCTAGATACTTTGCCCAGTCGAATTCACTCCGCGCCAATAATCCCCCCACTATCTTGGCTTCAGCCTCGGCCCGTTGCAATCCCGCTGGGTTTGCATATATGCCCAAGGATAAATACTGTTGATGCCAAATTAGTTTCTTGCTCCCTGGCTTGGGTGGGAATGTTGCGCGGAGAGATAAGCGATCGCCCCTTACCTCTACTCTCACCCCTATCTTGCCAGCTTTTAGGCGCTCGTTAACTGCCTCAATCGTCCACTTGACCATCCCTAATTTTGAGCTAAATCTGTGCTGTAATTAAAGGTATTTTAGGGTGATTTAGCACAATATTAGTACTGGAAATCGTGGGTGCAATGATAAACAACTTGTACATAAAACGTCAAAACCCCGTTTAGTAAGGGGTTTTAGTTTAAAGCCAGCAGTCAGATTTGAACTGACGACCTTCCGATTACAAGTCGGATGCACTACCACTGTGCTATGCTGGCAATCTCAAGCTCACCGATTTCTGATTATAGCATAAGCATAATATTTGTCTAGAGGTTGTGGTCAAAATATATTCAAAGGAAGCAGAGGAATAAGCTGTTGTACATTTAAATTGTGATAACAGCGTCGCCTTTATTTTTGAGTTTTCGTCCCCATTTAATAATTAACTCTCCTTCATTTAAAAGTTGATGTAATAAATATTCTAGCTCTTCAATTGAT
>NZ_JAIVFW010000094.1 GCF_020829595.1 Nostoc sp. CHAB 5844
TTACTTTCCAAGTATCTAATTGAGCAACTAAAACGTCCAGACGTTCATATGTGTTTGGTCTGATTTAAATTACTGCGTGGCGAGGCTTCGCCCCGCCCGCGTTTTGTGCCAGTTGCGTAAGTCCTGAGTAAAACAGAATTTTTAATGGTAAGTTGGCAATATGTGCCAGATCCCAGTAAAGATTGGCTAGTAGGGACAAAAAATATAAGCCGTCAAACTTGGTTAACAGTATTTCCTCAAGTTCAAGAATTTTGCCAAAGCTGTAAAGGTACAGGTATAAACTTGCCAGGAAATGTTATGCTGGCGTTGAGATTACAGCAGTATTTAGGTTTAATTTTAAATAAATATGCTAATAAAACTCACTTTGTCGAAATGTGGGTCAAAGCAGAAGATTTAAGCAGACCATGTATTGACTCAGAAATTAATGATTCTAGTTGCAACGTTTTACCTGCACCAGTGCCTAAAAGTAATTTGACTCTGCATAATATCTATAAAAACTCTTACGAAAATAAAGAAAAAGAATATTATCCTTGGACGGGTTTAGGCTATACCTACGATTGGGGAAATCCTCAAAAGCCGCATATTGGTGCTAGTGAATTTCTCATCAACGCAACTAATGAAAAACCAGTTGAGGTAGAAGTTGTTGCTGTTAAACCAACCCTAGAATACTGTAATAATCAACATTTAAAGTAAAGGCTGATTTTTAATTAGTAAAAATAGAGAGATTCAGATCCCCGACTTCTTTAAGAAGTCGGGGATCTCTTTTTTCACAAATCTGACAGGCTGTTCTTTTCTCAGCGTGATATTGTCCAGCAAATCAAAACTTTTCTGGCTAGTAATTTAAATGCACCGCAACATTTAGATGGTGAAGCAGTGCTGAATGCTATTGCTGTGCAACGCGGAAAAGTAGGCGACGCAATACTAGCGTTACCTTGAAACGGAGTCATTTCTAAAGAATTTTGATATTGTTGCTCATTTTTGATCATTTTGTAACGCGCTGCCTCGCCTTTGCGTGAGACAAAAAACAATAACTCTAACTCATCTTTGTTTGATAAACCTTAACTAACCTATCAATACCTTTAAACCGATAGTCTCCCATTTCCTGAAAATCTGCGGGTTCTGACAGCATTTGATAGGTGGCTTCACTAACCACACATTCACCAGGAGAACAAACAGCTTCCATGCGTGCGGCTAAGTTAATCGTAGCGCCTAATGCTGTGTAGTCCACCCGTTGAGAACTGCCGACATCACCGACGACAGCCTTACCACTGTTAATTGCAATGCGTAATTGTAAAGGTTCTTGCCAAAAACCGTTGGCATTTAGCCGTTGCAGACGTGTGAGCATTCCTTTGGCGGCGGCAGTGGCGCGGTCTGCATGATCTAATAGTGGTTCGGGAGCGCCGAAAAATGCCATAATACAATCGCCAATATATTTATCTAAAGTGCCACCGTAGGCAAACACTTCTTGCAGCATTTCTTCAAATAAATTATTTAATAATTGCGCGATCGCTTTTGGTGTTAATCTCTCCGACAAGGCAGTAAACCCGACTAAATCTGCAAACACAATACTAATTTCACTTTCCGTTGTCGGCAAACGTCCATCTGGTAAACCACCCACAGAAATTAACTGCTGCACAACTGCGGGAGAATGATAACGTTCTAATCTGTGACGAATGACTTCTTCGGTTTTCAGTTTTTCTACCAATAGCCAACGCTGCACACTAGAAGCAACCAAATTTGCTAAAGCCGAAAAAAAGCTGAGTTCTTCTTCGCCATTATTTTCCCAATGATAAGAAGAAATATGGGCATCAGCATAGAGAACGCCAACGACTTTATTTTCATCCCACAAAGGCACAGCCATTGCACTGCGAATGCCTTTAACTAAAATACTGTGTTCGCCAGAAAATCGTTCATCTTTGTGAGTATCAGCAGTTTGAATTGCAACTTTTTCTTCAAATACTTTTTGACAGATACTGCGACTAATCCAACTACCATCAGCTGCTAAATATTTTTGTTCAGAAGCATATCTCGTTCCCGCATTAACTAATTCTAGATGATTACACCCATTCACATCAATTAATAAAGCCAAGCGGTCAATACTGTCGAGATAACGAAAAACTACTTGTTGTACTTGAGAGAAAATTTCTTCTATTGATGCTGCTGCACACAGATTTTTGGCTATCTCTACTAAGTCTTTGAGACGGGCAATACTTTTGTTTTTATTACTAATATCATTATCATGACTATTAGCGGCTATCCACTGCTGTTGCAATTGTTCAACGTTGCGTAAAATCGTTCTTTGTTCAGCACTATCGAAAACTTCTGCAACTGCTGCATTTTGAGTCATCAATTGCATCGCCGGATTTATTAACGATACTAATAGGCTGACATTTCCTAGCCAAATCATATCGCCGTTCTGTAAATCTCTCCCAGCAGTCACAAAACTTTGATTTACTTGCGTGCCATTTTTACTGCCTAAATCCTCAATAGCCCACGCACCGTTAGCTTTTTTTCGTAACAGCGCATGTTTGCGGGAAACTCCACCAAAAGGTAAGTACAGGTCACATTCTGGTAAACGACCAATAGTGAATTCATCTTTATTCACTGTTACCGTTGTTTCCGTATCTCCCTGTTGTAGGCGCAGTGTAAGTTCAGTCATGAGTGTGATTTATCTATCCTGGAAGCTAGGGAAACATCTCTAACGTAAAGGATACCCAGAATAAATCCTTTACCTTATCTTTATGACACTGTTAATAGCATTCCGACAACTGTGTACAGTAAATTCGGTTGGGGTAGTGTAGTTTTATGGAGGAAAGAGGCTAGTACCGCTACGCGGAAGTCAAAAGTCAAAAGAATTGTATTCTGGGCTTTTTTTTGCGCCATTTTGAATGGTATGTCTATTTACGCCGTGCTGTACTAGAGACTAGAGATTAGAGGCTTGGCTAGTGTACTTTATCTAGATGAAAAGTAAATATTAAGTAGTGAAATATTACTTATAGCAATTCCCAGGCACATGAAATACACCCCACCCGCGCTGTCGCGCACCCTCCCCTTGCCAAGGGGAGGGTTAGGGAGAGGTTCTTTTGTACCTCAAGGGAGTAGGAAAAGCTATAATACTGATAAAAAATTAATAAAAGAATATCTAATTCCTAAGCAATATTCCTGAAGAAACATTCAAATAATAGCTTTTTTGCGAGAGAATATGTTGAAAGTAAGTGTATTTTAATTAACCGTTACTCTTAAGTCAGCTATATCATGATCGGCAAATTACTAGACCAACGTTACCGAGTGGTCGAGAAATTAGGCAAAGGCGGATTTGGGCATACTTATCTAGCTTTAGATACTCGCCGTCCGGGAAATCCTACTTGTGTAGTTAAACATCTTCAACCAGCTACTGATGATCCGGATTTTTTGCCAACAGCTCGACGTTTGTTTAGTAGAGAAGCCGAAACATTAGAAAAATTGGGTCATCATGACCAGATTCCTCGACTTCTAGCTTACTTTGAGGAAAACGAAGAATTTTATTTAGTACAAGAGTTTGTTGCTGGACAGCCTTTGTCGTTAGAGATGTCACCGGGAGTGAGATGGACTGAAGAACAAGTAATTAAGTTACTGCAAGAAGTTTTACCCATCTTAGATTTTGTGCATAGTAACGGCGTAATTCATCGTGATATCAAACCAGATAATTTAATTCGCCGTGTTTTCGACAACAAAATAGTTTTAGTTGACTTTGGCTCTGTCAAACAAGTAAAAAGTTACTCCCGCACAATTCCAGAACATCTGCAAACTGAAACTGTAGCGATTGGAACTCCAGGTTATATGCCAAGCGAACAAGGACAAGGTAGGCCACGTCGTTGCAGTGACATTTATGCTTTAGGGATGACTAGTATTCAAGCTTTGACAGGTTTGAATCCTACGCAGTTTGGAGAAGACTCCGCTAACGGCGAGATTTTATGGCGGCATCATACTCAAGTTAGCGATCAATTAGCATCTATTTTGAATAAGATGGTGCGGCATTATTTTAAATATCGCTACCAGTCAGCAACGGAAGTAATCGAAGTTCTTGCTTCTGTCACTAATCCCAATACACCCGCAGCTGTTGGAGCGGTTGTGAGTCAGATGGTAAGTCAATATTTAGCAGAAGGCTATGTATCTGCGACAAAAGTGATGCACTACATTAAAGAATTGGCAAAGCCTTGCTACAGTTCCCCAGATATACCAACTGTTTCTGGCACTACACAACCATCAAAGGTGATGCACTACATTAAAGAATTGGCAAAGCCTTGCTACAGTTCCCCAGATATACCAACTATTTCTGGGGCTATGCCATCAACGGCTTCAACTACGCCAATAGTTGCTAATGCACAGCCAGCAGCATTATCAACTAGTTCTGGTCTGAGATGGCGTTCTATGGCTAGATTACCTCAAGCCCAATTTTTTTGGGGAGCAGGTAGCGCGATCGCACTGACTTCTCTAATTATAATTTCCACTCATCAAGCTCCACAGTCTAGTACACAATCTGCTAAATCTAATATTAAGCAAGTTGCCAGTAATACAACTGAGATTGCCCAAAAAAATAGTTGTTTAGTTGTCATCAGTTCTTCTAATTTACGCACTTATTCTAGTACTAGACAACTAAAAACTGGCAAAGTAATCAAAGCTGGTACTCAAGTAATAGCTACAGGTAAACAAAAAGGTGGCTGGATAGAAATTAGTTCTCCTGAATCTGGCTGGGTTTGGAAAGGTCGCACCAAAAATTCTTGTGTTACTAAATAGCAAATTCTACTAATTCGTAATTTGTAGTGTAGGAATCCGATTTGATTACTGAACACAGTTGTGTAGTAGTTCTTGTAGGTTGGGTTACGCTACGCTCCACCCAACGTACGGTAATTATAAGCATTTAGCCGGACTTGATATTATACTAATTCGTAATTTGTAGTATCACTTCCAATTTAGGTACTCCAATACGATATTCGGGTACTCCAATACGATATTCGGGTACTCCAATACGATATTCGAGTACTCCAATACGATATTCGGGTACTCCAATACGATATTCGGGTACTCCAATATGATATTCGGGTACTTCAATATGATATTCGGGTACTTCAATATGATATTCGGGTACTTCAATACGATATTCGGGTACTTCAATACCATATTTAAGAACTTAACAGTAAAAAACGAAATTTTATACTGTGTATTAAAAAATAATTACGTAAAGTTAGCGAATAATTATGAGATTTTAATGTAGACAATACTTTATTTTTGGTTGTTTTTGCTCAGGGCAAGTGGTATAGCCGATGGTTAGAGTTAAAATACAAGCTTGTATTAATTTTGACGATAAATTAGTTAGAAAAGGTATATATGGCAAGATTGAAACGCAGTTCTACAATATTAGATAAGGCAACGCGACGAATTGCAGGGATGCGATCGATTAGTGAAACGCTAGAATTTGGTGAGGGTTTGAGTTTGATAGAGTATGAAAGGCGGATTCAAACCTTACAAACGAAGCTATCAAGTTACAACACAATGCTTTCTGCTATAGATGAAGCGATAGGGCAGATTCAATTACTAGAGCAAGATTTGAGCATTTATTCAGAAAAAATGTTAATGAGTGTAAGAACGCGCTATGGCAAAAACAGTTTGCAGTATGTGCAAGCGGGCGGAAAGCTGCGACAACGAAGTAAGCGTGCATCGACAATTGCACCGACTACAACAATGATGGCAATAAATGTAGAGAACTCAACAATGAATGGCAAGAGTAAAGAGACAAAAGTGAATTAATCCCTCTTTTGTCTCTTTCAGCAGAGAAAAACCAAAAACCTTTATTTCTAAGGACTTTGATAAATTTAGATGTAGATGTAGGTTGAGTTGAGGAACGAAACCCAACACCAAGATTAATGTTGGGTTTCCTTACGTCAAACGCCACTCGCGTGACTGCCGGGAAACCATGCGCGGCAGTTGCGTGACTGTCGGCAAAGCCGACGACAGTCACCTCAAGTCGAGCCAGTGCGTTGCGGTGAATCAGCGCTGCGGGAGGGTTTCCCTCCGCAGGCGACTGTGAACCCGAAGGGGGGTTCCAAGAGTTGTAGCAACTGGCGTGGCAGAGCCTTTCGGCAACGCGGTCTTGGGGTTTCCCCCAAGACCGCGTTGCCTCACCACGGTGCTGTCTCCCCAACGCACTGCCGACGCTCCTACGTCGAAGATCGCTACGCTAACACCACGGCGGTGGCTCCCCAACCTACATTTTTTGCATCATTTTAGGCTTGTCAGTCGACTACGTTAGGACTAGAACACCGATTCAGTAATCGAAGAACAAAAGAAAAATCAACCCAGAGTGAAGTAAAAAATCAAGTAGAAAATAGAGTAAACGCTTACCAGCCAATGCTTATAGCGATAAGCAAACCTTGAGAGATATTTAACAAAGTCTCTTGGAAACTGCAAGGTTGATTGAAGCGCAAGATGTGGAAGTGGATACTCATGGTGCGGTGAAACTACGAACAGGTGTTGCTAAAGAGCGACGAATCTCAATCGAAGATGAAGACATGGTAAAGCTTGGCAAGTAAGAAATGGTAACAGATTTACTAAAACTGCTTTGATCTTGGACTGGGACAATCAGACTATTTGCTGCCCTAATCAAGTGACTTTACCTTTCACCGTTGGTGGTAAAGTACAGTTTCCCAAAGATATCTGTGCAATTTGCCCAGTCCGAGAGCGCTGCACTACTTCTCGAACTGGACGGAGTGTTTCTATTCATCCTGATGAGCCTTTGTTCCGAGAATTACAACAACGACATTACCTTTGGCTGTGCGAACACTACGCAGCAGAACATAAACGTTAAGCGGAAATTACCTGCTCTTGATTAGCCACCACTAAGTTTAGCTTTATAACCTAATTTAGTAACAATCTCCAAAATTTTCTGCTTGTGTTCGCCTTGAATTTCAATGGTGTTATCTTTAACTGTCCCACCAGTGCCGCATTGAGTTTTCAACTGTTTGACTAAATCTGCTAAAGTTTCGGGTTTGGTTTGAAACCCAGTAATCACTGTCACGGTTTTACCTTTGCGTCCGGAGCGAGTTGCTTGGATTCTTAAGTTTTGTTGTTGCGGTGGTAGTTCCTGAATGGGTCTTTCAGTGGCGGCGGAGTTATCGTTACCGAATTCTTGGTAGACAATCTTTTGATCAGAGTTGGATTTGGAAGCAGACATACAAAATTGCGGTAGTAATTAGTTCTACTACATTTATTATGGTGTGAGACTTTCGTAATTACGAACTTGTACTGAGCTTTGTCGAAGTATTAAGAATTATCAATTATATCATGTCTGGGTAATTAGTTATAATTCCCGAATCTATGCAGAGAACCCAAAAACCCCTCCCCTCTGCTCACGCCAGTTGCTACAACTCTTGGAACCTCCCTTCGGGTGACGCTCAAGAGCGTCGCTAACGCTGCGCTAACACAGTTGCCTGATGCCACTTGCTCCACTTGGGGAGACCCCAAGACCGCAGTGGCTCCGGAGGGAAACCCTCCCTCCGCACTGATTCACCGCAACGCACTGGCTCCCCTGCCCCTCTGCTGCCTTAATGATAAGTCTTTCACCGGACACGATATTACTGCCCCAGACTCCTTATAATTAATAAAGTCTTTACTTGTCATCTCGTTCCGTGACTACTACTCCCCTTTCTCCCAATTCTTCCACAACTGCTCAGGTTCCCGATACACAAGGACGCTTTGGACGCTTTGGCGGTAAGTACGTCCCGGAAACACTGATGCCCGCTTTAGCTGAACTAGAAACAGCTTATCAACAATATCGCCACGACCCAGAGTTTCAAGCAGAACTCCAACAACTGCTGCGGGATTACGTGGGACGCGCTACACCGTTGTATTTTGCTGAACGTCTGACTGCTCATTATGCCCGACCTGATGGCACGGGGCCGCAAATTTATTTAAAGCGAGAAGATTTAAATCACACGGGCGCACACAAAATTAATAATGCCTTGGGTCAGGTATTGTTAGCCAAGCGTATGAGTAAGCAACGGATTATTGCCGAAACTGGCGCAGGACAGCATGGAGTCGCTACGGCAACGGTTTGCGCTCGGTTTGGCTTGGAATGTATTATTTACATGGGCGTTCACGATATGGAACGCCAAGCTTTGAATGTGTTTAGAATGCGGCTGATGGGTGCAGAAGTCCGTCCAGTGGCTGCGGGGACAGGTACTCTCAAGGATGCGACCTCGGAAGCAATTAGGGATTGGGTGACGAATGTTGAAACAACTCATTACATCCTCGGTTCAGTAGCCGGGCCACATCCTTACCCGATGATGGTGCGAGATTTTCATGCGGTGATTGGTCAAGAAACTCGCGCCCAAGCTTTAGAAAAGTGGGGCGGTTTACCAGATATTCTCATGGCTTGTGTGGGTGGTGGTTCTAATGCAATGGGATTATTTTATGAGTTTGTGAATGAGGCATCTGTGCGGTTAATTGGCATAGAAGCTGCTGGTGAAGGTGTAAATACAGACAAACACGCTGCCACCTTGACGAAGGGACGAGTTGGTGTATTGCATGGGGCGATGAGTTATTTGTTGCAAGATGAGGATGGACAAGTAACAGAGGCGCATTCGATTAGTGCTGGGTTAGATTATCCTGGTGTGGGGCCAGAACACAGCTATTTGAAAGATACTAATCGGGCAGAATACTACAGTGTGACGGATGAAGAAGCTTTAGCAGCATTCCAAAAACTCTCGCGCTTAGAAGGAATTATCCCAGCTTTGGAAACATCTCATGCGATCGCCTACCTCGAAACTCTCTGTCCCCAACTGGGCGGTAGTCCCCGAATTATCATTAACTGTTCTGGACGCGGTGATAAAGATGTGCAAACAGTAGCTAAATTTCTCAGTCCGCAATCAGGAATGCTGAGTTAATTTAGGTGCGAACAATGATGAAAGTTAATGAATTAAAACAACTCTACGAAGTTGATGATTCTCAATGGCTGGAAGAAACAGTAAAATTAATCAAAAATCATCAACTTCAAGAACTAGATTTAGAGAATTTAATTGAAGAATTAGAGGATTTGGGAAGAGAAAGGAAAAATGCTGTAGCCAGCCTTTTAGAACAAGTTATCCGTCATTTATTATTACTGCAACATTGGACGAATGAAGCCGAATATAATGCAGTTCACTGGCAAACAGAAATCTATAATTTCCGAATTCAATTAAGACGAAGACTAACTACTAATCTGCGTAATTATTTAGATTCAGAATTGAATTCTATCTATAAAGATGCGTTAGGGTTTGTAAAAATTAAAACTCAAAATACTGTCAATTTTCCTCTAGAATGCCCTTACTCCCTTGAGCAATTACTTGATATAGATTGGTTAACTAATTAAAATGACCGAAAAAAGGCAAGAGGCTGAATATTTCTCTTTCCAGAGAATGATGATGTATGGAAATTTATGGATATACAAGTTGGCTGGTAGTTTTCCAAGATATAGCAGCATAAATTCCCAGATGCAGAGCAATAGCACATTTGTCCAATTTACATGAGTGCGGTTACAGTGTCTGGAAGTTTACTTTCAGTGTGTTTAGGGCTACCTATTAATGATTCGGAATAAAATTTACAGTGCTGGTGTTGCGACTCTGGCCTTGATTGGCGGTGCGTTCGCTTTTTCCACACCAGGTCAAACTGCTACTTTGCAACCTGCCAAAATGTCAGATCATAGCTTCCAACTGGCACAATCGACTTTTAATACTGCGGCGCTTGAAACTGCTGTTCATAACCAAATTAATCAATTTCGAGCCTCTCAAGGTCTACCACCATTAACTCGGAACTCGACTATTGACAATCAAGCCAGGATTCACAGTCAAAATATGGCTGGTGGTCGAGTTGCATTTGGTCATTACGGTTTTGGCCAGCGAATTCAAGCGATCGCAGTTACAATTCCCTACAGAGCAGCTGCTGAAAATGTTGCTTACAACCAAGGATATAGATATCCTGCTACCCAAGCTGTGCAAGGCTGGCTGAGAAGTTCGGGACATTTAGCCAATATCAGAGGTAATTACAACTTCACAGGTGTTGGTGTCGCTGTAAATGACCGAGGTGCGGTCTACTTCACCCAAATATTTATCCTCAAACGATAGAAAGATAATTCAGTTAAAACTTGGGGTGCGTTACTTGATTTGCGTAACGCACCCTATTTGCAATGTATATTTCTTCAGATACATCGAATTTTTTTGCAGACTTATTCAGGTTTAACTATGGAACCTATTTCTCTGATTATCGCTGCTTTAGGTGCTGGTGCGATCGCTGCTGCTAAGGATACCGCAGGAACTGCTGTGAAAGATGCCTATCAGGGTTTGAAGACTTTGATTAAACAGAGGTTTGCTGATCAGGGTAAAGAAGATGATAGCAATATCGTAGACAAGCATGAGAAAAAGCTGGATTCAGAAGCGGTTAAGGCATTGCTGAAAGAAGAGTTAATTAGTCTAGGTGTTGATCAGGATGCGGAAATTATTAAGTTAGCGCAGGAATTACTCAAACAAGAAAAACCTGAAGAGTCAGCAGCAGGTAAGTATAACACAGTATTTCAAGGAGAAGTAAAGGGCGCTCAGGTAGGCGATCGCAACACACAAACAAATACGTTTAACTAAAAGCCAATGGGGTATCTAGATGGCTGATGAGAGTTCTAAATACAACTCGACGTTTCAAAATGAAGTTAAAGGTGCTGTAGTTGGTGAAGGAAACATTATCTACAACTACTTCTACTATAGAGAAGAAGTAAAACCTGTTGATTCTGCGATCGCTGTTGATGAATATCTCCCTTGTCCTTATCGGGGGTTGTTTCATTTCGGCCCCAATGATGCGGATGTTTTCTTTGGGCGGGAAATATTTATCGAAAAACTTTATAGTACAACGCAAACCCGTAATTTTATACCCGTGTTGGGTGCATCAGGAAGCGGGAAATCCTCGGTAGTATTAGCGGGATTAGTCCCTAAGTTACAAAAAACAGGGTATTGGAAATTTACTCATTTTCGTCCTGGCTCTGTACCATTTTATGCTTTGGCTGAAGCACTTATTCCTCTTTATACACCTGAGTTGGATCATACTGACCAAATTGCCCAAACACGAAAACTAGCTGGCTACTTGTTCAAGAACGAAGTTTCTCTAACTGATGTTTTCCGAAAAATTCAACAAAATCACCCCAATCATCGGGTGTTATTAATTGCTGACCAATTTGAAGAAATTTATACTCTTTGTAGCAATCCGGGAATTCGCCGTAAGTTTCTTGATTGTTTATTAGCCAGTTTAGAATCTCCTGATTTGCTGTCTTCATCGGCTACGGTGTTGGTGACAACGATGCGGGCAGATTTTTTGGGAAATGCTCTCTCTTATCGTCCCTTTGCTGATGTTTTGCAAAATGCTGATGTGAAACTGGGGCCGATGAATCGGGAGGAACTAACACAAGTCATTGAAAAACCTGCCCAAAAATTAGGGGTGACATTTGAAACTGGACTGGTAGAACGCATTCTGGATGATGTGGAAAACCAACCGGGAAATTTACCTTTGTTAGAGTTTGCTTTGACTGAGTTGTGGAATAAGCGATCGGGTAAACAATTAACTCACAAAATCTATGAAGAAATTGGTCAAGTAGAAGGTGCATTAGCTCGCCATGCTGATGAAAAATATGGCAACTTGACAGATGACGAAAAAGAAAAAGTCCGGCGGATTTTTATTCAATTGGTGCGTCCGGGTGAAGGTGCAGAAGATACCCGACGCGTGGCAATGAAAGCCGAATTGGGAGAGCAAAGTTGGTCTTTGGTGAAAAAATTAGCTGATGCTCGGTTGGTGGTAACAAGTCGCAATCTTGCTAGTCAAGAAACGGTAGAAGTAGTTCATGAAGCTTTGATTCACAATTGGAGAGAACTGCGAGAATGGATGAATACAAACCGCGTTTTTAGAGCTTGGCAAGAGCGACTGCGTTCAGCAAAGGGACAATGGGAAGCAACGAATAAAGATTCGAGTTCATTGTTGCGGGGTGCAGCTTTGGCAGAAGCAGAAGAAAGACTGAAGGAACGCTCAGAAGACTTAATTGATGAGAAAGAATTTATTGAACAGAGTATCAAAGAGCGAAATCGCTTGAAAAGACTTCAGTTTATAACTGTTTTTAGCACAACTGTAGTCTTAGTAGGATTCTCCATGTTTGCTGGCTACCAGTGGAGACAAGCAGAAATTCAGAAAATTCGAGCGTTGAGAGAATCTTCTGAAGCTCTTTTAATCTCAAATCAACAGTTAGAAGCTTTGGTTAATAGTTTACAGGCAGGGAAAAGCCTTAATCATCCATTATTAAAAGTATTCAGTTCAAATGATATAAGAACTGAAGTAACTAAAAGTTTGCGAAAAGCATTTTATCAAGTTAAAGAACGTAATAGTATAAAAAAGCCTATAGGTTCACTTGTTAGTATTACTCCTGATGGTCAAATAATGGTTGCTGAGAACATAAAAGAACCTTTAAAATATTTGTTAGACTCTGAAGGCAATCGAGTGATTCCATTTCCGGGTTTTCAAGCAGCATTAAATCCGGTTAATTATAGTCCTGGTATAATTTATAGCCCTGATGGTAGGTTTATTGCTATTGCAGATATTGATGATGCTCCTTGGAATAAGGATAAATATGGCACTGTTAGTATGTGGGATAGCCAAACCAATACGTTAACTCCATTTACAAGGCATAGAGGTGGGGTTAAAAGCATTAGTTTTAGTCCTAATAGCAAAAAAATAGCTACTGTTGATGGAAATAATACTGTTTATTTGTGGGATATAGAAAGCAAAGATAAAATCCAAGAATTCAAAGATTATTCAGATAAAAATATAGTAGGTATTGGATTTGATCCTAATAACGAATTGTTGATAGCTACTGCCGATAAAAATGAAAATAAATTAAGTATATGGAGTTCAGAAAATCATCAAAAACTACATGAATTATCTGGATCTAGCGACACAAACAAAGATTTTTCTAGAGTGATTTTTAGTTCCGATGGCAAACGAATTGTAATTCAATATGGATGGAAGCCTACATATCACACAGATGAGTCCAGAGCAATCAAATTTTTTCTATGGAATTATTTAGAAGACAAGCCTCTTAGTCTATTGGATTTGGAATCATTGCCACTAGAAGATGACGATATATTTATGGCAATGAGTCATGATGGTAAGCAACTAGCTACTGCTTTAAATAATAGCAATGTCGCTCGCTTCTGGGGTTTGGAAAGTAAGGTTCTTGAATGGTCAGAAATTTCACAAAAAGCTATAAGCGTAAGTCTGAGTGCAGATGGCAAAAAACTAGCTACCGTCAACCAAGATGGCACTGTTGGTTTATGGGACTTAGAAAGTCAGAAATTTACTCCTATATCAGTAATAACTGATAATGTAAAAAAAGTCAGTGTAAGCGCAGATGGCAAAAAACTAGCTACCGCCAACCAAGATGGCACTGTTGGTTTATGGGACTTAGAAAGTAAAAATTCTCTCCGTTTAATTAAAAGGTTTTCAAATGGAGATATGGTAAAGCTAAAGAAGATTGAGGAAATTATAAAGGTTGATTTTAGCCCCGATAGCAATAAATTAGTCTTTGTTAGTAAAGGTGTTGATCAAGGAGGAAGCAGTGCTAGTATAGTCAGCTTGTGGAATTTGAGAAGCAAAAAAATACAGCTTGAAAAAGAAATAGTTAGTTTCGATGTTGTTATCTTTAATGTAAAGAACGAGTTACTGTTCATCAACACGGACGGACTCGAGGACATAACACGATTTTTCGACTTAAACAAGAATGAGGTACTCAAATTCAAATATGGTAGTCCATGTCCAATCTATAATGATCAAAATAGCAGTAATAGTGAGAAAAGCGGTTTAATAGCTTCTACGAAAGATGATAAAGTATGCCTCTGGGATGTCGAAGGAAATTATTTAGCTAGTTTTAAAGTTCCTCAAGGTAAGATTAATGATATAAGTTTTAACAGTGCTGGTAGCTTAATGGCGATCGCGGTAGATAATGGTTCGATTCTATTATGGAACATTGGAGAATTAGATGAACTTATGACTTGGGGTTGTAATTGGATACAAGACTATTTGAAGACAAATCCTAATGTTAACGAGAGCAACAGGCATTTGTGCGACGGCATTGGCAAGAAGTAGGCGCAGGGATAAAATTGATAAAATATTTATATACAAGTAAGGAAAAATTTTATGCAAGCTTATAAACTCAACGCCACAATTAATGAATTAGGTCATTTAATTATCAACGAACCTTTAAATATCGCCCCTGGTGAAGTGGAAGTAATTATTTTGCAACCAATTCCATCTCAGGAAATCTCCACAGAAGCCTCTACTGAACCACAACTAGACAAACCAAAAAGACAAACAAAAATCAAAGCTTTGCAAGACTGGTTTGAAAAGACACAACCAGCACCTCCTGATTTTGATGCAGATGCAGCAAGATGGGAAGCCCTAAAGGAGAAGCATAATCTGTGAGAGTCCTGCTAGACAGTAATATTATTTTGGATGTTGCTCTTGAGCGACAGCCTTTTTTTACCAATAGTGAAACAGTAGTATCCTTTGTTGAATAGGGACAGATTGAAGGCTATATCTGTGCATCTTCATTTAGTGACATCTACTATATTATCCGTAGAGATAAAAGCCGAAATTTAGCCCTTGAGTTTTTAATAAAAATAGTCACTTTCTGCCGTATTGCTAATGTAGACAGCAATACAATCAACATGGCGTTAAACGTGAATTTTAAAGATTTTGAAGACGCTATTCAATACAGCACGGCGGTAATTAGGGCTTGCTGAAAAAGTCAGAAAAAAGCAATTGTCAGGGTTGACGAGTTATTCAGACCCA
Source organism: Nostoc sp. CHAB 5844 (assembly GCF_020829595.1). Lineage (GTDB taxonomy): Bacteria > Cyanobacteriota > Cyanobacteriia > Cyanobacteriales > Nostocaceae > Nostoc_B. The sequence goes on from NZ_JAIVFW010000094.1 coordinate 14,887, forward strand.
GTCAAGCATAAGTTTTTATTGACTATAAATATTTTAATTATAAACTGCAATTATATTAGAC
>NZ_JAIVFW010000095.1 GCF_020829595.1 Nostoc sp. CHAB 5844
ACTAGTATGAAATGAGACTTCTCAGACATCCTCTTAGAAAATATAGCAATTTTCATCTATACAACGTACATTACACTAGCCTAAGCGTCCCTAGTCTAAGCGCCTCTTTCTCTCTATCAAGATGTGCTTTCTCCAGACTCATCAAGCGTTGTTCTAATTCCGTAATTATGGCTTGTAATGGCGCAATCATCTGAGCCAGAATTGCTTAGAATAGCGAATCAGAATATGCTGTGGGCAATTCAGTTCTAGACTTCAATTAACTTATCTACTGTAATTTGACTATCAGATTAGAACACAATAACAGCAACAGAAAGCAACTAAAGTCAAGTGTTGGAATCTAGGTCAAAAACCGTACTTCACCCGAAGTTTGTTTTCTATATAAATCCCGTAGACTAGAATAAAAGTATAAGCATCACTATAAGCTGCTGAGTGCCATTACTCAGTTAAATATAAGCAACATGGGATTCTTTGACTCTGATATAGTTCAGCAAGAAGCAAAAGAGCTTTTTGAAGATTACCAAGCCCTAATCAAACTTGGTAACAATTATGGCAAATTTGACCGCGAAGGTAAAAAACTGTTTATTGAACAAATGGAAGCCATGATGGAGCGCTATCGCATCTTTATGAAACGCTTCGAGCTATCAGAAGATTTTATGGCCCAAATGACAGTAGAACAGTTAAAAACCCAGTTAGGTCAGTTTGGTATTACTCCGCAACAGATGTTTGATCAAATGCACTTCACCCTAGAACGGATGAAAGCCGAATTAGAAAAACAGTCATAAAAATTTTAGATTTTAGATAGTGGATTAATTCAAAATCCAAAATCCACTATCTAAAATTTAGTTTGATTTTGGGCGAGGAAACTGGGAAGGTGGTTTGAAATTTTCTACTGGTACACCTTTAAGTGCTTTAGTCATAAAATCCCTCCAGATAGGAGCCACCATGACACCACCAGTAGCACCACTAGCTAATTGTTTGTTATCGTCTCTACCCACCCAAACAGCAGTTGTCAATTGGGGTACTGTACCGACAAACCAAATATCTTTTTCTGAAGATGTTGTCCCTGTTTTGCCAGCTGCGGGGCGGTCAATTGCAGCATTTTTACCAGTACCTTCAGTAATTACCGAGCGCATTGTATCGATGATTGCGGCTGATGCCCAAGGGTCAAGTACTAGCTGTGGTTTGGGTGTATTGTCTAGTAAGACATTGCCGCTACTGTCGGTAATCCGCGCAATGATTGTTGGTGGTGATTGCCAGCCGTAGTTGGCAAAAGTAGCATAAGCACTAGTCATTTCCAAAGGTGTAACACCGATCGCACCTAAAGGCAATGAAGTCACAGGTTCCATCGGACTCATAATTCCCAAGGTTCGGCAAGTTTCGATAACTTTTGACATCCCTACAGCCTTGCCAAGCTTGATCACAGGAATATTACGAGATACGGATAGAGCTTTGCGAATTGACATCGCTCCACCAAAGCTACCATCATAGTTCTTAGGATAATACCAACCATCACCATCTCGGTAGCTAACTGGAGCATCAATTACAGTTGTGTCTGGCCCATACTTCCCAGTAGCGAAGGCAGTATAGTAAACAAAAGGCTTAAAGGAAGAACCTGGTTGACGTTGAGCTTGAGTTGCTCGGTTAAACTCACTGACCTTAGGATCTACACCACCCACAAGTGCTTTAATAAAATGGGTACGCGGATCAACTGCTACCAAAGCAATTTGGTTTTTGTACAACCCTTGGCTAAGAAGAGTTTTATGCCATTTTTTGACAGTATCTTCCGCCATTATTTGAAATTTAGCATCAACTGTAGTTTGGACTCGCATTCCACCTTTAAGTAGTGCGTCACGCCCAAACTTCTTCGCTAATTCCTGGGACACAGTGTTAGAAACATAAGGTAAGGCGCTACCTTGGAATGACCTGATTCTGCCTAGTTTGATTTCTTGCTTCAAGGCATTATCATATTCTTGCTGGGTAATCCATTTCAATTCCAGCATCCGCCCTAGCACTTCTTTTTGCTTTTGTTTTGCCAGCTTCATACTAGCAAATGGGCTGAATTCTTCTGGCGCTTGAATCAAACCCGCCATCATAGCCGACTCTCCTAAGGTTAGGGTTTCGGATGACTTATCAAAGTAACTGCGTGCGGCTGTTTGTACACCGTAATTATTATGACCCCAATATACTTGATTGAGGTACATTTCTAAAATTTGGTCTTTGGTCAGAATTTGCTCTAAGCGAATTGCCAACACAGCCTCGGCTAATTTCCGAGTAATAGCTCTTTTTTGCGACAAGAACAGATTTTTGACCAACTGCATGGTGATGGTAGAACCACCTTCTTTCACACCACCTGCTACTGCGTTGACGACAATGGCACGCCCGATCCCTGTAGGATTAATCCCGTGGTGATAATAGAAATGGCTATCTTCACTAGCTAGTACCGCTCGTTTTAAATTTGGCGAAATTCTATCTAAAGGCACGACTTCACGGTTGGCTTCCCCGTGAACACTGGCCAGCAGTTTACCTTTAATGTCATAAATATAAGTCGTTTCTGAAGGCAAAAAGTTACGCAGTTGTCTGACATCTGGCAGATTGCGGAAACTAATAGCTAAACCAACTAACCCTCCAGCTACAATAGAGCTTGTCAGCATGGTTATCGATAATAGAGTCCCGCCAGTTATTTGACCTACGCCTTTGAAAAACTCAAAACCTGATGAAGGCCGACGTTTTGGCTGCTTATTTTCAAGAGTCCTAGACGACACGGTGATATCACTTCCTCACTTGTAAATTTAACTGTAATTCATCGAAATGCAGCAAGGTGGTTAATTTTTTGCAATTATATTAGTTTGGCAGCTGAAAAAACGGACAAATTGCCAGTGAATGTAACCAACCTAACTTCTCAAATAAAAAGTGTAGTAAAGCGCGAATCTCCTATTATGGCGCAAGATTTTTCTTGGCTGCATCGCGGGATAGTAGAAGTATTCCCCCAAACGACTGATATTAATAGCGAAATTGAAAGTTTAGAGAAACGTTTAGCAAATAGTAACAGACCTCTGAGGGTCAAATTCGGAATTGATCCTACGGGTGCTGATATTCACTTTGGTCATAGCATACCAGTACGAAAACTGCGAGCGTTTCAAGATGCTGGTCATACGGCAGTCCTCATTATCGGTGATTTTACGGCTCGCATTGGCGACCCGACTGGGAAATCTGAGGTGCGTCGCCAGCTAACAGAAGCTGATGTAGCACAAAATGCTCAGACTTACTTAGACCAAGTGCGTCCTATCTTGGATTTTGACACACCAGGACGGTTAGAAGTACGTTATAACTCCGAATGGCTTTCCCAGCTTAATTTAGGAAAAATTTTGGAGTTACTGTCTACGATGACGGTGGGGCAAATGTTAGCCAAGGAGGGATTTGCTGAACGTTATAAAAAAGAGAATCCGATTTTCTTACATGAGTTCCTTTATCCTTTGATGCAGGGCTATGATTCTGTAGCCGTTGAGGCAGATGTAGAATTAGGCGGAACTGACCAGAAGTTTAACATTGCTGTGGGACGGGATTTACAACGCCATTTTGGGCAGCAACCACAATTTGGGGTACTGTTACCGATTTTAATTGGCACAGATGGCGTGCAGAAAATGTCCAAGTCTCTGGGCAATTATGTCGCTTTGTCAGAACATCCAGGACAAAAATATCAGAAGTTACAAGGGGTTCTAGATAGTTTGCTGGAACAGTATTTTGAACTGCTGACAGATTTACCTTTAGATAAATTGCCAGAAAATCCCCGCGATCGCCAGATGCTTTTAGCTTGGGAAGTAGTCAAACAATACCACGGCGAACAAGCTGCAAATGAAGCGAAAGAAGCAGCTAAAAGTGGTGGTAAAGAAGGTGCTGTTCCCGAATTTTCTCTCGCTGGTGTACCGCAGTTTCCGGCAAAGTTGGCTTTTATACTCAATGCCAGTGGCTTGTGTAAAAGTACAGGTGAAGGTCGGCGTAAAATTCAAGAAGGTGGTGTACGCTTAGATGGCGATCGCATTACTGATGTTGATACCACTTTCACAGAACCTAGTGAGTTGTATGGGCGAGTGCTACAAGTAGGTAAAAATAAGTTTGTGCGCTTAATACCTTAAATTGAAGTATGAAGTGTGAAGTCTGAAGTCTGAAACCTCCTGCCCTTTGTCCCCCGCCTTTTGACCATTGACTATTGACAAATGACTAATAACAAAATAATTGTGGCGTTGGATGTGCCTGATCTAGAAAGTGCGAGCGCTTTAATTGACAAGCTCGAATCAGTCTGTTTTTGGAAGGTTGGTTTAGAGTTGTTTACTAGCACTGGGCCGAGAATTTTAGAGATATTAAAGTCTCGGCAAAAGCACATCTTCTTGGATTTAAAATTTCACGATATCCCAAATACTGTGGCTGGGGCTTGTCGAAGTGCGGCGCATTATGGTGTAGATTTATTGACAATTCATGCTACATCTGGTAGAGATGCCCTCAAAGCTGCCAGGGAAGCAGCCCAAGCAGGAGCAGCACAAGCAGGTGTTAAACCACCGAAATTAATTGCCATTACTCTGCTGACGAGTATTTCTACTAGACAGTTAGCGTTTGACTTAAAAATTCCCCTAGAGTTGCCAGAATTTGCCTTAGAAATGGCACTGATGGCGCAAGAGTCAGGGTTAGATGGGGCGGTGTGTTCGCCTCAAGAAGTTGCACAATTGCGCCAAACCTGTGGAGATGACTTTTTGCTAGTTTGTCCAGGGGTGCGTCCCACTTGGGCAGATCAGGGAGACCAAAAGCGATCGCTCACTCCCGCCCAAGCCATACTCGCTGGTGCAAACTATTTAGTAATTGGTCGTCCAATCACGGCTGCTGCTGAACCTGAGTTAGCCTGGAAGCGAATTTCTGAGGAGTTATAGCAAAGTGCTGAGTGCTGAGTAAAAACTCGGTTGTTTCAAGGTTTTGAGCAATCAAGATTGTCCTAACATTGGTGACTACGGCTATAACTCCAAAATAAGCTAGGGGTGTAGGGGGGAAATAACTACTAAAAAATGACTTTCAAGCCAATCACCCACGAAAAAAACATGAAAATAGTTTTTTCCCTACTCCCTCTCATAGCTCCTGTTGTCTGCCTAGTAATTACTAATAGCGTTGATAACTCAGCATTCTCTCTAGCCGCACAGAGGGGTGTAAGTGCTTGCAGAGAAAAAAATCTTGAAACATTAACTACTCAACTTCTGCAAGATTTACCTAGCTATGCCAATCGCGCCAATCAACGCGCTCGTCGTCGCAAAAGAAGTAGTGATGTGTTCAGCTATATGGTGTTAGCAGGTAGACCTGAGTTTCAACCTCTACCCTTAAATCTTGCTGGTGATCATCTAGATGAGCAAAAAAGTTTAGACACAAAAGTTGAACAGGTTTTTTTTACTACCTTAGAACGACGGTATATAGACAGAAAAGCAATTGAATTACAAGAATTTCATTGGTTATTTTTGACAAAAACACAAAATGGCTGGTTTTTGGTAATGATGTTGACTCAAACCGGTTCTTTTACCAACAAACAACCGCCAACACCGCCACGAGATAGTAGCAATGGTACAGTTGCCCAAGGGATAAAAGCTTGGTTACGAGATTGTCAAGCGGGAAGTTTACGTGAGATACCGAAATAGGACTTAATTTTTTTGTGAAACGGTGTAAGGGTTTTGAATACCTACACCCCTATACCGTCACACCCTTAAACCCTTAGTCAAAGTTTAAATTATCAAAACAGAATAAAGGTGTCAGTCGCCAGAATTGGGAATTGAATTTGTAGCTCGTGATGGATGAATAGGTGGGTTTAAAACCCCCACCAAATTAAGAATTTGGTGGTCAACAAGAAAGCGAAAAGTTGCGTGGGCGGCTTTGCCGCGCCACTTGCTACAACGGAGGTTCCCTCAGCAACGCAGTGGCTCGACTTGAGCAAACTTTTCAAGACAGTGGTGGGTCTTTTTCCCCCACTAATTGATTCTGAACGGCAGTTGCTTTATGCCGGGGAACCCGTCCACCGCACTGCCTCCTCCTGAATTCTGACTTCTGAATTCTTCTTCAAGGTGTTTTTTGCAAATCTGGCCGTTCTTCTGGAACGATCGCATCTGGCACTGGGCATACTTGAATACATATTCCACAATCAATGCAGGTAGTAAAATCAATCCAGTACCAATCTGTTCCTTTAACATTTTTGCCAGGCCCTTCATGGATGCACGCTACAGGACAAGCATCTACACAGTCGGCAACACCTTCACAGACATCAGTAACAATTGTGTGTGGCATTTGATAGATTCCCTCTCTTTAATGATGGTCATTGGTCATTGGTTATTGGTTATTTTTATTTACAAAGAACAAATGACAAATGACAAATGACTATTGACTAATACTTTCTATTGTGGGTGAACCATCGGCTTTAATCCAAGCGATTTGAGCAATACGGCGAGTTCTGGCATATTGACGAATCGCTTGTGCATCTGTGCCTCTTAATTCCATTTCCACTATTACTAGATGAGTAGAATCACGGAGTTTTTGAGCATAGGCAAAAGCTGCCGCCTCAGCGTTGTCTGTTTGTGGCACTACTAACCAGTTGCTGGCAGGGATATCTTGCGGCAATTGCTGACTAGATAACAGAACTTGGTATAAATCTTCAATGTTGAGGACAAAACCAATTCCGGGGATGTTTTCGCCTTGGGGGTGATAAAGTCCTAAAAGTTGGTCATAGCGACCACCGCGCCCTAAAACTCTGGCTGGATAATCGTTATTGCTGATAATTTCAAAGACAATACCAGTGTAATAGTCAATGGTCTGGATTAAGCTGAGATCCAAGATTACAGGAAAATTCCTTTCTAACTCCAGTAACTCTACCAGAGATTTCAGGTTATTTACTGCCTCTTGCTGTTCTGCGTCTAAACCCAGACTACTAACTTTTTGTAATACATCTTGACTTTTACCGCGCAGGTCGAGCATGATTCTGGCGCGATCGCGCAGGTCTTCACTCAAAGGCAAAGTATCGAGAGTCACGCGGTCAAGATGAGCGATCGCCTGACGCACTTTGGCTTGTAAATTAGCAGGAAAAGCCTGCAAAAGCGAGCGAGTGATTCCCGCTTCGCCTAAGACTATCTGCCAGTCTCGCAAACCCAGCGCGTCTAAACAATTACCCATCAACAGCAGTACTTCGGCATTAGCCCGCAATCCGCCAACGCCTAAAAGTTCTACACCAGCTTGATAAAATTCTTGCTGACGATTGTGCCGATTTTCCCAAATCCGCCGAAACACATTGGCATGATAATAAAGTCGTTGCGGATAGGTGACACTTGCCATACGCGTAACTACAGCACGAGCAATGGAAGCTGTCAGTTCTGGACGCAACCCTAATTCTTCATCTTCCGAATTTTGCAGTTGAATCACCATCTGGCGTTGAATTGCTTCCCCCGCCATCAAGGTGTCCATGCGTTCCAGCGTTGAGGTAATAATTTTGTGATACCCCCAACGATGGAACACTTGTTGTAACCTGTCTTCAATCCAGCGTTTTTGAGCCACATCTAAAGGTAATAAATCCCTCGCTCCCGCTGCTGGTTGATACACCATTATTTTTTCTTCCCACCAAACAAACCTCCAAATAAACCTCCACCTTCTGATTTATCTGGTTGTGTATTCCCAGGTTTGGAAGATGGAGTCGCTTTAGAACCACTTGATTGTTGACCCAAAGCTTTATCTATTTTAGGTTTCCATGACAACGCTATTTGGTCGTTCGGGTCTAATTTTAAAGCATTGTCAAAATGAATCTTGGCCATTTTCAGCTGATTTTGCTTTAAATAGACTAAACCAATCAAACTATGACAGCGGCCACTCTTCGGTGCGAGTTTCAAAGCATCCTGCAACTCGACTTTGGCTTGAGCAAATTGATTTTTCTCAATCAGAGTTTGCGCCCGACGAATATATTGTTCCGCCGCAGAGTCTTCTTTTGCTGGTGGCGGTGGCGGCGCTGCTGCTGTAGTTGGAGACGTGTTAGTACTCGGTACAGGTTTAGGCGCAGGCGGTGGGCTTGAGAAAGCTTTACCCGCACTCCGCATTAAATAGACTAAGTTCAACTCGCTAACTTGAGCAATGATAGGTATTACTTGCTGTAAGGAATTAAATTGGGTTTCAGCAATTTTAGCGATCGCAGTTTTATAGGAATGATCAATATTAGGGGCAGCAGCGAGCTGTCTGGCTAAATCTGTAGTCAGTTCTATCGAAGCCGAATCTTGTACCAAACGCTTACCCATTTGAGACAAAATAATAATGTATTCTGTGCGGCTGCGATCGTTAGATAGCGCTTCATAAGCTGGGTTAACCAACTTAGATAACAATTCACTAGCCAGCTTTTTCTCCGTGGGAGTGGCGGAAGCATTGCTGTCAGGATGCAGACGACGGGCAATTTGTAGATAACGCTTACGGATATCTTTCACATCCGCATCCACTGGAACGCACAAAACTGCATGATGGTCTATAAAGTCATATTTAAACAATCCACGATCTATTTTTAGCGACATGGTCGGTGTTGCACTAAAGGAGTCAAAAGATTCCTTCTAGTTTACTTCGCTAGATCAGTGGATCGTCAGTAGCAATTTTTCATTTAATCAACACTCTCAGGATATGACTATGACTTTGGTATGGGCAATGTCTTCTCTAGGAGATGCTACGCGAACTAAAGTTGACCCGAAGTGCCTAAAATTCAGATATAGCCAATTTTTTCTAGTAAAAAGCTAAAAACAGGCTATTTTTAGCCTACGCCTAGCTATTTATAACTATTGGATTGAGTATAAATTTAGTGTGAATTTTAGGTACTCAGTTTGAATATCTTTTCATGTTTCAATATCGACTTGCTCTACATAGCGGTTCTAAATCACTAATGAGAAATAACGAAGCATAAATGACGAGCTACACGAAAATTATCTCAAATTAAAAGGAGTTCTGATTAGCTTAAATGTCGCATCAAAATCGATTCTAGCTGCACTATACGAATTGGCTTCAAAATATAGTCAGATTTATCTGCCTGTAGCTGACAAAATTCTGTCAAATCAGCTTCATTCACACCCATAAATACCACAGAAATATTTTGCAATTCAGATTCTTGACTCAAAGTTTGACGCAAACCCATTTCGTTATTTACCAAAAACTGGGCATCTAATAAAATTAAATTTGGTTGAAAATTTTTAATTTTTTCTAAAAACTTTTCTAAGTTGTTTATCCACTCAACCTGGTAGCCAATCAATTGGAGATAATCTTGCAAAAATATAGCTGTATTTTCTTCTAACTCAGCCAGGAGAATGCGTTTTTTGTTTAAGTATTTTGGTGAGGGAGATAATTTATTTGCCTCTTCATCTATCACATTTATTTCTGTGATTAAATCTACTTGATCTGGCAGAAATAGGGTGAAATGACTGCCTTCACCCAATTTTGATTCAACTTTTACATCTCCACCATGCAATCGTGCTAGTTTACGTGTCAATGCTAAACCTAAACCTGTACCTTCATACTGACGATTTAATTGACTGTCTAACTGTGTAAATGGTTCAAAGAGAAACTGAAATTGATTATTATCGATACCAATACCAGTATCTGCAACCGTAAAGGTAATTCCTTCAGGCACTTTTTTAATTTCTAAACTTACTTGACCAGTAGGTGTAAATTTAATAGCATTAGTCAGCAAGTTAATTAACATTTGTTTGATGCGTCGAATATCACCAATACAGGTATCAGCTTGTGGATCAATTTCACTTATAAGTTGTAACCCCTTTTCTTTAGCCTGCTCACGCACTGTTGAAAGAGCGTAGTTACATAAATCTACTACTGACACAGGTAATAAATTTAATTCTTCTTTATCTGCTTCTACTTTCGATAAGTCAAGAATATCGTTAATTATTGCTAGTAAGTGTTCTCCGCTACTATATATACAATTAATATATTCTTGTTGTTTTTCATTCAAAGAACCAACCATTTGTTGTTGCAATAACTGTGATAAGCCCATAATTGCATTTAAAGGAGTTCGCAATTCATGGCTCATTGTGGCTAAAAATTCGCTTTTTGCTTTGTTGCCTGCTTCTGCGGCTGCTTGAGATGCACGCAGTTTAAGTTCTGTTTGTTTGCGCTTAGAAATATCTTCAATAATTGCCAGCAAAAACTCTGGTGTACCATTACTCCCAGGAATCATAGAAATTGAAAGGTTAGTCCAAACTAACTGACCATTTTTATGGCGGAAGTGTCTTTCGATTTCAATGCGATCGCGCATTCCTGATACTAGTTGTTTATAAACTTCTAAATCTCCTTTCTGGTGGGATATATAATCGATGAAGCACTTGCTATATAGTTCTTCTCTGCTGTATCCCAGCATTTGACATAGCGCCGGATTAATATCTACTATCTGGGCTTTCATATCTGCAAGTCCGATACCTATAGAGGAACGCTCAAAAATTGCGCGAAATTGTGCTTCACTTTTTCGGAGAGCTTCTTGTACAATGTGGCGATCGCTGGCTTCGATTGCTAATGCTACAAAATCGGCAATTGAACTAGCAAAATTTTCTTCCTCTACAGTCCAATGACGCATTTCACCAAAGTGTTCATGGCATACTACCCCTACTACATGCCCTCCCAGCCAAATTGGTGCATCTAGTAATGATGTGATGCCAAATACTTTTAAATAAGATGTTGCTAATTCTTCGGTTCTCTTGTCGTTAATCGCATCATTTACTGCCAGACTGCGTTCCATTTCCAAACTTTGAAAATAATTAGGATAACTTGCTTTTAATAAAGTCTGACCTGATATGTGTATTTTTTTACTAGAATCATACAAATTAATACATTCAATTGCAGTGCGATCTTGAGTGTATAACCATACTCCAACTCGTTCAACAGCAAGTGTTTGTGCTGCCACTTCTGTAATTTCTTGTAGTGTTGTCTTAAGATTGCCTTTTTGGAATGTCTTGCTCCTTGCCAATTGCACTAGAGATTGAATTTGTTTGCGCTGCTCGTTTTCTATGATTTGCACAATTTCTCGTTTACTATCATTAACCACTGCCAACTGCATTTGTTAGACCTGTTGAGTAATTATTATGTCTGGCGGAGCTATCACAGAAACAGAACCGTCTTCCATAACTACAATTACTCCACAGGATTTTTCATAACCGGATAGTATATTTTTTTTCATCAAAATTTTTGCTCTCAGTGCAATACTTATTACTAAAATTACATTCTTATCAATTATCCACTGTTGGCAATCATCTGGTATGTAACTAAGTGCGTAATGACTGTTTGTTAAAAATTTAATGATTTGAAGATATAAGTTCCATATAGCTACTATGCTATTGATAAGCTCATACACTTTCAAATGGCACTATGTTTCAGGAAATTTTATTTATGCTTACAATCCAATAGCACAAAAGATACAAACATAGCATCACTCCCAAAGAAGATATCTCATATGATGAGAAACAATAAACTGCAAGAATAGATTGATTTATAGACTAGAGTGAATAGTCAATCTACTAAGTAAATCATGATGTGAATAACGTTGGGCATTCTCCTACAGAAAGATACCTAATTAGTTATAGTTTGTAAAAATTGAACTAAAAGCAGCTGTTATGGAAATGAAGTCATGACTAATAACAATATAAGAATAGTTTCTTTGATACCAAGTGCAACGGAGATTTTAGCAACACTAGGCTTAGCTGATGCAATTGTAGGGCGATCGCACGAGTGTGATTACCCTCCAGATATCAAAAATCGTCCTGTCTGCACGGAAGCCCGTTTTAACACTGATGCGCCTAGCAGCGACATTCACGATAAAGTCAATGATTTGTTGCAATCGGCACTTAGTATTTATCAAATCAAAACTGATATTTTAGAGCAGTTACAACCTACCCACATTCTTACTCAAGACCAGTGTGATGTCTGTGCGGTTAGCTTACAAGAAGTTGAAAAAGCAGTTGCTGATTTTGTCCCAACTTCACCAAAAATTGTTTCTTTACAACCTAATATTCTTGAGGATGTTTGGGCTGATATTGAACAAGTAGCCCATATCTTTGATGTAGACTCAGTAAAAATACTAGAAAATTTAGAAGCACGAGTTAAAATTATTCAGCAAAAAATTCAGGGACTTTCGCTCACAGAACTGCCCAAAGTTGCTTGTATCGAGTGGACAGATCCTTTGATGACAGGAGCAAACTGGATTCCAGAATTAGTCAACTTGGCGGGAGGACAATCACTGTTTAGTGTGCCAGGTAAACCTTCGGCTCCCTTGGAATGGGATACACTCATAGCAAGTAATCCAGATGTGATTGTATTTATGCCTTGCGGTTTTGATTTAATTCGCACTCGCCAAGAGGCCGAATTGTTAACTCAACGTTCAGAATGGCAAAAACTCCACGCCAGCCAAACGGGCAGAGTTTATATAACTGATGGCAATTCTTACTTTAACCGTCCAGGGCCACGACTAGTAGATTCTTTGGAAATTTTGGCAGAAATTTTGCATCCAGAAATTTTTGACTATGGTTACAAAGGTAAAGCCTGGGAACCGTTGTAAAAGTGCTGGTATTGAGTTACTTCGGCGTGAGCGCTCAGTCGAACGCTGAGTGCTGAGTAAAAAATACTAGTGTCTAGTTCCTCTTGTTATCTTTGCTTGGCTGCGTTATTTAACCATTCAATTAGAGGTCTTAAAGTTCCAGGTAAGGCTGCTTCACTGACAGTCACTGTGTGCTGTTTATCGTTGTCTTCTACAGTTAACCTATACTGAAAGCGATCGCTTTGCGGATTAGGTGAAGTAATTTGTGCAGGTAGCCCAAATAAATCAGCAGCTTGGACTAATAACGGCAGTTCTTTAGCTTCCTTTGGTGGAAGAGTGTTAGTATCAACGGTTGTTTTCCGAGTTATCCCAGCAAAGCCGCCTGTGCGTTCAAACGTGATCCGCATTGTTTTGCTCTCCGTTGTATACAAAAACTGGGAGAAAATAACTATCTTCTCCCAGTTTAGCAACAATGAAAGACACAGTAAAAATTCGGAATGATAATTCCTAGCTGATAATTCGTAATTGACATTCAAATGGAAATCTAAAATCACTGGCGTGTCTCTCAATGATCTTTTAATTACGAATTACGAATTACGAATTAGTTTATAGTACTCCTACCTTTTGCCAAGCATTCTGCACCGCTTTTTGTTCTTGACTATCAGTACCGTAGAGTTCGCCAGCCACTTGGATAGTAAGGTTAGCTGCTGTTTTAAATTGTGCTTGGTTACGCAAGCGATCGCGTAAAGTCACATACCAGATTTTACCTGCTTTTTCCCAAGCATACCCCCCAATCTCAACGGCTGCTAAATAAAAAGCATAGTTAGGGATACCGGAATTTATATGCACACCAGCATTATCTTCCCAGCCAGTATACTTATCACGCATATGTGCTGGTTGTGGATCTTTCCCTAGGACAGGATCATCATATGCTGTTCCTGGTGCTTTCATTGAGCGAATCGCAACACCCTTAACACCTGGCGCTAGAAGTCCCTCGCCAATTAGCCAGTCTGCTTCCTTTGCTGTTTGATTTTTGACTTTTTGTTTTACCAAAGAACCAAAAACATCAGAAAATGACTCATTTAACGCTCCTGGTTCACCATAATACTGCAATCCTGCTTCATATTGAGTCACGCCATGAGCTAACTCATGCCCAATAATATCAATACATTTAGTAAAGCGTTCAAACAGTTCTCCGTCACCATCACCATAGACCATTTGATCACCGTTCCAAAAGGCGTTGTCATACTTAACACCATAATGTACGGTAGAGTCTAAACGTAAACCTCGATCATCAATGGAATTTCGCTCAAATATTTCATAGAAAAAGTCATAAGTAGCACCAGCACCATCGTAAGCTTCATTCACTGCTACATCAGTACTAGGAGGATCGCCCTCATGTCGTACTACAGTACCAGGAAGTTGTTGTCCATTTTTCGCATCGAAAATAGTCCGTCGCTTCTCACCAGGAGAGGGAGAGAAGAAAATATTGCCGACAACATCCCGCCGTCCCCTTAACTGTGCCGAAACATTTAATGTATGAAACGCCCATGCACGTTGCTGAGGATTACCGTTCACAGCCACGTGTTCCAGCATATGAGGCGGGACAATACAACAGATAGGACATCTAGTATGCAATAAATGCTGAAATTTAGAACCAGATGATTTTTTATTACGAGCCATCTGAAATATTCTCCTTTAGAATCTAATTGAGTGCCAAGATTTGGTATTGACTTTATTCGTGAAAGAATTGAGAATAATTAGTGCAAACAACTTATCCGAAGTCTATCCCTGATTAATATTTTTCATATCTATATTTTTGGTATCACTGTTGAGCATAGATGATACCGAATCAGAAAAGGTTTAACTCCGTCAGAACAGCCAAAATACTTGCATCAGTTAGTAAACCCTCCTTCACCAAGTGGATGGGTTTACATAATACTTCCTACTACAGAAAATTATGCTGTTTTTTCGCCTTTTGTTACTGTCAATTTTCTAAAAAATTTATTAAATTTTCTTGCATATATTTAGCTTTTTACCGTTTGTCAAAAAGATAAAGGATAAAAATCTTAACTTTTCTCAGAAACTGAGATTTTACAATATTCAAGTTTTACAAATTAAATATTATTGTAAACATTTATCTCCCCGATTTCTTAGAGGATGTCTGAGAAGTCTCATTTCATACTAGC
>NZ_JAIVFW010000096.1 GCF_020829595.1 Nostoc sp. CHAB 5844
TATAAAACCGCAATATGGTTACTTAATCAATCACAAGTCATTGCACATGAAAACTTAAATATCAAAGGACTGGCAAAGTCCATGCTTGCCAAGTCTGTAACCGATGCCGGATGGGGCCAATTTCTACTGACAGAGGGTTTTTAGGCATTGATTAATTATTGGTGATTCAAGCTAATTCACCAGCTTCAATTCTTCGCGCTTGGTGTTCGACCCAACCATCCTGATCAACTGCTGATTCAGATAGCTCTGCGCTGAAACATAAAGGTTATCCCAAATCACAGGGTTCCGGCAGATTTTGCTCCCAACTGTATTACCAGCAAGTTTTTCTGATACCAAATACTTGCGGTAATAGTTCGCCCACAGATGTTGCAGAAAATCTTCCGCGAACTCATCAAAAGGAATGATCCAGTTATAATGCTCATCCAAAAACACCCGATAGGCAGCGACAATTGGCATAGCAATGTCAGCAGGTGCAGCAAACCCAAACGAGTATCGGCTATCTGGTAAGAGGGTATTCTTGCGCGGGTCAATTGAGGCGAGGTCAACTACTCCCTTCCGTCTGGGCTTGGTGATATGTTCTTCGATTACCTGAAACAGCCTTTGCTCAATCCACAACCCTTTGGGCAGTAGGGGTAACAGTTTCGACAGCCTCTGTCTTTCAGCTTCAGATAAAGAAGGCGTATTGCTCACCGGGGGGTGTTTGGTTCTGCTCTTGCTTTCGGGATTGTATTTGTTCCTGTCCAGGCAATTCATCAACTTAATGAGATGGTTGACATTGCACTGGGGGCTTTTGGGCGCACCGCTTTGGTTTTGATAGTAGGCAATGCGGAATTTGTTTTTTTCTTCTCGCTCCAGTTGAGTTAAAAACTGTTTCAGGAATTTATAATCACCCCTAGCGTTAACTTTGGAACGTGCATCGACTGGGGCTGAAGTGTTTGATGCCAGGGCGATGTCTTTGGCTTCATCCTCACTTAGCCCAATGTGGATTGTGACTTTGACTCTGGCTTCACTCAGGTCGTACTTGTATTCTCTTGCCTGCTGAAAGGCTAAAACCGTATGCCCCCCATTGATAATGCCATCGCTACCTCCCTCACTAGCCTCAAGTATTTCCAACTCTAGCTGTGTCTTTTTACTGTTGGGCTTGACCTTGTTGGCACACAGTACAATTCCACTATGCCTGGAGAAAAATTTTTCCGGCTCAGTAGTTAAGGAATCGAAGATTTGTCTGTAGGTTGAGCTTTTACGGTTGGGTTCTCGAATATTTGGCTCTAGCGGCAGGTCAGAAGGGAAGCTATCAACGTGAACGGTGGCGATAATGCAGTGCGGCTTTGCATTGAAAAACTGGTCTATTTTCAAAGCCCAATTTTTTGGCATAGTTTCTTTGGTGTGGGAGTGCAGCTGATATTAAAGAAGCATACAAAATTCAAGAGCGAATGACCAAGCCCTGTAAGGTCAAACCTTTTATCTGCTCACGTCATTAAACGAGATGTTTCAACATTTACTAAAATACCTTCACGCACTGCATTTCCGGCAACAGTTGCAACTGCATCCCAGTCTTCATTGTTGTAAAGCACACTCAACAATTCCTGCAATACTTGGCGATCACCAATCAATTCATCTGAGTACAAATCATCACGCATCAATATACTTTCTAAGAAAGGAATAGCTTTTTGCTGTGGTAATTGTAGACGAGACAATAAACGTGTAGATGCAGTTTCAATGGCTTTTTCTTCCCCTACTCCCAGATTCCACCTCTGTAGCATCTGACGAATTTCTCGATTGAGGGATAAACGTAGTATTGTCATCCTATGTAATAATGCTGGATTTTTCATAAAGGCAACAAACACCCGATCATTACCCCAATCGAGTCCTGCACTTATATCGCAGTCAGATTCATCTTCAGCGCGAATTGCTGCTTGTATAGATTCCCGATTAAATAATAATTTAATTGCTTCTTCTACAGTAATATTTTCTTCCATATCCAGTTTCTTTGACTATTACCGTCGTAGCTGACTATATTCAAAATAAATCAAATTGTTCTGATTTTCATCTACTCCGAAATTGTTCATCAATTGATTTTCGTAAAATCGTACACTTTCAGGTAGAGAGTGTAAACCTACCCTTCCAGCATAACCTAACTCCACGCTCCTAAGTCTGGCGTAACGTAACAGGTTAGTACCAACACCTCTAAACCTTGGCGGACGTTGGATAACTTTTCTATTCCAAGGTGCAGAAGCTAAAAATTCCACATATACTAGTTTTCGTCCGTATTCTTCATGAGAACCATGACGTTGAGTTTCTATTTTGATTAACCCTTGTGTGCTGTCTTCTGCTAAAAGCGCATATCCTTCAAATTCCGAATTTCTTCTAATAAAATTTAATTTAAACAACCAGTCCCACTCTTTATCTTGGGTTTGATATTTTTGTAATTCCTCAGACCATAAATTAACAAAATCATTAATATGCTTGGGAGCTAATTCCTCAATGGAACCCTGAATTGGGAGATGATCAAATCCTCGGATTAATTCAATTTCAAAACGCACAAAATCTACCTAAAAAATAACTTTTATATATACTATTTTTAATATTTTATTGAAAAATTTAGAGAAAAACAAAGCGACGGGTAAAAACCACATCGCTTTGTTCCTACTACCCAAGAATCTCAATTACAGCACCCAAAACATCAGCAGCCCTTGCTCCAGTTGGCACGAACACCCGCTTGCGCCAGTCGATGATCTCAGTAAAGCAGCCGACACTTAGCAGTCGATCAGCCAGCGACAACGCATTGACCAGTTCTAGACGAGGTTCACCAGCAATAAAAGAACGCCGCAAGGTTACACCACCTGGGAGTTGCTGCGAATACCCTTCATTTAGTACAAGAGAAACAAGTTCTGCTGGAGAAAGTAGCTTGTTCTTGAGTCCTAATTGCTCTGTGACAGCTTGAATATCCTGAGCGTTAACCACCCGACCAAGAATTTTCTGACCATCACTTGTTTGCAACCGAAAGACTCGACTGTTTTGCTGTGGCAAGATTTTCCAGATTGGTAGCAATATCCCTGTTACCAAGTGCAGATAATCAGTAGTGAACTTGGGCAACTGGTCTATTTCCTTCGACCACGCCGCAGCAAACGCATCAGTTGAAACAGTCCGCCAAGTAGAAGATTCTAAATCCTTAACAGGCACACGGGTTTCCTTTTGGGGGCGAATAAGCAACACTCTGGGAATAACGCCACCATCAGAATCAAACGCACTGTGTGTCGGAATTGACACAGCAGCGTTACCGGATTTCTCATTAAGCATGAGTTGTCCCTTGTACTTGGCAGCAAACTCCACCATCTCGTCAGCCGTTCTGATGTTGTTCTTCTGGGTGCGTTCGATTTTCAGGTAATTGGTTACGCTACCAGTTTCAGGGTGCGTGTACACAGCTTCCTGGCTTGCAACAGTAAACCGTTCAGCCCGAAGCGTTTCTACACCAACTTCGTAAACACCAGCCGCGATCGCTGCTTCAATCTGCTGACTTAGCAACAACTCAAAACGCTCGAAAATCACGTTTTGCATATCAATGCGTAAAGCCAGCAAGCGGTTAAGGAATTGACGCAGGGGCGGGAGGTCGATCTTCATTCCGCCTTCGTGGGAAGTGAGCGATAATCCTGTCATCTGCTCGAACTGCCCTAGCAGAACTTCAGTAAATCGACCCTGATAAATTTGCCTGAATAGCTCGTATAAAGCACGTTCGGCATAGTTCGACTCAAGGTTATCCTTAGCCTCAAATATACCATTGCCCCCAGTCTGTCGTTGCCCACGAGTGAGTGCGCCCAAGCTGTCCAGTCGTCGAGCAATTGTGCTGATGAATCGACGTTCACCGCGCACATTCGTAGTCACAGGTCTGAAGATTGGTGCTGATGCTTGGTTGGTGCGGTGACTCCGCCCTAATCCCTGAATAGCGTTATCTGCTCTCCAGCCTGCTTCTAACAAGTAGTGCGATCGCCGCCGTCGATTCACAGCGTTGAGGTCAGCATGGTAACTGCGACCAGTGCCGCCAGCATCCGAGAAGATGAGGATTTGTTTTTCGCCGTTCATAAATGCCGCAGTTTCAGCAATATTCGCTCCACTGCCCCGTGAATCAACGAACAGACGACCAGATTCGTCCTTAAGAACTCGCTTGCTGCGACCAGTTACTTCGGCAATTTGTTTATGACCGAAGTGCCACAGCAGTTGTTCTAGTGCGCCGGGGATTGGCGAGAGGCTGGCCAATCGGTCAACTAGAGCATCTCTCAAGTCCACAGCTTCAGTGGAAATAACGGGGGAACCATCAGCATCAAAGACTGGCTCGGATCTTTCTTCGTCATCTTCGCCGGAGTAAATTTCATGGAGATGAATAGGAAAGGCACTCATGAGATAATCCATGAGATATTCACGCGGAGTTAGGTCAAGGTTCAAGTCTTTCCAATCCTCGGACGGAACCTCATTAAGTCGCCGTTTCAAAAGTTCTTCGTTAGTCGAAACTATTTGAATGACAACTGCGTGACCTTGGGCAATGTCTTGCTCAATGGCTTTGATCAGCATTGGGCATTTTATCCCGGTTAGCAAGTGATTGAAGAAGCGCTGTTTGTGGCTCTCGAACTGGGACATTGCACTCATCTTTGCTGCTCGATTATAGGTTTTCGAGCCAGAGATGTTACACGCTTCTAAGGCTTTAGACAGATTATTGTGGATCACCTGGAAGGCATCAGAATAGCTATCGTAGATTCTTTCCTGTGTCGGTGTTAGCTCGATTTCTAAGGTATTATATTCTACTCCGTCAAAGGAAAGCGATCACGCCAAATACAAACCGAGTGCCTTTAAATCTCTAGCAACAACCTCCATCGCTGCAATGCCACCAACAGAGATAGATTCAACAAAATCCTCACGTGAGGTAAACGGGAAGTCTCCGGTTTGCCAAAGCCCCAAGCGGTTTGCATAAGACAAGTTGGACACTTTGGTTGCTCCGGTAGCAGAAACGTAAATAACCCGTGCTTGAGGAAGTGCGTTTTGTAGCCGAAGCCCGACAATGCCCTGCCTTGATGCTGCGATCATACCGAGTTTACCTTCCTGTGCCATCGCATTGCCCATCGCGTGGCACTCGTCATAAGCGATCGGGCCATCAAAGTCCTTACCTGCCCACTCAACAATTTGCTTAAGCCGACTTTTGCCGTTCTTTTGTGAACGTAAAGTTGAGTAGGTACAGAACAGAATACCTTGGGTGAAAGGGATTGGTTCACCTAATTTGATGTTGCCCAGGTCGATGATATCTTTTTCCACACCACCCAGCGCACACCAATCTCTACGGGCATCTTCAATAAGGGCAGAACTTTTTGATACCCAGATGGCTTTTCGCCGTCCTTGACACCAATTGTCTAAAATAATTCCGGCAACTTGACGACCTTTACCACAACCTGTACCATCGCCCAAAAACCAGCCACGACGGAATTTCACGGCATTTTCTTCGTTGTTCGCCGCGACGGTTATATTGTCCCATGAGTCGTCAACGAGGTAAGACCCAGACAGAAATTCTGAGTGAGCAAGACCTGCGTAAATTACACTTTCAAGCTGGGCTTCAGATAGCAAGCCTTGAGTGATAATATTGCTAGGTAAGCAAGGCTTGTATGTAGGAGCCGGTGGGGATACCAAAGCCAGTGCTGCACTCTCACAAAGCAATGAGGGATGGGGTAGGGCATCCTTGATTCTGATTCGCTGTGGTCGGTAGGTTTCATAGAGGGTATCTTTCAAACCTTCAGTAGCAGACCACTCAACAACTTCGTATTTCAGAATTATTACATCGGGAATTTCTGCGGAGGGTTCTGCTTCTATCACTGCGGTACGCTTGGGCAGCTTGACCACTTTCGTCACTACCGTAGCAGCAGCTTTGATAGGTGCGGATTGCCACAGAGATCGCCCAGGCAATTGCTGAATCAACGCCAGCAGTTCGGGTAGTTCCAGGGTTTCTCGAATGCAAGGGATGTCGCCTGGATTATCAGCCGGGACTTTATCAATGATAGTGATTCGAGTTTCTATCGTCGTCCCGTGTTTCGAGTACACCTTGCCACTGACCCCGACCGACATTAAAACTCGCGCTTTTTCTTGCCACTTAACGAAAGTTTTTCGCCAGCTTGGGTTAGCCGGAGAGAACCAATTGGCTGTAATTGTCACCAACCGTCCGCCATCACACAGCCTTTGCAATGCCGAGTTGATGTGCCGAGGTGTAGCGTCGGGATTGCGATCGCTGATGTTGGGCGATGACGAGAAAGGTGGATTCATCAGCACAACTGAAGGCTGAGTTTTACCAGCTAAGTAATCGTTAATCTGCTCGGCGTTAACGGAGAATAATGGTGTGCCAGGGAATAGCCGCCGCAGAATCTTGGTTCTATCGGGTGAAAGTTCATTCAGCATAAGACTTGCACCCTGGAGTTTGGCAAACTGAGCCAGAATCCCAGTCCCCGCAGATGGTTCAAGCACTAAATCGTTGTTAGTCACTTGCCCCGCCAATGCCACCAAGTACGCTAAGGGTAGTGGAGTCGAGAATTGCTGGAGTTGTAACTGTTCCTCA
The DNA here is from genome assembly GCF_020829595.1 of Nostoc sp. CHAB 5844. Taxonomy (GTDB): domain Bacteria; phylum Cyanobacteriota; class Cyanobacteriia; order Cyanobacteriales; family Nostocaceae; genus Nostoc_B. The sequence goes on from NZ_JAIVFW010000096.1 coordinate 6,587, forward strand.
CTTCTCCGGGTGTGCGTGGGGCAAAGGGATTCGAGCAGTTGCAGTTGTTCTAAGGGGTTTTGTGGTATTCCATTTTGTCGTAGGCAGAGGATTAGTGCCACTTCCACCGCTTCGTAAGCGTCCTTCCACAACCACTTGCCCTGTGCCGCAGTGCCGTGAAAGTGGCGATTCATTTGCGATTGAAACAATTTTATGGTTATAGGGCGATGTTCGATTAACGATTTTGTTAGTTCTTGGGCAACACCAAGGATTGATTGCCCATAATCCAAAACAGTTTGTAGGTCAAACAGGCAACCTTGTGAGGCGATTAGGCTTACCATGACTGTATATATAGTATTGATTTCACTTCAAATTGGCGTAGCTGCTGGAACTATGCCTTCTTCAAATCGAGCGATCGCCTGTAGCAATTTCTCGGCGCGATCGCTCTTGTCAATCTGTCGGATTAAGCCGCCGACTTACGGGACTTGGAACGATTTTGAGTCGTGGCTTTATTGGTAGGTTTGCTGGTTTTCTTGGCTGTGGTGGACTTTGGTTTTGGGGTGGATTTCTTGGTTGCCCTAGCTTTCGGTTGCACTTCAACTGCTGCTGATAGCAGTCTTAACGTAGGGAATGGAAGTACAACAGCTTGGGGTAGTATTGGGGTTGCTGGAAAGTCTGTGGTGAACCAAGGGTCAGGCAGTTCTTCAAACTGTGGTTCTTGCTTTGGGTTATCTGTCAGCACGAACTCTGATGCGGCGACTGGCTCTGGTTTTGTTGTAGCGATTAGTTTTGACATTAGTGACGGATCAAGTTGTTGAATTTGGGCGGCAATAATCGCTCTAGTGCAAGCATCGAAGACGGTGTTAACAAAATCTATGATGATCAAGCTAACAAAGCCCATAACAACAACTTGAATTACCCAGTTGAGTACGATTTGAATATCCATTGTTTTTCTCCTAAAGTACGAGAGAGTTTTCAATGGCGACTAGCGAAGCGCTTGAACTGTAGGCTTATGAGAAATTAGTCAGTAGCAAAAGATTTAGGCACAAATTCTCCTTTGAAGAATTGAATTTGTAGAAGCCTGATATTCTCTGTAAATTTGGCGTAGCTAAAGGGTGAGAATGCCCAACAAAGCTGTAGTGATAACTGGGCAATTAGGCTAAAAAATCTGATGAGAAAGGCTAAGATTCAGATTGGTGCTGAACAACTTCCAACCATTAAGCCGTAGTAAACGAAACAATGGCAAGTAAAGAAATTTCCGTCAAAGAGTACACCGTCCGAGCGCATAAACGACTTATTCACACCCACGTATTTAACTTTGTTTGCAAAGGGTGTGACCAACCGACCAGTAGAGAAACTTATGGCCCACGCCCTCTATACTGTGAAACCTGCCGTCCTCCAGGGCCTCCTAAGAAATCTCAAGTGCCTGCACCAGCTAATAAAGGTAAGCCCAGAGCTAAGGTTTATCAGAGTGACGTGGATTTTCAAAAGTCTTCTTGAGCGATCACTGCTGTGGCAAATCAAAAGCTTCTGGATAAACAACCAGAAGCTTTTTTGGAGTGTTTTGCTTTAGGCGATTTTAACTGTTTACAGAACGATTGTACTATTTAATCAGAGTTTTTTGTTAAGCGCGATGCCTTCTCTTTGGGAGACGCTACCGCGTAGCTTGCTTGGACGTAGGAGTACGGCAACCTTAAGAGGGAACGCCTATTCGATCTTCCAGCCATCGAACAAGTTGGGCTGGTCTACGCCGTACTGTCGTTGCACTAGCCGCCGCAGTTCTGCCACTGATTTGGCCGACTTCATCAGAATCAAAATTGATGTGATGTGTGGCGACAATCTTTCCTTAGTTGTCTGCTCAAGCAACTGATGTATTTTGTGTTTTCTGCGACCATTGGGCAGTACAGGGTTAACTTGATCAAGTTTGGCTTTTTCCTCTGGTGTCATCCAGTTATAGACAAACTCCCAATAGTACAAGCCATTGCGAATGTTCTTTTTGTGTAGCTTGGTAATCCTTGCCAAGTTTTCTTCAAACTCTGCTTCAAACATTCGCGTCCACGGCTGGGGTGTTTCTAAAATGCGGCTGAGTTCTTGCCTTTGCTTATGAGATGATTGATATTGTTCCGGCAACCAACCTGTTTTGGCTTGGATAAAACTGTTGATTCCAATTGCGCCAATCGCATCTAAAGCCGCTGCCGCTTCTGGTCTGCCCTTACGCTCGTAATAGCGCAAAATCCCCCAGCAAACTTGAGCTTTAATCGGCGTGGTTTCTCCCCCTCTAACGGCAGTTTTTTTAGTCAGGTATAAGTCGCTCTCTACAAGGCTTTTCAGCCAATGTGGTGCTGTTTTTTTAGTCAGGTTGTTCAGCAGATTTTGTACTGCTCTGAGTCCAACACCACATAGCCGAGAAAGTCCCCTTTGGCTCATTCCTGATTCACCAGTGCTATTGATGGTAAAATATTCTACACCGTCTATTTCTTGGCGCAAGATATCGTCAGACATATTTGTTTGTCTTTAAAATGAGTGATTGTGCGTAGTCGAATTTTTGAAAGCCAAACGGTAGCTAACCCGTTTCCTGTCGTTTTAGCGAAGCATATTAATGGAAGCGTTGCCGCCCCCAGAAATACTAGGGGCAATCAATTGATTAGTTGTCGCCTAACAGTTGCATCATGAAGTTGATGAAGTTTGTCGGGTCTTCAGAATCAGCATCGGTGAAGTTGTAGATGATAATGCCATCATCATCAGTAGTAATGTTACTGCTGACTATTGAAGTCTGGTTCTTCTGTTCGCGTCGAAGTTGAGATAAAGGCGTGGGTTTAAAGTACAAATCTCGCTCGATTGGCAAACCCCACGGGCCACGATTCTCTACCAATTCGCTCAAGCTGAAATATCCTAATTCTTCTTCATGTCCTTGCACCAAGCTGAAGAATGTATCCTCGCCGTCAAATTCGGTAACGTACCAAGTCCAGTTGCTATCAGGTGTAAAGAATTTCACGTAAGCTATAGCGTCTGAACAATGTTCTTGAGCGTACAGTGCAGGCAGTTGAGCGCGAATCTGTGCGGTTAGTAATTCCATTTTAAAAAACCTTTAGTAAATGAAGCGAATACCTTGAGAAAGTTTGAGACAGCTAGAACTTGTTGAAGGGTGCAAGTTCTAGCTTTTTGCTTTAGGCTAATGTGCGACCGCCGTAACTGTCGTACAACCAACCATCAATCAACCTTAGCCCTGGTGTTGGTGATGGGTCTGGTTTTATCGGCTGTGCAACAAAGGAGTCAATCGCATCACTCCACGCATCAAACGTCACTTCCATATTCAGTGCGGCGGCTGCTAGTTCTTGGTTTAGTTCCACTAGCAGATTAAATTGGTCAAGGGAAGTGTTTCTGATTCGCTGTTCCAAGATTTGATAGTCTATTCTGGCTTCTTGGTAAGTTTGCTGCATGGATGCAACAGATTGTTGGTCGCTAGACTGTACGGTTTGAGGTGCTATTGTTGTAGTAATCATCATTTCCTTTTCGGGTTTTGGTGGATGGGCGATCGCGCAGTTTGCGAGACGAGGCGATCGCTCTTTTAATTTTTAGTGGTTTGAATTTGTTTTCTTCACCAGCCATAAATATATAATACCGTGTTAACACGGTATTGACAAGGGTTTTAGCTATATAAAGCATAAATCTTTTTAAGGTATTTCCAGTATGGACACCAAATCTCTCTATCCGTTGTCAAGACCGTGTTATTGCGGTAAGCTCATTTCTAGAATGAGACGGAAATAATGATGCAGCCAAAAGATGAACTAGGACGATTTAGCTTCAAAGGAAGTAAGCCTTTAGCAAAAAAGATTATAGGTATAAGATTGCCCCAAGATATTTATGATGAACTTATGAAAGCTCACCCCAGCGACTACACTGACTGGATTCGAGAGGTAATTGCTTCATCTCTCAAAGCGGAGAACAATGATGGAGCAATTAACTAGATGAGTCCTGAGCCTTCTATCAGCAATCATGGCTTCCCTTTATTGCTAGTTCTGCTGTTCTAGTGGAGTCCACCGCAGCCGCCCAAGAAGTCTATGGTGGAGCCGAAGAAGGGTAAGCCGAGGGCTAAGGTGTACAAAAGCGATGTAGACTTTTAAAAATAGTTGGAAGTGATCGCTATATTTGTGTTCCTCATATATCGATATATGATTTGGAAATACTAAGATATATTGAAGATTAACTAAAACAAGCCAATGCAAATTCGTCTAGCAGTAATTAGCAACGCTGGAGGTAGTGGAAAAACTACACTTTCGGTTCATTTAGCTTACGAGTTGGCAAAACGCAAATATAATGTAGCGTTGCTAGACCTCGACCCCCAAGGTTCATTAACTTTATTCTGTGGACTGAATCAACCAGAGCCGGAACAAACCTTAGCTCAGGTTCTCAAAGATAAGTTCGATGGAAATTGGCCATTGACTCCATGCTGGAGCAGGCATACCGATAAAGTAACTGTATGCCAAGGCGGTATGATCCTGACTCAAACAGCAGATGAATTGGTTCTTCACAAACGAGGAGCATACCTTTTAGGAGACTGCTTAACTGACTACCCACTAATACAAGATGTAATTATTTTTGATTGTCCTGCAACTCTTGGCCCACTACCTTTAATGGCTTTAGCAGCTGCTACACACATGATTATCCCTGTACAGTTAGAGCCAAAATCAATTCAAGGGGCAGCACATTTATTAGAGTGGTATTACTTTCACTGTAAACATTTGCGCTTAAACCCATCTCCAGAAATTTTAGGATTTGTACCCAATCAATATGACGCTAAAAGAAGCACTCATCGACAGATGTTAGCGGCATTACCAGAGCAGTTGAGAGAAATGAATATTCAATCGTTTCCACCAATTAGGGAAAGTGCCGAATTTGTCAATGCTAGTGGTCAAGGATTACCATTACATATCTATCGACCTAACCATCCTGCCAAAGATGATTTTAAGGAAATTATTTCTTCTGTTGTAGCTTTAGCAAGAAAACCTAAAACAAGTAAAAAGAATAAATAATTATGCCCGCTCGTAATAGCCCTAATCTAACAAACTATTTTTCTGGAGCAAAGCAATCTCAACAGTTGACAAAAGCAGAAGAAGAGATACAACAATTAAGAGCAGAGATTGAACAGCTGCGCTCGCAAAATTCTAGTGATTTGGAAGTACAACTACAAGAGTTGCGAAAACAACTTCAGTCCCGATCAGGTCTTGCATCTATTGAAATCGAACAAATTCAGCCAAATCCAGAACAGCCTAGACAAACATTTTTAACCGAAAGTATTGAATCAATGTCACGTTCCCTGATGAGCGATGGACAGTTACAGCCCATTATTCTAATTCAAAGAGATAATCATTTATTAATTTTTGACGGCGAACGACGCTGGCGTAGTGCTAAAGCTTTAGGTTGGCAGACCATACAAGCAGTGATTATTCCAGAACCAGCGAGTTTACATCGCAAAGCACTTTTAACTTCTCTTCATCGAGAGGATCTCAATCCTCTTGATAAAGCAGAAGCGATCGCACGAGAATTATCTACAGTTACGGGTTTAGATTCACAAGATATTCCACGCATCCTCTCAACAGTAGTACGTCGGTTGAACGCACAGAAACGAATAAAGCAGGTCATAGAACTAATTACATCAGATGCAACACAACAACAACAAGAACTAGAATTTTTAAATCTTAATGAGTCAGAAACCGCAATCTTAAAATTATTACTCGATTTACAGCTAAATCCGGCTTCAGTAGATGCCAATATTTTTCCTATACTAACTTTGCCTGAAGATTTAAAAATTGCTATTAGGGGTGGGATCAAGGGCGTTCATGCAATGGCATTACAAAAACTCTCTGCCAAAAATTTAGGATTAACTGAAAAAAAAGCACAATCAATTAGAGAAAAAACCACATATAAAGTAATTACTGAAAAATTATCTGTTACAGACACAAGAAAATTAGTAGCTGAGGTATTAGCATCTCACTCACAACCTGTTGCCGTACATAAAAAAGCTAATAAGTTTGTATTACAAACATCTAATCGTCTTCAACAAATTACGGTGGAATCATTAAGAAGTACGGAACAGTCTCAATTAATAGAATTTCAACAATTACTACATCAGAAATTAGCAGAAGTTGAGGAAGCGCTTAACTCGCAATATGTCCCGCCCCTTCCTTGACACAGATGTTCGATAGAACTGCTGTCGAACATCTGTGATTGCACTTAAATCTGATAAAACTCATTCATCTTCTAACAATAGCTGCAATTGTTCACACAATTGTAATGCTTGTGCTTTTGTCATCTTCACATCAACGAACTGTTCATTGCTTTCTGGGATTTTCCGGGGTTCTCCGCTGGCTGTGACACAAATGGTACAAAAATATTCTTCCGCATTAGTTGTACTTAAGTGAACAAAACTTTGGGGATTGGTTTTAAACGACATACTGTACTCTCTCAACTCGCTCCTTAAACAAATTACCTTTAAACTTTCAACTCCCGCGATCGCCCTCTCTTAACTAATTCTTCTTGCTCCGCTCCGCTCCGCCCGTAAAAGCTCAGATTGATAATTCTGAATTTTCTCTAAAATCTCTTGACGTTGTGGATGTCCTTCTAACGATTTATTGATGGCAGCAAATTCGTCTAATACAATTATTTTTGGCTGTGGGTTGGGATTATTTGCATCTAGGTCTTAGGCGTTCATAGTTTTTATCCTTAGAAAGCGTTTATTTTATGAAATTTTATAACCATAAGCTAATGTTTGACTCACTTATTTTCACTCCAAACAACAAAACCAATACCTAAAACTACGCTCAACCCTACGAGAAACCCTGAAGTCCGACCACCAGTTAGCAACAGCATAACTAAAAAGCCGATACCAACGTAAGCTATTTGCTTGAGTAGAGAAATAGGTATTGAGCCGAGCTTAAGGGGCTACAAAAAGGGCTAGAATGCGGACAAAATAAGCCTCATAGCTCTTTGACCTCGTTGGTAGAAACAACGCTTATTAGGATTTAATATCAATAAATCACCTACTAACTCGCTTGTTTCTTCGATAAAATTGACCCAGTTAGATCCATATAACCCGATGTAAAAACTACTATGACGGCGAACAGTCCGCCCAGATTCTTTAATTCGACCAACATATTTTTGAACACCCATGCGTTTAATTTTTTGACCATATATAGTTGCAGCCGTATAGGAAAGTGATATTAATAATATTAAAGAAATTAACCGTTGCCCGGATACATTAGTTTCTTCTAGGTTATAGCCTCCGCTCTTAAAATCGCGGAACATTTCTTCAATATCAAACCGTTGTTTATAAGCTTTGATAGCTGAGTCTAAATCATCTAAATTAGTAAGGATAAACCAGCCATCTTCCGGCGCAACTTCCAGACGTTTACGTTTCCATTTAGCAGCAAGATTAAAGCTAACAAAACCTGAAGATTTTGTATATTTAATACCTTGGTAGAAGAAAGACATACCAGGTGCTAAACCTAAATCTTTTAACTGGAACCAAATTTCCGGTTCTATTGCTATAAATGCGTCTTTCTTTATACGCAAACAGAAGTAGACTTTCTGCCCTGTCAGCCAGTTAGCTAAATAAATTGAACAAAATTCGCGGTCTCCTAAAACTACAGTTTTATAATTATTAAAAAGCGGTAATGCTTTTTTAAAAACAGCTTGTTGTTCATCAAGATTACTCGAACCCAACTTATTTAGGGCTTGCTGAAAAAGTAACAAAAAGCCAGTTTAAGGATTGATTAGTTATTCAAGGAAGGTGAAGACATAAGTTTTTTTTGGTTACAAATGAGTGAATCATAAGCTTCAATCATGTTAGTC
>NZ_JAIVFW010000097.1 GCF_020829595.1 Nostoc sp. CHAB 5844
TGGTGATGTTGCTCCTGTTGCCATCAGCGCTCCTGCTATCCACGGTTAATTTTCACAAGATGTTGCATCGCAACTTCTCTAATTAACTAATCAAAACGCTCTCCTCATCAGGGGGGCGTTTTTGTTTGCGTTGATTGGGTATTGGATTGGGTATTGGGGGCGATCGCTCTTAGCTTTCGGTTATTATGACTACAAAATAGATATTGAAATCAATGGCTGCAAATAGAATCAGAGTTGCTAAAGATAAAGCCGAGTTAGTCAAATCTTTAGTCGCATCAAAAGACACAACAGGGCCATTCCAAACTTATGTAGATGTGCTAGTGTTTAGTGCAGCATTAGGCGCAAAGCATAAAAAGCGTATTGCTCTAGGAGATGTATGTAAAAGAGATCCAGATCCCATACCACAGGAGCATTTCGTTACAAAGGGATATGATATGCTAATCAAAATATTGGCATTAACAGAGAATAAAGATATCAATATTCTTGCTTCTAATGATGAATATTGTGACAAACAACGTATTTTTATTTTTGAAGAATATGCCAACGGCGGGCTTGAAATATTGCAAGGTGAATTTCGCGGTGCAGTGGATTATTCAGAAAGATTACTATTAATTTTAAATGAGTATAGAAGTCAAGATAATTTTGATGAATTAGATTTTGATTTAAGTAAATTTATACAAAAATGATCATAATAGATTAAAAAATAGCAATTTAATATGGCTATAGAAGAAACAATACATGATAATTTCTTTCAAAATTTTATAGTAGCTACAGCCACAATTTCAGCATTTTATGATATTCCTGATAAACCGGGAGTATACGCTTTCTATCATGCCTTTGATTTTGCTGATAACAATTTGCTTGAGGATATAAATTCTCGTATTAGTAAAACAGTATTTAAAACTAAATTCATAGAAGAAAATAACCGCCAAAAATTTATCATAGATACTTGTGGTGAATCTGTAACATTATCAGATACTATGCTTAATTTTATTCAAAATATATCTATGCCAAAAGATAGGCGTAATCTAAAACAATTGCTTTTAACTTGCAGCGTCTTCCAATGTCCAGATTATATTGGCTATGCTTCTAGTCTGCAAGCAAGATTTAGGCAACACTTAGAAAGTGATAACGGTTTTTTCGCAAGATACGGAAATTCGAGACCGCAAGATGAATTTCTATTCATATGTTTTCCCTGCCCTGGAAACCTTGCGAGAGAGCTTGAAAGCTTACTAATCCAACTTTGTAAACCTAGATTCAATACACAAAGGAGTTAATAATGGAGATAGACGATCAATCGCCAGAAATTATAGAATATAAAGCTATTACAGGTACTTTTGGTGAAGTACGCTACTTTCTTACTACACTTGATCACAGTGATGCAGTTGAAAATATTAGATTTGCTGGCGATCTTCAAGGCAAGTGGGGATTTTCTGAAAGAGTTCAAAGGAAGTTAGATGAAAAAAGAGCAGAAACAGAACTATTTACATATTTAGCTAAAAGCGGCATAAGATTTTTTAACTCTTTAGTTATTGTTCTTCTTCCTAATTCAGATGAACAAACTGAATTTTGGGATTATGAACAAGTTATGAGTAAGGGTAAACCTCTGGAGAAATGGGTTAATCTAAAAGTATATAAAGGTGTATCTCGAATAGTTATCGATGGACAACATCGCTTATTATCGCTAAAAAAATATTGGAACATACAAGTAGGTAAACAGTCACTTTCTCCACAAGAGATATTGGAAAATTGCACCTGTGATAACTCTTTTGATATCCCAGTTGTCTATTTAGTATTTGAAGACTTAGGACGAGTAGGGTACTCTAAAGAAAATATTTCTATACGAGATGAAGTAATAAAAGCTACTCGTAATATATTTACAGTAATAAACAATACTGCTAAAAGAATTGACCGTCAAACGCTACTTTTATTAGATGATACGAAACTATCATCTCTCATTCCTAGAAAACTTTTAGAAGAAGATGTACTAGAAGATAAAGTTGTAAAGTGGTCATCTAAATCTACGAATTTGACACAGGCAGATCCATATCTAACAACAATAGATTTACTCAGTAAATGTACTGTAGAGCTACTAATAGAGTATAAGAAAACGGCACTGAAAAAATCTCTTAATTCTCCCCGTGAAAGAGAATCTGCAATGAAAACATATTACGAGTTTCATCCTAGAATTCCAAACATAGGAACTCGAAATATTTTTAAATGGTTTTTTTATGAACTTCAACCATTTAAAGATTGGTTTACTCAACTTGAGCATTGGGGTATAAATGTACCTCCTCAACCTGAAGAGATTAAGCTAAACACTAATCAAAAAGAAAAACTGAAAAAATTAAGAGAATCAAATATAATGTACACTGTCCTTGGACAGCGTATTGTTTTTTTCGCTATTGCAAAGTTTCTTTTGAGAGTCAAGGCTGAGTATCGCATCCCAGAACTTTTGAATGCAATTGATAAAAGTATAACTAAGATGTATAACGACGGCTTTTTAGACAGGAAAGCAGAACATTGGAAAAATGTGATTGTACAGCCCAATGAGAAACTCAGTATGATTACAACTGGTTCTGGTGGAGATAAATGTATAGAGCTTCTCAGAATGATATTTCTGAATAATTCTGAGGGAGTCCAGGAACTAATAAAACGTACTCGTAAGGATGTAGATAGTGAAATAAATTGGTCAGTTGGCGCAATTTCTATTTGGAGAAAGGAATTCTCTATTGAATTGCCTCAAGTTCAACTTAGAGAAGATGAATTTATGTTTGAGGAAAATCCTTCAGAGGAAAATTCTTCATTTGAATTTTCAGGATTTACTAATGAAGATTCCCTCAGCGTCAGCAACATAGATGAATTAACTGAGGGAGATGACGAAGAAGAAGTATTTGATGAAATTGAAGATGATACAGAAGATGATAAGGAAACTGATGAGTAAATATCAATTAAGATTAACAATTACAGGAGAATAGGTAATCCCACTTGCTTTAGTTCCACAAATTCACCATCAAAACCAATTGTTTTGTTTTCCACAGTCCTAGCATTAGCCAAAGCCTTACGAAGTTCAGCACGTTCCATAGAATCTTCAATTCCGCCAAGGATGTAAATTAATAACTTTCCTGCTAACTCTTTTCCAGAAACCTGCACTCGCTTTTTATTAGGGTCATACAAAACCCCATACCAAAGAGATTGAGGATATTCCATACCAGTAAAACCGCCTTGCTGGTCAAACTTTCGCAACTTCTTAAAAATGCTGGATAGAGAAAGACCTTTTTTAAATACTAAAAATCCTAAAGCTTGTGCTAAAGCAACTTGTGCTACAGGACGGAAAAGTATATTTGCTTCACCTCCACCTTTTTCAAAACTAAATCTTCGCAAAACTGGTGTATCTTCATGTTCCAAAATTTTATAACTAGGTAAATTAGCCAAATTATCAAAAAGCTTTTTAAACTCCTCAATTCCCTCCTCAATTTCTTCATCTTCTGGACGCATAGGAATTAAACCTTTTTCCAATGGTTTCCAGTGTGGGAATTTTTGACCTAAATATCGCTCAGACATATCTTGTAGCGCTTGCAGTGTTGTCAAAACCGTAGAGTTCACCGCTACAGTTGCACTATTCCAATTAACACGCGGGTTACGATTTGGACGTTGTTCTAAAAGTGGGTGAGTCACTGCAATTTTTCTAGCCACAATAGAAAAACCATCATCTTCATTTAACTGTGCTAATTGACCTTTTGTTAAAGGTACAGCCATAAGGTTGACATGAACAAAAATCGATCTTACCCTTCTTCTAGCTTCGTTGCGAGTTTCGCCAGTGTTAACTGCACAAATGAACTCAATACCAATTTTTTCTTTAGGTAAGCTTTGTAAATAAGCAGGATCTACTTGATATTGCTCTATCAAATCTGACACTGTAATAAAACTATCATCAGCAGTTTTATCCTTTTTATATCGTTGGAGTTTGCCAGTTTTAATTAACTCCATTAAACCCTGAACTCCCATGAGTCTGTGTTGACCATCTAGTGCATAAATGGTTATATGTTCTTCAGTAACATTGAGTAAACCAACCTTACCATCTTTATCTAGAGGCATAAAATCTGTAGTAGACTTTGTAGCGCGTTCCTCACTGTCCCACTCAGATGCTTTAAGGTTATCCACCCAAGGTTGATTAATTACCACTAGCACTGCTGGAAACTTATGATTTTTTCTAGCAGCCAAATACTGAACTAAGGGTGCTTGACGCGACCAGTCAATGGGACGTTGTTGAATTTCATCGATACTATCAGCATCAATTTCGATGTTACCAGTCTCTGGATTGTACTTTTTTTGCAGCAGAGGTAAACCAGAAGCGAAATGAACTCGGCCTGCAAACCATTCTAGGGTGACAGAACCAACATAAGCTTCACTTCCGCCCATCTCAGTTTTTTGAACCAGAATTTGGTCTTTCTTTTGTAAAAATTTCTCAAGAAGTAAAGCTAGTACCTCTTTTTCCTTATTTTCTTTCTCTAGGTACTCTCTAGCAATATCAGCAGTTAGGTCAGATGCAATGTCTCTCATATTAATTTTTAAAAACTTAGTCTTGTGAGGTAGCTATATTCTCCAAAAAGTTAGATACTAATAAATCAGTTTTTAAAAACTTTTTGGGAACCCGCGCATTCCATACGCTGGGGTAAAAAAAGCGGTAACGCCCAAATGTCCAGAGGTAGGAAGCAATGACTGAAGCACAACAACCAGAAAATAAAGGTCAAGCAGCTAACTTTAGCAGATTTTGTTGCACCAGAAGAACAAATAAGTACACCCGATACACAAATTGACACAACAAATACTACAAAATCTGCTGACAATGACAAGACTTGGGCAAATATGAAATTTAAAAATAAACAGACAAAGCCTTAAGTACAGCCCACCATAAAAAAGGTACGTAAATCTTAATTGTAGGTTGGGTTTCACTCCGTTCAACCCAACCTACAAAAAATAAAATTCCGACCCCTTTCCTTTTTGCGGTGATGTTTACTAAGCTTGCTCATTATCATCGTTAGCATCTCCTAAGTACAACCTGATAAAGTCTTCTGCTGCGGCTGGATTAATTTTCTTGAGTGCATCACGGATTTCCAACACTGCATCAGCCACGGGGTCTGTCATCTCATTAACCCATCGGTGAACGTTTGGCCGTCCTGTTCCCATTGTCACTGCTAACTTATTTTGGCTGATGCTGTATGTCTCTAACACCTGTTTCAGAGCTTTACCTGCTTTTCCCATGCCTTTGATTTTGTCAAAGGCTTATAACCTAGTAAATGTTCTGTATATGTAACAAACAGTGTAAGATAATCTTGTTACGTTTATGTAACAGTGCAGATTATCAACAAACAGGTAAATTTCAATGACTAAAAGCTTTCTGGTAAAGACTTTTCAAACCACCGCGCCGCTTGTTTCCACCAAGAATTCTACAGAAACAACACCAGATAGAGAATCTGTAAAAGTTGTAATTTATGGTTCCAAAAGAGGTGTTAACAACATAATTCTGACTTTATACAAACTTGGTTTCGCCCAAGTTAACGAGTGGAGTCCTTTATTACCTAGTTCTAACCCTGGTGAAGTGATGAGTATTTTAACTAGGCACATTCTGACAAACTAATTAGTGGTTTATCGCATTAATTTTAAGAAGTGGGAGTGGTCAGATCCCCGACTTCTTAAAGAAGTCGGGGATCTCGCAGCCTATCTCGCCCCTTATATTATCTATAAAGACAAATGATATTTCTCGAACTCGTATTACAAAATTTTGGCCCTTACTCTGGCAGACAAGTAATCAATCTTGACCCAAGAACTGAGGAAAATCCTCGCCCAATTCTATTATTAGGCGGTATGAATGGCGGCGGGAAAACTACTCTCATGGATGCTATTCGTCTTGCCCTATATGGACAACGCGCCCAATGCTCAACGCGTGGTAATTTGAGCTACAGTGATTTTTTAAATCAATGTGTTAATAGTAAAGCTAATCCTGCTGAAAAGACCCGAATTGAGTTACTATTTGAACACATTGAAGACGATAAGCCAGTAAAATATCGTATTGTTAGAACTTGGGAAAAAAATCCTAAAGATAGTAAAGATTTCTTGGGAATTTTAGGCGATGACGATACTTGGCCTGTTGAATCTTTGGTGAATACTTGGGATGACTATATAGAAAATCTTCTGCCGTTAGGAATTTCTAATTTGTTTCTCTTCGATGGTGAACAAGTAAGAAACCTTGCAGAACAAGAATCACCACCACAGATTGTAATTGAAGCTATTCGCGGACTTTTAGGGCTAGAATTACCAGATAAATTAGCACTTGATTTGGAGGTTTTAGTCAACCGCAAGCGTAAAGAAATGGCTGATACCAAAGACTTAGCTAACCTAGAAGAAATTGAAACAAAGTTATTACAACAGCAAGAAGATTATCAAATAACAGAACAAGAATTAGCTAGTTTAAAAAATCAAATTGAAGAATTAGAGACTATACAGCGAGAAGCCTTAGATAAATTCGTATCTGAGGGTGGTAAAATTGCCGCAGAACGCAGTCAGTTAGAAGAAAAACAAAAAGAAAAAACTACGGCATTAGAAACAATTCGGCAGTCGTTGTGTGAATTGGCTGCTGATATTTTGCCTTTAGCGTTAATTCCTAATTTATTAATTCAGGTACAAGCACAGGGAGCAACTGAATTTCGTCATCAGCAGGTACAACTTGCTAGAGATGTTTTGCTTGAGCGAGATCAACGCTTACTTGAATGGCTAAGTCAGTTAGCGATCGCCTCAACACAAATCGATAAAATTCAATCATTTTTAACCGAAGATATAGATAATTTATATGCCACTTCGCTCCAAGCTGAAGCACCTTGGTTATTAGCTGACGAGGAAAATTTAAGTCAACTAGATAATGTGAGATATCATTTACAAAATGCTCGTAATACTGCAAAACAGCAGTTAGGTAATCTCAAGAATCTAGAAGAATAAATTATTACGTTAGAAAGACAAGTGCAGACAGCCGCCGAACCAGAAGCTTATCAAAAGCTGCGCGATGCTGTGGACGCAGCACAAAAAGAAGTTGTACAAGCTAAAGCACATTACGAAACTACTCGGCAAAAGTTAGCAGCATTAACAGATGCAATTGAAATCACGAAAAAAGAATTAAAAGATTATACTGATAAAAATATAGACCATAAAAATAGGGAACATATCATTACCTCTGCCTCTAAAGTTCAAGAAACACTTAAGGTTTTTCGAGAAAAACTAACACTGCGAAAACTCAATAAATTAGAGGAAGAAGTGAAGAATTGTTTTCTCTACCTACTGCATAAATCCGACTTAGTATTTCGCATCGCTATTGATACTAAAACCTTTGCCTTATCTTTGTTTGATTTCGACGGGTTACTAGTTCCCAAACATCGCCTTTCGGCTGGTGAAAAACAACTACTGGCGATCGCCTTTCTCTGGGGTTTAGCCAAAGTCTCTGGCCTGCGTTTACCTGTAGCCATCGACACACCTCTTGGCAAACTCGACTCCTCCCACCGCAACAACCTAGTAGAAAAATACTTTCCCGCCGCCAGCCATCAAGTGATTCTCCTTTCTACGGATACTGAAATCGGTAAAAAAGAAGTAGAAACACTGAGAAAAAATGAAGCGATCGCTCGTGAATACCTTCTCAAATACGACTCTTCTACCCGTCAAACAACAGTAGTAGAAAATCAATATTTTTGGTAGTAGATATCCAGACTAAATAAAATCGCTATTTTATCGAGCCTAGATATTTACAATATATATAATTAACCTGGAAAATAGGTCAGAAATTATGGACTCACCAAATTTACTAAAAATAGAGCGTGAACTAAGTAATTTATCTTTAGAACAACTTGAGTGGCTTTCAGAACGTATTAAAAAACAAGTGCAAGTAAGGAAGAAGTTAGATAAATTTACTAATGTTGAATATATGAATGAACAACTAGCTACAATGGCTAGTGATTTAGATATACAAGCAGAAATCACCTCTATAAATAATGAATTTAGTGTTACAGAAATGGATGGATTATAAAAATTGTGAACATAGAGAGAGGAGAAATTTATTTTGTTAATCTGAATCCAGTACAGGGACGAGAACAAGCAGGAACACGACCAGTTTTAATTTTATCTATAGATGGTATCAATCAATTACCTTTGGTTGTGACTGTAATTATAGGTACAAAAGGAACAAATATTAAGCGCGATTATCCAACTAATATCCGAGTTTCTCCAAATGATAGTGGACTGCCTATAGAAACAGTATTCTTATGTTTTCAAATTCGTTCTTTAGATCCAAATCGCTTTCCTGCTGACCCAGCTGGTAAAATTTCTGACTCTAAAATGCTGGAAGTTGAAACTGCAGTTTGCTATTGTTTGGGTTTATGAATGAAAAATACCTCAATTTTTAGCAAGATTATGGAATCGCCAATCGAAAGAATTAAACTCTCCCAAACAGCCAAAGACCAACTGCAAAAACTTAAACGCAATACTAAAATCGACCAATGGAATATCCTTTGCCGTTGGGCATTTTGTCGTTCCCTTGCTGAACCAACTCCACCATCCCCCGTACCTATTCCTCAAGATAGCAATGTAGAAATGAGTTGGCGTGTTTTTGGTGGCGAAATGTCTGATATTCTTCTCCTCGCCCTCAAACAACGCTGTCATAATGATGGTTTAGGTACTAACAAAGAAACCTTAGCAACCCAATTCCGCCTACATTTACATCGCGGTATCGGTTATTTAGCAGGTGATCCAAATATTAAGAAAATTGAAGATTTAATTGAATTAGCAGTGAAAGATTGAAACAATATGAGTTCATAATTGACCGAACAAGGCAAAAGTAAAAAGTTAAAAGGCAAAAGAAAGAAATATAAAAATGGTCACAAGCCCCTCTCTTACAAAGTTCTGAGCCGAGGCTTCCTCGGCTCAGAACTTTGCGCTAATATCACTACTTGTAACTGATAATCAGAATTGAAGAGTCTTTTCTTGCCTGGAAGAGTAAAAGCTCTAGATTTAGTTAATGTATAAAAAGAGTTTGAAAAAAATATCTTGCTTCCCTGAGTTGGATGTGTGATACTCTTATCCAAGATAAAATACGGTAAACCGATAAAGTTACCGTTTTTAGTAAGGACGAGACTCATGCAGCTACTATGGTTCATCCCTACTCACGGCGATGGGCGTTACTTAGGAACAGCAACAGGTGGGAGGGCTGTTAGCTTTCCGTACTTTCGACAAATTGCACAAGCAGTGGATGACCTCGGTTACACAGGGGCATTGTTACCAACAGGTAGGTCTTGCGAAGATGCCTGGGTTGTGGCATCAAGTCTAGTATCCCTAACGCAAAGGATGCGCTTTTTGGTGGCGATACGTCCGGGGTTGATGTCGCCGACTTTAGCCGCAAGGATGGCGGCGACGTTTGATCGGCTTTCTGGGGGAAGGTTGCTAATTAATGTCGTGACTGGTGGTGATCCGGTGGAGGCAGCCGGAGATGGCTTGCATTTGAGTCATGATGCGCGTTATGAATTAACAGATGAATTTTTGACGGTATGGCGATCGCTCGTCAATAGCGAAACAGTTAACCTCAAAGGCGAATACCTAGATATTCAAGATGGCAAAATCCTGTTTCCGCCTGTGCAGAAACCCTATCCGCCATTGTGGTTTGGTGGTTCCTCTGCTATCGCCCAAAAAATTGCCGCCAAGCACGTAGATGTTTACTTAACTTGGGGTGAACCACCCGCGCAAGTCGCTGAAAAGATTGCCGCAGTTCGCAGACTGGCAGAAATTGAAGGGAGAACTTTGCAGTTTGGCATTCGCCTGCACGTGATTGTGCGCGAAACCGAAAGTGAAGCTTGGGATGCAGCCGACCAATTGATTCGTTACGTAGATGATGAAGCGATCGCCAAAGCCCAAAAAGTCTATGCGAGGATGGATTCGGAAGGGCAACGCCGCATGAGTCAGTTACACAAAGGCAGTCGGGAAACCCTAGAAATTAGTCCGAATTTGTGGGCTGGCGTAGGTTTAGTCCGGGGTGGTGCAGGTACAGCCTTGGTAGGCGATCCCGACACAGTCGCCGCCAGAATGTTGGAATATGCAGACTTGGGTATTGAAACTTTTATTCTTTCCGGCTATCCGCATTTAGAAGAAGCTTATCGAGTCGCGGAATTATTATTTGGGCGTTTACCTTTAACTAATTTGCCCAAAGTCGAGGAACAACACGTCTTGAGTCCCTTTGGTGAGATTGTCGCTAATGAAGAATTCCTTAAGCAGCAGCCTCAGCAAAAAGCTGCGTCCATATCCTAATGAATAAAGGAATGGGAGATTAGCCGCTATGTTGCATCAACAAATTGACGAAAAGATTGCCCAAAAAGAAGCTTGGGCATTGCGACGACAGTTGGGCATACCCAACAACAAACGCTTGTGGGTACTAGCTTGCATGGACGAACGTTTACCAGTGGAAAAAGCTTTAGGAATTGCCGAAGGAGATGCACATATTTTCCGCAATGCTGGAGGTTTAGTTACAGATGATGCCATTCGGTCAGCGATGTTAACCACACAGTTTTTTAACACGACAGAAATTATTGTGATTAACCATACCGAGTGCGGCATGATGACAGCTTCGGGAGACTTTCTCAGTGAGGTGTTACGCAACCGAGGTATTGATGTGGATGAAGTTGCAGTCGATCCCGCCTTACCAGAGTTGAAATTACCAAAAGGCGTTTTTTCCAAATGGATTAAAACGTTTACCGATGTGGACGAAATCTGCAAACAGCAGGTGGAATTGCTACGTAAATCTCCCTTGATTCCCGATGATGTCTTGATTCATGGCTACATCTGGGAAGTCGAGACTATGAGTTTACGCCGTCCCTACGAAAGGCTGAGTGAGAAGGTCAACACAGCCGAAGCTATGCAGACCAAAACCACAAAATCACCGTGAATTACTTGTATAAAATAGGAGTTTAATTACATGACTCGGATTCTAGCGATCGCAGGTAGTCCTTCCCATCCTTCCAGAACCTACGGAATTTTGGAATATGCCGCCAAACTCTTAGAAAAAGAAGGCTTACACATAGACATTATTTCTGTGCGCGATTTACCTGCGGAAGATTTAGTCTTTGGCAAGTATGACAGCCCCGCCTTAGAACAACCCAAAGCTTTATTAGCTCAAGCAGACGGTGTAATTATTGCCACTCCAATCTACAAAGCTGCTTACACAGGCGTACTCAAAGCTTTTTTAGACTTACTCCCCCAAAAATCACTGACAGGAAAAGTCGTGTTACCTCTGGCGACTGGTGGCACAATTGCCCATTTGTTAGCCATTGAGTATGCCCTCAAACCCATCCTTGGGGAGTTGGGCGCAAGGCATATTCTCGCCACCGTGTATGCAGTAGACAAACAAATTCAAAAGCAACCTGATGATAGCGTCCAGCTAGATGAAGAACTCGAACAAAGACTGAAAGATGTGCTGCAAGAATTCGTCAAAGCTGTGAAATTTTCTGCGGTGGAATCTCCACAACTAGCACACGCTAATTAATCGTGTTTATTGAAGATTTATCATGAAGGCCGCAGGGGGGCAAGGGTGCAGGGGAGAAGATTTCTGCACGATGCACTAAACATAACTGATCGCTGGACATGATATAACGCACAAGTTTATACCTCCGCTTACTTTCTACAGATGGGTAAATTTTATCCATCTGTTTACTTTTTGGTGGAGGATGTGGTGCGATCGCCAGTTTAACGTGACTTCGACGGATTTAAAAAACCCCTCTCCAAACCTCTCCCCTGCAAGGAGAGAGGCTTAAGAATCTCTACTTTTCGTCGTTAATTAAAGATATTTAAGCCCCTCTCCGCGTCGGAGAGGGGTTGGGGTGAGGTCAAAAAACTTGTCGAATTCACGTTAATTATCCCAAACTCATAGCGAAATCTCATAGTAAGGTAAGGGATTCTGCCCGGCACCCATTAGCCAGCGTGCATCGGGTTTCCATGCACCGTTAAGTTCTTCGCGGCGACGAGTGTAGACAGTTAGATTGTTTTCTGAAATTTTTAGCAGGTTGTATTGCCAGGGATAACCGGGGTTAAGTTCTTGGGTAGGTGCGCCGAAAGTACCAGCACAGATGCGATCAAGTTTTCGACCAATAGCACTCATATCGTAACGGTAGAGATTAGTTTCGGCTTTGTGGACATGTCCGTGTAGGAAGAGGCGGAAACCTGCAACGGCTAACTGTTCCATAAAACTTTGGTCTTTGATGCGGTCTTCCCAGGCACTATCGAGGGGATGATGCCAGACTGCAATTTTGAGGCAGTTTTTATAATCTTGATTGCGGCGAATTTCTGTGAGGGCGTTGCTTAGTGCATTCATGTTAATGCTGGCACGGGATTTGTAATGATGATCCAATTGCCAAGCGGAGTTTAACCCTAGAATGAGTAGGTTTTGGTTGGGGAAATGGTCGAGGGTGTATTGTTGGTCATAGTCTAGGGGATAGGGTTGGGTTTTGATAATTTGGTAGAAGTTGCGGAAGTGTTCAAAGCGTTGTTTGTATTTTTCTTCGTCTCTCACGCGAATGACACTGGCACTTTCTTCTATATATTCACCTGGTTTAAGTTGTCCCTCATACTCGTCGCGGTCGAATAATTGGTAACCTTTTTTTGCTAGTGACCAGTTGAGGTCATGATTACCAGGAACAATGATAATTTTCTCAGATTTGAGGGTGAATTCTTGGTAAAGGTTGTATATGAATTGTTGGGCGGCTTCGTATTCTGCGGGGGTTGATTTGTTGGCGATGTCGCCGGAGAGAATGAGGGCATCAAGTTGAGAAATATCGAGTTCGTTTTGCAAGTCGCTTGCTAGTTGATTAGACCAGAGTTTGGCTTGGTCAGGTGTGCCAAAGTGCAGGTCTGAGAGGTGGAGAATATGCATTAGGGAGATAGAAGGAGGTCTTAGTGGGGTTTCTGGTTGCGTGAGAGTATAGTTGTAATACTTATAGCGCTCTTGGATTGCAGCAATTGTATTGAGTAAATAGCTTTCACCAGTTGTTATTAGAAGCTCAGATAGAGTGGGTAGTAATTCAGAGCTAGCAATGTCTCCTAACGCAACAGCCACCCTACTACGCACAAGAGAATTTTCATCGCTCAAAGCTTGCACTAGTACCGGAACTGCTGCTTCATTATCAATTTCTCCCAACGCAACAGCCGCGTTCATACGCACAAGAGATTGTTTATGGTACAAAGCTTGCACTAGTGCCGGAACTGCTGCTTTATCACCAATTTTTGCTAAAGCCTGAGCCGCCATACAAGGCACAAAAATATCTTCCTCCCTCAAAGCTTGCATAAGTGCCGGAACTGCTGCTTCATTACCAATGTTTCTTAACGCCTCAGCCGCCCCCTTACGCACAGCAGAATCTTCATCCTTCAAAGCTTCCACAAGTGCCGAAACTGCTGCTTTATCACCAATTTTTCCTAACGCCCCAGCTACTACGCACAGCAGAATCTTCATCGCTCAAAGTTTGCAATAGTGCCGGAACTGCTGCTTCATTCCCAATGTCTCCTAACACATAAGCCGCCCCCTTACGCACAGCAGAATCTTTATCCTTCAAAGCTTGCACAAGTGCCGGAACAGTTGCTTCATTAGCAATTTTTCTTAACGCCACAGCCGTTATCCCACGCATAGAAGGAGAATTAAGTGATGGTTGAGTAAATCTTGCAGCCATTTTAATGCTCGATCGCGTGGTCTATCAAATTTCTCGGCTTCCAAAAACTGCGTTAAAACATCCTCTGCTTCTGTCCTGGGTATAGCAACATTCAATTCTGTCAGCTTGTCCCCTTTGGTCATGTGGAACGCCAGATGTTTTAATAACGCGAACCACCACCGCCGAGACTCATCTGTAACTGGGATATCTTGGCGAAATTGACGTTCATAACTGTGGGTAAACTGGCGAAACACCAAACCCAAGTTTGGCGGGATGTCTCCTGTAGCTTGAAACAATGAACACAGCATCAACAGCAACAACGGCGTTTCGCCAAACTCTCGCAACCTATCTCCTAAGTGCTGCAACATTTGCTCACCCTGTTCTGGCAAATAGGCGCGGACAAACTGCTGCATCTGTTCTGCTGTCAGGGGTTGCATTTCCAGCTTTTTGGTAATGCCTAAATCACCCCCCACGCCTAAATCCCGCGTGGTGAATATCATCGGCGTGGTTTTTTGGTAGTCTTGCCGGAATTTATATCCCACCTTCCGCACCCCCAAGTGTCACAAACGGAAATTACTGAGAAAAAAAGGCAAGCAGGAATAAAAACAGACATATTTAGACAAAAAAGACATTTGAGCCGCCATGAATCACCAAAAATGAC
>NZ_JAIVFW010000098.1 GCF_020829595.1 Nostoc sp. CHAB 5844
ATCCACACTGGGCGGGGAAAACCCTTCCTATTCACTGTGGATAAAATTTTCAGCCTGTTGATTTTGTGCAGTTTTTGGTTGGTTGATTAAAAACTGAGCATGGGCTCTAGAGGCCATCAACGCTTGCTATTTCAGCTTTCCCAGCGATAGCCAACACCCGCTTGGCGGATGCGGTTCCAGATGGCCTCTTTCTCTTCATCGCTTTTGAACAGCCAACCATCGACCTCATCAAGGGTGCGACCGCAACCCATGCAAATGTCATCTCCAAGGTTGGTTGAACAAAAACCCACGCAAGGGGTATCGGCTTCTGGCCACACTGGCAGGTTGGCGTATTCAGGTTTTGACATGATGCTGCTTTAGTTGGAGTTGGGACGGTACTGCTTCTTCAAGCGAATATAGAGCACTTTGGTGACGTGTGCGACAACCGAGCCATCGGAGTGGGTGATGTCGGTCTCGAAGGTGTGCAAAACTTTTTCTCCAGTGGCCGCTTTGGATTTGATTTCTTCCAGTGTTTGATCATCGACTTGATACACGCCTTTGACCAAGGCATTGCCGGGCGCAATGAAACGAATGTTGGCTTCCTGATCCCACACATGGTAGCGATTGCCCAAGCGCTTCATGAGAATGAGCATGTAAAAGGGATCGGCCATGGCGTAGAGCGAACCGCCAAACTGCGTACCCATGATGTTTTTGTTGCGACGCGTGAGTGGCATGTGCACTTCGACTTCTTCGAAATTGGCACTGATGTGATGTACGTGAATGCCTGCTCCGCGCAAAGGTGCGTAAAAATTCATGGCCCTGCGCATGAATTCGGGCTTGTCAGAGAGGTTTTTCAGAAATTTTTTAAACATTTTTTGCTGCGAGTTTTTCTTGTGGTTTCAGTAGGATAAAGGTTTTTGAGCTTCTGTTTGGGAGCCTGCCTGCGTTTGTGCACTTGCACACAAGGTAAAAACCCGCTATAGTTTCGTTCTTACCAGACGCGGGGTGGAGCAGTCTGGCAGCTCGTCGGGCTCATAACCCGAAGGTCGTAGGTTCAAATCCTGCCCCCGCAACCAAACATAGAAGAAAGGCCAATCATTTCGGTGATTGGCCTTTTTGTTTTGAACGCTGAAAAAACACTCCAAACCACAAGTTAGCATTCACAAAACACTCATATCCCGATTAGAAAGATGATTCGAGTACTTTCGGTTGGACTATGAAAATGAGGTTTTCCACCCAAAGGATTTCCTCATGAGCCCAACAGTTCAAGCAACAATTAATTATCTTAGAGCAGATGCAGGCGGTGCGAAGGTTTCCATGATCACCGGGAAGCTTGTTGATGAGAACGTCAATCCATTTATCTCAACAATCGAACAAATACGGGACTGCAGAACCGATTCCCAGAAACCAGATTTTGACTTGAGCGGATGGACCTGGGCTGAAATTGAACCCATTAAGCTCAAAAGCGACGACTGCCCTTCTCATTCAAGTGTGAAGTCGGTTGAGGGGATGGTTCAACATTTAACCGATGCCAAGCGAGTTCAAGTATTTGATTCTGCGGTAAGGCGCGTGGAGAAAGTTGATCAATCACCTGACATTGGCAGAGACAGCACTTTGAAAACTCCGCAGGCTGTTCAGCTTGCACACTGTGATTACACCAACATCTCGGGTCGCGCATGCCTTGAGAGAAATACTGACTGGGACCTAAGACAAGGTCGATTTTTGATTGTGAATGTCTGGATTCCCTTGTCTCATGCAGTGACTAATCCCCCTCTGGCGATTGGGGTACCCGTTAATCGGCGTGACTTTCATATCGGTGAATGTCAGCTGATCTACGCAGAGCGCACGGGACTCATGAATTTGGTTAAAGATTCATCTGCGCTTCAATGGAATTATGTGAGTTCGCTGAATATCGATGAGGCATTGATATTCAAAACTTTTGACAGCGCGCCAGATGAATTGAACTGGATTAGCACGCCCCACAGTGCCTTTTGGACTGAAATCGACCCAAACCAGCCTTTACGCCAAAGTATCGAGTTGCGATGCGCCGTCGAGTTGAATTAATTCGGTATGAACTTAAACCAGCGAGATGAGGTCCGTTAAACCTAGATCTCTACCCTTCTGAAAAAGAAGCGTAGTAATTTGTCCGCGATGGTGGGTTTGGTGATTAAAGAAATGAAGCAAGGCTTTACCCAATACCTCCTCGCGCTTTTGAGGTGTCACGAAGCTTTCGTAACTCAGGGTGCGTTGAATTTTTGCTGAGTTCAGAGAAGCAACAAATTCGCATATCGTTTTGTCCAGTTCAGTTCGGCGGCACCGAACCTTTTCCAGTGAGTCAAAACGAATCTGATCAAGTGCTTTCACCTGATGAGGCTCACCGGTAAAACGACTCAACCACAACTCATCCGCATTGATTAAATGATTCAAGGTGCCCAGTATTGAACCGAAGTAAGCGCCCAAATTTTCGAGAAGTACAGACCCCTCAAGAGTCTCGCAACAATTCAGAATTCGATTATTCATCACCGAATTGTAGGCTGCGTAAATCTTGAACATCTCCAAGCTTGTGCACTCGGTAACCTCATTGCTCATGATGAATCTCCATTTCAACATTTTCGATGAAGGCAACAAGGTCTGCATTAAACTTTGCGGGCTCTGTAACAAAAGGAGCGTGGCTTGATTCCTCATAAACTGTAACTTTGGAACCTTGCAACTTAGAAGCCATATCGACTGCGGACCGAGCCAATACAGCTTGGTCAAGTTGACCATGGCTAAAGACCACAGGCACCCGAATAGATCTTAGAGTGTCTGTGTGATCAACCTGGCGAGCAAAAATGTATCGTCGAACGTAGTACGGGGTCAACATGCTTGCAGCGACACCCCTGGCATAGACGTCTCTATCGACGGCATTTCCATAGTTAGCTTTGGCAAGTGCGACGACCCCATCAATTTGATCATTGAAGCGCTCACTGGTTGCCAGCTTGATACGCTCGAAGTCCGGACCAATATAGACCTTCACGGACTGACTTCCCATACCATTTAAAGCACCTACAAAATTGATCGCTCTTATATCTTTATCTCCATAAAGACTCAGGTAATCCATCAAAGCAATTGCCCCGTAGGAGTGGGCAACAACGGTCACGTCGCGTAAGTTTAATTTACGAATCACAGCGCTGATGTCATCAGCCCAATTGTTTCCCGATACATATTCTGCAGGATTCATTGTTTTTGTGGATTGACCGTGCCCTCTCAAATCATAGGCAATCAAGCGATAACCCTGCAATTCAGGTGCTGTCAATTGTTGCTGCCACATCTCCTTGCTTTGAGACCAACCATGAATAAACAGCACTGGTTGACCATTCGGATTGCCAAATTCACTGAACGAGAGCTTCACGCCATTGGTGGAGTAAACATATTCCGGTGTCACTTTTTCTGAACTACAGGCCCCCGCAAGAACCGCAATTAGCATCACGAAGAACAGCCAATAAAAGCGTTCAAAAGTACTTCGATAGATGGCCTTAGTCATAATTATCCCCACTGATTTAACAAATCAACATTAGCGGGAGGTGCTTGATCCACAGTTGAATTTATTGAATGGGGTCATCAAATAATTTGTTGGTAGACGATGGCAAGAAAGGCAGAATATGGATAGCCAACTTTTCGGAGCCTGTCCGTTGAACAAGCAAATTGATCTGTACTTCGACTTCTCTAGTCCTTACTCGTACTTGGCTGTTGCAAGAGTCGATAAGTTGGCGGCAGCCCATGAAATCAAGGTTCGACTCATTCCTGTGGTACTTGGCGCAATTTTTAACCGCCTTGGCTGGCAGTCCAGTCCCTTTCTTGCCCAACCCAGAAAGCTTGCCTACATGTGGCAAGACGTCAAACGTCAAGCTAAGAAATATTCACTGGAGTTTGAACAACCAACCCAGTTTCCAATCGGAAGTATTTTGCCCGCTCGAATAGCAACGGCTTTTTCTGATGCCCCTTGGCTTCATGATTTCTGCGTACAAGTTTTCAAAGCCTACTTTGCTCGTAATAAAGACATATCCAATCCAGAAACCATTGAGAAAATTCTCAAGCAAATGGATCTCGATCCTCAAGAGATTCTTCCACGCGCAAGCAGTCAGGAAACCAAAGACCGACTCAAGCTGATTACAGAGCAGGCTGACGATCTTCAAATTTTTGGCGCTCCGACTTTTATAGTTCATGATCAGCTTTTTTGGGGCGACGATCGACTGGAGGATGCGATCGAATTCTGCTTAAGAGGAGAACATTGATGCGGGGTTTAGCGGATAATTTTGCAGTGCTTAGCGAGGATCTTAGCCCGGTTGTAAAGCTGTTTTCACCCATTCAAAAAAGTAGACGGGAAGGCAAGGACTATTATGAATTACGGGTGACCGAACAGCACTTAAACAAGGCTGGCACCTTTCATGGTGGCTTTTATTGCACCGTGTTTGATATTGCAATGGGCAGTACCGCCACTGATTCGATCGACAGCATCAAGAAAATTGCCACTGTTAACCTGAATGTGTCATTAATTCGAGCTGCTTTCTTGGGAGACACGCTAAGTATTCGTGTCAGTCTGCTTAGAAAAACGGAAAGGCTTATTTACCTATCGGCCGAGATGTTCTCAAAAGAATCGCTTCTGGCCAATGCCACTTCTACTATCTACTACGTGGCCGAAGATAGTCTTACGCAGACATCATGATGCCTGCGAAACGAGCCAGTTGTACAAACGACTGACTTGAGGCTGTTCTAGTGCGTGGGGAGAAGAACAAATGAAGATACTTCGACCCGTGCGTAACTCATAGTTAACAGGCGAGACAAGCTTGCGATCGTGAATTTTGTGCTCAACAAAGGCCTTAGGTAGAAGGGCTATTCCCTGTGACAACTCGCAAGCCTGAAGCATTAGATTGACATCGCTGTAGAAGGGACCTCGCTGTGGTTCATCACACTCAAAGCCTTGGGCTGAAAACCACTCTTTCCAGCTAAAAATACTTTGCCGAAGTAGTGTCGCTTTCAACATACTCTCTGGACAGACAATCCAAGGATTCGCTTTCAAATAAGCGGGGCTGCACACCGAAACCAAATCAATTTGAAATAATCTGGATTTCACGAGGCTTGGCCAATCATCATCACTACCCCTGCGGACACCAATATCCGCTTCTCCACCCTTCAAATTGGCGAAAGTCGGGGTAATGGTAATTTCAAGATCGATATCGGGATTATCGCGTTGGAAAGCGGTCAAATAGTGACTGACCAAGTGCGAACCAACCAGCGGTGGCAAACTCAGACGAACCCGTTTGACGGCTTTTGCTTGTAGCACCGAGATTGCATTTTCCAGTGCAGAGAGGATTTCTTGAACCTTGGGAAGGAATACCTCGCCGGCCTCGGTCAATTCTGTTTGTGAAGTTTGCCGGTGAAACAGCGTGGTACCGAGCCTTGCCTCGAGCTGTTGAATTCTGTGACTTATTGCGCTTTGAGTGACCGAAAGCTCATCAGCTGCTTTGGAGAAATTCTTGTACCTGGCGATCGCCTCGAAAGCGATCAACTCTGGGACACTAGGAACCTGACTTGCCGAATACTTAGGTGTGCGCGCATTCATTCACAACTCTCTGTCAATTCACTCTAAATGGCAGTTTAAAAGGAAGTGCCGTTTTTTCTGGTGAGAATCCGTGTGCCATTGATGAATTTGGCACACCCTGAAAAGTGTAAAGCGGAAGACCTTTCGGGAGACTGAGAATGCTATGAATTTGATTAATCAATGAATCGATTAAATTCATGAAAGATCGGCTTCTCCACCCTTGGGTCCCCAAAATACCACCCAGGTTTTGAAATCATCTGAAAACTCAAAAAAATGATGCGCTGCTCCGGCCTTAACAAAAAACGCATCGCCCGGCGCGCACTCGAATTCTTTTTCACCAATGAGTAACCTAGAAAAACCCTCGATGATGAAATAAAGCTCGTCTTGTTCATGAGGCTTCTGAGGGTCTTGGCCTTGTGGAGCATACAGCTCAACGCTCATGCTTCCAAGCTTGAAGCCACTTGCAAAACGCTCACCCATGGGCCAGCCTTGAGTGACAGGCCCGGGTATGTGATTGAGTAGTTTACTTGCGGTGATTTTCATTGCCTAATTCCGTTAAAGCTAAAATTTTAATCGACCGTATAAACAAAGTGCATAACAAAGGATTTTTAATTAAAAGCGGGGTAATCCATATAAGCATAAAAAATGCTTGGGAGTGATTCAGTCCAACGCCTGCAGCAGGTCAATATATGCACAAGAGACTAGATTCTCTTGGCGAATATCGAGAGTTTTCATGAGCGAATTCGCGACATCCACGCCCGCCTCCACTGCCTCGCCGTCTTTTAGAACAACTTCGAGTTCCATGAAGTCGCCTAGTGACTCCACCCGATCCAAATGCACGCGTGTTCGATCCACAATGTAGACGCGCCTTCGCTTTTCAACCGTACCTATTACCCCCAAACGCGCTAGACAGCAAGGCAAGCAACTCCGTTGGACAATCGATCTGTAAGCGTTTGTAGGACGATAACTTTGGGCCGATCTCATCGCTCCGACAATAAAAAATGAGCTCACCTTGATTCTTGCTGAATTGCCTTAGTTTTATTCGACCGTTCACAGCAAAAAAAATGTATCTATTTGATGTAAATCGATTGGTGGTTGAGTCGCTATTTTCGCCACAATTTGCTCAAGCCTAACAAGGTCACTAATCCGAGCCTTGATCTCAATATTATTTGCCAACATTACCTCCAACAGTTGGTGTGTTGCGAACACTAGAACATTGATCTGTGAAATTCAATTTGACGAACTTCAATAGAGACGCTGCTCTATGCCGAAGCAGAAAGATCGTAGTCGCAAGCAGGATTACATAAATCACCTCGCCATGCAGTAAGTCAAGTAATCCGTACTGATAACTTGCGGCAGGAACGTTAATCAAGGCGTGAATCAATATGGCCGCCATAAGCCAGGCAAGCTGCCTTCTCGCGACGGCCAAAGCACCCAGCACAGTCAAACCAACTTGCACCAAGATGGCAAAAATGCGTTCGACCAATAAAAACAAGGCGGTCCACTCAGTCAAGTTTGCCACTTGTTTCTTGATGAGCATCTGCGCGGAAGAATCAAGCTCCAGCGACTGAAGTACATCCGGACTGGAGTAAAAATAAAGCAGTTGAGCATGGCTGATCAACCCAAGAAGCACCGCCTCGCACAGGGCATAGCCAACAGCGAACTTGGCCAACCACGGAAGGTCCAATTGGCTACGCGCGCTTTTGGCTTTCAGACAGATGTATTTTCCGGTTTCCTCAAAAAGCCCCGCAGTGAGACAAGCCATGATTAGTCCCAATACCGCCATCTTGATGCTTGCGGACTGCCCGGGTAAAGCAAACCCTGCAACACCAAGAAAAACAGGCTCCAATACCCTCGCAAACAAAATAAACGCCATTGCACCAAACCAATAGGGTTTGGATCCGGACGGCGATCGACGATTGAGTTGAACAAGCAAATAAAGACTGACTGCACACAGTGCCAACATCGACAAAACATTGAAGATGATCACCATTATTCTTCAACCACCGGTAGCAAAATTGTGGACAGCTCGTAAGCCATTTGATCTGGCTGCCCCGTCGGCTTCAGCAACGGCGTAATCGCCTCCAGCACTTTCTTCTGAAATTCAT
Organism: Nostoc sp. CHAB 5844; assembly: GCF_020829595.1. Taxonomy (GTDB): domain Bacteria; phylum Cyanobacteriota; class Cyanobacteriia; order Cyanobacteriales; family Nostocaceae; genus Nostoc_B. The sequence continues at coordinate 7,669 of NZ_JAIVFW010000098.1, forward strand.
CCAGTTGATTTTGGGTGGCATAGAAAATCGCTTTGCTGAACCCATGTCGATAACTCTCTTTTTCCTGGTTCGAATCCAGAAACCTGTCAAAGCTGTTCAAGACCCCAGCCAGGTAAAGATTGAAAAGCTTTTTGAGTTCGTCCGAAGATGGGTTTGCTTGGGCTGTCGCACGAGATATGCGATAGGTCACCTCTGTGGCACCACGCTTCTGATTTTCCTGTTCTACCTCAATCAAACCGGCGTCCAACAATGCTTTGATATGACGATACAGGGTAGCCGGCGCAATTTCGGGTAGGTCCTTGTGGATTTGCTGAGGGGTCGAAGGCTCTGAGAACAGATACGAGAGGATTTTCATCCGCACAGGATGCAGCGCCACTTCCAAATTGGTCATTGATTTACTTGCAGGGTTAAATTATTATCAATAATGATAACAATCTGAAATGTTTTCTGCAATCCTCGGAAAACGAACTGGTCACAAACGCTCAGAGACTGACAGTCAAACCTATCATTGTGAGAAGAGCATGGAGAAAATTGTCATTGCAGACCTTGATGATCCGCTTCACGCCGAAGCGATCATCTCCCTTTTGAATGCCTATGCAAAGGATGAGATGGGCGGAGGCCAGGAACTGTCGGACTACACCAAACTCAATTTGGTGAGTGAACTCAAGAAACGCGCCTACGCGTTCGCAGTCCTCGCTTTTTGCGAAGAATCGCCTGCGGGCCTCGCGATATGCATAGAAGGCTTTTCGAGCTTTGCCTGCAAACCGCTGCTGAATATTCATGACATGGTAGTTCTCCCCCAATTTCGGGGTCAAAAATACTCACACAAACTACTTGCTAAAGCCGAGGAAGTTGCGAAACAACGCAATTGTTGCAAACTGACGTTGGAGGTTCTGGAGGGAAACACGGTTGCCCGGAATGCCTATCGATCATTCGGCTTTGAGGGATACGAGCTGGATCCACAGATGGGCAAAGCTCTTTTCTGGCAGAAGAAACTTGTGTGAACAAACCGACTTGTTAAGTTTATGAAAATACGTGAAACAACCCATAATGACTTTGAAAAGATTTGGCCCATATTTAGCGAAATAGCGGCGGCTGGGGAAACCTATGCATTGTCGAGAAACATCACCAAGGCTGAGGCCAAGGTAATTTGGCTTGATAGTCCAAGGAAGAACTATGTACTTGAGGAAAACGGCAATATCTTGGGTAGCTATTACATCAAAACAAATCAGGCGGGCCCAGGCTCGCATGTGTGTAATTGCGGTTACATGGTCTCATCTGCGGCAAGAGGTCGTGGGGTCGCTACGCTTTTATGCGAGCACTCTCAAGAAATAGCCAAGCAGATGGGATACAAAGCCATGCAATTCAACTTTGTTGCTTCAAGCAATGAGGGCGCTGTGCGGCTATGGCATAAGCTTGGCTTCTCTACAGTTGGCAGATTACCCAAGGCTTTTAATCATCCGGAGAGAGGCTACGTCGACGCCTTGGTCATGTACAAATGGTTGAGCGATTAAGACGATCCGCCTGAATCCGCTACTGATGCATACGCCTTTTTGAGCAGAACTTATTCGTATCCATGATAATTACTGACAAGCAATCAAATCTGATTATCCGCCCTCTACGACCAGATGACCGGGAGCGGCTGTTCTGCGCAGTTTCCGAATCTAAAAATGATATTAATCCATGGATGAATTGGTGCCATAACAACTATTCCATTCGGGATGCCGATGAGTGGATCAGTTGTTGCCTAGAAAACTGGGCCCTCGACAAAGGTGATCGTGAGTTTGCAGTTTTCGACATGACGGATTTCAGGCTAGTTGGTTGTGTGGGAATCAATCAAATCAACCATGTCAATCGATTCGCCAACCTTGGTTATTGGGTAAGATCCACTCGGAAAAACGCAGGTTTGGCGTCCGCGATGGCTCGACTGGCGGCCCAATTCGCCTTCGAGAATTTAGGACTTGTTAGGCTAGAAATCGTGGTTCGTCCAGAAAACCTTGCTAGCCGACGTGTGGCAGAAAAAATTGGAGCACAGTTTGAATGCAACGCCCGAAATCGCTTGCTTTATCAGGGCAAGCCACACCACGCGACAGTTTACTCCCTTATACCAGGAGACTTGATTATCGACTGGGCGGCATAACCGCACCAGCAAGAATCCCTCCATCCAAGTTCAACTCCGCACCATTCATGTAGCCCGCCTCATCAGAGGCCAGTAGCACCGCCACAGCTGCCACTTCCTCAGGCTTACCGAATCGTCGCATTGGACAATCCAGAACAAATTCCTGCATTCTGGTTTCTCGTTCTGGGCCCTCGCCCAACAGCGGGTCCCACATGGGGGTCAAAATCGCTGCTGGATGGATTGAATTGCACCGAATCGGTAACCCCTACTCGGCGCAATACAAGGCTACTGTCTTAGTATGGTTACGAATCGCAGCTTTGGATGACGCATAAGCAGCTGCACCGGGTATACCAACAAGCCCCGACCGGGACGATAAGTTAATAATCGAGCCGCTGCTTTTTGATTGACGCATGGCCCTAATACCATGCTTGCAACCCAAGAAAACCCCGTCGAGGTTGACCTTGTGGACTGTATGCCAATCATCGAGAGTTGCGTTTTCGGGGTCTTGAGCTCGATCTGAATGCTCAAAGCCAGTGATACCAGCATTGTTAACTAAAATGTTTAACGCCTTTTTCTGCCGCACAATCTGATCAACGACATTTATCCACTGGGACTCTTGGCTTACATCAAGATGAAGATACTGTGCATTAGGCCCCAGATTCTTTGCCAATAACTTTCCGCCTTGATCATTGATGTCGGTGATAAACACAAAAGCGCCTTCTTTGATGAATTCGGAGGCAATCGCCGCACCGATACCCCGGGCTGCGCCAGTTATCAAGGCAACACGACTTATTAATCGATTCAATGTCCACTCCTAATCACAACTGGACCACCTAAGGATGGTATCAAAATCCTTATTTTTGGTTAAACTTTTGAGATGAAAATGAAAGAGAACAACTATTCAGGTCATGTCAAAGTACGAATTGCGACAATGTCCGACATCTACAATGATTTATACCGCGCTTTTCTCAGTGAACTTGGATTAGATACGGCTCGTAGTTTTTCATGCGATTGCCAGGGAGAAATTGTGTTCATTGCACAAGATGAAGTCGGCGAAGTACTAGGCCTGGCGTCATATTTTGTTCCCGACCAGTTTCTTCACATCCTGTATGTTGTTCCCAAAGCAAGACGAACTGAGGTCGGCACGGAAATTCTTAAAGCCATTCAAAGAAACTTTGGCATTGTATTCAGACTAAAATGCCTAACGTCAAACACGTCGGCCAAAGCGTTTTATTTAGCCTTGGGTTTTAAAGTAACTGCAAATGGCACGACTTCTGATGGTGATTACGAGACTCTCGAAATAAATCACTCCTTAATTGGCTGAATCATGTACATCGGCGAACTCTCTAGAAAGTCTGGTGCCTCACGCAAGGCGATTTACCTTTACGAACAAATGGGATTAATCCCAAAGCCAACACGCAAAGGCAGCTACCGTATTTATCCAGCGGCTGCAGTAACGCAAATCCAAACCATTCGTTGCGCACAAACCTTGGGCTTTAAACTCAAGGAACTCGTCGACGCTTTAGCGAGCAACAACAACGATCCCCGTTCAAGCATGGCACTGATGCTGGAGCAAATTGAATTGAAACGATCGGTTATTCATTCGCAGATCGAAACAGCACAAGCTCAACTGCTTTTGCTAAATCAACTAGAACATGAATTGCTTCACTCCCCGGAACTAATGAACTGCGAGCTCCCTGTTGACTCTTCCCCTAAGGGCAAGCTTTAGACTTTTTGTGATTCAACAAAAAGGAGCCTGCCATGCGCCAACGCATCTTGATTATTCTTGGTCATCCAGCTGAGGCCAGCTTGTGCGGTGCCATCGCAGAGGCCTACCAAAGTGGAGCGCAGGCAGCAGGTCGAGATGTTCGCTTGCTCAGCCTTGGACAACTGGATTTTGATCCAATACTGCGCGATGGTTACAACACCATTCAGCCGCTTGAACCAGACCTTGTTGCTGCACAAGAATCGATTGCCTGGGCTGAGCACCTTGTGTTTGTTTATCCAATTTGGTGGGGTTCCATTCCGGCCATTCTTAAAGGCTTCTTTGATCGAATATTCCTGCCCGGATTTGCATTCAAGTTTAAGAAAGACGCATTGATGGTCGATGGCCTTTTAAAGCAACGAACTGCACACCTGATCGCAACCATGGACACACCACCCTGGTACTACCGGCTGGTGTATCGCATGCCCGGGCACAACCAAATGAAACGGACCATTCTGGAATTCTGTGGAATCAAACCAGTGGAAATTACCAGCTTTGGCCCAGTAAAAAACTCGAAAGCGAGCACTCGCGAGAAATGGATGGCGCGTGCCTACCAATTTGGGTTCCACATATCCGCTGTTTCCTAAAAACCCAACAATTCCATAAAAACTGCGGGCTTTTTGTAACCCATAATTTTTTTACTCACTTCGGGCTTGGGTCCCATCACGAGTACCGCAGGGGTCGCAAACACACCCAGCTTTCTAGCCAACTGTTTTTCAGAATAGACCGTGCCATCGATCCAGTTCACAGGCAAGTCACCGCGTACATTAATCGCGATCACATCAAATTTACTTTCGATTTTTTCGCGGTTTGCGCCCTGCGAGAAGTTCTCTTGAAGCAAATAAGCACAGTACGGGCAGTCATCCAGGTGAAAGAAAATAAGCAGCTTTTTTCCACGGGTTTGAGCATCTTGAATATCCGCTGGAATTTCAAGAAAAGTTTGCTTGAACCAGCCTGGCAATTCGTAATGCATGGGCTTGGGCTCGATGTCGCGGGCAAATGTATTTGCTGAAAAGGCAATGCAAAAAATGACCAGCCAGCATCTGAAGACCGGATGATTTGTGAAAAACCTCATACGTTTTGTACTCAGAAATTCGATCAGCTAATCTTAGCCTAAGGAGTCAACTCTGCCAAAATTTGTGGCCAAATGCTGTTGCACCGCTCCCTGAAAATATCAATGTGCCCCACTTTGCCAAGTTTGAATGTCTCGGGTTTGATTTCAAGCCGTTTCTTGCTGGCTTTGGTGAACAAGCGCATGATGTCTTCAACATTCGGTAGGGTTGCGATTTCGTCATCACTGGCATGCACAAAAGTAATTGGCGATTTGAACTGTTCAAACCAGTGTTGCTGCACACCATCACCAAATTCATTCTCCACATACCCAGGGCTGGAACACCATTTGGCCCATTGCAGGCCAACCCCCTTCGGTAAATTCTCACCCCATCCCAAACGCTTGGCGGGTACATATCCCAACACGGCAGAGCTGATCGGGATCACCCATCGCAGCATGAACTTGGCAGCGTTGCGTTTGTCTTTGCGAATGTTTTTCACATGCCCGGAAGAAGCAGCCACCGCCAGTACGCCCCGCACTTTGGCATGGTTGTGCATCAAACCGAACAGTTGGCCACCCGCGCTGTGACCGACCAAGTACGCGCTGTTCTGCCCAGTGAGTTCAAGCAGAAAATCCAGGGCTGCAGGCATGTCATACAAGCCCCAGTCCTGCTTTTTCACCTCGCAATGCTTGACATGCGACTCCTGCAAAGATTTTCCGATGCCTCGATAATCAAACACCAATACAGAAAATCCCTGATGGGCCAACCATCGGGCAAACGGAAAATAAAATTTCTGGGTAATCCCTGTTGCGGGGCAAATCAGCAACGGATTGTCAGTGTTGCCATTTGATGCGGTAAAAAATGTTCCAGCCAAAGGTTGCCCCACGGCTGGAATCGAGACTTCAATCTTGTTTGTCATGGAGGCACCCAATTAATAGTGTCGGTGCCAGTCTAGTTGTTGTTAGCAACTAGATAAGCAAGTGGATCAGCAATTCACTGTTCCACTTGGCGCAAGAATAAATGACGAATCACCGGCGTGATGATTCGTCCTGGATCAGAAAATCCCGTCAACCGCATCCACGACGATGGCTGTTCCCACTGCGATCAACAACAGATCAGTGCCCAACTGAACATATTTGTGGTTCAAGGGTGGTGCGGGCAGGCGAATACGCAATTCATTGGGAATGTCGTAATACCGAACATCGCTGCCCAAGGCACGACCTTTCTGCCACTGCTTGGCCTGGCCTGGGGGCTGGCAACCATTGCCTTTTTTGGCAAGCCCGGGTGGGCACTTGCCTTTGGCAACCTGACCACCATAGTAATCCCGCACAATTCGGGTTTCGGCGCTGCCAAAGTTAAATGAAACGGACACCCCGCCTTGACCGTAATCTCGACCTTCAGCACGCTTGCCCGGGCCATCACCACCGCCCTTCTCGTTTCCGCCGCCCTTGCGGTTTTCCTTTGGCCCGCGTTGCTCACTTTGTTCCTTGTTCTTGCCCTGGTTGCCGTTTCCCTTTTCTGGTTTTTCGGCATAAGCGCTGCCAGTGGCAATCAACAGTGCTGTGGATGTCA
>NZ_JAIVFW010000099.1 GCF_020829595.1 Nostoc sp. CHAB 5844
GCGCACCGTCGGCTTGAGCCTCACCTACTCCATCAAGTAAAGATCGGAACACAGAGCATGGACGTGCAATTCGGGGTATACCTGAACGGTATCGGCATAAGCTATGATATGCTGAAGCAGCGCTGGTTGAAGGCGGAGGATACCGGCTTCGATTTCATCTGGATGATGGACAACGTCGTGGGGCCCGTTCCGTATCTTCCGGAAGAGCCGGTGATGGATACGTGGACGGTCCTGCCCGCGCTCGCCGAGACCACCAAGCGAGCGAAATTCGGTACGCTTGTCACACCCTATGGTCGTCGGCGCCCGGCCGTGGTGGCCAAGTCGGCAACCATCCTGGACCATATCAGCAATGGCCGCTTTCACCTGGGCATGGGGCCGGGCGACGAAGAGCGGCAACATATCCCATGGGGCCAGGACTATGGCACGCCGGCCGAACGGATCGCGCAGCTGCGTGAAGAGCTCACCATCATCCGGAGCATGTTCCAGGAGGAGAAAACCACCTTCCATGGCAAATATTGCCGGGTGGACGAGGCGCTGAACTTCCCCAAGCCCATCCAGCGGCCCAATCCGCCGATCTGGATCGGCCTGGTCTTCGGCAAGCAGTTGATGCCGAAGCTAGCCGGGGAGTTTGCCGACGGCATCAATTTCTACCACGCCGACGACAAGCACGTTGCCGAGATCAAGGGTATTGCCGAAGAGCGGCTGATCGAGAACGGCCGCACGATCCAGGACGTCATGCTGTCGCGTAACATCGGCGTCACCATAACAGAGGAACCCGTCGACTGGGACGATTTCGTCCGCGAGAAGGCCGAACTGGCCGGCGTTCCAGTGGAGTACATGCACGAATATTATAACACCTATGAGTGCCATGTCGCGGGCACAGAGGCGGAGGTGGTGCAGGGGATTGTCGAGCGCGTCCTGAAACTCGGCATCGAGCAGCCGATCATCCAATTCGGCCATGAGGACGAAGATACGCAGCGGCTGAACCTGTCCGATGCGATGAGCGTGTTTCAGGAACGCGTGGTGCCACGCGTCCTGGACATGGCTGCCGATCTACGGCGATGAGACAAGCCTCACGCGGTTCCGGGCACGCCGATCTGCCGGATGATCGCATACGTATCACTGCAGAACCACATGGCGACGATCTTGCCATCGACCACCTGGAATTTATCATGGAAGCTCCAGTCGACCCGCTTCATGGTCGGTTGGCAGCCAAGATACGGCCCGCTGAAAATGCCGTGGAACCGGGCATGGACGGCAACGAGGTCGTCAGAGGCGACAAAGCTGATCATCTCATATTCCGGATCGGAAAAGGCGCTCTGCGCGGGTGCCAGAATCTCTGCAATCAGCCGATCGAGCCCGACCACCGGGTGCTCTGGAGCGATCCATTCCTCAACCACGACGTCGCGGTGGACGGTATTGGCGAGTTCGTCCACGGAGTCGGATGCGAGAAAGGCTTGCACAACTTCCAGTGGCGTAACGTTAAGCATGTCTCTCTCCCTGCATCTGCTCTCTCCAATTAGCCGGAGAGAGGAAGATGATCAAGAGCATATCAAGGTATAAAGCGAAGATTGCTGCTGATTACATTGGTATATCAGCCGGTTTTACGACAGGAATACTTAGCGTTTACACGTTGCCTTTGCTGGTAACGGAAGCGATGGACAAATACGACATCGGACCCTCCGAAGCAGGGCTCTTTGCCGCCTCAGCCGCAGTCGGGAGAGGTCTGGCTGCGGCGATCATCTCCAGTCGCTCCCGTTCACTGGACCTCCGGCGCGTCGCCCTCATCGGCGCGGTCATCATCGTCATCGCCAACCTTGGCCTGGTACCCGCAAGCTCGTTTGCGGTCGTGCTGGCGCTCAGGTTGGTGGCTGGGATCGGCGAAGCCATGACCCTGACGGCAGCCTGCATCGCCGCCGCCGCTTACGCCAATCCGGAGCGTGCGTTCGGCGCGGCACAGATCACCGCAGGCGCCGCAGCTATCATTGTGCTGCTGGCGGTTCCGCCGTTGAAGCTGTTGTTCGGGCTCGACGCGAGTTTCCTGTTCCTGGCCGCCATGGCGCTGATCGCCGTGCCGGCGCTCATGCATCTGAGGCGACCTGTTTCTATCAGCGACGATCAGCGGCAGCGTTACCCGAATCCCGGTGCGGCCGCGGTCATCTTGGCCGCGTTCGCGCTGTTTTCCTTGGCGGATATATCGACCTGGCTGTTCGCCGACGAGATCGGCCGTGGCGCCGGGATGGCCGCTGTCCAGGTCGAGGCTGTACTGAGCGGCACCATTGGCCTGGCCCTCGCCGGGCCAGCACTGGCGATGGTCCTGCACGTACGGCTCGGCCGCACGCTGCCTATGGTGATCGGCCTGTCCGTACTCGCGATTGCAGTGGTGATGTTCACGCGCGCATCGTCCGAGCTGATCTACGTCCTGGCGATCATCCCGCTGAACTTCGGCTTCGCTTTTCTCACCCCTTACTTCCTGGGTGCGCTCGCTGATCTCGATGAAGGTGGATCGTGGACCTCCTTGTCCAATTCCGTGCTGGCGATTGTCGGTATCTGCGGTCCGCTGCTGGCCGGGCATATAGCGGCTCACGCTGACTATGCCGGACTGGCCTGGCTCACAGGGCCGGCCATCGTGCTGGCGCTGCTTCTATTCGTGGGCTCGCTCAAGTCGCCTGCACTCCGCGACCATACCGTACCAACAGAAGCGGTTAGGCGATTGTAGCGTCTCGTTTGCATGTAAGGCTGCACCACGCAACGGGCCGCCCAAGCGATCGACGGGTGAGCCATCGCTTATCGAAAGGTGTCGCCTGTGTCAGCTACCCGCAATACCGCCCCTGCACGGATCGCCGTGGCAACGTTCACGTGCCTTGACGCTTGTCGCATCGATCCGTGTGCCGCGGTAACGTACAACCGTGCCCAAGCCGGAGCTGGCATCCCCCGATGACGCCGTTCGATCTCGAGCGCGGGCGGGTGCTGCTCGCCTATGCCCTGCTGATTGCCGAGGAGATAGCGCTGCTGGCGCTGCCGGCCTTGATCGGCATCACCGTCGATCGGCTGCTTGCCGGCGATCAGTCCGGACTGCTGCTACTCGCCGGCGGTATTGGCGCGATCCTGCTGTTTGGCGCGGTCAGGCGGTTCTATGACACCCGGGTGTTCGCCGGAGCCGAGCGTCGCTTGGCTGAAGACGCCACGCTCCGCGCCGCTGCGCGGGGCGTCCGGTTGGCAAGGCTGCGCCAAGTACACGAGTTGGTGCAGACATACGAGCGCAGCGTGCCGGAGGGCCTCGCGGCTATCGTCGCCGGGCTCGGCTCGCTGGTCGTCTCCGCCTGGTATGACTGGCGGGTCGGCGGGGCCGCACTGATCGCCGCGCTGACACTGCTGGGTCTTGATCGCATTTACGCGCGCAAGGTGGAGCGGCTGAACCGGTTACTGAACGACCGCACCGAGCAGGACCTGACCGTGCTCGATCAGGCCGACGCCGTCGTCATCGGCGCGCATCTCGATCAATGGCGCGTCTTGCGCATCGCCCGCTCGGATGCGGAGATCGTCATCTACCTGCTGAACTGGCTGGTGCTGCTGGCATTGGTGCTGGGCGCCCTGGCCCTGATCGCCCGGCGCGAGGCGACACCCGGCGCCGTGTTTGCGCAGATGTCCTACGTCCTTGCCTTTGCCGAAAGCTGGAACCGCTGGCCGGTGATAAGCGAACGTCTGGCGCAGGCCCGCGACATTGCGCGGCGCCTTGCGGCGCAGCCAATCGCATAATTGCATCCGCCGGCGGAAGGAGCCTGCGGACAGCCCCCAGTCGATGTACGAGGTTGAACGTTACACCTCCACCAACGCCGTCGGTACGGCGTCACCTCCATTTTAGGCGGCAGCCAGCGGGTGATACGCGGCGAGCCGATGAATCGTTATCGTGGTCCCGACGCCGTCCAAGACCTGACATCCCCGTGAGATTGGAGTACCAGCCATGCGATCGCGCCCGCGCCGAGCAGTCCGATCAGCCAGGCCAGAAAGGCGACGCCGAGCAAATCGTAAGCCGCGAAGGTGAAGCCGCCTAACGCCGGTCCGGTGGCATCCGCCATCATGCCCGCGATCCCGCCAAAGATCGCCAGTCGCCCCGCGCCATCGAGCGCCGAAAAGCGGGTCAGGGCCAATTGCAACGCCAGCACGGTCCCGAAAATAGCCACGATCTGCGCAACTACGAAGGCGGGCCCGTTCGGGCTGACAATCGTCTGCAACGCGGTGAAACTTTTCAATATCATTACGCCTGCCAGCATCAGAAGCAGCGAGCGCGACGTTTTGGCCCGGAGGCCGAGCCATGGCGCGCCGAGGGCCAGCAGGGCTGCGGCGGCCAAGACGATCCCGATCTGCGCTCCGTCCAGCCCCGAGCGCTGGCCGACTTGCTCCGAAAAGGGCCAGATAATCGCGTCGTTGAGCCTGCTAAGCGCGTAGCCGATCAGAAGCACCCACCCTGACACACCGAAGGCGGATCCGCTCGTCGCCCGCAGCCGGTCGCCGAGCGATAAGCCGAAACAGCACGGCGCGGCGACCAGCGCGACTAGACCGACACATTGGTAGATTGCGCCCGGGCCGCCTTCGCTCATCAGCGTAGGGAGTATGACCAGGAGCATGCAGCCAACGACAGTGCTGCCGACGACAGCCGCGGCGATGAGGCCCTCGAACGCATCATGCGAGGCCATCGCGCGGGTTCCGGCTGCAAATACCAGGCCGCCGCCAAGGCCGGAAATCACCCGGAAGATCGCCAGCGCGGTGTAACCGTCTGCCCCAGCCGACAGGAATGCGGCGGCGGCGTAAGCCAGACAGCCGAGTACGGCCAGAGCACGGGTATTCAACCAGCGGGTGCTTGCGACCACGACGGCAGCGACCAGAAACGATCCGAACTCAGCCGAGATGAGAAAGGACGCCCGCCCTGCATCCACCTTGGCCTGCCCCATGGCAGCGCTGAGCAGGAACGGCGCCAGACCGGTCGTGATCTGGCCGACGGTAAAGCTGGCGGTCGCCCCGCCGAAGAGGGCGATCGTGCCCCACCCGATTGGCCGGGTGCGAAATGTCATCGGCTCACCAGGAGAGTCATCGCCAGCCAAAAAACGCGCGGCATTGGGTTGGTCGGGTATGACGTTGGTCGACCGTCCGCCATCATCCTTCCCGTCGTTCGGCGGCCGGCATTTCGTTGTCGCCGGCGGCGGCGACCTGCGCCGTGAGGAAGAATGGGGTGGCGTCCATGACGGCATCCCAATGCTCGACGATCAAGCCATCCTGGAAGCGAAAGCAGTCGGCGGTCCGGATAAGCATCGTACTCCCATCTTCCAATTCCACCCGGAAGCTGTGGAGGAGCGCGCATTGGTCGGCTTGCTCGATAGCGAAATGGGTAATGACCTGGATGTGTCGCGTCCCCGCGAGCATCTGGGCGAAATGCGCCTTTAATGCGTCGCGATCGGTTTCCTCCGCCGAGGTATGCGACCGGTATGTCGGCGCGACCAGCCGCTCCAGATCATCGAACTGACGCAGCTCGAACACGGCTTGATACAGGTCATAGGCGGCGAGCGCCTGTGAGCCAGATTCGGCTACATCCTCTCGCGAGAGCGGGGCCGAGTCGCAGTTCAGGGTCATGTTTGATGCTCCTCAAACCCGTGCTGCCACGGAGGGTCCAGAGGCCGTAACTGACCCACATCGCCGCTTGCCACCGCTCGGGCAGAGTTGGCCACTCGGCCTGCCTTGCTGCAGCTTAAACCGACATCGCAGCCTATCCAAGCGGTTATTATTGAGTGTTATCATAATCACGGGGCAGCCGGGTTGGCCAGCCTGCACGCGCGAAGGTCCATCCCGCATCCGACTAGACGGTTATTGTTAGGATTGACAACAACGAAGGGAGCGTGGGAGATAGCGAACTCGGATCGGGAGGCTTGCCGTGGTGACGATGTCGGGTTTCGAGGCAGTCAAACGTCCGATTGATGTCGCGCGAACCTTACCCCCCGCTTCCTATTACGACCCCGCCATGTACGAAGTCGAGCGAGTCAGGATTTTCCATCGCGGCTGGCGCGCAGTAGGCTTTGTTGACCAGGTTCCTGCCGCTGGCGATGCCTATCCGTTGCGATATGCCGACGCGCCACTGCTGCTGGTGCATGGGCAGGACGGCGTGCTGCGCTTGTTCCACAACATCGTTCCGTATGATGCCGCTCCTGTCCTGCTGGAGCCCGCGCGTGGGCTAAGCGAACTAGCGAGCGCCTACCATGGCCTGGTCTTCACGCTGGAAGGGGCGCTTTCACGAGCACCGTTCTGGAACGGCGATCCGGCAGCCGATCGCTCGGCGGTCCAGGCCGATCTGGTCGATTTGATCCCGGTACCGTGCCGAACATGGGGCCGAGTGGTTTTCGCCAACATTGATGGACGAGATCCTGACGGCTTCGAGAGAACCATCGCGCCGCTGGAGGATCTGCTGGGCGGCATTACCTTCGCCGCATTGGCGCCAGAACGCTATGCTGACGGGACGCTGGCGTTGACCGACGAGACCACGCTAGGCAATTGGAAGACGCATCACGAAAACGCCTGTATCAACGTCTACCACGAGGCAGCCGTTCACGCGATCTACCGCGTATCAACAGCCGTACCCCGGCTGACAAACACGAAACGCAACTATCGTCCGATCAACGATCGTGGGCTGCGCGGCCTCAGCTATACGAAGGAGGAGGCAGGTGACACCTACCTCCAGATCCCGTTCCCGCCGCTTCCGCGACACGATGCTCGCGACGATGGAAACGTCATCGTGTCGCTCTATCCGGGCCTGTACGTCTCCGTCATCGGCGCGCACGTCCATCTGACGATCGCCAGCCCGATGGATGCCGAGCATACGCGACTGCAATCCTTGTCCCTGTTCCACCCTGATGTCGCCGCGGACGAGGAGTCAGCCCCGATCCGCGCCGCGGTCGCGGCCGCGTGGGATGAAGCCGTGAGTGAGGATGGCCGCATCATCGCCGCGATCCAGGCCGGTCGTCGGTCACCCGTCGCGCAGGCGGGCTTCTTCGCGCCCTTCTGGGACGAAGCGCACCATGACTTCCTGAAACAGGTCGTTGCCGATCTGGAGGAGACATGACGATGAACGCAGATCATGTGCAGCAGGTTGAGGTAGGTGGCATCTCCATCGTCTATCGGCTCTCCGGCCCGGTGAATGGCGCACAGGTCGTCCTGGTGACCGGCTTCGGCGATCAGCTGGTCGAGTGGCCGGACAGTCTGGTCGATGGACTGACCGGCGAGGGCTACCGGGTTCTCGCCTACGAACCGCGCGATTCAGGCCTGTCCGGCAGCGACCCGGCCTGGCCAACGTTTGATGGCGGTTCTCTAATGGCCATCGCGACTGGGCAGGGCGGTGCGCCGGCCTACACGCTTGACGATCTGGCGCAGGAGCTGATCGCCCTTTGCGAGGTATTGGGATGGACCGCGCCGCACCTGATTGGATATTCCATGGGCGGGATGATCGCACAACGCGCGGCCTTGCAGGCGCCGTTTGCGTCGCTGACGCTGCTGTTCAGCACGTCGGGATCGCCGGGCTTGTCACAGGCCGGCCCGGAGCTGGTAAAGGCGTCGTTTGCGCTGACGCAACCGCTTGATGCCGAGATGCGCTTGGCCGCCGGCACGCAACTGGTCGCGCTGACCAACGGCTCACGCCATGGTAAGGCGCCGGCGGAGGCGACGCGCGAGATCACCGCGCTTCAGCTGCGCGCCTACCGCCCGGAGGGGGTTGGCCGGATGATGGCCGCGCTGCTGGGCTCGCAGCCGGCTCACGAACAGCTGCAGCACCTGCGGCTACCCTGCCTGGTGCTGCAGGCAGCCGAGGATGGCTTCTTCGCGGCGGACCATGGCCACGACCTTGTTGCCCGTATACCGAGATCGCAACTGGTGACGATTGCAGGAGCTGGCCACAATCTGCCGGAGTCGCTCGGCGGCGAGATCGCCTCCACCTGGCTGCGTTTCGCCTCCGCTGTTCCGGCCGATACCGCTGATTAGCGTGCGACCGTGACGCAATCATTGCCTTGGTTCGAGCATCACCGGATCGACGCCGACGTGACGCTCATACGCGAACGGCACGCCGCGCCTTTGCTCCGGTGCAACATCTGGCACGTTCGCGGACGTGACCGCGATCTGCTGGTGGATACCGGTTTGGGGATCGAAAATCTGGCGACCGCGCTGCCCGAACTGTTTGATCGACCGCTCACGGTCGTGCTGACGCACGCGCACCGTGACCACGCCGGCGGAGCACACGTATTTGACGATGTGCGGATCCATCCGGCGGAGCGAGCCTGGGCGGAGAACGCACGCGATCAGCTGCCATTGGACGAGCAGGCTTGGCCTAGGGATCTGCACCGCTGGTTTGAAGATCGCGGTTATCCGTGTCGGGGCGGGCTGTTCGCGCATCGGCTGCCGGCTCATGTGCTGGCGCGCAGGATGGCCGGCGTGCGCATCAGCGGAACGCTGGAAGAGGGCGATGCAATCGATTTGGGCGACCGGAATCTGGAGGTGTTGCATCTGCCGGGTCACAGCCCCGGATGCATCGGCTTGATCGATCGCGGGGCCGACACACTCTTTTCAGGCGACGCGATCTATGACGGTCCGTTGCTCGATGATCTCGAGGAATCGGACAGGGCAGTCTATCAACAAACCATGCTGCGACTCGCCGAGATGGAGGTGGGTCGAGTGCTGCCTGGGCATGGTTCGGCGTTCGGGGCGGAGGCACTGCGACGGCTTGCCCGGTCCTGGCTGGCGCGTCGCGCGGCAGCGTAGATGCCCAACCCCACGAAAGAAGTTTCCACTTACGCGCTTTCGCCGGGCGTTGGCGTGGCAGCGATAGATCGGGCGCGTTCCGCCAAACCTCAAGAAGCACTCCACGCATGTTGAACACCGTCGTAATTGCGATTGCGGTTGGTGCCGCGGCGCTGGCGTTGATTGGTTGGCTGGTGCCCAAGGTTGCCGCGAAGATGGTCCGGTCCGCGCTGATCTCGGCCAATCAGGGGATGGCATACCACCTGATGAATGGAGAGCAGATCACGACACTTTCTGACGCGGCATTCCCGGCGATAGCCCGGCTGCTCGGGCGCAAGAACGCCGATGCGATCGCGACGTTGATCCGCGCGCGGGAACAATGGCAGATTACGTCCACAACGCGGCCAGTCACGGGTGATCAGCTAGTAGGGGCGCCGCAAATCCGCGCGCTGTTCAACCCGGCATTTGATATCGGTTCCGCCATGGCCCAAGCGCCGGTAGCGGCTGCGCTGATCACGACCCGCGGCCCAGCGCGCTACAATCCGGTGGAACCGCCGGTCAGGCCGCACCTTCCGGCCGAGCATCAGCCGATGCGCGGTGCCATCGTCCACTGGCCCGTAGGCTATCTCGATCGCTGGCCGTACCACGCGCAGCTCGTCCAGGCGATCACGGCTGGCGGCGAAGCGCATGTTGTCGTTCGGGATGAAACTTGGGCGCGGCTCGTGCTCGCCTACCTGCGCGAGCACGGCGTTGGGCTGGACTGCGTTCGCCTGATTTTAGCGCCAACAGACGATTACTGGGTGCGTGACAGCGGGCCGACGATCATCGCCACGCAGGATGGTGCTGCGGCGATCGTCAACCCCTATATCCCCAATGGCTTGGGCTACCACAAACGTGACAGCGAGGCCGGCATCGAAGCCGCCCGAGTTTACGGCATTCCCGTTCACCGGCTGCCGCTGATCGTCGAAGGCGGTAATATCGTTCCTGACGGCGAAGGTGGGTTGTTCATGTGCGACAGCGTTCTTGCGCGCAATCCAGACATTGACGAGGCGAGCTTGCGCGAGATCGTGGCACACTGGTTCGGCATCGACCGATTGATCATGTTGCCTTCATTGCCCGGCGACATCACCGGACACGCCGATATCGTCGTCAAGGTTGCCGAGGCCGGCGTACTGATCGTCACCGAAGCGCCCCGCGGCCATCCATGGCATGCCGCGCTGGAAAATGCCGCTGGTCGCATCGCCGTCAGCACGGCCGCAGGTGGCCGCCCCTGGACCGTCCACAGGATGCCGATGCCTGGGGGGCGCCGGTCAGAGTGGACCTATGTAAATGCGCTTACCGTCAATGACGTGATTGTCGCCCCATCTTATTGCGAGGTGGCCGATCAGCGCGCGGCTGCTGTCTTTCGTGCGGCCAGTCCCGGCCGGACGGTGCACTGGATTGATTACCGGGCCGTCCTGGTCGGCGCAGTTCATTGTCAGACCAAGGAGCTGCCCGCATTGCCCGGCCTGCTCACCGGAGCGGTTTGAGCCGGGCAACGGCGGAAACGATCTCCATCCAGTCACAAGTTACATCAGCTTGAGCTGACATACGCTTCACGGGAATGATCAGGCCAAGAATGTCGAACGGATGTGAAAACAGGAAAATATAAACGCTAATAATCGGGGATTGATAATGCCGGGTTACCAACTGCTTCTTAAGCATGTCTTGCAAACGGCACTGCACACCGCCAGCGGACAGGAGATCGTGTATCGCAATCTCGTCCGCCACGATTACCCAACGCTGGCCAGCCGCATCGCTCGTTTGGCTGACGGGCTGGCAGGACTGGGCCACCGCGCCGGGGACACGATCGGCGTGCTCGACTGGGACAGTCATCGTTACCTAGAAAGCTATTTCGCCATTCCAGGTTCAGGTGCGGTCCTGCATACGGTGAATGTTCGGTTGTCGCCCGAGCAGATCCTCTACACGATCAATCACGCGCGGGATGTGGCGCTGCTCGTGCACGTCGATTTTCTGCCGATCGTCGAGCAGATCTGGGACAGAATCGATGGGGTCCGTACGATCATTCTGATGTCCGACGAGGGCACGGCCGCGCCCCAGAGTGCTGTGCCGATTACCGCCATGTACGAAGCATTGCTCGCATCGGCAAATCCGAGCTTCGTCTTCCCTGATTTGGACGAGAATACCACAGCGACAACCTTTTATACGACCGGCACCACCGGGCAGCCCAAGGGCGTTTCCTTCACCCATCGCCAGCTGGTGCTCCACACCATGGCCTGTGCAACCGCACTTGCGACCTCGGCCGTGCAGGGCGGCTTGAACCGGGGCGACGTGTACATGCCGATGACCCCGATGTTTCATGTCCACGCATGGGGCCTGCCGTTCGTGGCCACCATGCTGGGCTTAAAGCAGGTCTACCCCGGCCGGTATGATCCGTCGACGCTGATCGGACTGCAACAGGGAGAAGGCGTTACGCTGTCACATTGCGTACCTACTATCCTCCAGATGCTGCTTGCCAGCCCGGCGGCAGAGGGCTGCACGTTCAGCGGCTGGAAGATGATTATCGGAGGCTCGGCCCTGCCCCAAGGGCTGGCCTATGCTGCGCTTGATCGTGGGATCGATATCTTCGCCGGCTACGGCATGTCGGAAAGCGGCCCGGTATTGACCATAGCCCGGCCTGACTCACCGTATATGGAGCAGACCTCGACCATGGAGGTCGACAGTAGGACATGCGCCGGCATACCGATCCCGCTGGTTCATCTCGAGATCGTCGATCAAGCCATGAATCCCCTGCCGCGCGGGAGTGGCAAGGCTGGCGAAATCGTTGTGCAGGCACCATGGCTGACCGAGAAGTATACAGGGGATGAAGCCGCATCGGCAGCCTTGCGAAACGGGCCATGGCTGCGCACCGGTGATGTTGGCATGATCGAAGAAGACGGCTCTTTGCGGATCACTGACCGCCTGAAGGACATCATCAAGACAGGCGGGGAATGGGTGTCGTCGCTTGAGATCGAGGACCTGCTGCTGACGCATCCAGATCTAAGCGAAGCTGCCATAATTGGCGTCCCGGACAGTAAGTGGGGCGAGCGACCGATGGCTATCCTGGTCGCCAGGCAGGGGCGTGAACTTACACCAGATGCGGTCAGAGCGTATTTGCAGAAGTTCTACGATGATGGTCGCTTGTCAAAATGGGCCATCCCCGCAAACTGCATTTTCACCGATGCGCTGCTGAAAACCAGCGTCGGCAAGATCGACAAAAAGGCACTACGTGCTCGCTACGTTGAATAACTAAAAGCATGGGCAAGCTACGTGCGGTCACTTTAGCAAAAGTGCGTTTGCAGCTTGTACTCGCCGGCCCCGAGTGCGCACCCGGCATCTGGCCGTCCGCGAGGATTACCCATGAAGGCAATGCTAATGCGGCGAGCGCAAGCGCTGTCCTCGATCAGTGATTGCGCGAGACCCGGAAAGTCTATCAGATAGGCTTTCGTTAGCGTCCGCGCTACCTCGCGCGCGAAGCGTCGACGCGTGGCGGTATCGAGTTCACCTGACAGCATCAGCGTAGGAGGCGTTCCGCGCGCCGGAGCCAGCACCGATGCTGCCGCGGAGGTTACGGGCCACTGGCCGGTACGGCAGGTCACCAGTCCCGGCTGCACCAAGAGATCTGCAAAGGTCCGCGGTCAGGCGCGCTCATCGGTCAAATGCAACGCTGCCGATTCCCGAGAAAGGAGCTGACTCGCGACAATCCACGCCGAGTTCCGCACCGATGGAGATGCCCGGTCTTCCGGGAAGCCGCCGAGTTCAGGAACCTTAGTGCCAGCTAACAATGCGAGTGCACCGTCCAGGTCGCGCTGCTTAGAGCGTTTTCCCCACGTTCTGACTCGAGGGGGATTCCTTTGCCGGCGCGGTTCTGATTCAAGCTCCTTGCTGGGGGCAGGAGGCCAGCATGGATGGCGCGGACGCTTTCACAGGACCTGCGGGACAGGGTTGTCGCTGCGATCGACGGCGGCATGAGTTGCCGAGCGGCTGCGGCCCATTTTGATGTCAGCATCTCGAGCGCTATTCGCTGGAGGCGCCTTGCACTTCAGCATGGCAGGGCGGTCGCCAAGCCACGCGGTGGTGACCGGCACTCCGGCAGGATCGAGGCGCACGGGGACTTCATCAAGGATCTGCTCGCCGAGCAGGGAGACATCACCCTG
>NZ_JAIVFW010000009.1 GCF_020829595.1 Nostoc sp. CHAB 5844
CACTGCTGTGAAGTCAAATTACTTGGGTCCGATGGATTCATGGCTCTCGTCACTCTGTCATGCTTAAGTGTTTTTTCTAATGACAGGATACAGTTACGTGGGCTTTCTTACTTTTCAGACATCCTCTGAGACGGCCATATTTGTGCAAAGGTTTTTGTAAAACAAAGTAAGAAGCAAAAGAGTCTTGTGAAATTTTTTCTTTAATTCCAACATTTAAGGCTTTTAGTAACTTTACATCTGAATTTTGAATAAATTCATCTTGAGATAACTCGTTTTTTAAAACACGAACTTTATCACGTAATTCTACCCATTGTTGATTGAACAATGGATTAAAGAAAATTTGCCATTCATTATAGGTAAATGCAGCCATTAATCTAAAATGACATCTTTGAGTAAATCATCCATTTCATTACTCATTTCTTCAGTATATGGAACAAGAGAAGTAGGATTTCTCATAGCCTCTTTCATCAAAAAATCAAGAAAAAGACTCATCATTATCTCTTCTGTTTCATCAGTATCATCAACATTATCAGTATCTAATCGGACTAATAATGTATTATCAGATAATACCTCTATGTAACCTGAAGCATTAGCTAGTTGAGGATAATCTTTAGAAAATGCACGAGGTAAACGAAATCCATCTTGATTGCCGACTTTGGCATGAGTTATGCGATACTTAGCAGCCATACATTATATGCTATTGTTATAACTTATGTTATAACACAAACAAAAACTAAAAAAGACAGGCTTATTACCTGCCTTGATAAAAAAGGATTTATCAGAGAATTTTAGAAATTCATTTCAGCAGCTTGAACTTTTTCAACCTGTTTCTTCTTGAGAATTAGCATGATTTGAGCCAACATTACCAGAGCAATAAAGGCAATCATCCAACCAACTCTGCTGGCATCTTGCAGCACAATTTCTGTATCATGTTGACCGAAGCCACCAACGTTGGGGTTACTTGTCAAAGCATCACCAGATTTTACTGCTTGCCCTTCCGAAACAGTCAGTTCTGGGCCTAGAGGAATGGTATCTGTTACCACATCACCAGCTTCGGTTGTGATATTCACTAAATATTTAACGTTACCGTCACCATCTTCTTCTTTGGCAATCTTACTAATGGTGCCAGTAGCGGAAGCGTTGTAAGCTGTGTTGTTGCTCTTTTCGCCAGTGGGATAAACTTGTCCGCGTCCTCTGTTACCACCTACGTGAACTGCATATTTACCGAAGTGGATGTTTTTGTCAGTTGCAGGGTTAGGAGACAGAACTGGGAAGACAATTTCTTGATACTGTTCGCCAGGTAAGGGGCCAACAATCACAACGTTGTCTGAACCTTCTTTGTAAGTTTGGAAGTAGGTGTCGCCAACTTCTTCTTTCAAATCTTCAGGAATCCGGTCTTCTGGAGCAAGTTTGAAGCCTTCGGGTAGCATCAACACTGCGCCAACGTTCAAGCCAACTTTAGAACCATCTGCACCAACTTGCTGCACGCTGGTATCGTAGGGAATTTTCACCACAGCTTTAAATACTGTGTCAGGCAGCACAGCTTGGGGTACTTCTACTTCTGTTAGCTTGGCTGCTAGGTGACAGTTAGCGCAAACGATTCTACCTGTCGGTTCACGGGGAGTTTCAGGATAGGTTTGCTGCGCCCAGAAGGGATAGGCAGCAGCACTTTGGGGAAGGGCGATATCGCTAGTAAAGAAGAATGTTACAGTAGCGATCGCGATCAGCAATGTTCTAGTAATTGCTTTAGCACTGCGAGTTAACCTCGCTGTTGTAAACGCATTTCTCATCTCTATAAGGACAACGATTCTTGGATGAAGTAGTCGGTCATTGGTCATTAGTCATTGGTCATTTGTTATTTGTTCAAAGGACAAACAATAAAGGACAAATGACAAAAGCATTAAGCCCACCAAGGTTCTTCGCCGGTGCGGAAGTCGGTTTCAGTCCAGGTGGTGAGAACAATCTTGTCGTTTTCAGTTTTGGCGTGGCTTAAAGCCAAAGAACGTGGTGCAGGGCCTCGGACTACTTTACCAGTTGCGTCGTATTGAGAACCGTGACAAGGACATTTAAATTTGTTTTCCGCAGCGTTCCAAGGAACAACACAACCCAAGTGGGTGCAAACAGCGTTAATACCGTAATCTGTAATAGCTTCTTTGCTTTCAACCACAATGTAGGTGGGGTCGCCCTTCAATCCTTGAACGAGGGTGCGATCGCCTACGTTATGGCTATCTAGAAATTGACTAACGCTCACATCGTTGCCTAGGCTGTCTTTTGCGGTTGTACCACCACCTGCACCACCAGTAGCAGGAGGAATAAAGTAGTTGACAACGGGATACAATGCACCCAGTGCTACTCCAGTGACAGTCCCAAAGGTGAGCAGGTTCATGAATTGACGACGACCCATATCGGGAACGTCCATTGATTCCGAAAATTGAGCCATATCCTACGCGCTCGCTCTTTGTATATTTTATTTAAGCATTCTGACAAGAGTACTAAGACTTGAGTAACTCTTGTCAGGGTCGAAATGCTAACCAACAATGCTAAACTTCTTTGTTGCAAGATACTTTTAGCATCTTTTCTGTTAGCATTACATTTCTTTATATCCTTATCATACTTGAGTTACGGAACTTAACATCATAACTAAATGTAAAATCTAATTGAGAGAAGCTATGACCGGAAAGGAATTACACCAACTGTTGCTTGATAAGTGGGGACATTCATACGATGTCCAGTTCCGCCGTACTCAAGGCAAGATATTTCTCCAGGTCATGTGGAAATATCTAGAGCAAGCTTCTTTTCCTCTAACAGAGGCAGAGTACCAAGAACATCTTGATACTGTCGCTAATTATCTTAATGCTTTAGGTGGTACAGCACAGGTAAAAACTTTTATTACCCAAACACGCGATCGCCCCCGTCTTGGTAAAGCTGTCAGTATCCCTCTAGATTTGGGTGAACGCGCTTCTGAATGGATAGTATAAACGGAGACATAATTCCTAAAGCAGGAGGTAGGAGTAACTAAAGCTGCAAATTCCTACTCCTTTTGCAGATATTTCTTGATTAATTAGTAATTTTCCAAAACTTAAACTATAAAATTCTTGCGCCTACAGACACATCTCTATCTGACTGAATTAATGCCACTTTGCCATCATCTAAAACTACGCTTAAATAAGTCGGTGCTAATATTTCAAAGTATTTTAAGAAATATTAATGTAGGGTGTGTTGTCGTACAGCCCAACGCACCGTCAACAAAGGTGCGTTAGCCTATGGCAATTCGGCAACTTTGATGACCTTACCTACACGAATCTCGCATTTTTCAAAGTCATTATAAGTTATTCGTGTCATTTACCTGTAAGCTTAACTAAACCAATCCCACCCATGTAAAGCCCTAAAACTGCACCTGCTAACAAAGCTTGGGTTAAGGGATCGGTAGAAGGTGTGAGGACAGCACCTAAAATTACAGCTGCCATAATCACATATCGCCAACCAGAAAGCATTCGCTCAGAAGAGACAATGCCCAAATTACCTAGCAACAATTGAATAATTGGAATTTGAAATGCTAAACCAGTGCTAAATAACAGTAGCAGGACAAATTCAAAATACTTATCAATTGACCACAGTTGTTCTACTACATCAGCACCGTAACTAATGAAAAATCTCAAAGCTGCGGGGATAAGAACTGAATAGGCAAAGACTAACCCACCAGCAAATAACACACTCGACCCTAAAACTATCGGCCCCAGTAGGCGACGTTCGCGGCGTGTCAATCCTGGCAGGACAAATTGGATAATTTGATAAAGGATAAAAGGGCTAGAAAGCACCAAGCCAGTATAGCCAGCAACTTTGAGAGAGACAAAGAAATATTCTCCGGGTGCAAGTTGGAGAAACTTGACCCCTTGCGCTGGCACTTCCAGTAATTGAACAATCGGCTTGACAGCAAGAAAACAGCCGATAACAACAATTACTACAGCTATTAATGAATAGAATATTCGCTGTCGTAACTCTTCTAGGTGGTCGAAAAGAGACATTTCGACTTCACCAGGCAACTCATCAAGAGGATCAGTCTCTGAGTTGCCTTGTCCTTCTAGGTCGATGTCGGGATTGATGATGGTATCAGCTTCTGATGAGGGAGTCATGAGTAGGCTATTAGGCAACATTTGTTAACTATTCTATTACTGCTCCGAAAAACTTACCTAAACCAAATCAAGCTTGTTGATAAGATGAGCGGTTAGAGTCGAGGCAGGCTATTATGCCTCGCCCCTGTCTGTTCAATCTGGGCGTGCGAGTTTCCCTGCTTCTGTGCGCCTAAACCTCCTTGTCGTTCACATACAAAACCTTGATTTTGCCAAATTTGCATATCCACATCAGTAAGTTTGATCATATTTGAGCATTGTGGCTGGATAAATTGACTAATCACAGCCCACAACAAACTCCGTGTGATGTCGAATGCAGTTTTCCACCAATATTCACGATTAGCAGGACGACCTTTTTCTTCGACAACCTCTGGTTCTACCCAAATTCCCTGCGCTCCTAAAAGAATCTGTGCCATCCATTTAGCTCTAGGAAAGTGTGTTGGAGAACTAATTAACTTTACTTTATGTACTCCCCAGCGTTTCAGAATCGGAATCCCGTAATAGAAGTTATCAAAGGTAGAATTCGCGCAATTTTCTAACCAAACGTTTTGTAAATCTGCTGCTTCTCTTTGAAAAATCAGCCATATACAGGGGTCTGGAGAGCCGCGAGAAATTAATATTGGGATTTGGGGATTTTGTTTTGCTTGTTGGGCAACATAGATTTCCCGGCGAATACTGCCACCAAGTACAAACAAAGCATCGACTGGCTTGGAAGATGCGAAAAGTAAGGTTATAGTTGTGAGAATTAGCCAGCAGCCCAAAACTAAGCATAAACTACGGAAAAGTTTTTGTAATAATTGCAACCATTTTTGGAATTTTCTCTGGTCGGAAATTGATGAAGTTCGAGTAAATTTATGTCTCATGTCATAGCTAAAAAAAGCTGAGTTAAAGAATATAGAAAATGCCAGCAGTCCTGCCAGCAAAATGCTATCTTATAAAATTAATATAGGGTGTAAATATGACACGGATAAAAGTGTCACAATGGCTTTAGAGTGCGAGATTTGACTGCTAAGTTATTTAGCAGATGTATGACTACAACACTAATGATAAGTAATGCAGGATTTTTAGGATAATTCCAAGGGGAAAATAATGAAGAAAGCTTAACTTAAAATAGATTATAAAAACTTAAAAATCTCGGAAAAGTCTGATTGCTAGACTGTCAACAAAACAACCATTCCAGCTAATATACATGAACCAATCTGCGAAACGTTACTCGCCGCTCCAACTAGCCATGATTGGTGGAGCGATCGCTACGACAGCTGCTGTATCCGTATTTGGCCCTGCTTGGACTCGCGGCGTTCGTGCAGCCTTACAAGATAGCCCTAAAGCCTTAGTTGACCAAGTATGGCAACTGGTAAACCGTGAGTATGTTGATGGCACTTTTAATCAACAAGATTGGCAAGCAACTAGGCAGAGTCTATTAAGTAAAGAGTATTCTTCTAAACAAGAAGCTTATGTAGCCATACGCGAAGCATTACAAAAATTGGGCGATCCATACACAAGATTTATGGATCCCAAACAGTATGAGGCTCTCACCAATCAAACCTCTGGGGAAGTCTCAGGTATTGGCATTCGCATGGAAGTTAACGAAAAAACTCAGCGACTGACAGTTGTAGAAGCTATAGACAATTCCCCCGCATTGAAAGCAGGGATTAAAGCTGGTGACGAGATATTAGCAATTGATGGGAAATCTACTTTAAAACTGAAAGTGGATGATGCTTCTAAGCTGATTCGCGGTCAAGCAGGTACTCCGATAACTTTGCGCTTGGAAAGAAGTGGACAGGGTACATTTGACTTGAGGCTGACACGAGCAACTATTGAAGTACCAACAGTTAGTTATGGTCTCAAGCAAGAAGGTAATCGTCGCGTAGGTTATATCCGCTTAAGAGAGTTTAGTGGCCACGCCGCCGATCAAATGCGTCGAGCAATTCGTGATTTGAACGCTAAGAAAGTTGATGCTTTCGTATTAGATCTGCGTGGGAACCCTGGTGGTTTATTGCAGGCAAGTATTGAAATTGCGCGGATGTGGATGGATAATGGTGCGATCGTCCGCACAGTTGACCGTCAAGGCAGCAGTGAACAAACCAAAGCCAATCGTACCGCTTTAACAAAACTCCCCTTAGCTGTGCTTGTGGATGGTAATTCAGCCAGTGCCAGCGAAATTTTGACAGGGGCGCTGAAAGATAACAAACGCGCAGTAGTGATTGGTAGCCAAACCTTTGGCAAAGCCTTAGTACAGTCAGTGCATGAACTATCAGATGGTTCTGGTTTAGCTGTCACCATCGCCCACTACTACACCCCACTGGGAACTGATATTAACCATAAAGGGATTACTCCAGATATCAAGATAGATTTAACAGAAGCTCAAGAGCGCCAGTTAGCATCTAACCCCAGTTTAATTGGCACTCAAAGCGATCCGCAGTATGCTGGAGCGATCGCAGCTTTATCTAATAACAGTTTCGCTCGGTCTTCAGTTATACAAACCATTCCTCCTGTGAGTGCTAGTGCTGAAAACTTTAAGTTCTAGTTACTGAAGGTTCATGTATGAAGATTGTTCAATCTAGATTGCTGGAGTTATAAAAACTGCCTGATTAAACCTGCATAGGATTTTGGGATTGGGAATAATAATGAGTAATCCCATCGCCAAAATCCGCAATTTTATGAGTTATCAGCCAGTTGACACAACCACCGCCGCCAAATTTTTGCCAATGGTGTCGGTGGTTGTTCCTATTTATAACGCTGAGGTAGATTTACCTGCGTTAATTGGTTGTCTGTCGTCGCAAACCTACCCAAAAGACAGAGTAGAATACTTGTTGGTGGACAATAACAGTAGCGATCGCACCCTCACCTTACTCCAAGAAGCTGCGGCAAATTCTGCAATCTCAATTCGTGCTTTAAGCGAAAACCAAATTCAAAGTTCTTACGCTGCCCGTAACACGGGAATTCGCGCTGCAACAGGCGAAATTATCGCTTTTACTGATGCTGACTGTCATCCACAACCCCAATGGCTGGAGTTACTCATCCAGCCATTTGTTAATTCCGAGGTAGTGATTGTCGCTGGTGAAATTACAGCACTACCGGGCAACAGTTTATTAGAACAATACGCAGAACTTCAAGGGACATTATCGCAAAAGCATACTCTAGCTCATCCCTTTTGCGCTTATGGACAAACTGCAAATTTAGCAATTCGCCGCACTGCTTTAGAAAAAGTTGGCTTGTTTCGTCCTTACTTAACTACTGGTGGTGATGCGGATATGTGCTGGCGGATTTTGCAACAAAACATCGGACGTTTAGAGTTTGCTTCCAACGCAACGGTGCACCACCACCATCGTTCAACACTCAAAGAACTCGCCAGTCAATGGCGACGCTATGGACGCTCAAATCGCTATCTGCATGAATTGTATGGTGTAGAACTCATGCCAGAAATGAAGCTACCAGAATATGGATATCGATTGGTACGGTGGATATTCAAGGAATTACCTAAGAATATAGTGAAGGCGATCGCAGGTAAAGCCAGTCTTGTAGATTTCTTTGATACTCCCATTAGTATATTTGTCATCCAAGCTCGTACAACTGGGCAAAAAAATGCTCAGTTATCAGAAAATGCCAAGCTAATTGCTTGGTTATAAAAATGAGAGTAACTTTTACTCAATCCTTGAATAATCAAGTTCTCACAGGATGGATTTTCCTCCGCAATTTCTAGTATGCCTTGGTTGTCGGCGATGCGGCTGTTGCGGTGTTCTCCCAACTCATCAAGAATCGCCTCAAATTCTTGCCAAATTATATCTTCCAGGATCACGCGCTGACCTGGCATAACTCGAATTTGCCTGAGTTGCAGTGTAACCATACAATTATTGATTTTTAGTACTAATATTTTAGCATTTCGTATATTTCCCCAAATTTTTGTAGTGGTTTACAAGCGATTTTTACTAGGTATGACAATCATCGCAAAATAAGGTACTGCGGCTGGATCAACTTCATTTAAGGGGACAATTCTCTGCTTTGTCATTGTTGCCCGTTCAATATACAATGCCCGTGATGCTAGTCCTAGTTGATGCAAAATATCTCGCACTTTGGCAAAATGGCGACCTAGTTTCATAATGGCGGCTGCGTCGGTTGTGAGTAATTGTGTTATTAGTTCTTCTGCGGGTAATGGGGCGGGTAAAACGGTGAGAATATCGTTGTAGTAGGTGAACGGCACACCTAAAGCTACTGAACAAGCCATTAAAGAGGAAACGCCAGGCACAACTTCTGTGTGGTAATGCTCCGATAAACGTGTGAATACATACATGAATGAGCCGTAGAAAAACGGATCACCTTCACACAACACTACTACATCGCGTCCCGCTGCAAGGTGTTGGGCAATTGGCTCAACTTCCTTGTCGTAAATGGCTTTAGCTTTTTCTGGTTCTAAGGCGCGGGGTAGGTGAAAGGCTACTTCGATTTGCTTGCCAGTCAAATACTGAGAAACGATCGCTCGCGCTATACTCTCTTTATCTGTTGCTGATTGATAAGCGACTACAGGTGCAGCTTGCAATAACCGCAGTGCTTTTAACGTCAACAGTTCCGGGTCGCCAGGGCCTACACCAACTCCATACAGACGGCCTTTGGTTGTCATAATTATTCTTCCTCCGTTGCCAAGGCGTTAACTGCGGCGGCGGCGATCGCACTTCCACCCCGCCGACCGTGTAATGTCATAAATGGTACATTCCGACTATCTGCTGCCAAGGCGGCTTTTGATTCGGCTGCACCCACAAATCCCACAGGAAAGCCCAAAATTACCGCAGGTTTAGGCACTCCTTCGTCTAACATTTCTAGCAGTCGGAATAGTGCGGTGGGTGCATTACCAATAGCGATAACTGAACCTTCTAGATGCGATCGCCATAATTCTAGAGCTGCGGCTGACCTTGTATTACCTAGTTTTTGGGCGATTTCTGGTACTTCTGGATAATTCAGGGTGCAGATAACTTCGTTATTCGCAGGTAGTCGCCGCCTTGTGACTCCTTCCGCCACCATCCGACAATCGCATAAAATTGGCGCACCAGCTATGAGTGCGGCGCGTGCAGATTGCACTGCTGTTGGTGAATATCCCAAGTCAGTGACAATATCCGTCATTCCACAGGCATGGATGAGGCGTACAGCAACCTTAGCTACATCGGTTGGCAGCAAATCTAAGTTAGCTTCTGACCGAATGATAGCGAAGGAATTACGGTAGATTTCGTTAGCGTTTCGGATATAATCGGACATTTTCAATTACAAACCGCAGATAAACCCTGATAAATTTCTGATGGCTGAGAAAATAACTCTTTTAGTTGGGTAGTTCCATATCGGTTGACAAATTCTGCAAAGGTTTCATCCTGATTAAGGCGATGAATTTTATACACTTTGAGCATTTGTTCTATGAGTGCAGGTAGTTCTGCAAAACTGACGTATTGATAGATTTCCCGACCGAATTTTTCGTGACTATCGCCAACATAAACGTGATAACTTTCTATGTTGCGATCGCTCACACCCAGTAAAGTAATGTCACTGTTATGATGCTGGGCGCAAGATTTTTCACAGCCGCTAAAGTGAATATTAATTGGGCGTTTTAGCTTAACACGAGTTTCCAGATAATCGGCTAATGCCAACGCATCTCCTTTAGTATCTGTAGCGGAAGCAGCACAACCCCGTTTCCCAGAACACGCAACCAATGCACTTTGAAAATTAGTGACTGCGGAATCTAATCCTAAGTCAGCTATTTCATTTTGAACCTCAACAACCCACTCGTGGGGAATATCCGTGATGAGCAAATTTTGCCAAGGCGTGAGTCTGATAGTCCCACTGCCATATTTTTCTGCTAAATCTCCCAAACGCCGCAACTGCCGACTTTCCAACCTACCTAGAGGTAAGATTACACCGATATAAAATAAACCTTGTTGGCGTTGAGGATGAATACCAATGTGCCAGAAACATTCAGATTTCTTGACTGGGAACAGTTTCTTAATAAGTTTCTCACAACGAATCAAAGAAAAAGTTAAACGCTGTTCAACTTGCTGAATATAATTTTCCCATCCCAAACTGTTTACCACTTCTCGCAAACGTGGCTTGCGCTTACTGTTAATATCAATATGATTTAAATAAACATGGGCTAAAGCTGCTAAAACTGACAAACATTGTGGTAAAAATAAAATTCCTATATCAATAGGTGGTTTTTCTTTTATAATACCTAGATGCAAGCGGAAGTAAACTTTAGTCTCGATTAACTCAGACGTAAACAGGATATCATTGAGGCGATCGCTTACCGAAACTTTCCCACCGCCATCAAAGCAAACGCTAAACTTAGCCGATAGTCCTGATAGTTCAGAATGTGCTGCTATATAATCATCCCAACTTTGAACTAAAGGACGAGTATCGATTAATTCATCTGGGTCGATACCTGCTGTTGGGCTAATCATAATATTACGGATGTGGTCTACAGCCGAATTGCGAGAACCCAACCGCAAATCCTGTAGCTGTTTTAAAACTTCGTTATTGATACCCTGGCTAAGTTCTCGAATTTGCAGGTTAGCGCGATTTGTGACATCGACATAGCCACCACCGTAAAGATTTGCTATCTCTGCGATCGCCTGACATTGTTTACTATTAATTATCCCACCAGGTATTCTCAAGCGAGATAAAATTCCATCTTGGGCAGATGTAGCGTAAAATAAGCCTGGACAGGCAGTAAATCCCGAAAGCAAAGTCCTAACTCCTTCTCTGTGCGACGCAGAGAGTAGATAATTATTGTGTCTTCTAGACACACCCTGAGTTGGCATTCTGACTTGGGATTTCCCTTCACAGCTGCGGCACAGTCCCGGAATTTCACCGGAGTTTCCCAACTCCAAGCTTTAGTAATTTAGCATGAGACAGTCTTCAGAATGTTCAATGCTTCACATTTTTCATTAATCATTTGTGACAAAGAGATCCCCGACTTGTTGAAGAAATCGGGGATCTGAGGTTTTCAATTTATGTAAATCAAATAAAATTTTATAAACTCTTACAGTAGGAGAGTACTTTCATAATAATTTAACTAGACCTAAGAACACCTATACCAGCTTCTCTTTCAATAAAATCTGCTAAATTAATAAAATCTTCACGCGGATAGCACCTTCCACCAATTAAGTCAAATGCTAGTCTACTTGCAGGATTTTCTGGATTTTCCAGTATGTGTATGCCCCAGTAATAAAGTAGGTCACTTGCTCTAATGCAAACTTCTTCTGGATCTATACAATGAAATTTATTATCCGTTTTCCTAATTTCTGTATAAGCTGATAAATACACTTGCTTTAAAAGTCTAAAACGCTTAACACCTGGATCTTTAAAGTTATTAACCAGCACAAATAAATGAGCAGTTTTATTGATTTGTCGTATT
The DNA here is from genome assembly GCF_020829595.1 of Nostoc sp. CHAB 5844. Lineage (GTDB taxonomy): Bacteria > Cyanobacteriota > Cyanobacteriia > Cyanobacteriales > Nostocaceae > Nostoc_B. The sequence continues at coordinate 11,524 of NZ_JAIVFW010000009.1, forward strand.
TCTCTTACGGTTTCTTGAATAACTTTACCGTGTTTATTAATTCCTAGAGGGTTTAAAGTTGTTGGAATAATGCAATAGTTTAATCGATTAACTAGCTCTGGGGGATTACGCTCTAGAGCAGGTGAGCAATCGCAAATTACTATTTGACAATCACGGGCGCTATCTTCATGCCAATCATCTGCTTTAAATACTTGAATATTAGTGCCTGCACCTTTCGGATTAGGAACAAAAACACCATCTCCTACTAATTTTTGGAGATTTTCTTCCGGGTCTAAATCTACCAATGCTACATTAAATCCTTGGAGTGCTAATGCACCAGCTAAATGTGCTGCAATTGTTGTTTTACCTACTCCCCCTTTACAAGTAAAAACTCCAAAATATATTTTGGTTGATAGATTAGTATCTGATGGAGTTTGTTTATGATTATCAGAAATAATATCAATACTTCCATCAACACTTACTAGTTTATTTTCTAAAGCAATTCCACAACGAATTTTAGTATCTTTATTCCAGGATCTAATTAATGCTATTGCTGGGCCTCCAAAGCCTTTTGTTGTGATAAACCAACCGCTATTAAATTTTTTACCTTCGTTAGAATCTAAAAAATCAGCAAACTTTAAAAGTTGTGGTGCTGTTGCATTATTTTTTAGCCATTTTACTTGGACAGCTACGATTAAATTTTCTTTTGTAGCAATTAAATCATAACCAGGCTGATTAGGTTTAGCAGTTTCAACTGTCCAACCTGCTCTATGGATCAGTTTTGCTACATGCTGCTCAAAGTGGGTAAAATCCTGGATGAATTCTAGATCTAGAGTTGATGACATAAAAATTTTTACTTTTTATTTCCAAATCATAAACCAGTATAACAGAGTATTATATATTACCACAATTTGAATTAAGTATAGTTAACAATACAAGTTATATAAGATACTTACTATGAATAGTTTAAACTAGTTTCTATCGGTTTAATAAACTTTGCTCAAAGTTTAAACAAGTGTTTTAACTGCAACTTTCAAATAGCAGATTGTTAGTTAAGTTTTAAGCAATATTAGTATTTTTATACGTCTATATCCCCGTTGTGTCCGTTCCGACCTTGTTGTAAAAGATACTCCCAGATGCGCCGAATTTCGGCTTGGAATACGGCGCGATCGCTTTCGGCGTTGGTGATTACCTGGGTAAAGTAATCAGTCAGCAAGTTAACTTCATCAGTCAAGTTATCGACTTTGATTGTTAGTTGATCAAGTCTGGTGGTGAGTTGTGCGATCGCTTGAGTATTATTTTGTTGTTGTTTTGCAATGTCTCCTACTGTAGTCACCGTAAGTAACAGCATTTGCTCAATTCGGTCGAGTCTACTTGATGGTTGTTCTACAGAGTCAGTCATTCTTCTTTGGTTTTTTTATTTCAATTATTTTTATAATAAACTCACAGTTACAAAAAATACAGAATTTAATAAACATTTATCAAGTTTCTCAAAAGTGTTTTACTTGCAACTTTCAAATGAGAGATTGTTAGTTAAACTTTAAGCGCTATGATTGAAGTTTATTAAATATATTATGCATTGGTTATTATCTGGGCCGTTGAGTGTAGAAAAATTAACGGTTAAGATTGCGGGTTTACCTGCATCGTTACAAGGTAAAAAGTTGGTGCAGATGTCAGATTTTCACTATGATGGTGTGGGTTTATCTGATGAGATGTTAGAACAAGCGATCGCACTTAGCAACGGAGTAAAACCAGATTTAGTACTATTAACAGGTGATTATGTTACTACTAGTCCGCAACCAATTCACGAACTAGTTTTAAGACTAAAGCAATTGCAAACTCAAGCTGGTATTTATGCCATCCTCGGTAATCATGATATATATTACAGATACTCAAAAACAGAAATTACTAATGCTCTAACTAATATTGGAGTGCATGTTTTATGGAATGAAGTAGCCTATCCTTTTGGCGAAGAATTAGCACTAGTTGGACTAGCAGATCGCTATTCACCAGAATTCAATCCTGTCTCGGTGATGAATCAGTTAGACCCAAACATACCTCGAATTGTCCTATCCCATAACCCTGACACGGCGGAAATGTTACAAGCATGGCGAGTAGATTTGCAGTTATCTGGCCATACTCATGGTGGTCAAATAGTGCTTCCCGGACTAGGGGTGCTTGTGGCTCATCGCAAAAAAATGCTGCAAAAAATACCTTACAAAGTCCGGCGTTGCTTACCATTTTTACGTAAAGGAAACTTTGTCATCCGTCATTGGGAATGGGCGCAAGGTTTACATCGTGTAGGAAGCAATCAGCTATATGTCAATCGGGGTTTGGGAACTTATTTTCCAGGAAGGCTATTTTGTCCGCCAGAAGTGACAGTTATTACCCTACAAAGAGAATAATTTGTTATTAAGTTTTTACAATTTCTTAAGCTGTATTTTGATATTTGATAAGCTGTAAACGCTGCTATGAGGAGTGTTTTTTACACTATGCATTGGTTGTTTACAGGACGTTTAAGTGTAGATAAAATAACGGTTAAGATTGCTGAACTTCCCCCATCTTTAGAAGGTACAACATTAGTCCAGTTATCAGATTTTCATTATGATGGGATGCGGCTTTCAGAGAAAATGTTACAAGAGGCGATCGCAGTTACTAATGAAGCAGAACCTGATTTAATTGTTTTAACTGGCGATTATGTAACTGATGATCCTACGCCAATTCATCAACTTGTGATGCGACTCAAACATTTACAAAGTCGCTGTGGTATTTATGCTGTACTCGGCAATCATGACATACACTACAATCACTCTCAAGCAGAAGTTACAAATGCTTTTTCTAGTATTGGAGTTCATGTATTGTGGAATGAAATAGCCTATCCTTTCGGAGAAGAATTACCAATAGTAGGTTTAGCTGATTATTGGTCGCGGGAGTTTAATCCTAAACCAGTTATGAAGCAACTAGACCCGTTAACACCACGCATTGTTTTATCCCATAATCCAGATACTGCCAAGATATTAGAACAATGGCGTGTTGATTTACAGTTATCTGGTCATACGCATGGGGGACACATTGTGATTCCTGGCTTTGGCCCTGCAGTTTTTTATTATAAAAAGTTACTCAAGAAACTACCGAAAAAACTGCGGCGTTGGGTTCCATTTTTATTTGGTGATTGCTCAAAAGTAGTAAGATATTGGGAATGGGCGCAAGGATTTCACAAAGTAGCTAACAATCAGTTATATGTTAATCGTGGCTTAGGAACTTATCGACCAGGACGCTTTTTTTGTCCGCCTGAAGTTACTGTGATTACTTTAGTTAGTCAATAGTCAACCCTTCGGCTATGCTCAGGGCAAGTGGTCATTTGTCATTTGTTATTCTGAGTTCTGAATTCTGACTCCTGAATTCTTAGATAAAAACTATTAACCGCCGAAGTTATGACCGATTAACATCAGTAACTTCAGGCGGTTTATTAAATATAAAAATCGTTCGAGAAGATTGAAAAAACAGAAGAACTAACTCAAATAAGGTGGACAAATGCAATCGCTTTTCTCAAACTTCAGCATCCTTGATTCTAATAGGCAGGCATTTCTGGCTGTACGTTCAAAAACCTCCAACAAAATCAATAGACTTAAGGCGAAAACACTTCCATAGGATGTGACAGTTGAGTTGCGATCGCGTGGATCTTAGAGCGGGAGGTACAGGCTCTAATTTCAAGCTTTTGACTTCACTTAAACTTAACCTTTCTGTACCTTGCTCTTAATCTAGCATGCTCTATTTTTGAATGGTATATCTATTTACTAAAGTTGACTACCATTAATTTGTCGCAATAAAAGGGAAAATTTTTTAAGATTTTCCCTTTACTCAATCACTTATTTATTAAGAAATGTTGTAATGGCATCGTTATCGAGGGTTACTCTTGTCTGTACCAGTGTCACCAGTGGTTGCAGAATCGTTATTTGATGTTCCGTTTGACTTGTCTGCTCCTTGAGGTACAGTGGTTTCACCAGCAGAAGTATCAGTAGAACTATCTCTTTGAGGAGAAGTTTGTGTTCCCGAAGTTGCAGGCTGCTGAGGCGGAACGTTAACGTTAATATCTGGTGGGGAAGGTATGTTTATACTGGGAACTTGCGGTTGTGGAACCACAACAGGGACTTCTCTGGTTTTTTCAATAATTGTGGTTTGTTGTGGTTGAGGGCTAGGTAAATTATTGTTAGGTGAAGGAACCAACACTGGTTGAACTTCCTTAACTGCACTTTCTCTGGGTTGGTTAAAGTACCAGAATGCACCAACAATTAAACCAGCTAGAGAAGTGAGTAAAATCCCCAATAGTAAACCACGAGACGCATTTTCATTGTCACGCGCAGCTAAATTAGCTTGCTCATAGTCTCGCTCAATATCTCGACCATTTACGTAACCATTTCTGTAAGAGTTGGGATTGTTGTTAACTGTCTCACTGCTGCGTGTCACATTGGTGTGAGTGTTACCGTAACTATCGGTATAAGATTCTTGTTTTGTTTCGCTGTTATATCTTTCGCGATCGCCTGAATTTGTCATACTATTAATTACACTCCTACAATCTGTATTAAAAAAGCTAAATCCTTGCTACAACAGAAATCGCCACAATAGCTTTGCAAAGATTCAATAAAGTTGGGTTGTTTTTTTTACTTAGCTTGTCATGATATTCAGCATACCCTCTGTAATTGCACAGATGGTTCTATCTAAAGTCGGGAGTTTATCATCTGCCAAAAGAATGAGTATAGGGTAGATATATGCAGTTATTAGCAAATTATCAGGCAGATATTTTAGCGAAAGCCTGAATATGGTCGAACTTGCTCACAGGCGATCGCGCATACTAAAAAATAGCCAATAGCAGATTAAATTGATGTTTTCCTTGCCTGTAAATTCCCAAACACCACATAGCGACTACCATTGGGATGGCAGTAGTCGCCGTTTTTTTGAAGGCTGGTATTACCGTGTAACTTTGCCCGACTGCGGACAAACCTTTGCCTTCATGTACTCAATTGAAGACCCCATTGGTGGTAAACCTTATAGTGGTGGTGCAACTCAAGTTCTCGGCCCGAATGATGAGTATTTGTGCCGAACTTTTCCAGATGTCGAAAAATTTTGGGCTAGTCGAGATGTCTTAGCTTTAGCACATTGGGGAAAAACCAACCTCAACACTCAACCGTTGTATCTATTACCAGCAGAGTTTGAACAAAATATTCAAGAAGGTTATCAAGCCACCGCTACCTTAAATCAGGGAATAATTCGTGATCCTGCGACTGGTTTTTATTGCCGTTGGTTATATAAAATTCAGCCAGTCTACGGTTGGGGTAATCAAAATAGCATTCAACAATCAACTGCTGGCTGGCTGTCATTTTTACAGATTTTTGAACCCGGCTGGCAAATTTTGATGGCGCACGGCTTGGCTAGTGGTTGGATAGACTGGAATGGAAAAATCTATGAATTCACGAATGCACCAGCCTACGGAGAAAAAAATTGGGGCGGGGCTTTTCCACAAAAATGGTTTTGGCTAAACTGTAATTGCTTTGACGGCGAACCTGACTTAGCATTAACCGCTGGTGGTGGTAGACGCGGTGTATTGTGGTGGATGGAATCTGTGGCGATGATTGGGGTACATTATCAAGGCAAATTTTATGAATTTGTCCCCTGGAATTCACAAGTAAAATGGCAAATTCAACCTTGGGGCAGATGGCAAATGCAAGCTAGAAACTTAAACTACGAGATTGAGTTAACAGGAACCACGCATTTACCAGGTACACCTCTGCGTGCGCCGACTACAAATGGTTTAATGTTCTGTTGTCGGGATACCATGCAAGGAAAACTGAATTTGGAATTGCGAAAAGTAACTGACAAATCTCAAATCATCCTAAAATCACAGAGTTCTCTGTGTGGTTTAGAAATAGGCGGCGGTTCTTGGGATAATTCTTGGCAGTCTAGCTAAAACTATTGCTACTATATTTATATTTCATAAATTGGGGCTGTAGCTCAGTTGGATAGAGCGAGCGCCTCCTAAGCGCTAGGCCGTGCGTTCGAGACGCACCAGCCCCGTTGGCAGCAAAATCACTGGAACCATTGTCTTTAATAGGTTCCAGTGATTTTTAATTTTGGCTTAGTAGCTGAAATATAGTGCTGAAGTACTATCCAGAAGTTATCCAAGAACTCTAAATGAATATAAAATGAATACGAAATGAATACGGCGTGCTATGTTAGACCTAGAGTTTCGTAGTCACTATGCAATCAGGAAAATACAACGCCAAAGGTTCAGTCACAATTCAGAATCACGAGGGTCGTTTGCGTCTACGCCTGCCCAGACAGTTGTTTAATGGTCAGCAGAAATATCTAACATTAGGGTTGGATGACACACCAGGAAACCGCCAAATAGCTGAGGCTAAGGCTAAAGAGATAGAAAGAGACATTCAGGTAAACGCTGTTGTACCAGGAACTTTGGACTATACATTAAATAAATACCGCCCTGAATCATTTCGATTAGTAGAAACAAAAAAGTCGGAGTACCCTGTTAATCTTCAAGAAATATGGACAAAATTTATAGAGTACAAAAAAAACGTTTCGTCGCCTAGTACAATGAGATTTCAGTATCAAGTTTTCAGCAACTATATTTTAAAATTACCTACCCATGATTTAGACAGAGCAGTTGAAATTAGAGATTGGGTTGTTAACAGCGTTCCTCCAGACTCAGCTAAAAGGTTTATCATTCGCCTCAACGCCTGTTGTAATTGGGCAGTTGATTCAAAGATTATTAACAGTAATCCTTTTTTTGGAATGTCCAGTAAAATGACAATTCCGAAATCACAAAAAAGTGATGATAACGAAATAAACCCGTTTACTACAGAAGAAAGAGACTTAATAATCAAGGCATTCCGAGACAATCAATTTTGTTCTAAATACTCTAGAGTCAAGCACTCTTATTATGCTGACTATGTAGAGTTTCTTTTTTTAACGGGCTGCCGCCCGTCTGAAGCTATCGCACTAGAGAGAAACCATGTATCCCATGATTTTAGGTTTATAAATTTTGATTGCGCTGTAGTTTTAACTGACAACGGATTAGCTAAGAAAGCAGGTTTAAAAACTCAAGAAAAAAGAAGATTTCCGGTCAATCAAAAATTAAAACCTATCCTCAAAAGGTTGTGTGATGGCAAAAGCAATAATGATATTTTGTTCCCTAGTCCTCAAGAGAAAACTTATATCGATACTGACAACTTTAGAAAAAGGGTTTGGAAAGTAGTGTTAGATGGATTAAAAATTGAATACCGAAAACCCTATAACACTAGACACACTTTTATTACTTTAGCTTTGGAGAGTGGGCTAGACGCTAAAGATGTTGCTAGATTAGTAGGCAATTCTCCTGAGATAATTTATAAGCACTATGCAGGCAATAAAAGAGATTTATTTGTACCTGAATTTTAATAATCAACCACAGCATTAATGTAGCTTTTATCAAACAAGAAAGGGATTAGATTAACTCCCTTTTTTTACGTATAGAACTATTTATTTGTAGTGTTTTCAATTATTGGATAAGTTATTTAATCAGTGGTGATTCATGTCCGACAAACTAGTTCACCACTGATACCACTTTTAGAAAGAGGCAATATCTATTCTATGTTCACACGCACTGAATTAGATCTGTTGACGGTTCCACAGTTAAGGATTTTATGCAACAGGTACGGATTAAAACCTACAGGGAACCCAGGTTATAAAGCAATACGGTTCAGTTAAGGTTATTCGTGATGTTTCCAAATCTGTAGAGACGTTGCAATGCAACGTCTCTACAAAAGTTATCGGTAGGCTAATTATCTTATCTGAACTGTATTGGGTTATAAAGACCCGTACCTCACGACCCTGTTAGCTTTCCCAGCTTTAGCATTGACGTGGTGGGTCTTTTTCCCCACTAATTGATTCTGACTCCTGAATTCTGACTTCTGAATTCTTCTTCAAGGCATCTTAACTTTCTCCTATTTTCCGCGATCGCCCCATAAGTTAGCCCACTTATACAAATTTAAGGGTACAATTCATCCGGTAGCGAGCCAGAGAAGATGTTTAAAGTTATAAACCAATGGTTGTCAGTCACAAGAATATGGAATGAATATGATTAGTCGGCAGTTTTTACGGAATCTTCCGAATTTATTCTGAAGCTAATTTCTAAATTCCAGCCGATAGAATTTATATACAATTAAACTTGTATAAGCGAAAAATTTTTAGCCAAAATAGAGTAGATTTGGCTAAATCTGCTACCCTAACATATGTTTTTAAATTATTCAGAGAATATTACGTCTTAATACACGAAATCAGAGCCTTGAAGAACAATTTTTTGTTTACAGGTAAATCTTTTCGGTTTATGGTTCTTGCCTTACCCCTAATCATGTGGTTTGGTTACAAAGAAGTCCAAAAAGAAGGTACACAACCTCAAGCGGTATTAGTATTAGGTGGCTCGACCAAAAAATTAGAGAGAGAAAAGTTTACAGCGGAGTTTGTACGTAAGCATCCAAAGTTACCAATTTGGATTACGGGTGGCAGTCCACCTAGCTCGACTCGTAAGGTGTTTGTCAAAGCTGGTGTTGATCCCAAGCGTTTGCACTTGGATTATGAGGCGGTAGATACAGTTACTAATTTTACCAGCTTAGTAGACGATTTGAAAGCTCGCGGCATTAAAAGAGTTTATTTGATTACTTCCGATTTCCATATGCGACGTGCTTGCGTTATCGGTGAGATAGTCTTAGGTAGCCGAGGAATTGACTTTCAAGCAGTATCAGTTCCTTCCAAGAAACCACCTGAACCAATTGAAAAATCCATCCGTGATGGCGCGAGAGCTTTAATGTGGGTAGCAACTGGTTACACAGGTGCAAATAACGGTAAATCAAGAATAGAAAGTAGGAAGTAAAAAGGCAAAAGTTATAGCAAAGTGCTGAGTGCTGAGGAGCCACTGCGTTGCGGAGCCAGCGCCGTGGGCGGGTTCCCCGACTTGAGGCGACTGGCGTGAGGTTCCCTACGTTGTAGCAAGTGGCGTTGCTGAGTAGAAACCCAGTATTTTTAGGAGTTACAGCAATCAAAATAGTTCAGTACTATGCTTTGACTGCTGTAAAAGCATACAATTTTTTACCTTTTACTTTTTACTTTTTACTTTCTTAAGCCGCGATTTCTTGGACTAGGACAAAAGGTTGTAAAATCAGGGTGTTGAATCGTTTTTGCCGATCGCTATTCCATTCTCCCACTTGCTCTACTGATGGTTTAGTGATTAATTGCTCATCAATCCACTGCTGTACTGATTGAGTGTTATCGTTAGCGATCGCTTCTCCTACATCTAACAAGTTTAGCTCCGACGCTACCAAAATTACTGCATCACGCTGTACGTGTGGAATTAACCACTCCCATTCCGCCTCATCTAAACCTTCTGTTAATTCTGCTCTTAAATCCGACATGATTCCACGTTTTTCTTCCTATACATTTAATTTTACATTAGAGGCTAGTACAAAAAGGCTGAAGTCTGAAGTCTGAATTATGAAATGACGAATTCTATACTATTGGGCTTTTCAGCAATTTATTATGGGTGCTTTATTTACGCCAAAATGTACTAGAGTGTTATGGAAAGAATTACAAATGACAAATAACAAATGACCAATGACTCTTAATTAAACCTCTGCTTTCATCTCATCAATTTCAAATAAAGATACGATGACTCCGGTAATAGGAATAGAAATAAAAACGCCTAATAATCCTGCTACCTTAGCGCCTACTAATAACGCAAAAAATACTACAACAGGATTGAGATTCAGCGCACCTTGCATAATCCGAGGTGCAATCAAATTGTCCTGAATCTGCTGAAGAATAATGCAAGCAATTAATACTTTTAATGCCAGCCAAACATTTTGAGATAGCACAATCAAAGTAATTGTGCTAACACCTAAAGTTGCTCCTATCCCAGGAATAATATCTAGAAAGCCAACTATTATAGATAATAATAAAGCAAAAGGTACTTGTAATAGTACAAAAACAACAAAAGTGGTTGTTGTTAAGAACAAACTTAATAATAACTGACCCCGAAAAAAACCTAAAAAGCTACGTCTAATAATATTAGTAAATCTAATACGACGCTGTTTAGGGACTATTTTCAAAATAAAATTCCACAGCTTGTCACCATCTAGTAGCATGAAAAATGCTACAACAGCAATCAAAATAAAAGTTACAAAATTAGTCAATAACTGTTGCAGAAAAGTTAAGCTAGTCACTAAACCTGATATAGCCTGATTACGCAATTGCTCTTCAATTACACTTAAATCTATTTGTAGATTCCGGTTGCGGAGAAATTCTTCTAATCTTTCTAAAAAAGGTGCAAGAGAAGTTAAAAATCCAGAGATACTATCTATTAATTGCTGTCCTTGGGATAAAACTGCAATTCCAACCGTGATCATCAATCCTCCCAGAATCACAATACTGAGCAGGAAGACTAAAATCACGGCCACGCCATGAGGCAAAAACCGCCCCAACCAGCGTACAGGATAGCTGAGTAAGAAGGCTAAAATTGCCGCGAATGTAAAAATAACAATGACTGCTTCAAAGTATGCTAAAAGTTGTACGAAGGCCCAGCCAGCAGCTACTAACAGCAAAAAGCGGACTAACGCCGAATTATTCAATCGATTCCAAAAATTCTTGGCATCCAAGCCGCTCATATAGTATTTATTAAATAAGCAAGTTTAGCGATCGCTAGTAAACATTAGCAACATATAAAAATACAGTGCCGATCGCTACTATCTAAAAGTATATTTCTCCTCAACGTCCTAAATCATGCATCTCGTTGATTACCCTGGCACACTTTTGGGTCACAACCTCTAATTCTTCTTTATTAGTAGAACTAGGCGGTGCAATCACATTCCCAATTCTGATAGTGAGGGGAACAGCATGCGGCATAGACGAGCCTTTGACTAAAATTCCTTCAGTTCCCCACAAACTGACAGGTAAAATAGGTGCTTGAGCCTTTGCTGCCAACAATGCTGCACCTTTTTTCGACTCAGTAATTTTACCATCGGCAGTGCGAGTGCCTTGTAAAAAAACACCGACAGCCCAACCATTTTTCAAACATTCTAAAGCAGCGCGAATTGCATTGCGATCGGCGCTACCTCGACTCACTGGGTAAGCACCATACAATTTAATTGCTTGTGCCAAAACAGGAATTTCAAACAACTCTTGTTTAGCCATATACGCTACCGGACGACGCACACAACTAGAGACAATTGGCGGGTCAAAGTAACTAGCATGATTGCTGACAACTACCAACGGATCTGATTGTGGGACATTTTCAACCCCATAAATTCTACCCCGAAAGTAAGCATGAAGCATGGGGCTGACAACCGACCATTTAAAGGCGTGGTAAAGTGCCAGACTGATAAACGGTTCACGACTGCGAGACATAATGCTAATTCGTAATTCGTAATTCGTAATTAATGAATATTTTTTTGACTTTTGCCTTTTATTTTGGTAGTTCAGCAGCATTACGGACGTTCTTTAAGATTAAATCAGGAGTGGTGCGTTTGATTAAACCAGTTAAAACATTGCCAGGGCCGATTTCTATTACTTGCTCAATGCCGTTAGTTGGTAATTGCAACGAAATTTCCCGCCAACGTACTGAACCAGTCATTTGTTGAGTTAGACGCTGTTTTAAAATTTTTGCGTCAGTCGAAGGTACAGGTTCGACATTAGACATGACAGCTACAGTTGCAGGCTGAAATTCTACAGATTCCAGAATATCTTGAAATTCAGCCGCCGCCGCCGCCATTAAATGCGAGTGAAATGCCCCAGAAACTTTTAAGGGCATAGCACGCTTGGCTTTAACTTGAGACATCACTGTTTGTACAGCATCAGGAGTACCGGAAATTACCACCTGCGCCGGACTGTTATCGTTTGCCAAAACTACGTCTGGTGTTGCGGCGATCGCTGCTTCTAATTGTGCTTGATCAAAGTTCATTAAAGCCGCCATCATCCCACCTACGGCACTATCCATCAGTTCGGCACGACTTTTGACTAAATGCAAACCTGCTGACCAATCAAAAACACCAGCAACGTAAAGGGCAATATACTCACCTAAACTATGACCAGCGACCAAATCTGGTTGATGTCCCCGTTCCCGCATCAAGTCAGCGAGAATACTTTCCACTACGTAAAGACAAGGCTGAGTGTAGAGTGTCTGTCCTAACTTTTCTGCTTGATTTTGGCAGATATCAATCACAGACCAGCCCAAAATTGCCTCCGCTTGGTCAAATTTATCTTTAGCGGAGGGTATATCTAGTAGATCTATTCCCATTCCCAAAGCTTGGGAACCTTGTCCGGGAAACACCCATGCGATTTTAGTCATTGTCAATAGTCATTGGTCAATTAAGAAGTCAAAAGGCAAAAAGCAAAAGTAAAAATTTTTACCTTTTTACTTTTGACTTTTTACTTATTCAATATCTATTTTCCCCATTGGAAAATTGCTGCACCCCAAGTGAGACCTGCGCCAAAGCCGGATGCAGCAATGATGTCATTGGGTTGAATTTTGCCTTGTCGCACTGCTTCATCCAAAGCCAGAGGAATAGAAGCAGCAGAAGTATTGCCGTAATTGGCAAGGTTACTAATCACTTTCTGTTCAGGAATTTCTAGACGTTGAGCGACAGCATCTAGAATGCGTTGATTGGCTTGATGCAAGACTAACCAATCTATTTGATCAACAGTGAGGTTAGCTTCAAATAAAGCTTTATCAATAATTTCTGGCACTTTCTGCACAGCAAAGCGGTATATTTCTTTGCCGTTCATGGTGATGGGTTGATAAGTGCCTTGAGAAACGTTGATGCCTGGGAGTAGTTCTTGGGAAGCGGCTGCATAGCCAAGGTTGAGCTGATGATTGAGAGTCCCGTCACTTTTGAGGGCAAATCCTAACAAGCGATCGCTTTGTGCAGCTTGTAAAACTACTGCTCCGGCTCCATCACCAAACAACACACAAGTTCTTCGGTCTTGCCAATCTACCCAACGAGAGAGGATATCTGCCCCGATCAACAGTACATTCTGATATACACCTGTTCTGATGTATTGGGCAGCCGTTACTAACCCAAACACAAAGCCAGAACAAGCGGCGGTTAAGTCAAACGCTACTGCTTTAGTCGCTCCCAACTGGGCCTGCACTTTACAAGCAGTGCCGAACAAATCATCGGGGGTTGATGTTGCCAGCAGAATCAAATCTAAGTCAGTTGCTCTAATCCCGGCAGATGCGATCGCTTGACGACTAGCCTCAGCTGCCAACGAACTCAATGAGCCTGACGGTAGTGACACTCGTCGTTGACGAATCCCCGTTCTTGTGGTAATCCACTCATCTGATGTTTCAACCAATGCTGTTAGTGCCTGGTTGTCGAGGGAAGTTTCGGGAACTGCCGAGCCACTTCCTGTAAATGCTATGCCTAACTTTTGCACTCCTACTCTCCCAAGTCAGCTTTTTGATCATTTGCCCTTCTGTCTGCCAACAGACAAAAAACAAATGACGAATGACAAATGACCCATTACTAACCGTGATCGCGCTGTAGAATTTCGTACTGAGACTGAAGTCTTTGCAGTACCTGATTATCCACTGCTTCTTTTGCCATACGTATTGCACTAAAAATTGAAGGTGCTTGCGAACTGCCGTGGCCGATAAAACAAACTCCAGCCACTCCTAACAGTAAAGCACCTCCATGCTCCGCATGATCCATGCGCTGCTTAATTCGCTTGAGATTTGGTTTTAAAAGTGCCGTTCCAATTTGACCGTGCAATCCTTGGGGTAGTTCTTCGCGTAAAATTTGCAGAATTACTCCTCCCAGAGATTCGGCAAATTTCAATAACACATTGCCCATAAAGCCATCGCACACAATCACATCAAATTGACCAGAAAGCACATCACGCCCTTCGGCATTACCAACAAAATTAATTAAGGAATTTTCTCGCAGTAGTTGATGGGCGCGGAGTACTTGCTCATTACCCTTGGTATCTTCCTCACCAATATTCAACAGACCTACTTTGGGTGTGTCTGTCCCTAATACATATTGGCTATAAATCGAACCCATCACAGCAAACTGCTCTAAAAATTTAGGACGGCAGTCTACATTTGCACCCACATCCAGGATTAACACTGGCTTGCCAGCCATAATCGTGGGGAAAACTGTACCAATTGCTGGGCGATCAATTCCTGGCAATCTTCCTAAACGCAGCAATGCTGCTGCCATAGCTGCCCCAGAGTGTCCAGCAGAAAATACAGCATCAGCCTGCTGATTTTTTACCAAATCCATCGCCACATTGATAGAAGCCTTGCGTTTGCGTCTTACAGCATTTAAAGGCTCCTCATCCATAGCGATCGCTTCCTCAGCAGGAACTATCTCCACCCGCTCCAAACTAGTTTTTGGCGGCATGACAGCTTTAATTTGTTGGGGATCACCCACTAACAAGACTTTTACACCCAATTCTTCACTGGCGCGTAATGCACCAGCAACGATTTCATTGGGTGCGTGATCCCCCCCCATTGCGTCAATTGCTATCCGTGCGCAAGTCGATCCCATTGCTCAGAGCTTCTAGAAACCTTACAAATTTTACCAGATGGCTTTGTTAAAAAACCGTAACTTTCCAACTGCCAAATTACCATACTTAGTCATGAGTGCTGAGTCAAGTAAAAAGTACTCAGTACTCATCATGATTGTTACTATTGCAACCGTTTTTGCGGCAAGCCCAAGATAACACGAATAAAGTATGAATTCTGAAGTCTGAAATCTGAAATATGAGTTTTCAGACTTCAGACTTCACACTTTAGACTTCAGTTCCTAGTACCCAGTTGACTAACATCCGCACACCGTAGCCTGTCGCGCCAGGGCCATTGTAGCCATTTTCTTTGTCTGACCATACTGGCCCAGCAATATCTAGGTGCGCCCAAGCGGTATCTTTGACAAACTGCTTGAGAAATAGGGCTGCGGTGATAGAACCACCAGGACGCGGCCCAGTGTTTTTCATATCCGCAATACCAGATTTCAAGCCTTCAAAATATTTTTCTTCCATTGGCATTCGCCAAATTTTTTCGCCTGAGATGGCAGAAGCTTTTTCTAACTGAGCAGCTAGAGCATCATCAGGAGTATACAAACCTGCAATATCTTCACCTAAAGCAATGACGTTAGCACCTGTGAGGGTGGCTAAATCCACAATCGCATCTAAAGCTAATTTGTCGGTATATACCAAAGCATCAGCTAAAGTTAAACGTCCTTCTGCGTCGGTGTTATTAACTTCGATGGTTTTGCCGTTAGAGGCTGTAAGGATGTCGCCTGGGTGCATAGCGCGACCGCTAATCATATTTTCGGTCACAGCGGAGATGAAATGAACTTCTGTATCAGGCTTGAGTTGGGCAATGGCTTTTGCTGCACCCAAAGTAGCAGCTGCACCACCCATATCAATTTTCATCGTTTCGATACCACTACCTGCACCTTTAATATTCAGTCCACCAGAATCAAAGGTTAAACCTTTACCAATAACGGCTAGTTTTTTGGTAGGTGTGCCTTCTGGTTTGTATGTGAGGTGAATGAATTTAGGCGGTAAGTCAGAGGCTTGGGCAACTCCCAAAAAAGCACCCATGCCTAACCTTTCACAATCTTCTTTTTCAAGAATTTCTATTTGTAAACCGTGGTCTTTAGCAATTCCTTGAGCTGTTTCTGCCATTGTAATTGGCGTGACTGTGTTGGCTGGGGCTGCTACCAACTCTCTTGCCAAAATTACTCCAGATACAATCTGGTTGGCACGGGTAATTGCGGCTTCTTGCCCATCAAAGCCCAGCAATTCTACTGTTTCGACCTTTGAGGCTTTATCATCGGGTTCAGATTTAAAGCGCACATCTTGATATAACGCTAACTGTACACCTTCTGCGATCGCTTGGGCTGTTGCGCCTGGGTCATCGTTCCATAATGGAAAGCTAAATCCTAGAGTTTTGCTTTTTTGCTTTTTGGCTACTTTAGCCGCCGCCGCCGCCGCCCGCCGCAGAGTGTCTACTTTCAGTGCGTCTGGTTTTCCTAAGCCAACTAAAATTACTTTTTTCACTGAACCACCGCCACCGACACGGGTGAAGACAGTGCTGTTGGCTTTGGCTGTAAATTCTTCTTCGGCAATTACTTCTTTTAAGATGCCAGCAAACTTTTCATTCAAAGTCGCCAGTTCACCTGTTAACTCTATCGCATCTTCAAATAATCCAATTGCCAAACTATCGCCTGCCCACTCCAAGAGAGGCTGATTACTGAGTTGAATTGCTGCCATGTTGGGATTTTGTTTAAAGATTCCTTCTTGTACCAGTATTGCTCAAAATTTTGAAGTCAGAAGTGTGAAGTCTGAAACATCATTTCAAGTTCTAGCTATTGACCAATGACCAATGACAATTGACTTTTATAATTGAAACATCCCAACCTTCTGCATAGCGTAACTATGACTCCAGCCTTATCTTCAAACCAACGGGCAGAAGTGTTCTATCCTAGTGCCGATGGTGAACCTGTGGCAGAAAGCTATGCCCATTTATGTGTGTTACTGGCGACGCTGGAAGTTCTGCGCCAGTATTTAGCGGGACAACAGGCAACAGTCCTCGCTAATCAGTATCTCTACTACGCTCAAGGATTTCCCAAGTTGCGAGTTGCCCCGGATGTGATGGTGATTTTTAATGTCGCGCCTGGTGGTCGAGATAATTATAAGGTGTGGGAAGAAGGCGAAGTTCCATCTGTGATTTTTGAAATGACTTCGGCAGGAACAAAAAATCACGATCAGGAATTTAAGAAGACTTTGTACGAGCAACTTGGTGTCAAAGAATACTGGTTATTTGACCCCAGAGGCGAATGGGTGCAAGGGCAGTTGCAAGGTTATCGATTGCGCCGAGATTCATATGAATTGATTACAGATAACCGCAGCGAACCGTTAGGTTTACGGTTGCAAGTGGAAGGAGAATTAATCGGTTTTTACCGGGAAGATACAGAGGAGAAACTGCTGAATCCCACAGAACAGGCGCAAGCACTACGAGAAGCACAACATCAGCTAGATTTAGAAGCCCTGGCTCGACAACAAGCCGAACAACAAGTAGAGCAATTAAAGCAACGCTTACGCGACCTCGGTATTGATCCTGAGCAAATTGAACAGCAATAGAGGCTAGAGGCTAGTTTTTGACTCAGAACTATTAACTATTGACTGAACTTCGGTAATGTCAATGTCAAATTTATTTGCGATCGCACTAATAATTTCTTGCTCTACTGCTGTAGTCTGATTGTCAAGTTGAGCAATTCTTTGGCACTGTGCTAACAAAGGAATAGCAAAATCACGGTTGAGTTGATTGAGCAGTGTATCTAAAGGTTGGGGTGATTTGATATTGTTGGCGATCGCAGTTAGTGAGTTAGGGCTGAGGTTCAATGCTTGCAATTCTGGTAAAATTTGTTCCCAAGTTTTTTCGGGATGGCTGGCAAGAATCATGTGTACTAGAATTTTATCCATGATCACTTGTTGAGCGATCGCAGTTTCTAAGTAGTTTTCACTTTCTGCTTTTAGCGTTGCTAAAGTTTCTTTTGATGTTAAAGAAACGGATTCATCCAGTTTGGCTTCGTAAAATCGACAAGCTGCATATCCTAGAGAATAGCTTAAGGCGGCATTGGAACTAGTGGCGATCGCTGCACCTGCAAACGGCACATTTCGCAGCAACGCCAGTCCAGCTGCTTTCAACAGGCGATTACCTCCCAAACCCAAACCAAAAATTGTTAAAACTTCCCCTTTACGCGCTGGGTCTTTTAAATCTAGCCCATAAGCAGCCGCAATTTGATACAACATTTCTGACTGCAATTTCATGGTTGCGGCTAAATCAACTGCTAATAATGCTGCTGCTACCCCTGGTAAAATACTACTGGCGAATCCAATCCCCCCAGCTTTAGTGGCTGTTTCCAGCATGATGCGGTGAGAAATTTGGCTGGGAGATTCCTGCGGATGCTGTTGTTTGAGTTTTTTAACCGTGGCTGCGGCTTTTTCTAGGTCAACATTTTCACTAGCACCAATCAGCCAATTAAGATTTAAAAATCCAGATAGTCTTTTGATCAACCAATTTTGGTTGAGATAATTAATCAACTCACCAGTGGTTTGAGTGGCTTGACCAAATAACTTGTGTGTTTGTTGTGCGGCTGCTACGCTCACTCCCCAGCCTGTATCTACAAATGTTTTCCCAGTTGTAGCTAAAGAGTCTAATAGCGATGATTTTTCTGTCGCGGATGTCTGTTGTGTGATTTTTACTTCTGGTTGTTGTTGGGGTTGTTCTGCCATTGTTTTGACATGATTTTGAAAGTCTCTCTAGTTTGTTTGTAGCGAAATTTAGTGCGACTTGACATCTTCCAACGAGTACAAGTTTTTGATTGAGACAGGGTTACTAAATGTAAGTTCTTTTCAGGATATCAGCTTGAGTTTTTATAATTGGCATCCTAATGTCAACAGTATCTTACTGGTTATTTGGGCGAATGCAGTAGCAAAAGAAACTCTCTGTATACATATGTTCAACCTACTTCCTTGACCTGTAGCTCATAAATTTTGTTATCCTTAGTTTCTAAAAAGTTATTTTTTTTGAGAATTTCATAGAGATTGATATCTTTCTCTAGTAAACAGGCGTGTCCGCTATTTGGTAGGACTAAAACCTGAGCATTGGGTAAAATGGCAGCTATACGCCTGACTTCTGTAACAGAAGGTAAAAGCCGATCGCCTGCACCAGCAATTAACAACACTTGTTGATGACAGCGACGTAACTCGCTGTCATCAACTGCAAATTCTCGCAATAAAGCTAACCGCCAGTTAACTGTTTCTGACGGTACAGAACGCATGGTTTTTAGCAGTTCGTGGCGATCGCTTTTTGTCATCCGCTCTAAGGATGCCAGAAACGGCAATAACCCCAATGCACCGATATCATAAAGAGATTCTGGCACTAAGTATGATAGCTGGGATGCCCAATCTAAAAAAGGACGCAGGCGAAAAGCTGAGGCTGGATTGATCAGAATAATGCGTTTAAATAAATGCGATGCTGTGGTTGCTACTTTCATTGCTAAGCAGCCGCCAAATGATTCCCCACACAGATAAACTGGCCTTTGGGAACATTTTTCTAACTCTGCATGAATTAAGTCCAAGACATTTTTGGTTAAATCTTCCCATGTTGTCAGGTCTTTTCTGGGGATCGCTAAACAGCGAACATCAAAGCTTGCTTCTAGTCCCGATGTTTGCGATCGCAACAATTCACCAGTGCCATCCATTCCCGGTAAATAAACAAACAGCGGATACTCTGGTTGTACTCGTTTAGGAGTCAGAAAACACGGCTTTAACTCAACTTCTGGCATTGTAAAATTTTAATTTCCTTTGGAGTTTTTTATAGATTCACCTGTCTACAATAACTCTCCCTTGACGTGGGTAATTATTTACTAGCTTCACTACAGGATTACAGGCAAAACTCTGTTAAAATCATAACTCAGCTAATAAAAAATCACTTAAATATAAGATAAACTGCTCATAAATATAACTCAATCTTATCAAGTCATCATGTCAATCAATCTTTAGCAAGATATATCAAAAATAGGCAAAAAATTACAATAGTATTAGTGCAGAATTACTCAGAAATTACCGCGATAAATTTTCTTTTCTACCGCTTTTTACATCAATAACAACCTTGTTGTAGTAAGGTAGCTATTTCGCTGTGACAGTGTTCGGTTAGGTCAGATACAACATTTTTTGCTTGTTTACCATGATATTGACGTTGATGATCGTTTGTAATCCAATAAGGACGACCAATTAGCACAGCCACTCGTTGATATATAACTAATGGATGCCAGCCATATTGATTAAATAAGGGTTCTGAAGGGTCGAACAAACTCAACAATTTTAGGGGAAAAGCTGTGGTGTTGACTTCTTCTAAAGAGGCGATCGCTATTGGTAAAATTGCTAAGTCTGGTACACCAGAACGTAAAGCTAAATGAGCAAATCCGCGCTGAAATTCCCCAACTACAGAGGCTTGAGTCGATTGCACCATTGGTTCAGCGCCTTCAGGAAAAACCCCTACCATCTGTTTTGACTCTAATAGCATCTTTGATTGTGCAAAAAAGCTTTGTTGACGGTTTTCAACTGCCTCTAAAGGAAAACAACCTAATTGTCCTGTGACAATTTCTCGCAGAATTGGTACTTGTCCCATATAGTGATGGCAAGCAAACCGAATCGGACTCGATAACGCTGCCATTAAAATCATGGCATCCATAAAGCTGCGATGATTGCTCACTATTAACAAACTTGCATCACTAGGAATGCGATCCTCGTAATAGCGAAACATTCGTGTGGAAAACGTTGCTAAGAGTAAGCGAGAAATGTCCAAAGGGCTATTTAGACTCATATCTAAATATATTTTTGAGTATATGTCGTAGTTTATCTTGATTTAATTTTTACATTTCTTTACTAATATCACGACCGTCTTAGGATAGAAATGTCTTATCTACAAAAGGAAATGATTTTTCTATGTTTAGAGCATTGTATTTTTAGTCACAATTTTATGTAATAAACAGCATTGGATAAAGGATATTAGATTTTAATTTTTGTTTGTAGTTCAGATAACCAGATTTGTACTTATTACAAAACATTTCTTAACTGGAGAAATTTGCTACTATTAAGGTGAAGTTTGAAAAAGCAATAGTAATGTTGTATAATTGCCTAGTTTTGCCGTCATAATTTATTAAAAAACGTTTTAATAATTTAATTTTATTTTGCATGAACCTAGTGGATAAAACAGACAAGACATTTGCCCTAACAACACCCCTCTATTATGTAAACGATGTTCCGCATATAGGAAGTGCTTATACAACGATCGCCGCAGATGTAGTGGCTCGGTTTGGCAGGCTCATGGGGCATCGTGTACTGTTAATTACAGGTACAGATGAACATGGACAAAAAATTCAACGTTCGGCTGAGTCTTTAGGAAAAGCACCGCAAGAGTTTTGCGATGCAATTGTTCCTAGTTTCGTCAGCTTATGGGAGTTATTAAACATTCAATATGATCGCTTTAGTCGGACAACAGCCCCGCGTCATGAAGCGATTGTGAAAGAATTTTTTGGGCGAGTTTGGGAAAAAGGTGATATCTACCAAGGACAACAAAAAGGTTGGTACTGCGTATCCTGTGAGGAGTTTAAAGAAGAAAGAGAATTATTAGAAGACAAGCGTTGTCCGATTCATACTAATAAACAAGTTGAGTGGCGAGACGAACAAAATTATTTTTTTCGGTTATCTAAATACCAAACCCAGCTAGAAGAATTTTATGAATCGCACCCAGATTTCATTCAGCCAGAAAGCCGCCGCAACGAAGTCTTAAGCTTTGTTAGCCGAGGGTTGCAAGACTTTTCCATTTCCCGGATTAATCTTGATTGGGGTTTTCCTGTACCAACTGATCCTGAACAAACGTTGTATGTCTGGTTTGATGCGCTGCTAGGTTATGTCACAGCATTATTAGAACCGGATGCTGAACCAACCTTAGCAAACGCTTTAGCAACATGGTGGCCGATTAACTTGCATTTAATTGGCAAAGATATTCTGCGCTTTCATGCAGTTTACTGGCCAGCAATGTTAATTTCAGCAGATTTACCTTTGCCCAAAAGAGTGTTTGGACATGGCTTTTTGACCAAAGATGGTCAAAAAATGGGTAAAGCACTGGGTAATACCCTCAACCCCATAGCCTTAGTCGAGAGTTATGGTAGTGATGCGGTTCGTTATTACTTTCTTAAGGAAATCGAATTTGGCAAAGATGGCGACTTTAATGAAAGTAGATTCATTAACGTTCTAAATGCAGATTTGGCAAATGATTTAGGTAATTTGCTCAATCGCAGCTTAAACATGGTGAAGAAATACTGTGCTGGCAATGGATTGTCAATTACAGATGAAACCATTTCTGCTGAAAATCCTTTGAGAAAAATTGGTTTAAGTCTAGGGGAACAGGTACAACAAGCCTACGAAGCGCTAGCTTTCAATCAAGCCTGTGAAGCTATCCTGTCATTGGTGCAAGCCAGTAATAAGTTTATTGATGAACAAGCACCTTGGTCACTATATAAACAAGGACAGCAGCAGGAAGTAGAAAAAGTGCTATACGCAGTTTTGGAATCTGTGAGGTTGTCAGCTTATCTGCTTTCACCAATTATTCCTAATATCAGTAGCGATATTTATCAACAACTGGGTTTTGGAATTAATTTTAACGAACAAATTAAAACAGCGATCGCTGCCCCATTTTCCATTCATTGCAAATGGGGGGTACTATCTAATAAACAACAGTTGGGGAATCCTCAACCAATTTTTAAACGCATAGAACCTCCTAAAAACGATTAGTTTTTTTAATCTCTTTCAGAACATTTTCTCATCTCTCAAACATCTCAAAAAATTTATCGGGGCTGAACTTAAATAATTAGCCCCGGAAAATTATCATAAACACTCTAACTAAATGTGAAAGTTGGAAATTTGTATCAAAAATAACAAGATAAAAACAGAGGTATGACAACAATGTTGAATAATTTAGAAAATGACTCGATATTTACGCCAGAGCAAGTTTTAGAGAATCGAGGTCGAGTCGCTATATTTATTGATGGCTCAAATCTATTTTACGCTGCTTTGCAATTAGGAATTGAAATCGATTACACCAAGTTATTATGTCGATTAACAGGTGGATCTCGACTGTTACGGGCTTTTTTCTACACAGGTGTAGATAGAACCAATGAAAAGCAACAGGGTTTTTTGTTGTGGATGCGTCGTAACGGTTATCGAGTCATTGCCAAAGATTTAGTCCAGCTACCAGATGGTTCCAAAAAAGCCAACTTAGATGTCGAAATAGCTGTTGATATGATGGCTTTGGTCGATTCTTATGATACCGCTGTTTTGGTGAGTGGTGATGGCGATTTAGCCTACGCCGTCAATTCTGTGAGCTATCGTGGTGTTAGGGTAGAGGTTGTGAGTTTACGCTCAATGACCAGTGATAGCTTAATTAATGTTAGCGATCGCTACATTGATTTAGAAGCTATCAAAGAAGATATCCAAAAAACACCACGCCAGAGTTACCCATATCGTCCTCTAACAGGAATGGGTTTTTTGGATGACCCAACAGATCATGACGGACATTTAGAAATTCAAGATACATGAAGGATCAGCAAGGCAGGCAAATAGCAAAAAGAAATTTAAGATTTATGGGGGGAAGCATAAATAAATCTCCCCAGTTTCATTCATTTCCTTTTTTGAGTTTGATTCAAATAAAAACAAATTGGTATTACCTGCCTTTAACTCTACTTTTAATGATTAGTTTAGGAGCTTGTGGGGGTAAATATCGCACAGGCTCTAATCAAAATAATCAAGGTTCATCAGCAGAAGATTCAGAGAGTAACTTAACTTTTTTTGATGTTACCTTAGAACAAGCTGATGAAGTAGGGCGACCGCTTTGGAAAATGCAAGCAAAAAAGGCAAGATACACCAAAGAAAAACAAATTGGTCAAGCCGAAAACCCCTACGGAGAGTTATATCAAGATGGCAAAATAGTTTATCAAATTAAAGCAGATCAAGCAGACATTCAACAAGATGGCAAACGGCTGTTTCTCAGGGGAAAAATCTTGGCCACAGACCCTAATAATGGGGTGGTTTTACAAGGCAATGAAATGGAATGGCGGCCCAAAGAAGATTTATTAATTGTCCGCAATCAAATTAACGGCAAGCATAAACAATTACAGGCAGTAGCGCAAGAAGCACGAGTAAAAACCCGCGAACAAGTAGCAGAATTTGTTGGCAAAGTTGTAGCAAACTCAACTGATCCCCAATTACAAATACGGACTGAGCATTTAATTTGGCAGATTAAACAAGAAAAATTAATTGGCGATCGCCCGTTACAATTTGAACGCTATAAAAATAATCAAATCACAGATCGTGGTCGTGGAAATTCTGCCGAAGTCAACTTAAAAACTAAGATTGCTACCATCAAACAAAATGCCCAAGCAGATTTATTAGATCCACCAGTGCAGATACTGAGTAACTCCATGATCTGGGACATGAATACAGAAAACGTCAAGACAAATTCTCCGGTACGCATCTTCCACCGGGTTGAAAAATTGACGGTAACTGGTAATCAAGCCCAGATGAAAATACCGCAAAAAACGGTTTATTTAGTAGGTAATGTTAACGCCGTTGGTCAGCGTCGCCAGTCTCTGAAATCTCAAAACCTCACTTGGTATCTAGATAAAAAATTACTAGAAGCACAGGGAAATGTAGTTTACCGACAAGCTAACCCAGCCTTAACTTTCAATGGAGACACCGCCTTAGGCAATCTCCAAACAGAAAACATCGTTGTCAGCGGCGGTAAAACAGGTAGTCGCGTAGTTACAGAGATTATTCCAGAATCACCAAAACCGAAGAACTAAAAAATGGTGAGGAAAACATCTGGGTAATTAAAAGAAAATCAACAAACAATCTCGAAAAAGAACGCTTACTACCCTTGATAATGTTGTGCAGAAAGAGGTGGGGTGTAGCGTTTACGCCGACTTTGAATACTTTTCCAAAACAACACACAGCCAAACACTAAAGTTGACAGCAGAACAACACTAGCGCCAGAAGCTATATCTAAGTAATAACTTAGGTAAATCCCGACAAATGCGATCGCAGCTCCTAAAATTCCTGAGATAATCATGATATAACCAAAGCGATCGCTCAATAGTCGCGCAATGGATGCAGGAATGACAACCGCAGAGATAATTAATGTCACGCCTAATACGTTAAGTGTTGCCACTAGCAACGTTGCCAGCATTAACGCAAATAATATATCCATCGCCGATACAGGTACGCCATGCACCTGTGCCACTTCTCTGTCAAAACACCAAAACAGTAAAGGGCGATAAAACAAAAACACTAAGCTCAAAATTACAAACGTCACTCCGGCAACAAACCACAAATCGGTGGAGGAAACGCCCAGGACATTACCAAATAAAGCCGCTTCAAAGTTTTGGCTGAATTTGCGATAGGTACTAATCACGGCTACACCCAAAGCAAAACTAGCAGTGGTGACAATACCAATGGCAGCATCCGAGTATACTTTACGCCCAGTCAAATATTGAATGAGTAACGCGGCGGCAAATCCCCAAATTCCAGAGCCAATGTAAAAATTTAGTCCTAAAACGTAGCTCAGTACCGCTCCTCCCAAAATTGCATGGGAAAGACCATGAGCAATATAACTCATACGGCGAGTGATGATATATACCCCCATCACCCCGCACAATAGCCCCGCCATCATCCCAACAATCACGGCACGGCTGAAAAATTCATATTGAAAGGGTTTGAGCAAAAATTCCATGTGTTTAATACTATATCGGTTCTCAATTGAGTGCAATATTATTAAATGCTTAATGGCATGTGGTCGTGAAAGTTTTCCATAATTTTAAAGATAAGGAGGCAGGAGTGAAGAGGGTTGTAACCTAGTTCATTTTTCTTCACATAGTTCGGTTCTCCTTAGTCGTTATTCTTATCTAAAATCAGCGCGATCGCGCTAATGGATATTGAAGTTCCTTTTGTCAACTCAATCTATGACGAGATGAGATCCACCAGAGATGTAGGACACACCGTGCAGAACGTGGAAGATATGGGCTGGCGTGGCACAAAAGATCGAGAGCTTTTAGCCTTAGCAGATGTATTTCCATTTGATGTTTTTAGTGTAGTTTTTGGTTTAGGATCTGGAATTGTGGCCGTTGTCGTTTGAGTGTGCTGTTCGCAAAATTTGTGGTAAATTGTCTTGCATTTGATGGCGTAAAGAAGTGCCTTCGTTAGCAATGAGAATGCGATCGCTTTGGTGAAAGACGACCATTTCTGCACCAAAGGTTTGCTTTAAGATAGCGGGAGTAAACACATCACTAGGTTCACCTTGGGCAATGATGCTGTGATTAAAACAAACCACCCAAGGTAAATGAGTGGCTACAGAGTTGAGGTCATGGGTAGAAAGCAAAATCGTCAAGCCTTGTTGATTGAGTTCCGCTAACAGGTGTAACAGTTCGTGCTGCACGCGCAAGTCTGAACTACTCGTCGGTTCATCTAAAAGTACGATTTCTGGTTCTCCGACTAGCGCACGGGCAATAAACACCCGTTGCTGTTGTCCGCCAGATAACTCACCGATGGGACGATGGGCGATGTGCGCCACTCCCACCCGCTCTAAAAGAGCCTTGGCCGCAGTGCGATCGCGCCGTGATGACCAAGGCAAAAATTGCTGTTTGCGGTAACGCCCCATCATCACTACTTCTAGTGCAGTCACTGGAAAATTCCAATCTACTGTTTCTACCTGCGGCACATAGCCCACTTTTGGCGGTGCAGTTCCCGGTTTTAAGCGTTTTCCTCGGAACCAAATTTCACCAGCCCAAGGCTGTACTAACCCTAATATTGCTTTGATTAGGGTAGTTTTACCACTGCCAGAAGGCCCCACTAAACCAGACAGTTGTCCTGGATATAAAGTCAAATCCACATTTGTCAACACTGGTTGAGTTTGGAAACCACAGGTAAGATTTCTAATTTCTAATATTGTTTCCATGCACTAGTCAAAAAAGGCTGAAGTCTGAAATGAAGAAATACTTACTCAGCAATTTGCTATCGAGTGGCTGTTGCGGTTGGGCCAACAACATTGGTAGTGTTTAGCTTGTCAACTAACTTGGGATTTCCCCCCAGATTTTCGGCAATGATCCGCAGATTGTTTGCCATCATCCCAATGTAAGTATGCTGAGGATTGGTATTTTCTGTAGCGTTGGCTGATCCTGTTCCTGGTAATTCATCATCAGCCGTGTTCGCTATTTTGACTTTCGCTTCTCTGGCAATTTGTTCTTCGACTTTGCTGGGATAGACTTCAGAACCAAAAATGGCAGGTACACCAGTTTTGCGAATCTGGTCGATGAGTTTGGCAACATCTTGAGCGGAAGGTTCTTTAAAATCTGAAGGTTGAATTGCACCAATTACCTCAAAGCCATATTCTCTTGCCCAGTATGCCCAAGAGTCGTGGTATGTTAGGAGTTTGCGATTTTTGGCAGGAATACTCGCTACGACTTCACGGCTAACTTTGTCTAGTTCGTTAAGGCGTTGCAAGTAGTTATTTAAATTTTTAGCGTAGTATTCTTTGCCTTCAGGATCTAACTGAGTTAACTGTTGGGCAGCTAATTTGGCATAAGCTTCAGCGTATTTGGGGTTTACCCATAAATGTGGATTGGGGTCTCCTTTTTCTTTCGGAAAGCTAAAGTCATAAATCCACTGAGCTTCGTTGATGGTGTTGTTACCTAGCTCATAAATGTTTGTTTCTTGAGGTTTAGAAGTTTTTGCTAGTTTTTCTGTAGGGACTTCTAAGCGGAGTCCGTTGACGAAAATCAAGTTAGCCTTAGACAGCAAATCAGCATCGCTGGGACGTGGCTCAAAAGTATGAGAATCTGTACCTTCGGGAATGACCCCTTTGACTTCAGTGCGATCGCCTGCAATATTACTCACAATATTAGTTATCGGCGCGACTGTTGTCACCACAATTAGTTTGCTTTTGGTTTGGTTCTGTACAGGTTGTGCAGTCGCACTATTTTCCGAGGGG
Organism: Nostoc sp. CHAB 5844; assembly: GCF_020829595.1. Classification (GTDB taxonomy): domain Bacteria; phylum Cyanobacteriota; class Cyanobacteriia; order Cyanobacteriales; family Nostocaceae; genus Nostoc_B. Next base: position 39,158 of record NZ_JAIVFW010000009.1, read on the forward strand.
GTAGGAGATACTGCTGTATTTTGAGGCGCATTACAAGCTGTTAGTAACAAACCAAGGATTAATAAGAATGCAGATGCTTTCATTCTGTAATATTAGTAATTTGTTGGATGTTAATTATCCAATAGTAAATATTTTTACTCTTAGCTAATACAATCCCCTAATAGAGGATTTTTTTGTAACTTTTAGGTTTTTTTAACATCTTCTTAGTTTTAGGATTAATTCTGTCTTAAAAACTGTTTATAATTTCATTCTTAAGATAGATGTATTTACATACTAAAGATATATTTTCTAAGTTATATTTAACTTGTTAATTATTTTTTGTTAACAAGACTACATTGACTTTACTAATTATGAAAAATTATCATTTTGAACATTCAGCTATTCAGTTAAACTAAGTATATTTACTTTTAGCTTTAATTAATATTTTTGGTTAAGTATTACTATTAAAAAAGTTATTATTTTTTAATAAACTGTAAATATTATTAGTAAATCTAAAATCAATTTAAATATCTTCTTGGATTGGCTCTATGATGCTTCAAGATAAATGAATATTAGTTTTTTAATTCAATATATTTGAAAAACCAATAGATCAAAAACAAAAAATCTATTAATTCTTATAAAGACGCATAAAATTTTTTCAGCCAAATTAATTAGATTATATGGAAGCGGATAATTGGACACAAACACGACAAAGGTCACTACCAGTAAATTCTCGTGCGTTGCTGTTAGTTAATCGCCATGCCCGCCAAGGACAAAAGCGATTAATAGAAGTCACTTATTATCTTGAGAAACTTGGCTTTAAATTAACAGAAGAGTCGGCAGACAATCCCAAACATCTTTCAGAAATTATACTGCGTCACCAGCATGAAGTTGACTTAGTAATTGTTGGTGGTGGTGATGGTACTCTAAATGCAGCAGTGGATGCATTAGTGGAAACGCAATTACCTTTAGGAATTTTACCTTTGGGAACGGCAAACGATTTAGCAAGGACTTTAGCAATTCCTAACTCGTTAGCTGAAGCTTGTGAAATTATCGCCTACGGAGAATTGCGACGCGTTGATTTAGGATGGGTCAATGGTAAGCACTTTTTCAATGTTGCCAGTATGGGGTTAAGTGTAAAAATTACTCAACGACTTACTAAAGAAATGAAACGTCGTTGGGGAATATTTGCTTATGTTGCGACTGCGTTACAAGTCGTTTGGGAGTCTCGCCCCTTTAGTGCAGAAATTAGAACGAAGGATCAATCTTTTCGTGTAAAAACGGTTCAAATTGCTGTTGGTAACGGTCGTTATTATGGTGGTGGTATGGCAGTGGTTCACGATGCCACTATTGATGATCAAAGATTGGATCTCTACAGTTTAGAAATAGAACATTGGTGGCAAATCATCCCTTTACTACCCGCAATGCGACAAGGTAAACATATTCGTTGGCGTAGTGTGCGTGCGCTTCAAGGACAAAAATTTGAAATTTATACCCGTAAACCACGCCCAATCAATACTGATGGTGAAATTACCACTTATACTCCTGCAAGTTTTCAAGTTATACCTAAAGCCATAACTGTTTTAGTACCGCCAATTTAAATCAGGCGGAATAGTTTTTCTGGTATTATCTTTAGTTAAAAATCTCAATTAATTATGCGATTACTAATTTGATTAAATTAGTAGTCATAAAGTTTTTCCTAAATCATGTAGAGTTGCGTAAGTTTTGGATTTTTGTTTAATTTTACAGCAGTTGTAGTGGCGATCGCTATTTTTTACAACGTTTTGGCCTGGCTATGCTATTACTTAAGATTGATTTTTGATAAATACTGATTTGAAAATTTTACAAAACTAAATATTGAACTAGCTTATGGAAATAAGAAGAAAATCAAAAGCACTGATGTAGTTCATTTGACAAAATATGTTTCACAATAGGTAAATAGCAAACAAAATTTTTGAAGAAAGAGGTGTTTATCTATGAGTTTGATAGATGGACTATTGCTGACACTGGTAAATACTGTGGCTTGTTTGATGTTGCCAAAGCTGCTGTCTGTAGTTGTGTCAAAAGCCAAAACTGAAGTAGCCACTCAACCTGTATCTAGTTCTGAAATATAGCGTTTCCTAATCTTGAGGTACATTTTGTTCAGGTTAGAGACTAGCTAGGAAAAAAGCTGAGTAGCTGTGTGAGGCGATCGCTATTTCTCAAAACTGCGTAGACGCTGAAATGATCATCGTATATTGTACGCGATCGCCTCATCCAAAAAATGATTTATTTGCGTTTTTCTTGTCGCCACTTTTCCTTAACTAAGCGAATTTCATCAAAAGTATAGGCTGTACCCAGTTGTTCTTTGAGGGGAATGAGGGGAATATCGCCGAGAACTTCTAGAACTTGCCATATTTTTTGATGATGTTCGAGAGGTACTAGCAAATTTAAATCTACAGGCTGATTTTTTTCGATTAATCTGGTTAGATGACTAACAATGGTTGATGGGCTAAGTTTTCGTTGTTTAGCAATTTCAGCAACAGTTAAACCTTGTTGATGTAAGTTTAATGTTTGTAATTCAGTGCCAGAAATTAAACCCAGTGAAGGTATAACATCAATATCTGTATTAACTGAGTTTTTAGCATCACGGTAAGCACGAATTTCTGTTAAGAACTTTTCACCGTATTGGGCAAGTTTATGACTCCCGACACCAGATAGTTTGCCAAACTCAAGTAGAGTTTTAGGTTGTACCTGCGCCATTAATTTCAAAGTCGAGTCATGAAAGATAACGTAAGGCGGTACAGATTGTTCATCAGCCAGTTGTTTACGCAGCGATCGCAATTTATGTAATAATTCTTCTGCCTCAGCAGCTTTGGGATGATTCTCTACTAGAGATACTTTTTGGGTTGCAGACACAGCAATTTCTACTTTACGCTGTCGTCGCATCACTTCCCAACTATGGGCGTTTAGTTTTAACACAGAGTAACCATCATTAGTTTGTTCTAGCAAACCTTGGTGTAAAAGCGATCGCCCCAACATTCGCCATTCGTCAACACTTCTATCTTTACCAATACCATAAGTAGAAAGTTTGTCGTGTTCATATTGTGTAATCTTTTGGTTTTTTGCCCCTCGCAACACATCAATAATATGCAGCATTCCAAATCTTTCTTTGCAACGCGCTACACAAGATAAAAACTTCATCGCTTCAATTGTCCAGTCTTCCACGGGTTTAGGATGACGACAATTATCACAATTATTGCAATTTCCGAGAAACCGTTCGCCAAAATAACTTAGTTGAATCGTCCGCCGACAATCTGTTCCCTCAGCGTAATCTATCATTTGCCGCAGTTGTTGTTTAGCAATCAACTGTTCTTGGGCATCGGTTTTTTGGTTAATACTCCATTCAATAGTTTTGATATCACCAAAACTAAAAAAAATTGTGCAGCGTGATGATTCGCCATCTCTGCCTGCCCTACCAGATTCTTGATAGTAACTTTCTAAATTTCGGGGAATATCAAAATGAATTACCAGCCGCACATCTGGTTTATTAATCCCCATGCCAAAGGCAATTGTTGCCACCATCACCCGCGCATCATCTCGAATAAACCTTGTTTGATTATTGCTGCGTTCTTCGTCAGTTAATCCTGCATGATAAGGAAGAACTGAAACTTTATCATTTTGCAGTTTAAAAGTTAGTTCATCAACTTTTTTGCGAGTTAAACAATAAATAATCGCTGAACCTTCTGTATCTCGAATCACTTCTAATAATTCCGCGTAAGCATATTTAGTTTTAGCGCGGACTTCGTAATAAAGATTTTGGCGGTTAAAACTAGCAATGTGAATACTTGGTTGCTTCAATCCAATTTGTTGGATGATATCAGAACGGACGCGTACTGTCGCCGTTGCCGTCAGCGCAATCGTCGGAACGTTGGGATAACGCGATCGCAATGATCGCAACTGACGATATTCTGGACGAAAATCATGTCCCCACTCAGAAACACAGTGTGCTTCATCAATCGCAAAAGTAGAAATGCCAACTTGGTGATGTACTAAATCGAGAAACGGCAGAAACCTTTCACTCAAAAGACGTTCTGGAGCGACGTAGAGTAATCTTACTTTACCATTGAGGATGGCTTCTTCTCGCGATCGCACCTGATAAGGATTCAAACTACTATTGAGAAACGTAGCGCTAATATTATTATTTCGCAGTGCTTCTACTTGGTCTTGCATCAATGCAATTAACGGCGACACTACCACCGTCAATCCTTTTTTCATCAACGCTGGTAATTGAAAACACAAAGACTTTCCCCCACCCGTTGGCATGACTACCAGCAAATCTCGATTTTGTAGCGCATCTTCGATAATTTTTCGCTGCCCAGGACGGAAATTGTCATAACCGAAGTGATATTTTAGCGCCTGTTCGAGATTGGGATACTGAAGCATAGCGATCGCTTTTGTGGCTGCATTCTGTGTAAGTAGTGGATACCAAGATTATAAAAGCACAAAATCTTCTTTGCAGCTTTGCACCTCTGTATGAATTAAAATATGTCCAGGCATGACCGCAGTCAACAGGCAAAACCTTAATAGGAGAAATAAAATAATGGTCAGCAGCCTGAAAGAACTTTTAAACTACCCAGAATTATCACAAATTGATGACCCAGAAGAAAAATTTGTCACTACTGGCGTAAGCTGGCAAATGTATGAGGCATTACTAGCCAAATTAGAAGATAACTCCCATTATCGTGTCACTTACTTAGATGGAATATTAGAAATTGTGTCACCGTCTATTAGGCATGAAAATATTAAAAAGCGTTTGGCTATTTTAATAGAACGCTATCTCTACTTAAAACGAATTCGCTTCAGCCCAATGGGAAGTTCTACTGTTAGAAAACAACTCAAACAAGCTGGAGTTGAACCAGATGAATGCTACGCCATTGGCGAGAAAAAAGATATCCCAGATTTAGCTATAGAGGTAAATATTACCAGTGGTAGCCTAGATAAGTTAAAAATTTACCAACGCTTGGGAGTAGCTGAGGTTTGGGTTTGGCAATTTAATCAACTTAAATTTTATCATTTACGAGAAGAAACATCATCTAATTTTTTATATTCTCACGGTTACGAACAGATTACTGTTAGTGAAATATTACCTGAATTAAACATTAGCTTATTAGAACAATGCGTTCAACTTTCTGATGATATTGAAGCTATTGACCAATTTGAGCAAGGTGCGTAATTTCTAATAAGTTGATGAAGCTGTATTTTGTTTCCCAAAATTATGACACAAGAGTTAATAGAATTAAGGCAAAGTATTTTAGAAGGTCGTTATGAAGATGCGCTAGAGATTATTGATGATTTAGAGGAGATGAGTAAACAGGCAACTTTGCGAAAAATAGAAGCATTTTTAGTCAGATTGTGTATTCATCTCATTAAAAATCAAATTGAACAACGTTTAACTAATTCTTGGATTGCTTCAATTTCCGATTCATTAATTCAAATTGCCAAATTAAATCTTAAATATAATCAAAAGTCTTACTATATTAAAGCTGAAGAATGGCAAGAATATTTAGATGAAGCAGTTGCTAGGGCAATTCGTCCAGCTAGTGCTGAAATTTTTGAAGGAACATTAAAATCTAGTCAAATTTCCCAAAGGCTAAATCGAGAAATATTGATTGAGATTGTACAGAAACTTTTAAATTTAACTTATCAATATCAGCCGAAAGAACTACCAGAGATTATTGATTCTCACTTAGCAGAATTGCCAGGAGGCAAAGATTGGTTTGAGTAAGTTAATCGACGTTGCTGAATCAGGGGATAACGCTGGCAGTTTGAAGAACTCTGATAAAGAGATTGATTTGTGCAGCGTGGTTGTCATAGCTGTGCAAATGCCATGTTGAAATTTTAGGAATTTTATATTTGGGGAAGCGATCGCTTTCTTAAATTTGACTTGGTTGCTAATAGTATAAAACAAAAATATTACTTCTATCACACCTAATTTTTTTCCTAAAAAACAAGGTAATTTTTAATAAAAATTTTTCCCAAACCACTTTACAAGTATAAAATTATACCTTATCATAAAAATATGATAAAGGCGATCGCCTCATCCCGCGAAGAAGTGTGCGATCGCCCTTATCTGGCCCCCATATCAGGAGACGAATACAATGATGGCACAAATTACCGAAAATCAACTTCCCCAAAGAGAACCAATTAAACATTTACTGATTGGTTCTCCTAAAGCCGTTAGCAGTACAATCCACTATCTGCAAGTAATCGGCTACGCCAGCGTCGGCGATTGGAGTCCACTCTTACCAACTGGTAATCCAGATGAAGTTATGAGTATTTTAGTTCGGCAAATTCTGATGCAATAATCCTAATGTAGAGACGCGAAATTTCGCGTCTCTACATTAGGATTTGTCGCAATCATTAATTGAATTGGTATAAGATAATTAGCCTACCGACAAATTTTGTAGAGACGTTGCATTGCAACGTCTCTACAGATTCGGAAACATCACAAATATCCTTAATTGAACCGGATTGATTTATACCTCATTCCGCTTCACCAATTAGGGTAAACGCTGCCCAGTTAACTGGTAGAGAATTTTCTTTGATTCTGCCAAGCATGGCTTGACGTAGTGCTTGAGCTTTATCTGGGTTCCTTTGCAGCTGTTGATAAAACTCTCTCATGAGTGGCTGGGTTTCTTCGTCGGGAATTCGCCACAGGGAAACTAAGACACTGGGAACACCAGCAGATATTATCGAACGAGATAACCCAATCACACCATCGCCGGTGATGCGTCCGCGTCCGGTTTGACAAGCACTGATGACAAATAATTCGGCTTGTAGTTGCAAATCAAAAATTTCTTCAGCAGTTAGTAAACCATTACCTGTTTCATCTTGATTTTTTGGGTTTGGTGCTAATGCAATCCAACTTCCTAAACCGCGAATGTCATCTGCCCATCCGTGAGTTGCTAAATGGATAATTCTGGCTTTTGGTAGGAGTTTTAAAATTTGGACTTTAGTTGCATCTTTACCAATGATGGCTTTGGTATTTAATAGCTGTGCAATTTCTTTGGCTTCAGTTTCAGCACCTGGTAAAGCTTCTAATTGTTCGGGTTTGTCGCCAATTTTGTAAGCGACATAGGGCATGATGGGATTACCGACGACTAAGGCATTTTGATTTGATGAGTTTCGTGTTTGGATGCGTTGTTTATGAGTTAAATCTAAAACCTGAATTGAAGGTGCAGTGAGGATGGTGTGTTTTTCAATTAGGTATTTATTGTCGGCATCTTTTAAGGCTGGAAAAGGAACAAAAAATAAGGATGCTTGGGGGATAAAAATAATATGGGCGTTTGGGTCTTTAGGTAATTCTTGGGCAATTGGTTGAATGAGAATTTCATGAAGTTGCTGGAGGGGTTGATTCCACTCAAACCTACTAGTACGAAGAATGCTGGCGACTAAATTTGAAAGACTGGTATTTTGCTTTTGCCACAATGGTTTAAGGTCTTGGCGGTGAAATGTTACTTCACCGTTAGGCTTGATTACCCAAATATAGAGTTCTGATTCTTGAGCTTTAGGTTTACCTTCTACTTTGAAGTCATCGTAAATAATTGAGTATTGCACCAAGGTAGAGTTTTGCTGTTTGGCAATTTGTTTCATCTCGCCTATTGTTGGTGCTGCAAGTGATTTCATCTGGCTGTTATCTTTATTCAAGCGAGATGATAGTAACTCAACAAACGCCCTTGCGCGTCCGCGTTCAGATATTTCTAAAGCTGCATCGGTTTTATTTTGGGCAATGAGGACTTGTTGTAAAGTGTGGTAAGTGTTACTTTGCGTCTCGAAAATTGAGACTTTATTGGTGTCATTTAATTTTTGATCTCGCAGAGATTCATAAACTTTTATTCCTTCATACAGTGTTTTCTCTGCTGCGGGGAAATTACCAGATTTGTAAAAAGCAAGTCCTAGATTGTTTAAAGCTATACCTTCACCAAGACGATCTTGAATTTCACGGGCGATCGCTAATTTCTGCTGCTGGTATTCAATTGCTTTTGGATAGTCTCCTAAAGAATCGTAAACAATACCGAGATTTCCTAGTGATTGTCCCTCACCAAGACGGTCTTTGATTTCACGAGCGATCGCTAAGTACTGCTGCTGGTATTCAATTGCTTTTGGGTAGTCTCCCAAAGACTGGTAAGCACTACCGAGATTTCCTAGTGCTGCTCCTTCACCCAAACGGTCTTTGATTTGCCGCGCGATCGCTAAGTGCTGCTGCTGGTATTCAACTGCTTTTGGGTAGTTTCCTAGAGAATAGTAAGCAAGACCTAGATTTCCTAGTGATTGTCCCTCACCAAGACGGTCTTTGATTTGCCGCGCGATCACTAATCTTTGCTGCTGGTATTCAATTGCTTTTGGGTAGTCTCCCAAAGACTGGTAAGTAACACCGAGATTTCCTAGTGCTTTACCCACACTTTGACGGTCTTTGAATTGCCGCGCGATCGCTAACAATTGTTGTAGATACTCAATAGCTTTTTTATAATTTCCCAGAGAATAGTAAGCAAGACCGAGATTTCCTAGTGAATGTCCCTCACCAAGACGATTTTTGATTTCACGGGCGATCGCTAAACTCTGCTGCTGGTATTCAATTGCTTTTGGGTAGTTTCCTAGAAAAAGGTAAGCAACACCGAGATTTCCTAGTGATTGTCCCTCACCAATACGGTGTTTGATTTCCCGATAAACAATTAGTGCTTGTTGCCAAGATTGTAATGCTGCTTCAAATTGACTGATTTCAAACTGTTGAATACCTTGCTGTAATAGTCTGTCTGCTTGGGCTTTGCGTGCATCTGGGGTTTGTGCTGAAGCGACTGAATTGGAGTTGACGAGAAAATCTAGTTTGGGTAAATCCCAGTTGACGCTAAGAATCGCAGTCAGCAAGGCGATGAGGGTATATTTGCGGAGTTTGGGAAGCATGAGTTTAATTCGTAATACTTCGACCAAGCTCAGTACAAGTTCGTAATGCGTAATTCATAATTTGTAATGACGTTTACAGAATCTTACTTTGCTGCACTAACGTAATTCTTAATTAAGGAAGTTCAGATTTAGTCTGGGTTTCTGGTTTTTATTTGTAGTTTTTACCAAAGACTTGTTCACGAGTATAAAATACTCATTAATGGAGTTCCAAGACTCATTCACGAGTATCAAAGGTTCGTTCACGAGTATCAAAGGTTCGTCCGCGAGTATCAAAGGTTCGTCCGCATCAAAGACTCATTCACGAATATCAAAGACTCATTCACGAGTATCAAAGGTTCGTTCACGAGTATCAAAGACTCATTTACTTTATAGATAGTGTTAAATGGGTGATGTTTATCAGTAGGACTTAGAGGATGTTTGAAAAGTGGTTTGCTGTGATTTTAGGCACTTATTGATCCCCCCTAACCCCCCTTAAAAAAGGGGGAACCGGAATCAAAGTCCCCCTTAAAAAGGGGAACCAGTGCGTTGCGGGGGTTCCCCCTGTTGTAGTAAGTGGCGTGGATTTAGGGGGATCTAAAAGTATTTGATACATTACTAAGGACTTTTAAAACATCCTCTTACGCATGAAAACGAAAAATCAACACTATTACCAACCCCTAACCCAATTCAGTAGTGCTGAGTAAATTTAGGGGCGCGACTACCCTATATGCTGAGTGCAATTAATTTTACTTTTTACTCAGCACTCAGCACTGTTTTGGTGAAGTTATGAGGCGCTTGCCTATGCTGCATGGCGAGTTGAAGAAATTGAAGTCCCTCTCAGAAGTGCATGAAAATTTTGATTGATATGAACCTTTCCCCTGATTGGGTTGCGGTTTTTGATAGGCACAATATTTCATCTTTCCACTGGTAGCGATTACAGCCCGTAGAAATCCTCATTGAGAATTTGCTCAACTGAAAAAGGACAAACTATTGGATACTCATTTTCCTCTGGGACACGAAGCCCAAATTTAGCCAGCTTACCTTCTTTTATCGCCAGCTTTCGACCATCTGCATAAGCTTTTTCTATTATTTCTACCAAAAAATTTTTGAGAGAAGGAGTATCTGACAAATTATTCAGAACTCGTTGACGATGTTCAAGCACCGAACTATACCAACTTCCTTTCATCATATCGGGTACATCGTGTTGAACCATTAACTTGAGTAAATGTGCCAACAAAATAGTCAAATTGCTTTTTAAAGCATTTTTCTCCGCTTTACCCAAATCAACTAGTTCCTCAATTAAATGCTCAATGTCGAGTGACTCAAATTCACGATTCCGCAACTGTTGAATCGTTTGCTCGATCCAATATTGCAAATCGCGATCATATAAGTTATTAGACATTCTTCAGATTAACTCCGTTTTGTTTCAATCATATTTCTACATCATTAGGAAAACACTGTTTCATTGCCTGGAAAGGTCAGATAATGGAAAAGTGTGATATTAAAACCCTTGTCAAAAAAGAAAAGTTTTCCACAAACGGGTATCATAGCCCAGCTAACTGCAAATCCTATCCAGATTGCCGATTTCAAACCACTCACCAGAGAAGAAGCGAATGAACGCTGGTGATCTGAGACGATGTTTTGTTGATTTCAATATTTGGCTTTATCGTTTTATTTTGAACTCTAGCGATCTAAGTGCAATACATTTAGTACAAGCAACACTCTCCGTAGAAAGCTTGGGATTAGTGACTAAACCAAGCACTCCTGTATCTAACACAATAACTCGGCTCACCAAGTTATACCAAGTTCGGGTGATTACTTATAATAAAATCTGTCAATGTAGGTTGGGTTGAGGAACGAAACCCAACAAATCCAGGAAATGTTGGGTTTCGCAAAGCCTCAACCCAACCTACAGATATCATAAGCGTTTAACCGAACCTGATATTATACCTTTCATCTCAGACGGAAATAACTTGCGCTCTGACAACCGATCATTATCTAAAGCATGAATCAAATACTGACCTGTTTCCTGTTGTTCCTCTCCATCCTCATCATCTATCCAAGACTGAAGTAACTTAACAGCTTCGACTTGCTTTTGCTTCAGTAGGATAGAATTTGTCAAAAGCTGCAACGCTAATGCTTCTACCGAAAGCCCATGCTGATTAGCTTCTTGTGCAAGATACTGTTCTAACTCTGGTGACAGGTTAAGGGTTAGTATCATAAATTTTCCGAGCATACACTCCACATTTTAACTTTGCCAGGCCACTACTAATATCTGCTGTGTAGTTAGCTTTCTTGACGGCGGTGGTTGGCTGCTTGCAATAACAAAGACTCGGCAAAAGCGATCGCCTCTGTTGCAGATTTACCCCCAGCTAACTGTGCTAGTTCTTCTCGGCGAGTATTGATGTTATCTAAATAGGTAACTCGGACAACGGTACGCTGTTCTGTGCTGCCGTTGTTGGTTTTCTTACCTTTGCCTGGGGTAATAATTTGCTTGTCAACCCGGAAATGACGGTCAGCCATCGCCGCTACTAAAGGTTGGTGGGTGACACATAATACTTGATGGCTTTGACCAAGTTGGTGTAATTTTTCCGCGATCGCTTGGGCGACTCTCCCAGAAACACCGACATCAATTTCATCAAATACCAATGTCCCAGCAGAGTCAGCTTGCGAAAAACAAGCTTTCAGCGCTAGTAAAAAGCGGCTCATTTCCCCACCAGAGGCAATTTCTGTCAATGGTTGCAACGGTTCGCCAGGGTTGGGACTAAACACAAAGGTGATTTTGTCTGCACCCGCCGCAGTTGGCACAATTGGTACTATCTCAACTTGGAACTGTACCTTTTCCATCGCCAGAGGCTTCAGTTCTGCTATCAACCGAGATTCTAAATTATTCGCAGCTTGACGACGCAGTTTAGTTAACTTTTGACAAGCTTGGGTAAGTTTATCAAAACAAATTTTTTCTTGCTGTTCTAAACTTTCGATAGATTGTTCACTATCGTTGAGTTCGGCTAATTCTTGTTGGATGCTTTGATAATAAGCGATCGCTTCTGTCAGTGTCGGCCCGTACTTGCGGCAAACTTGCTTTAATTCTCGAATTCGTTCTTCTACTTCTTCCAATCGCTGCGGATCGGCTTCTAAACTGTCACCGTAAGCGTTAATCTGTCGTCCTACTTCGGCAACTGCTGTTTGTGCGTCTCTCACCAATTCTAATAATGATTGCAGCTGGCTATCATATTCCACCATGTCATTTAAGGTGGTTTCACTATCTCCCAATAAGTCGGCGGCGGCTGGGGTTTCCCCATCGTTTTGATACAAAGCCTGATAAACTTTGTAACTCATCTGTTGCAAATCAACGACGTGATTTAAGCGTTCGCGTTCTTGGGTGAGTTGTTCTAATTCTTGCGGTTCGCCGAGGTTAGCCGTTGACAACTCCTGCACTTGATAGGTAAGCAAGTCGAGTTGTTGCAGGCGTTCACGTTCGGAGGTGCGGCGTTTTTCTAAAGCGAGATGGGCTTGTTGGTAAGCATTATATGCTGTAGCAATTACTTGACGTTGCTGAATCAAAGCGTCGCCACCGTATACATCCAACCATTCGCGGACTTGGGCTGGTTGTCCGACTTGGACAGTTTGACCTTGAGCTGTGATTTCTACGAGGCGATCGCGCAATCCTACCATAATTTGCCGATTCACCAATACACCATTCACCCGCGATCGGCTGCGGACATTGCTACCTGTAGCTGTAATTTCTCTACTTATTACTACTGAATTCTCATCAATTAAATCTATTTCCTGTTCCGTTAACCAAGCGGTTAGGTGATGATGAGATTTAAAGGTTGCTTCTACCATCGCCCGATTCGTCCCAGTCCGAATCACTCGACTGGAGACTTTGGCACCCAAGGCTGCATCGATAGCATCTAAAATAATCGATTTCCCTGCGCCAGTTTCACCTGTTAAGACATTTAGCCCAGCGCCAAATTCTAGTTCCAGTTCGTCAATCAGGGCAAAGTTTTCAATTCGCAAACTGAGCAACATCAAGCTTTTTCCTCTTTAGTGCTGAGTGCTGAGTGTGTTATTGGTTAAAAGAGTGTTAAGTATCTAGTGCCTGCGGCACTCACTGTCTTGACTCAGTACTCAGCACTTTCTACTCAGCACTTAAAATGGAACTAGTACGTCCATTTCAGTGTAGCAAACCTAGCTATTCCCTCTGCTGGTGTAAATAAATATTTTGAGTAGTAGTAGCCACAACATTCTTTTTCGGAAAATGCTAATTAAGCTGATCACCAATTTTAGGGATGTTGGCGGCTAAACATATTGTTACAATGCTTAACATATTCCATTCGACTGGTGGCTTTCTTCATGATGGTTAAGACACTTCCCCGAACTTCCCAACCGATTGAGGGCGAAACACAAATAACTGAAGTGGTGTCAGACAATGGTACACAAGCTTTGGTTGTGGGTTCGCCAATTCTATTAGCTAAAAATGCCGAGTCTGAAGCAATCCGATACAATCCTGTAGATGTTGCGGCACACTACCAAAATAGACCATTACAAGTTTTGCAGCGGATTTCTAGTGTATTGCGACCAACTCTGGCGTTTGTGATTGGGTTGTGGTGGGATAGCAAACGGGGAATGATTGTTAAAAATGACCGTCGCCGTGCGGCTCAGTTGCGGGAGTTGCTGACAAGATTGGGGCCTGCTTATATCAAAATTGGGCAAGCTTTATCTACCAGACCAGATTTAGTACCGCCTGTTTATTTAGAAGAATTAACTAAGTTACAAGATCAATTACCACCTTTTCCCAATGAAATTGCTTACCAGTTTATTGAAGAAGAACTAGGCGCACCACCAGAAGATATTTATACAGAATTATCACCACAGCCAATTGCGGCTGCTTCTTTAGGGCAAGTTTATAAAGGCAAACTGAAAACTGGCGAAGAAGTTGCAGTTAAAGTCCAGCGCCCTGATTTAAGAGAACGAATTACGATTGACTTGTATATTTTGCGCCGCCTTGCTGGTTGGGTACAAAAAAATGTCAAACGGGTACGGAGTGATTTAGTCGGGATTTTAGATGAATTAGGCGATCGCATTTTTGAAGAAATGGATTATATCCATGAAGGTGAAAATGCCGAGCGCTTCTTCCAGTTATATGGTCATATCAAAGACATTTACGTACCGAAAATTTACTGGGAATATACCAATCGTCGCGTATTGACGATGGAGTGGATTAACGGGACTAAGTTAACCCAGACAGCAGAAATCAAAGCACAAGGAATAGATGCGCGTTACCTAATTGAAGTGGGTGTGCAGTGTTCTCTGCGCCAGTTGTTAGAACATGGATTTTTCCACGCCGATCCCCATCCTGGGAATTTGTTAGCCACAACAGATGGTAAGTTGGCTTATCTGGACTTTGGGATGATGAGTGAGATTCAGCCGCCCCAAAGATATGGTTTAATTGAGGCGATCGTTCACGTAGTTAACCGTGATTTTGAAGGTTTGGCTCAAGATTACGTCAAACTAGACTTTTTATCACCAGACACAGACTTAACACCAATTATCCCTGCATTTGCCAGAGTATTTGCTGATGCTCAAGGCGCTAGTGTAGCCGAACTCAACATTAAAAGCATCACCGATGAACTCTCCGCTTTGATGTATGAGTATCCGTTCCGCGTTCCGCCCTACTACGCATTAATTATTCGCTCTCTGGTGACGCTGGAAGGGATTGCTATATTTATCGATCCCAACTTCAAAGTTCTCAGCGAAGCTTATCCTTACGTTTCTAAACGCCTGTTAACAGATCCAGCACCCCAATTAAGAACATCACTACGAGATTTACTGTTTAAAGAAGGCAAATTCCGCTGGAATCGCTTAGAAAATTTGTTACGCAACGCGCGAAATAATGAAGATTACGACTTTAACTTAGTGTTAAATCAAGGGATAGATTTTTTATCTTCCGAACGTGGTGCATTTATTCGTGACAAATTGGTAGATGAATTTGTCAACGGAGTCAACGCTTTAAGTAAAAATGTCCTGCATAACTTTACTTACCTGCTGAGAGAAAGAGTAGGTTTAACAGCCATCAACGAAACACCAGCAGCCACAGTTGAACAACAACAAACCTTAGAGCATATCAAACGAATTTTGCAAATTCTCCAAGAAACCCGTGGTTTTGACCCCATACAGCTGGCTCCTCAGTTCGCCCAATTATTAGTAAATCCGGGTGTACAGCAATTAGGTCAGCAAATTGGGGTTCGGTTGGTGCAGAAGTCTCTAGCACGGCTAATTCGGGAACTATTAGCAGCAGAAGATATTGATGAGATTAGGAGAGCCAGCTAATAACTTTTCACTACATCTAACCTAAGTAGAGGCGCACAGCTAACTAGCTGTACGCCTCTAAAAATATCCTAATTTTTTCTGTATTTTGAATGCTGTATTTTGTATCCAATTAAAAGAACTTGCAAGTTCAATCTTATTTTGTGTTGAATCATATCAGGTTCGGTTAAACACTTATGATATCTGTAGGTTGGGTTGAGGCTTTGCGAAACCCAACATTTCCTGGATTTGTTGGGTTTCGTTCCTCAACCCAACCTACATTGACAGATTTTATTATAAGTAATCACCCGAACTTGATATCAGCTATCTTTCAGAAAATTTATGAGTTTAAGGACAAATTTGACAGCAGGAATATTGATTTTTGGAACATTGATGACTGGAGTGTTGCCTGCAATGGGTCGTCCAGCGACTTTGACAAGTAAAAGTAATCTGCGAACAGGTGCGTCTTTGACAGCATCCGTAGAGGAGGTTTTACCATTAGGCAGTAATGTGGAAGTTTTGAATATTACGGTAGGAGATGATGGCGATTACTGGTATTATGTGCAACCAAATGTAGAAGGCACAGCCATCGGTTGGATACGGGGTGATTTAGTCAGTTTTAAGCCGAGCAATAAGCGTTATGCAACCATAGCAGGAACTCAGGGAAGCAAAATTAATGTGCGTTCATCTCCTAACTTAAAAAGCAAGGTTGTGTATAACGGGTTATCAGGTGATTTGGTAATGGTAGAAGATTCTTACAAACAGGCAGGTCAATATAGTTGGTATCGGATCAAGTTTTCCACTAATGTGACTGGTTGGGTACGAGAAGACCTGCTATCGATATGGCCACAAGGATGCATTATCACTTGTCCGATAAATTAAGCGATGTCTAAACTTACACCCAATCCCAACTATAGCCGTAGCCAGATAGGTTAGGACATTCTAAAACGCTAAAACCAATTGACTGCAAGCATTCCACTTTTGACTTTTGCTATATTAGCTCTGATCCTGATATCGAAGTGAGCGATCGCTCCTGCATAAAAATACAACATCTTGATACATATAATCCCACCTACGACTCTCAGCATTTATCACTCTAGAGAGAATAGGTTTAGTCTAATAATAATGATAAACTTTTTCAATAAATTGCATAGTTTTGTGAATTACAGATCTAGCCATACTACCGAAGAGTGCTTGTTTATTAGGGTTTTACCTTTGACTTGACAAGCTCATTTATCAACTTGACTATTCCAGAAGGTTAAGAGAAACTAACTAATGACAGACGTATTGACTTATTAAAATAATAACTTTTGTTAATTTTCTGAGATATTTATATTGAGAGATGGAACATTAGTTAAAAAATGGCAAGTTTGTATCTAAGTAACAATGTTTCGAGGGCAGCTTTTTAGCATTGTGCTAAAGGGTACAGTCCAAGCTTACTATCGTGGTTGGCCAAAAGCATGGAGACATTAGAATTCATAATTTATCCAGACGGTCGGGTACAAGAGAAAGTCACTGGCATTGTGGGTGCTTCTTGTGCTGAGGTAACAGCGGCAATTGAAGCACAGCTGGGGCTAGTACTAACTCAAGAGCCAACCTCAGAATTTTTCGCCAATCAGGTGCAACAATCTAGTTTGGCTAATACCCAAACTACTTACAGCGAATGGTAAGTTTTCCAACAGTTTATTGTCGTTGATTTACAACCACCATGTCACACTTTAGCCAAATTAAGACTCAAATCCGTAACCTAGATTCTTTGAAAGATGCGCTAAATGATTTGGGCATCGACTGGAAACCCGGCCCCCGTGAGGTACGTGGCTATCGCGGTCAAACTCATCCTGCGGAAGTTACGATTGAGCAGGAAAATGGCTATGACATCGGCTTTAGATGGAATGGCAAAGAATATGAATTAGTTGCTGATTTGCAATACTGGCAGCAAAATCTATCTGTAGATGGTTTCTTGCGTCAGGTAACTCAGCGTTATGCTTACCAAACAGTTGTAAAAGAAACTGCGCTGGCTGGCTTTCAAGTTGCTGAACAACAAAAAAATGCCGACGGTTCTATTCGCTTAGTAGTACAACGCTGGAGTGCGTAATGGCTGATTTGCTGCCTTCGCCGGAAGAACAGGAAGATAACCGTTCCGGTTTGGAACCAGAATTAGGCGGGTTTTTGCGGGATGACCCAGAACGTTCTGGTTTAGAACCGGAATTAGGTGGAGTGTTGCGGCAAAAAGGTGTTTATGTTGACGAAATCACCTGTATAGGCTGTAAACACTGCGCCCATGTTGCGCGAAATACTTTTTACATTGAACCAGATTACGGGCGATCGCGCGTAATCCGTCAAGAAGGGGACGCGGAAGAAGTCATTCAAGAAGCAATAGACACTTGTCCGGTTGATTGCATTCATTGGGTAGATTACACAGAACTAAGAAAGTTAGAAGATGAGCGCAAATATCAAGTAATTCCTGTTGTCGGTTATCCGGTAGAACTGGCAGTTGCTGCTTCTGAAAAACGACGGAAAAAGCAAAAACTCAAAAACAAAAAATCCCGTTATTAAAATAAACAAATTAAATAATTACAAAAGAGGACTGGTTAATCCAGTCCTTTTATTTTAAATCAGTAGACACGTACGAGACGCGAAATTTCGTGTCTCTAATCACCAGATAACCCTAACTGAACCGTATTGTCTGATTTGCATTCGTATTAGATTTTTTGTGAAATGGTATGAGGCATAAAATTTTTGTTTTCATTTTAAATTTAAAGAATCATGTTGTGAAAGCAATTTTTCTACTTTCGCCTCGTCAATTCTCGCTGTTAATCTTTTAGCTTCATGCAAATCTCTGGTAGTCTTTGCCAAGGTAAAAGTTGAACCAACAGAAAAAGCTAAACCCATCCCCATAAAGCCTTTAATCCAGCTATCAACAGGCAAATTAACAATACCAAAGGTAGTCATAGAAATAGAAAGTATAAAAGCAGCCCATGTTTGAATAATCCAAGCTGCACTGTCTTTTGATGAACCTAGTGGGTGCATATTTCTGACCTATGGTTTGAGGAATTTAATAGCGATCGTATAAATTGGTATACTTCATAACAACAATGGGATTACCAGTTTGGTAACTGGACTGTAAAACGTTAACTGAAAAGCCTAGAAATAAAAGAATAACTGGTACATAGTTTTGTACCAGTTTAAAAAATGGCATAAAGTTGTTGAATTTAATTATTCAGATTCTGAAAATGTTTGGACTTTACCATCAGGACTGAAAACTACCCGAATTCTGATATTTTGACCCGATTTATTAGCAGAAACAAAAGGTTTACCAATTGCTGGTATTCCTGTATTATCAATAAATTCTCGTGCTGGCTTATTCAGCGGTAAAATCCGCTCAATAGAACCATCCACATCCAAAGACAAGCTATATTCTAGTGTTTGGTTCAATCCAGATGGCGGTTGCCAACGCTTCTGAAAGAAACTACGGGCTTCTGCTATTTGGGCTGTGTCAAATATTGTGCCAGTAGCTACATTGGGCGGGGCGGAAGTTTTAGGATTGTCACCCAATCTATCAACAAAGGGATTACTATCTGCTGCTGAAGACGGAACAGAAGAATTAATTTTTTCTTCTAGTTGTTGGTTTGTTGGGGAGTACCTCTGAGGAAGATTGTTGCTACGGCTTTCATTAGGCAGGGTAGCAAGCGGTGGCGGAATTGCTGGCAGACTATTAGATGATAAATTATCTGTCCCAGAAGATAAACGAGGTGGTAAACTCCGCCTTTGAGGTAAAGCAACTTCACCCTTGGTAACTGGCTGTGAGGGGTTCAGATTGAGATTTGGGTTAAGAGCAATTTGTTGACCAGAAATTTTTGCAGATGCGGTACTTGGCGGATTATTCTTGGCACTAATTGCTGTCTGAGGTACATTCAAAACACTTTTTGCAGATGTTTGAGAGTTAGCGGAAATACCAGCACCAGGAGACAATACAGGTTGTGCTGGCAAACGAGAAGTCGGCAGAGGCAGAGTAGAGTCGATAGGTGGTAGCAATGGCAAATTATCTGGAGGTGTAAGTCCAGGTAACGGTGTATTCAGGTTAGTTGATGGTAGAGGTGCTAAAGCCACATCAGACTCTGCGGGAGTAGATTGTTTGGCTGTTGGCTGATTTTGCCGATGATTATTAGCGTATTGTAAAGTTAGAGGCAATAAACCGACGCTTAAAAGCAAAACTGCGGCTACAGGTGTCCAAGCTGGGAAGCGGAGAACAGAACTTGTTGTATTCAGAGCAGGTAATGCCAGGACATCAGCTGAGTATTCATCCAAGGCTGAGGCTAAATCAAAAAGTTGCAACAGACTGAGTTGAATGAATGGGCTAGTTGCTTGACTAGCAAGCGAACCAAGATGCAGCTTGTGAGTTAAAGAACTGCTGGGTTCTAAATAGATTTTGGCTCTGGGGAGATCTGATGTGAAGGATTTTAAAGTCTGTGTAGATAGGGAAGATTGGTGAACATCGTTCAACTCTACATTATTAGAGATTTTAGTTGAGTCTTGGGAGTCAGAAAAACCAATCCAAAAACTTTCTGGGGATTGTTGGAGGAATTGTTGCACATAGCTGGTGACGGCATCACACAAAGCTTCGAGTTGGTCGCGATCGCCCCGAATTACAACCCTGCGTTCTTCTGGTAGTCGTGGATCGTCAATGCGTAACTCAAAGCTGAGTTGCTTAATGACAGTTTTCCCCATCCAACGGGACAAAGGAGAGCTTTGCGCCAATACTTCTAGCGTGCAAGTGGGGGGTGTGTAGCGACGAATGACAGAATTTGATACAGGCATGGCAGAAACTGCGAAGGAGACGTTTTCAATATTTTGCGGAGTGGTCGATGAGTGCGAGCCAGAGACGGCGGTGGCCACCAGGAGCGCTGTAGAACAACAAGTCTACAAGCAATTTGAGTGCCAGGTGGGTTAGTAATTCCGTTGAGATTTGGTCATCCTCTTCCATCCGCTCTTGGTAGGTGTTGCAAAAAGCATCAATGTAATCTCCAAGTAAAGCAGCCTGATGAGGTTCCCGGTTGGTTTCCGCCATTTGCTCTAGTAACCCAACAGCACGGCGAATTAATTCTTGGTGCTGTTTGGCGAGATAGCAGATGATTAAAACAAGCGATCGCGCTTCTTCTACATCTAGCTTTTTTCGCCCTCCTTGACCTTTGCGTAGAGGATTAGACTGCCGTAGCCGCCATAAAGCTACGCGGTCTGGCACTCTTGACTCTAAATTTAGATTAACTGCCGCAGAGAGCATTGCCTCAGAACCAATTCCAGTTAAGGTTTCTAGCGCCAACAGCACCAAGTCCAACTGAGTTTTGATATTGTCCCATTGAACTGTGTTTGGGGTTGGAAGCTTGATTAAGTCCTCCCATTGAGAATTGGGTGTGGCTGGGTCGGCGGCCGAGTGCATAACTTTTAGCATAGGTGATCGGGCTGGTAGGGGCTGTTGCTGTTACCTATTTTGAAACCAGACTCTCAAGAGTTAAGGTTGGTTTCCGATAAATAATTGGGCTAGAAGTAACTCCTAGCTTGCTGCATTTTGGTGAACAGCAGTTGTCACTGTCTTACTCTACAAGATGAAAATTTATTTTCCATACACTTAACAGAGGAGAAAATTATCTACCTGAGTAAAAATCTTCTTAGCCTTAACCGCTGCTTCAGTATGAAGTATAAATCAATAGCAATATAAATAATTGATTCTCTGCTATTAATAATTGATCACAAACAATCAAGTTCTTTATTAGCAACGACTGAAACCTTGGTTATGACGTTGCCATATTTTTACTTAAATTTCTTTAGTGGATAATACGTAACTGGCATACAAGTTGAACCACAAAGAGTAAAATTTTTAACTTGCATAAAGTATCAATCATAGCAAAGCTTATAAAGAGGATTAATAATTTTTACTTATAATCATCTTGTGAAGGCTTTATTCAAAATAGAGGGTAGTAGTGCATCAAATTCTTTTATTGCGTCTTCTCTTAGGTGTTTCATTGTGTCTATTTTGGACTTGAGATTATTAAACCAAAGTTGTTGCTCAAATGAAGGAATAGGAACTTCTATATTTTCTAAAGCTTTCAGACCAAGGGTTCTATTTCTTCCTGCACCTCCTGGTGATGCCTTTCCTAAATCTTCTAATCCCTGTTCAGTCAAGAAGTGAAAGCACAAAAATGATGAAGTTGCAATTTCTGGTTTGGGGACACATGTTAAGAAACGATGAGAACCAAAGCGTCCATGATCTTCAGGCTGTGCAACAGCTACTGCTCCTTCCCAAGCAAATACAATTTGAAATAATAAATCATTTGCTTCTATTCTAAAAAGTTTTTTTGTACCAACTTCTGCCCCACTTAATGCTGGTTTATGAAATGTCCCTTTTCCAAAAGACCTTATACCTAATTCAGGGTAGTTTTTTGATACTTCTATTTCTACTGTTCTACGTTGTAGAGGTGCTACAAATTTCATAGGTAGGTATTCAGCACCTTTAATTAGTTTATAATATGCACTTAACAGCACGCTATGAGAATCTTTAATTATTTTATTTCTTAGCGATCTCACTTCCTCAATCTTCCCCATTAGTTCCTCAACCCACACCACAATCCGCCGTTGTTCTTCTAGCGCTGGTAAGGATATTTCAACTTTAGCTATATCTTGTTCCTTAAGTGATACATTAGCAGTACCACGCATCAGACTGAAGGAATAACAACGCTGTTTCTTTGGTTTGTCTATCTGGGGGAAAGTTATTTTTAATTCTGTCTTCCTCCTCACCCCCAAACGGCGGGTTAGTGAGAATGATGTCCACCCAGTCTTTTTCACCCATTTCGGCAATAGTAAACCGCAGACTATTACCATCATCAATATCAGGATATTCAAACCCGTGTAACAGCAAACTCATGTGTGCTAACATCAAAGGCAAGGATTTCGCCTCAGCACCAATGATGCTTTTTTGCAGTATCTGCCAATCTTGGGCGCTACAATGTTTTTTCACGTACTCATACGCCTCAACTAAAAAACCACCTGTTCCGCAAGCAGGATCAAAAATCGTTTCTCCCAGTTGCGGTTCCATCACCTGCACAATAAAACGCACTACGGGACGGGGGGTGTAAAACTCTCCCGAATCTCCCGCAGCGTCCCGCATTTCCTTAAGCATGGACTCATAGAGGGTGCTGAGGAGGCTGACCTCTTCTGATTTATCAAAGTGAATGTCATTCACCTTATTCAGTACATCCCACAGCAAAGTTCCGCTAGTCATGCGGTTGTTGACATCTTTAAACACTTTGGCGATGACATCAGCGCGATCGCGTCCGGTTTTACTTTTGAGATTCCGCAAATAGGCGAGTAACCCTGCGCCTTTCATACCATCTGGTAGAATTGCCTCATCATTGTTGATGAAACTTTTTAGGCGATCGCCCGTAAAATTTTCATTAGCAGCCCAATCTCGCCAGCGATAAGGCGGTTGAATGGTTTGTTTATAGGAAATTCCCTCTAATTTTGCTTCCACCTCATGCAATTTCTCGGAATCATCTAATAGTTTCAAGAACATAATCCAAGTCAACTGGGGAAGACGGTCTAATTCTCCATTCAATCCCTTATCCGTCCGCATAATGTCACGCGCTGACTTAATCACGCTTCCAAGTTTTTGGGCGGTGGTGACGGGTTTATCGTTTTGTTTGGTAGTGCGTTTGGGCATTGCCAGATATTTTTAGCAGCTAAAAATTACAGATATCAAATCATCTACGTATTTTTACTTGCGTGGATTAGCGTCGTTTAAAGATGGATTTGACTGCTGGTTAGATGACATAGATTTTAATCAAAATTAATTAAGCAGAATACAGTAAGTTTTGTAATTGATTGACTGCTTCTCGCAGTTGCTGAACTCCACCAAACCGTTGAGCGATTTCAGCCACATTACCATACTTATCAAACTCACGGTTAGCCTTAAATGTAGTTGGAATATTCAACTCCTCAACCCCTTTCTCTGCATACTTGTCTAAAAGTATTTCTAAAATTGCCCTAGCATCTTCCCCATACTGCTCAAAAAAATCAGGTTGGCAACGACGCAACCTTTCAGCCCGTTGCTTGCAAGTCAGCACCGGGGAATCAAAGGCAATATGACATAGTAAATCAAAAGGGTCAGCTTCGGGAAGATTAGTAATTTGTTTTAACTCATCAAAATCAATTCCCCGATCTGCCAACAACTCAATAATTTCTGAACGCTGTTCTGGATTTGACCAACGCTGCTGCATTTCTAAAGTGGAACGATACAGGATACAAACTTGTTCTCTGGTGTAGTCAATTAATCGAGACAAACGCAGTTGATTGTCTGGGTTTAAATCATAAATTCTTTCTTCAACAATCTCTTCACTTCCGCCGTCAGCGTAATATTTCCGAGGTGGTGCGTCATCATCATCTGGGAGTCCCCAAAATCCAGACTTACCCTCATCTTCCAAGTCGTCTGCTTCCTCTTCTAATTCTGCTGACTCGAATTCCTCCTCATGTTCAGAGAGTATTTCCCCCTGATCATCTATCTCTGATTCATTAATGAGGGCGGGTTCCCCGTCAAAATTTCTATCCTCAAACAACACTGTGCTGTTAGTGTAGTCGAGTATATTAAAAGACAGCTTACCCCGTTCTTCTCGCACACGGGTTCCCCGTCCAATAATCTGCTTAAAGTCTGTCATTGAACGAATAACACGGGCAAGCACAACATTTTTACAGGTGGGAACATCCACCCCAGTTGTTAGCAGCTTGGCAGTTACAGCAATAATGTGAGTTTCATCTAAAACATCTTTAAATTTGTAGAGATGTCCCTTACCCACATCACCAGCATCAGAGGTAATGCGAGTTATGTAGTCAGGATTTGTTCTGGTGATGTCGCTGTTGAGGTTGCGTAATTCCTTGATCATTGCCTTAACGTGTTCCTCATCCACACAAAAGGCAATGGTTTTAGCATAGCGATCGCTACTTTTGAGAAAGTCAGTAATGTGTTGAGCAATCGCCTTTGTCCGCGCTTCTCTCACTAATTTCTGCTCAAAGTCAGGTGTCAGATAAACTTCGTTTGGAATAGTTCTTCCATAGCGGTCAATCTGTCCAGCACTTGGTCGCCATCCTTCGCGATCAGAACGGGTAGTAACCCGATAAACTCGATAGGGAGCTAAGAAACCATCATCAATACCTTGTTTGAGAGAATAAGTGTAGAGAGGATTGCCAAAGTAGCGATAGGTATCCACGTTATCATTTCGTAGCGGTGTTGCTGTCAGCCCCAACTGATACGCAGGTTCAAAATGTTCGAGAATTTGTCGCCAATTACTTTCATCCCTGGCACTACCCCCGTGGCACTCATCAACAATAATCAAGTCAAAATAATCAGGACTGTATTCCCTGTAAAGTCCAAAGCTATCTTCTCTATCACCAATAGCTTGATAAATAGCAAAGTAGAGGTCACGTCCTTTTTTCGCTTCCCCTTGAATTTTGTAAATTTTCTCCTGATCAAAGGCAGAAAAATCCTTGTTCATTGGGTCATCTACCAAGAAATTCCGATCTGCCAAAAACAGAATTCTAGGGTAACGATATTCTCCAGAAGCATTCCACTCCAAACTTGACAGTTTCCAAGCAATTTGGAAAGCAACAGTAGTTTTACCTGTTCCCGTCGCCAATGTCAGCAGTAGACGCTTTTGACATTTGAAAATCGCCGCTAATGCTGCATTAATGGCGTTCCGTTGATAGTAACGCAGTGGTTTTTCTGGGGTTGGATAAAAAGGAGTTAGCAGTTTTTCGGCTATGTCCCCTCTAATCTGCTCTCTACCTTCCCCTGTTAACCGTTGCCAAAGTTTATCAGGGCTGGGAAATGAGTTTATCACATCAGATTGCTTACCAGTGATGAAGTCATATTCTACAATTCCTTGCCCATTGGTCGAGTAAGCAAACTTCACGTTGAGAATTTTTGCGTAGGCAATCGCCTGTTCCAATCCCTCATCAGGAGTTTTGTATTTCCTTTTTGCTTCTACTACTGCTAACGGAAATTCGCCGTTGTAGAGCAGCAAATAATCTGCGTATTTCCTTTTACCACGGGGCTGACGCTTGTTTTTTGGGCTAATCTTGCCATCGGTGAAGTAATATTGCTCAGTATAATCATGTGGTTCCTGCTCCCACCCCGCATCTTTTAGTTTTGGTTCAACATACTTACGGCAGGTATTAGCTTCATTGCTCATCACACCTAATCCTACTAAATAAAACCAAACATACACCTAACAGATCTAGCATTAGTAAAGTACTTTACGAGTCAAACCATTAAAAAACATTATTGGCGTTGTACAAATCACAACTGAAACGATGCTGTCAAAGCTACCGCCAAAGCATCTGCTGCATCGTCTGGTTTAGGGACTGTCTCTAAATTAAACTCTCGCGCTACAGCTGCTTGCACATCAGATTTATCTGCATTGCCATACCCAGTTAAGGCTTGTTTAATTTGCGCCGGAGTAAATTCTATGTATGGTAAGCGATGTTGTCCCAAAACTAACATGACAACACCACGAGCTTGTGCTACAAGGATAGTGCTTGACATACGATAGAAGAATAGCTTTTCGATCGCAACCAAGTCTGGTTGTAATTCCTGAATCAGGGTGTGCATATCGTCAAACAAGGTACATAGGCGCTGTCCCATTTCTGCATCTGCCGAGGTACTAATTACCCCAAAGTCAAGCATTTCTAACGTTGTGTCTTGTACCTTGCTAGGGCTTTGTTTGCAAGTAATTGCACCAAATCCTAAAATTGCTAATCCAGGATCTAAACCTAAAATTCGTTTTTCCATTAAATTAACTTTGACCAAGCCAAGGTATTGTTTTACTGGGCAGGACTGACATTTGTTGAAATTGGGTGTAAGGGTTTTGCTTACTACACCCTACACTCATATACCTCTATACTCCTTGTCCATACTGGCAACTTTGATGACTTGTTGTAAGTCTCAAAGCATTGAAATATTTAATAATGACACACTTGGTGTTAAAACCAGGTAGTGTAGGTTTTCTTTTATTCATTAGTTTGTAGCACTGCTTTAAATCAGGTATGTCAAATGGTTTTCTCAGGCAAGCCCTCAACGCCCTGCAACAGCAGTCGCGCAGTCGTACATCTCATCGGGTTAACCAATGGTTTAAATGGTTATCCCCTGGGCTATCAGTAAAACGCTGGTTACTTATCAGTGTTGGTGGTGTACTGTTGGCAAGTCTGGGGTTGGCTATATGGGTAAAGCTGACCCCGATTTTTTGGCTGTTGGAGTTGCTGAAGGGTTTTCTGGGACTAATTACCAACATCTTACCCAACTATATCAGCGGCCCTTTGGTACTGCTTTGCGGCTTACTGTTGCTGCTGTGGGGACAAACTCGCACCGTCGGCTCAATTACTGAGGCGTTCAAACAAGAAGGTGAAGCAGAACTGATTGATGTTTTGCTGGCGCATCGCCGCTTGTACCGTGGGCCAAAAATCGTAGTAATTGGCGGTGGTACAGGACTTTCAACTTTGCTGCGGGGACTGAAAACTTATAGTGCTAATATTAGTGCGATCGTCACCGTAGCTGATGATGGCGGGTCTTCTGGGCGGTTGCGTCAAGAATTTGGAGTTTTACCTCCCGGAGATATTCGTAATTGTTTAGCAGCTTTGGCAGATGAAGAAAAGTTATTAACAGAATTATTTCAGTACCGCTTTCGGGCTGGTGATGGGTTGACTGGTCACAGTTTTGGTAATTTGTTTTTAACTGCTATGAGTGATATTACTGGCGATTTGGAACGAGCGGTAGCTGCTAGTTCCAAAGTGTTAGCAGTTCGGGGACAAGTTTTGCCAGCAACTCTCAGCGATGTTCGTCTGTGGGCAGAATTAGAAGATGGTCGCCGCATAGATGGAGAATCTAACATTCCTAAAGCTGGCGGTAAAATTGTGAAAATTGGTTGCACTCCAGCTAACCCTCCAGCCTTACCCGCAGCCATTAAAACAATCAAAGAAGCTGACTATATTATTATTGGGCCAGGTAGCCTTTATACTAGCTTGATTCCTAATTTACTAGTACCAGAAATTGCGAATGCGATCGCCGCCTCCAAAGCCCCCCGCATCTACGTCTGCAATATTATGACCCAACCAGGAGAAACTGAGGGATATACTGTTGCTGATCATATCAGAGCCATTGATACTGCTTGTGGCCAAAGACGGTTGTTTGACGCTGTTCTAGTCCACAAAAAATCTCCTTCTCCTCAGTCACTCATCCGTTATGCTCAACAAAACTCTCATCCAGTTTTCTTAGATAGAGAAGATGTATCTCTATTAGGACGACGGATTGTTTTAGCTAATGTATTGTATGAAGATGAAACTGGTGTTGTACGTCACAATCCCCAAAAACTAGCGAAAGTTTTGTTGCGGTGGTACAGTGGCACTCATCATGGGAAATGAGAATCAGTCATTAGTCATTTGTATAAACTAATGACTAATGACTAATGACTAATGACCAATAATGAAAATCTTTCTTGCAGATGTACAAGCAACCCTAGATTTGGGTATCAAACTAGGCCAAACTTTGACTCCTGGTAGTGTCATTTTACTAGAAGGAGATTTAGGTGCTGGTAAAACTACACTAGTGCAAGGTATTGGTCAAGGTTTAGGAATTACAGAATCAATTGTCAGTCCTACTTTTACTCTGATAAATGAGTACACTCAAGGACGTATACCGCTTTACCACTTAGACTTATATCGCTTAGAATCACAAGAGGTTACAGCTTTAAACTTAGAAAGCTATTGGGAAGGTATTGAAATAGAACCAGGAATTGTAGCGATAGAGTGGGCAGAAAGAATGCCTTACCAGCCAGAGAGTTATTTGCGTGTGCGTTTAACTTATGGAGATGATGGTAATCGTCGAGCTGACATTACACCAATACATTGCGACATCAACGAATTAATTGCCAAAATTTAAATAATTTACAAAGAAAGGCAGGGGATCGAAGGCAGGAGGCAGAAGGGATGAATCATCAAAGTCAAGTTTTACTAAATACTTAAACCAAACTGTCTAGTTTGCACTTTTTGACAGCTTCGCCAGATCTTCCCCAACCTGCCAGCACAGTTGAACAAATCATAGTCCGAGTTATTGGTTCTCTGTGTGTACTGACTGCCAAGCAAGGCGATGTTTCCAGTGTGATGTAAAATTAAGTTGAATTGCTTGATTGAAGTCCTCCAAAACTGCTGAGTAAAGTTTCTCTTTTAGCTTGACTGCACCTTGGTTGTTCAACTTTTTAGGGCATTGTGGATTCCATACATATTTTTGACAAGTTTGGTAGGCAATTTCTGCATCACTGCCATTTTCAGGATTTTGAAAGACTGGATGATAATGTAACCTATTGCAGCAAACTTGCAACCACTCTTGCCACCCACAGTGCCACAAGCGCACTGTTCCATCAAGGCTACCACTGGCAATCAGTTTACCATCGACGCTAAAGGCGACAGAATTTACCCAGTACTCATGCCCATACCAAGGTTGACCAATGGGATTGCCATCAATATCCCACAACCGCACTGTAGAATCATTGCTGGCACTGGCAATAAACTTGCCATCAGGGCTAAAGGCGACAGAATTCACTTCTTTTTCATGCCCATACCAAGGTTGACCAATGGGATTGCCATCAATATCCCACAACCGCACTGTAGAATCATTGCTGGCACTGGCAATAAACTTGCCATCAGGGCTAAAGGCGACAGAATTCACTTCTTTTTCATGCCCATACCAAGGTTGACCAATGGGGTTGCCATCAATATCCCACAATCGCACTGTAGAATCATTGCTGGCACTGGCAATAAACTTGCCATCAGGGCTAAAGACGACAGAATTCACTTCTTTTTCATGCCCATACCAAGGTTGACCAATGGGGTTGCCATCAATATCCCACAACCGCACTGTAGAATCATTGCTGGCACTGGCAATAAACTTGCCATCAGGGCTAAAGGCGACAGAATTCACTTCTTTTTCATGCCCATACCAAGGTTGACCAATGGGGTTGCCATCAATATCCCACAACCGCACTGTAGAATCATTGCTGGCACTGGCAATAAACTTGCCATCAGGGCTAAAGGCGACAGAATTCACTTCTTTTTCATGCCCATACCAAGGTTGACCAATGGGGTTGCCATCAATATCCCACAACCGCACTGTAGAATCATTGCTGGCACTGGCAATAAACTTGCCATCAGGGCTAAAGACGACAGAATTGACCCAATTCTCATATGTGCGCTGCGATCGCCCGATGACCCGTTCTTGTAGTATTTGATGTAGCTCCCACAAACGCACAATTTTATCGCCACCACTGACAATCAGCTTGCCATCGGCACTAAAGGCTAGGGAATTAACCTGTCCTTCATGTCCGCGCCAAGGTTGAGTAATGGGGTTGCCATTAATATTCCACAAGCGTATTGTCCGATCGCAGCTACCACTAATAATAAACTTGCCATCAGGGCTAAAGGCTACAGAATTTACACGTCCTTCATGCCCGCGCCAAGGTTGACCGATGGGATTACCGTCAATATCCCACAACCGCACTGTAGAATCACTATTACCACTGACAATAAACTTGCTATCAGGGCTAAAGGCGACGCAAATAATTTTTGCCTCATGTCCTTGCCAGGGTTGAGTAATGGCGTTACCTTCTAGATCCCACAAACACACCGTCCCGTCAAAACCAACACTGATAATGCGATCGCTATTTGGACTAAAGGCGACAGAAATAACTCCTTCCTTATGTCCGCGCCAAGGTTGAGTAATGACGTTACCTTGTAAATCCCACAAACACACCGTTCCGTCAAAACTAACACTGACAATGCGATCGCTATGCAGGTGCGGCGGGGGCAGAAAAATCTCCGATTTTTCTGCTGTTGGCGAAGCCAACGCTACAACAGCAGTGCTGTTGTAGCCATCCCCGCTCGCACCATCACCATTTGAGCTAAAGGCGACGGCAATAATTCCTTCCTCATGCCCCTGCCACTGTTGAGTAATGAGATTATTTTGTAAATCCCATAAACACAAAATGCCGTCAATACTGCCACTAACAATCAACTTGCCATCAGGACTAAAGGCTAGACAATTAACCTCTTGCTCGTGTCCCAGCAAAAATTGAGCAGTAGGATTACCCATGATATTCCACAAGCATATTGTAGAATCACTACTGCCACTGGCAATAAACTTGCCATCAGGACTAAAAGCTAGACAATTAACCTCTTGCTCGTGTCCGCGCAAGCTATTTGCTTCTGTAGGTGTGTTTGTTGCTTCCTTTAAGCTTCCTAAAACAGAAGCTAGAAGCTGGTTTGGGTATTTCTCTAAATTCTCACCCATTGTTTGAATTGCCAGCACCAAGCCCTCTAGCGGTTGGACAGGAAGTAAATTCAAAACCCTGGCAGATTGCTCGCGCAGTTTTAATTGGGTAAGTGCAAGGTTTAACTTTTGAATCTCTTGTTCCTTTTCTCTCAAATGGCGATCGTGCCATCCAACACTAGTACTAATAAATTGATGAGCTTGTTCGTTGAAATCAGCAAATATTTGCTCTTTTAGTTGTTGATAAGTTTTTGTTTGTAGAACCCGGTTTTGAATATTTTCGCTTTTCCACAGTAAATCAAGAGTGTATTCCAGAAATGGTAAAGAATCATCTTGTTGGTGAAAATCATGAATAATTTGCTCAATTAGTCCTGGTTCAAAGGTAACGCCATTTCTAGCAGCAGGTTCAGCGATCGCCAACTTTAATTCGTCATCGCTCATTCTAGTGAGTATACAACTATAGCGATCGTGGATCTTCGCAAGTTGTGGATACTCACTAAATTTATCCAAAAAATTAGATCGCATTGTTAAAACAATTTTGACACAGCTATCTTGCTGCTCGATCAATTGAAAGAGACTAGTAACAAATTTGTCACGTTCCGGCTTTTGAGTTTTCGTAAATAGTTCTTCAAATCGGTCAATAAAAATCAGAACGTACTCATAATCCTGTTTGAGTAAGGTGACAATTTTAATTAGGGTGTCTTGTCTTATTTCTTGACTAATATTCGCTATTTTAAATTGTTTTACATAGGTAAAATCAAAACATTTATGTAGAGATTTAAAAGGATTTTCATCTGGCTGAAAAGTTATATTAATTAAGGAATCTTTATAATATCCTAAATCAGGAATTAAACCTGCGAGAATCAATGATGATTTGCCACTGTATGCTGCTCCTAAAAGTAAGAGGACATCATCTTTTTTTAAGCGATCGCTGAGATTAGCTGTCCACTTCTCCCGACCAAAAAATTTGTCTTTATCTTTAATTTCAAAAGTTTTTAATCCTAAGTAGGGAGAGTCTATTTTGAGTGGACGACGATGAATGTCCTCAGACTGACTATCAGAAAAAAAGTTGTATTCAGAAATACCTTGGACATTACACCCAATATTTATATCGCCTTCAGAACTGTTAACCATCTTATCTCCTTACCTTTGGACACCCCTGGCTAAATCTTTCCCTCAGTTATAGTCCTTCGGCTAATCTTTGTAAGTACCTCAACAAAATTAATTACCGAAGAAAGGCAGCTATGCAGGAGGCAGAAGGAAGAAAATACAATTCTTGCTCTCTACGAATTTGGGCGAATATAATTCGCAGCTACACAGGCGAAGTCCACGGAGGTGGACTAATGAAAAAGTATAGCCGCGACTTCTAGTTTTGGGCGAATATAATTCGCTACTACACAGGCAAAGTCCACCTCCGTGGACTAATGAAAAAGTAAGAATCTTAACCCGCGCAGGCGGGTTTTGTCTGTATAGCCGCGACTTCTAGTAGCCAAGGCTAGTTTTAAATACCTCTATTCAGCAAAATTACTTAAGTCACTTTTAAAAATATGGAGTAACTTTATCCTAAAACGCCCTAAATGACAAATGGGATGGAACTTTTTGATAACCTACATCTTGCTATGTTTAGCGGCAAAGGTGGAGTCGGAAAAACGACAATCTCCTGCACCTTTGCATGTCGTTGGGCGCAGAAATTTGTCAATGAGCAAATTCTTTTAATCTCAACCGATCCGGCTCACTCTCTTGGAGATGTCTTACAAGTTAGCGTTGATGACATTCCTCGTCCCATAGCGGAACTACCCAATCTACTAGTAAGGGCGTTGGATGCAAAGCTTTTGCTACAAAAGTTTAAAGAACGTTATGGTCAAGTGTTAGAACTTTTAGTGGAGCGGGGTAGTTTTGTTGAAGGCGAAGACTTGCTTCCAGTTTGGGATTTAAATTGGCCTGGACTGGACGAATTGATGGGTTTGTTAGAGATCCAACGCCTTTTCAACGAACAGCAGGTAGATCGAGTAGTAGTGGATATGGCTCCTAGCGGTCATACTCTCAACTTGTTTGGATTGATGGATTTTTTAGACACTTTCCTGCACTCTCTGGAACTGTTTCAAGAAAAGCATCGGTATATTAGTAAGACCTTTGCCGGGAGTTACACACCTGATCGCGCTGACGAATTTTTGCAAACCCTGAAAGCTGAACTGTCGCAAGGTCGCCGTCTGCTTCAAGATCCTACCCATACTGCTTGTTTGTTAGTTGCGATCGCTGAACCAATGAGTTGGTTGGAGTCAAAACGATTTCTAGAAGCCTTACAAACCATGCAGGTTCCTTGTGGAGGATTGTTTGTCAACCAAGTTCTTACCAGTGCGACTGACCAAGATCGTTACCAAGAACAACAACTACTCATCAGCCAGTATAAGGCTCTTGCTAGTGGAAAGCCGATGTTTATTGTGCCACAGCAAGATGAGGAACCTTTGGGAATTGTAGCCCTCAGCCATCTCATCGACCAAATCCATGTTCCTCAGCTTGAACCGCTATCTCCTGTTCGTCCACTCCCAATTCAATGGCCTGAAAAAATTCCTCCTAGCTTTGGAGATTTTCTTACCCAAGGTCGTCGCCTGTTACTAATTGGCGGTAAAGGTGGAGTAGGCAAGACCACAGTAGCAGCTGCGATTGGTTGGGCGATGGCTCAACAACATCCCGATCGCAAAATTCGTATGGTTTCTATCGATCCAGCCCACTCCTTAGGTGATGCCTTTGGTCTGAGTTTAGGACACGAACCATATCAAATAACTGCTAATCTTCGAGGTCAGGAAGTGGATAGCGATCGCATTCTCGATCGA
The DNA here is from genome assembly GCF_020829595.1 of Nostoc sp. CHAB 5844. GTDB lineage: Bacteria > Cyanobacteriota > Cyanobacteriia > Cyanobacteriales > Nostocaceae > Nostoc_B. Next base: position 72,560 of record NZ_JAIVFW010000009.1, read on the forward strand.
TTCAGAGCCGATTACCTGCGGGAATTAGCCGAAATGATGAGTGGTGAAACCCAAACAAGCGAAGCTATTGAAATGGCCTATGCTCCTGTTGCTTGGCGCAAAATTGTCGAGCAAGCTTTACCAGGAATTGATGAAATGCTTTCCCTGTTAACAGTAATGGAATTGCTAGAGCAACAAGAAGAAGACTTGATTATTTTAGACACTGCTCCTACAGGACATCTTCTGCGTTTTCTAGAAATGCCAACTGCACTAGCAGACTGGCTAGCTTGGATTTTCAAACTCTGGATTAAGTATCAGAATGTCCTTGGTCGTACAGAGTTTATGGGGCGTTTACGAATTTTGCGACAGCGCGTAGTCAAAGCCCAAAAAGTGCTAAAAGACCCACAACAAGCAGAGTTTATTGGGGTTACACTTAACCAGGCTAGTGTACTTGCCGAACAACAACGCTTGTTCAAATCTCTGCAAGAAATAGGTGTAAGCCAGAATTACCTTGTTCTCAACCGCTTTAATTCTACAGCAACCATTAATTGCGATCGTGCGAGCAGGGATGACTACGAGACAAATTTTCCAGGTTTGACAATGGTTCGCTTACCAGTGCTTCCTCGATCAGTTCAGCCTTTAGAACGCATTCAAGCAGCAGGAGCCTGTTTATTTTAAGTGCTAATTAGACTATAGCGACTCCCAGTTAAATGAGGTACAGAACTAATGTTTTTTTAACGCAGAGGGGAGGTAGCGCGTTGCGGTGAATCAGTGCTGCGGGAGGGTTTCCCTCCGCAGGCAACTGTGAACCCGAAGGGAGGTTCCCCCCGTTGTAGTGACTGCCGTCGCGCAGAGTCAAGCGCAAAGGTGAGGCAGCGCGGTCTTGGCGGTTTCCCCCATGAGCGACTGCCGACGCAGAGGTTATTAGCAATGTATTAAGTACCTCAGCAGATTAGGAAACGCTATAAATACTTTCATACTCAAAGAGAAATTTATTATGCATCGCACTCCAAATCGCGGACAAATTCAAGCCAAACTTAGCTCAATGCCTCCTCAACGTTCCCAAGCAAGAGTTTACTTAAATGCTTACAAAATGATGGTAGAGAAAGAGCGTTTAGAGCAGGAACTACAGAAACTCGAAGCACGCCGACATCAGATTCAGCAGCGTCTTGCCATTTTAAATAGTCAAATCATTGCTGAAGAAGACACGACCCATCAGCAAGCAAATACTGACTTAGAGGACAATACACCAAAATTCAACACCATAACATTGGAATATTAAGTACTAAGATTTCAGCAAAATTCAAAAGAACTGGAGACAAATCCAGAGCTAACACTATCGGAGATTTTTCCCAATGTTTGTCAAGAAAATAATCTCAATTATTCAACTCTTAAATAAGCATTGAGATGCGATTGTCCATTTGGGCTAATTGGGTTTGTTCAAGAGTTAGAAGACTCGGAAATTTCTGGTTATCTCAACAAGTAATAGTTAAATTATCAAGGCAGTTTCGGCTGTCTTATTTCTTTTTTAGAGTTGACATACCCCCACCATTCAATGGTGGAGGTATGTCAAATTCCTTTAGTTCGGTTTCACTCGAAAATAGAATTGTGTAGCTACAAACTGAGTACCTCTCCTTGTTAGATCTACGTTTTCTACTACCTCCGTTATACCTACAGCAATCAAACCTTGACCAAAAATTTCGCTTGTTGCTGCGTCAAGTTGTTTTTGTGTTGCACCCGTTTGACTCAAATCGATAGATGAAACTTGAGAAATCTTCGGCTTATTTAAAATCAGTTGATTTGTGGAGAAGCAAGGAGTTGTGATGCAGCGAATACCATTGTCTTTTAGTCCCACAAAAGTACCTTTCGTCGGGGCATTTGTAGCAGCTATGAAAGCTTCTTTTATTCTCAAATTTCCAAACTCACCGAATCCGGGAAATGTCACTGGCACTATGTTACCTCTGAGAAGCAGACGGCTACCATCATCATTTTGAATTTTTGCCAGTTGGTAAGGTGAGACTTTCAGGGAACTCCAATCAATTGCCGACACATAGCATTCGGAGCGAAAAACGCCATCTAAGCAAGGAGTAGCTTTCAAATTGACCTGCTTGATGAAATATCCACCACATATAGGAGAAACACATCTGCGAAAATCCCTTCGCACCGTGTAATATCCCCATTGGGGAAACTCTTGGTTTTTGACGGTGACGGCAACAGGATCAGTAGTGTCTGGAGCCGAAATATTTTGAGCGGATACTTTGGAGAAAAATCCGTTGCTAACAATTAAAGCACCTAATAGGGGAATGATTGAGTATTTGTAGTTAAATGATTGTTTGTTCATAGTAACTTTAGATTTCATTTGACGTTTTGATACTTTGATTAAGAGTAGAGTTTCTAGCAAAACCTGACAAAATACCTGTACTTTCAGATATTAGTTAACAAGGTGGGTTGAGATACCAGAGCTTTTACGCTACTGACAATAGGTTAAAAAACAACACGGGAAACCTTAAAATAATTTTAAGAACTTATTATTCTTGTCAAACCTTAGAAAAAAGGAGTTAATTTGCGCGAATTCTGGTTTCCTATCCTTTTTACAAAGCTACAGCACTGGCGTTTGCTCGTAAGGATGCCGATGTGGTGGTCACCGACGTTTCAGAACAGGGCAATCAAGAAACGGTTCGCCTGATCGAAGAACTCGGCGGACGGGCGATCGCCGTCAAGTGCGACGTGACGCGAACCGAAGACGTGAAGACGGTTCTTTCCAAGACTATCTAAACCTTCGGGCGGCTGGACTTTGCCTTCAACAATGCAGGTGTCGAACAGAAGAATGCAGCAACAGCAGAAATTGAAGAGGAAGAGTGGAACCGGATCGTCGACACCAACCTGCGCGGCGTTTTTCTGTGCATAATGAAATCTCTTAGTTCCCCAAAACAAAATTGTGCCAATTATCAGCCATGTATGCGACTAACAGTTGACACAATCATTCTGCAAATATTTGCTAAAGTTAACCGAAGATGCCAGCAAAGAAGTCAAGAGTTTCCTTTAGTGCTTTGATGAATACGTCAATTTCTTCACGAGTATTGTAGAAAGATAAACTTACCCGTGCGGTTGCTGGCAAATCTAAATAGCGGTGTAATGGTTGAGTGCAGTGGTGTCCCGAACGGACGGCAACGCCTTCTTGATCTAATAATGTAGATAAGTCGTTGGCGTGGACATCTCCTGCTGTGAATGCAGCTAACGCGGCTCTACCTTCTCCTGGCGGAGACGCTACGCGAACGCCATAAGCATCAGGCTTGGGGCCGTAAATCCGAATTTGGGGAATTTTCTCTAATTGTTGGAATAAATAAGCAGTTAACTCGGCTTCGTAGGCATGAATTTTATCCATACCAATACTTGATAGATAGTCTATCGCAGCACCGAGGGCGATCGCTTCCCCAATTGCAGGTGTCCCAGCTTCAAATTTATGGGGTAATTCCGCATAAGTAGAATGATCTAAATACACTTCTGCAATCATTTCCCCACCGCCAAAAAATGGTGGCATAGCTTCTAACAATTCCAGCTTGCCATATAAAAAGCCTATCCCTGTTGGCGCACACATTTTATGTCCAGAAGCTACCAACCAATCACAGCCTATTTCTTGAACATCAACAGGCATATGAGGCACACTTTGACAAGCATCAACTAAGAATTTCGCATCGTATCTGTGAGTAATATCAGCTATTTCTTTCACTGGATTAATACAACCCAAAGTGTTAGAAACATGAACAACTGACACCAGTTTGGTTTTCTCAGAAATCAGTTGTTTAAACTGTTCCAAATCAAAAGTTTCTTCTGGTGTAAGTCCAACAAACTTCAGGACTGCACCCGTTTTTTGAGCCACAAATTGCCAAGGCACAATATTACTGTGGTGTTCCATCACCGACAGAATAATTTCATCACCTGGCTGCAAATTGTTCATCCCCCAGCTGTAAGCAACTAAATTAATTGCTTCGCTGGCGTTGCGCGTGTAGACAATTTCTTGACGAGATGCAGCATTAATAAATTTAGCAACTTTATCTCGTGCTGCTTCATAAGCATCAGTAGCTTTTGCACTGAGGGTATGAGCGCCACGATGGACATTAGCATTGTATTGCTCATAATAATTCCGCAGGGCATTTAATACAAGCAAAGGTTTTTGCGATGTCGCTGCATTATCGAGATAAACTAAGGGTTTATCGTTGACTTCCTGATGTAATATCGGGAAGTCAGCGCGTACTTTATCGGCAAGAGTTTTGGTAGCTGTGAAAGTCATTGGTTAAGAAAAAGTATGAAGTGTGAAGTAGGAAGTGTGAAGTAGGAAGTATGAAGTAGGAAGTATGAAGTATGAAGTATGAAATGTTAAATATATAAGTTTCTTCCTTAAGTTTTTAACCTTCGGCTTTTGGAATTTCATTGTTCATGCTTCAATTTTTTTCAGACTTTAGACTTCACACTTCAGACTTTTTTAGTCATTTGTTAAAGACTTAAAGCTAGTAACAGTGTTTAGCATTATGTCTCTAAGGGAAGAAACAGGTATTTTGTTGATGATTTCTGATGCGAAGGCGTTAATTAATAAATTACGTGCATCATTGGCATCAATTCCTCGGCTTTGTAGATAGAAGATTTCGTCATCTTCTAACTGACTCACAGTTGCACCGTGAGCGCATTTCACATTATCAGCGGTAATTTCTAATTGGGGTTTGGTATCAACTCGCGCTTTTGAGGATAAGAGTAAATTGCGATTTAACTGGGCGGCATCAGTTAACTGTGCTGGTTTAGGTACAAAAACTTTACCATTGAATACTGCATGAGCGCGATCGCCTACAATACATTTGTGCAATTGTTCACTTTTACCATAAGGATGATTGAGAGCGATCGCACTGTGAGTATCCGCTACTTGCTTCCCAGATATCATCGCCAAACCGTTGAGAGTAGTTTCAGTTTGCTCACCAGTTTGCAAAATCTCTAAATTGTGCCGCGATAACTTTGCGCCCAAACTAATTGCATTACAGGTATAGCGACTATAACGAGCTTGGTTAACCGCAGTCTTCCCGATGTGAAACGCCTCTGCGCCTTCACGCTCAACCCTAGTATGATTTACCGCCGCATTCTCACCAACCCAAACCTCCGTCACCGCATTAGTGAAATAAACTCCACTCTCTGCGCCCTCTGCGCCTCGGCGGTTCGTAAACTCCTCCACCAAAGTCACCTGCGAACCAGTTTCCGCCACCACCAAACAACGCGGCTGAGAAATCGTCGCCACATCACCAACAACCGAAATAAACAGCAGATGAATAGGCGTTTCAACTACAACATTTTTCTCCACCCATACAACTGCTGCATCAGTCAACCCAGCAGTATTCAGTGCTGTAAACACCTCCAAAGCACCCTCAGCTTGCGCTAGATATTTGGTGAGGCGATCGCGTTGGGCTGGTAAACCAGTTAAATTACCTACAACGATACCATCTGGTAAATTAGCAGCAGATAACTGCGGTGCATAAACACCATTAACAAACACCAACCGATGATCAGTTAGAGATGTTACATTTAACGCCTCTACATTATTCAATGGCTGCGCCTTATGAAACTCCACACCCCGCAACCCAGATAAATCAGTAAATCGCCATTCTTCTTCGCGGGTAGTAGGGATAGTAGAGTGGCACACCCAATTTGCTGCTTGTTGACGTAATTCCTCTAACCCATCTGCTTGAGATACACTTACTTGACTTAACAACCCAGTCAAGTAAGCATCTCTATCCAGCAAAGAAGACACCAAACTGGCTGCATCCGAGTTAGGAATAGCACTAGGAGAAACTTGAATAGACATTACACACCCACCTCAACAGCAGTTTCCTCCAAAATCCAGTCATAACCGCGAGACTCCAACTCCAGCGCCAGTTCCTTACCGCCACTAGTGAGAATTCTGCCCCGTGCCATCACATGTACAAAATCCGGCACAATATAGTTCAGCAGGCGTTGGTAGTGGGTAATTATAATCGTCGCATTTTCTGGACTGGTAAGCTGATTCACACCATTAGCGACAATCTTCAACGCATCAATATCCAAACCGGAATCTGTCTCATCCAGAATTGCCAACTTTGGCTCTAACAGCGCCATTTGCAGAATTTCATTCCGCTTCTTCTCACCACCAGAAAAACCTTCATTCACACTCCGACTGAGGAAAGCTGCATCCATCTTCACAACTTCCAGCTTTTCTTCAATCAAATCATCAAAATCAAACGCGTCTACTTCCTCTAAACCCTGAGCCTTGCGCCGAGAATTATAAGCTACCCGCAAGAAATCCAAATTGCTCACACCAGGAATCTCCAGCGGATACTGAAACGCCAAAAACACCCCAGCCCTAGCCCGTTCTTCCGGTTCCATTTCCAGCAGGTTCTGCCCTTGAAAAATCACCTCACCGCCAGTCACCGTATAAGCCGGATGTCCTGACAACACTTTAGAAAAAGTACTTTTCCCAGAACCATTCGGCCCCATAATCGCATGGATTTCGCCAGCGCGAACTTCCAAATTTACACCTTTCAGAATCGGCGTACCATCAACCTCAGCCGTCAAATCTCTCACCGACAGCACAACTTCACTATTTTCAATAATCATGTTCTCTCTCTTCTCTCTTCTTCTTTCTTACTTCGCGCCCTCTGCGCCCTTTGCGGTTCGTTTAATTACCCAACACTACCTTCCAACTTCAGGCTCAACAACTTATCAGCCTCCACCGCAAACTCCATAGGTAGCTGATTAAAAACATCCTTACAGAAACCGCTAATCATCATCGAAATCGCATCTTCCGCCGAAATCCCCCGTTGAGCAAAATAAAACAACTGATCTTCCCCAATTTTAGAAGTCGAAGCCTCATGCTCCACCTTAGCAGTATTATTTTGCACCTGAATATAAGGGAAAGTATTGGCATGAGCATTATCCCCAATTAACATCGAGTCGCACTGAGAATAGTTTCTAGCTCCTTCAGCCTTCGGATTTACCTTCACCAACCCGCGATAACTGTTACTAGAATTACCTGCGGATATTCCCTTAGAAATAATTGTGCTGCGAGTATTTTTGCCGACATGAATCATCTTCGTTCCCGTGTCAGCTTGCTGCATATTGTTTGTTAACGCCACCGAGTAAAACTCACCCACAGAATTATCACCCACCAACACACAACTAGGATACTTCCAAGTAATTGCCGAACCTGTTTCTACCTGTGTCCAAGAAATTTTAGAATTCACACCTTGACACAAGCCACGCTTGGTAACGAAGTTGTAAATACCGCCTTTACCGTTAGCGTCGCCAGCGTACCAGTTCTGCACCGTGGAGTATTTGATTTCAGAGTTATCCAAAGCCACAAGTTCTACTACTGCGGCGTGGAGTTGGTTGCTGTCATACATTGGCGCAGTACAACCTTCTAGGTAGGAAACATAGCTACCTTCTTCGGCGACAATTAAAGTCCGCTCAAACTGTCCCGTATCACCAGAGTTGATGCGGAAGTAGGTAGACAGTTCCATTGGGCATTTTACGCCTTTGGGAATGTAGACAAAGGAACCATCACTGAAGACGGCAGAATTCAGTGCTGCAAAGTAGTTGTCAGCAATAGGAACAACGCTACCCAAATATTTTTTTACTAATTCTGGGTGTTCCCGCAGCGCTTCGGAAATCGAACAGAAGATAACGCCGTCTTTAGCTAGTTTTTCTTTGAAGGTTGTAGCGACGGAAACGCTATCAAAAATTGCATCTACGGCGACGTTTGCCAGCCGCTTTTGTTCAGAGAGGGGAATACCAAGCTTCTCGAAGGTTTCGAGGAGGGTAGGATCTACTTGTTCTAAACTGTTGAGTTTTTCTTTTTTTTGCTTCGGCGCTGAGTAGTAAATGATATCCTGATAGTTAATTGGCGGATACTTGACACTAGGCCAAGTTGGTTCTGTCATTTTTTCCCACTGACGATAGGCTCTCAGACGAAACTCCAGCATGAATTCCGGCTCGTTCTTCTTCGCGGAAATCAAGCGGATAACGTCTTCATTGAGTCCACGCCCAATGGTGTCGGCTTCAATGTCAGTGACGAAGCCGTACTTGTATGGTTGGTTGACTAGGGATTTGACAGTGGCACTCATCGGTAGTAATCTCTCGTGTTCCGAAATGGGATCTCTTGAAGGATGGAAGACGGGCTGGTTTCTCGCCGATGCCGATCTCGTGTTACCGAGTGGTTCAGACGGCTGTTAGAATAAGGATAGAGATTAAAACAACATCCATGTTGTTTAATGTATCTTCATTTTACGCTAAATTAACAACAACAATGTTGTTAAAGTCAAATTTTCAAAAAAATTTGGGACGAAGATGGCGACTACCCACCAGTCCTCAACGAAGCAAGAGATACTCGAATATCTGCTGAAACACTCACAAGCAACGGCTTTTGAGCTTTCCGAAGTTTTAAATGTTAGCCGCCAAGCGATTCGTCGTCATCTCAAAGATTTGGAAGCGGAAGAATTGATTGTCTACGCTTCAACGTCTCAGGCGGGAATGGGGCGGCCACAGCATATCTATCAACTGAGTCGTCAAGGGCGCGATCGCCTGCATCGGACAGCCAGCGATCGCTTTGGTGATAGTTACGGCGAATTTGCAGTTTCGCTGCTAGATACTTTAGCCGAAACCGTCGGTCACGACAAAGTTAAAACAATTTTACAAAAACAGTGGGAACGCAAAGCCCAAGAGTACTGCGATCGCTTAGGTAACGGTTCCTTAAAAGAACGGGTGGAAACTTTAGTTCAATTGCGAAAAGCTGAAGGTTTCATGGCAGAGTATCATGCTGTGGAAGCAGATGATTCCTTAAAACAGGAAAGTTCTGCGGATACATTAAGCGATCGCTTTGTTTTAATCGAACATAACTGTGCAATTTCTAACGTTGCTGAGTCTTTTCCTAGCGTTTGCGGACATGAATTGGAAATGTTTGCAGCTGTCCTACCAGACTGTACAGTGGAACGTACCCATTGGATTATCAACGGTGAACATCGCTGTGGCTATTTAGTTCAAGCCCGCATTTATAAAGTATGAAGTCTGAAGTCTGAAGTCGGAAACAGAAGAAAAATACTCACTCAGTACCGATGACTCAAGAAGTCTGAAGCATAAAGGATAAGAAAAACAGTACACAAACCATGTATGGATAGTTAGGATAATTTCACACTTCACACTTCATACTTCACACTTTTCTATGGATTTACCATCACAACAACCATCAACACAGTTTTTAACTTTAGAAGAATCAGCAAAAATTGACGCAGCTTTGTTATCTTCACCAGAAAAGTTTTTAACAAGATTGACGATTTCATCACATAAACTCTTGCAGCAAATTGCTCAAGAATACAACATTCCTATTGAAGATTTGACAACACAACAAATAATTAATTGGTTTGAAAAAGACAGCAAAATTAGGCGAGAACAAGGCATCGAAGCTTCGTTCTTAAAGTGGTGAACTAATCTTTTATAATGAGAATATCTTTTCAAGAAAGTTTATCTAAATAAAATACAGGAGTTACACTTCGGCTCCCTTCGACACCTCTCAGGGCAAGTCGCTGAGTAACCAGGAGCCAGAATTCAGCATCAAAAGGATTATTTTACGTCTCGCCATCTTCAAAAACGTCTAAATCTTCCGCTTTTAAGGGTTTTCGTGAGATGTGGCGAACCCCAAGAACATAAACTGTTTCATCTTCATCTTGGATTGTAAAAATAATCCGGTATTTTTGGTAAATGAGTTGACGAATTTCCTGATTAAATTCGTCTGTTTCAGGTATTCTCGAATATCTATAAGGCAAGTTTTTCAGGGATTAAAGGCGTTTGTAATGCCATTAAACCATTTATCTAAAGCGCCAGGGTTAGTTTCTTGTATCCACGAATACGCTTCTTCAATATGCTGGGTTGCAAGACTGGAAAGCTTAACCGTGAATGCCATGTTTATTCCGCATCTTAGCTATAAATTCATCTAAAACAACGGTTTTACCGTCTTTTACGTCCTGTAATCCTTGTTCTATCGCTTTCACTGTTTCTAGGTAGTAGATACGGTCAAGAAGGGCTTGGTAGGCTTGAGCATCCTGTACAACAAGTTCAGCTTTACCATTGATCGTCAATACAATGGGTTCCCTAGTTTCTTTCATTTGTTCAAGAAACTTAGCCGTATTTCGTTTGAAGTTGGAGAGTGAGTCAATATCGCGGCTAATATCCATAATGCCCTTTCGTCAAGCTACGCACTAAATATGATGCAAATTTAATGCTAATCAATTTCCAGGCAACAAGCAAGCCGTTTGTTTGGCAGTCCGTCATACTCAATCGTGACTACTGAATTCTTCTTTAATACTTTTTTAGGAATTACTGTACTTAATTTACATTAGCCGTAAAATACTATTAATTTCCTAGTATACCGACAAAATTTAGGTATATTCTCGGAATATGGTCATATTCTTAATGTCGTCCCGTGAAAAAGATTCTGATTCTGGCGGCTAATCCTCAAGACACAAATCGTGTACGTCTTGATCAAGAAGTACGAGACATTACAGAAGGGTTAAAGCGATCGCGTAGGCGAGAGCAGTTTGAAATTATCTCACTGTGGGCGGTGCGCCCCAGAGATTTGCGGCGGGCATTGTTAGACTACGAACCTCAGATTGTGCATTTTTGTGGGCATGGGGCAGGTACTCAAGGATTAGTTTTAGAAAACGACGTAGGCGAAGTGCAACTCGTCAGTTCTCAAGCATTAGCGGGGCTATTTGAACTGTGTAAAGAAAATGTTGAGTGTGTGTTGTTGAATGCTTGCTATAGCGAGGTACAAGCAGAAGCAATTTTTCAACATATTGATTGTGTCGTTGGAATGAGTCAGGCAATTGGCGATCGCGCTGCAAATGATTTTGCGGTTGGGTTTTATGATGGGCTAGGTGCAGGACGACCGCTAGAAGAAGCTTTTAAATTTGGTTGCAATGCGATCAACTTAGAAGGTATTCCAGAGTATGCCACACCAAGACTCAAGCAACGATCATCATCTGCCCAAAAAGTGTCGCCAACTCAACCAAGGCGCATTTTTATCAGCTATAAACGCAACACAGAAGTTGATGAAAAAGTTGCTATGCAAGTATTTCAAGCACTCAAACAACAGCATGAGGTGTTTATTGATCGAGAAATGCTCGTGGGTACACCCTGGGCAGAAAGAATAGAAGCGGAATTGCGACGGGCAGATTTTTTAATTGTATTTCTCTCAGAACGCGCTGTTCACAGTGAGATGGTGGAAGCTGAAATTGCCACAGCATACCGTCTGGCAAAACAGGGGGGAAATCCAACTATTTTACCGATACGTCTGGATTATCGAGAACCGTTTCATTATCCGCTAAGTGTTTATCTCAATGATATCAACTGGGCATTGTGGCAAGGTGATGAAGACACATCCAATTTAATTGCAGAGTTAACACGAGCGATGTCTGACGACAAGCCCTACGGGTTCGGGGGTTCGCAAGACGCTCGCAGGCTCGCTAACGCTGCGCTAACGACGGGAACCGCCAAGACTGCGACCCCCTCACCGCTTTGCGTCTACACAGGTGATACTCTGTCCATCAATACAGAAAAATCTAAAGCCGACTTACTGCAAATTCCCTCACCACTATCTTTACCACGCCCATCGCCCTCGGCTCAACCAGTTCCTTTGGAATTGCCAGAGGGGACAATGGACTCAGAATCTCGATTTTATATTGAACGCCATCAAGATGCGATCGCGATCGCTACAATCGCCCGCATAGGAATAACTTTAACCATCAAGGGGCCACGGCAAATGGGCAAAAGTTCCTTGCTAATTCGGGTGATGGATGCGGCGCTGAAAGTTGGCAAACAAGTGGCGTTCCTCGATTTTCAATTATTTGATCAAGATACGCTCACGAATGCAGATATTTTTTATCGGCAATTTTGTACAGTTTTAACCGAACAACTAGGATTATCTAATCGCACTGAAGAATTCTGGCAGCAAGGTGCAGGTAACAATCAACGTTGCACCCGTTATATGGAATCCTATCTCCTGAGAGAAATTGGTGGTTCTTTGGTGCTGGCAATGGATGAAGTGGATCGAATGTTTGATGCTGAGTTTCGTTCCGACTTTTTTGGGATGTTACGCAGTTGGCACAATAACCGCGCTTTACCCACAAAGCGGATGTGGAAACAATTTGACTTGGCGCTGGTGACTGCTACTGAACCTTATCATCTGATTGCCAACCTGAATCAATCGCCCTTCAATGTGGGTGAAGTTTTGCTGCTGGATGACTTTACACCAGAACAAGTTGCCGACTTGAATCACAGGCATAGTTCACCCTTGACACGGTTGCAAACAAATCAACTGATGGCGTTATTGCATGGTCATCCTTATTTAGTGCGGCGATCGCTGTATCTAGTGGCGAGTCAGCAGATTTCCCCGGAAGAACTGTTTGCCCAAGCAACTAGCGATCGCGGCCCCTTTGGCGATCACTTGCGCTATCATCTATTCCGTATTTACGAAAAAAAAGACCTTGTACAAGGATTTATCCAAGCAATTCGTAACAACACTTGTCCAGACGAGCGAATTGTCAGATTATTGAGTGCAGCTGGTTTAGTCCGGCGCGAAGGCCAAGTAGTTGTACCACGCTGTCAACTTTATAGCGATTACTTCCGGGAGCATTTGTATGGCTGAACCCACCATTTACACCGTTGGCGGTACTGTCCAAGCAAATGCACAAGGACTGTATATTCCGCGACAGGCAGATCAAGAGTTACTTGAACTTTGCCGCAATGCTGAATTTGCCTATATCCTCACACCTCGACAGTTAGGCAAGTCCAGCTTGATGATTCGCACAGCAGAACAGCTGATAGCAGAAGGTGTGCAATGTGTCATTATCGATATCAGTGGCAATTTAGGTGTTAATTTAACTGCGGAGGAATGGTATAAAGGATTACTCACTATTATTGCCGATCAGTTGTTGCTGACAACGAACCTAGAGCAATGGTGGCAAACACACAATCATCTGGGAGTAACACAACGGCTGACAAAATTTTTTACAGAAGTATTATTGACAGAAATCAATGATTGTGTAGTTATTTTTATTGATGAAATTGATACTACTCTGAGTTTAGATTTTACGGATGATTTTTACGCAACGATTCGTTATTTTCATGTTGCCAGGGCGACAAATCCCGAATTTCGCCGTCTTTCCTTTGTTTTGATTGGTGTTGCGACACCAAGCGATTTAATTCAAGACCCGAAACGCACACCTTTTAACATTGGACAGCGAGTAGATTTAACTGATTTTACCTTCGAGGAAGCCCAACCCCTGGCAACAGGCTTGGGATTACCCATTAAGACAGGACAACAGGTGTTGCAATGGGTTTTAAAGTGGACAGGCGGACACCCGTATTTAAGTCAGCGTCTTTGCCGGATTCTAGCCGATCGCAATCAAGAAAATTGGTCAGAAGTTGAAGTTGATCGCATTGTTAGCAGTACATTTTTCGGCACTGCCAGCGAGCAAGACAATAACTTACAATTTGTGCGGGATATGCTGACAATTCGTGCGCCCGACATTAATAGTGTTCTGACTGTATATCAACAAATATGGCGATCGCGCCATCTTGTTGTTGATGAGGAACAATCTCTCGTTAAATCGCACCTCAAGCTTTCCGGGGTAGTCAAACGTGAAGGCAAAATCCTGAAAATTCGTAATGACATTTATCGAGAAGTATTTAATAATGCCTGGATTAACAGTCATTTACCTGTTAACTGGGCAAAGCGACTGCAACGTGCGGCGGTGATTTTGATTGGATTGATTTTATTTTCCTCAGTACCATTGGCTTTAATTGGCTGGAATCTGGCTCTTGAAAGAGATAAGCTAAAAAAAATGGCTGACAAGAAAGCACTAGAAGCAGATCAGCAACGTCAAATTGCAGAACAACTAAGAGTGATCGCTGAAAATAATGCAACAACAGCAAATGAGCAACGTCAAATTGCAGAACAACTAAGAGTGATCGCTGAAAATAATGCAACAACAGCAAATGAGCAACGTCAAATTGCAGATAAACAAAGAGCAATCGCCCAACAGCAAAAGATAAAAGCACAATTGGCTCAACAACAAGAAGCTAAACAACGCCGAATTGCTGAAAATTTGAGGAGTCAAGCCGAAACAGCTAGAAGGCTTGCAGAGTCTGGCCAACAGGATGCAATAGCTGCCCAAGAAAAAGAAGCAAGACAACGCCAACTTGCAGTAATTGCTCAAAAAGAGGAAGCAAGACAACGCCAAGTTGCAGTAATTGCCCAAAAAGCAGAAGCTGAACAACGCCAAATTGCAGTAATTGCTCAAAAAGAGGAAGCAAGACAACGCCAAGTTGCAGTAATTGCCCAAAAAGCAGAAGCTGAACAACGCAAAATTGCAGAAAAGGCAAAATTAATTCAAACTTTAGCAGCGCAAGCTTTAGCATTCCGTGATGTCTTTCCCCAGCGCAGCCTTTTATTTGCAGTTGAATCGGTCAACAGAGGTAAGAATATTGTACGGCGTACAGAAGCGGGGGGATTGTTGCGTCGATTGTTAGGTGAAATTGGGGGTAGTCCATTGATTGGGCATGAGAAACCAGTGGTTGCTGTGGCTTTTAGCCCCAAAGGAAACTGGTTAGCAACAGGAAGTAAAGATGGAACAGTGCGGCTGTGGGATAAACTCAATCCAGACAAGCCCGCAATTATTTTACAGGAAAATATTGGTGAAGTGAAGGCTGTTGCTATTAGTCCTGATGGTAAATGGTTAGGGGCGATCGCTAATGACACCCGTATTCTTCTTTGGGATATCAGTAAACCGAAATTTAACACTGCACCTCAAATTCTCCAAGGACATACCAAGCCAATTAACGACCTATCTTTTAGTCCTAATGGCAAGTGGCTAGCAACAGCAGGTCAAGATACTACTATCAGACTATGGGAACTCGCAAACAATATTCCTGGTTCCCAACAGATTGTATTGCGGGGACATTCTTCGCCAGTGCAGCAAGTTATTTTCAGTTCTTCAGGACGATGGCTTGCTACCCATGAACAAGAGAGCATTAACCCACGACTGTGGAAAATGCAAACGATTAGCCAGTATAGAAAACCGATTATCCTCAAAGCTCAGAAGAATGGTGAAGAGGTGATGTTGGGGCTTGCGTTTAGCCCTGACGAAAAGCGTTTGGCAGGTGCGATATCTTACTCTATTCAAACTTGGGATTTAACAGCCCAGAATTTAGCTGCCACTAAAGCCGTAATTTTAGGTCTACACGATCAATGGATTTACTCGATAGCTTTTAGTCCTGATAGCCGCAAGTTAGCTACAGGTAGCAAAGATGCCAAGGTGAAACTGTGGGATATGCAAAGCCTGAAGCGATCGCAGACGAAATCCTCTACCTGTCAAACCGATGAAAAAGATACTTTCTGTCGTGTTGTTTTGAGTGGACACACAGCTACAGTTGATGCCGTCCAATTCAGTCCTGATGGCAAATGGTTAGGAAGTGGAAGTAGAGACAGTACTACTAAATTGTGGAATATCGCTGACTTATCGGTTCCACCCGTAGTTCTCCAAGGACATGAAGGATCGGTTAATACAATTACTTTTGATGCGGATGGGCAATGGTTAGCGACTGGTGGCGAAGATACTCAAGCCCGACTTTGGAAGGTTCCCAACGTTTTGAATGACCCAATTGTTTTTTCGGGAATTAAAAATAGAGTACGGGCAAATGCAATCAGTCCCGATGGCAATTGGATAGCAAGTGCTGGCGGCGACAACATCATCCGACTGTGGAATACCAACGATTTAGTGCGTCCGCCCATCTTGCTGGCTGGACACAAATTGACAATCGACAATCTAGCTTTCAGCCCCAATGGGCAATGGTTAGCTTCAGCTAGCCTTGATGGAACTGTCCGGTTGTGGAATATGACCAATCCTGCTACACAGCCGCATATCCTTAAAGGGCCAGCTTTCTGGAGTATGGCATTCAGTTCTAGTGGTAGGTGGTTAGCCGCTGGCAGCTACGACGGTACCGTACAGTTATGGGATATCAACAAAGGTAGCCTGCCAACTAAGCCAAGCTTTGTGCTAAACCAGAATTTGGGAGTGCGATCGCTTGCTTTTAGCCCAGATGAGCGTCGATTGGTTACTGGTGGAGATGCACTATCTTCACAACAATCTTGTGGTAACAGGCTGGCCCTAGTTTGGGATTTAACGAACCCAAACGCTAATGCTAATCCCATTTCTTTACCTGGCCACTGCTATGCAGTTTTAGAAGTAGCCTTCAGTCCCAATAATCGTTGGGTAGCAACAGCAAGTTGGGATAGTACAGTTCGATTATGGGATCTCACATCTAGTAACCCCTCAGCAAGTGCAAAGATTATCAAGTTCGATCCTATTGAACGCGTTTTTCACGTTGCCTTCAGTCCAGATGGTCGCTGGTTGGCTGCTGGTTCTTGGAATCATCAAGTTAAATTACAGGACATGAACAATCTTGACAAAGAACCCGATTTGCTGATCGGACATCAAGAGCGTGTTTTTGGTGTAGAGTTTAGCCCTGATAGCCAATGGTTAGCAACCTCCAGCGAAGACCATACCATTCGCCTATGGAATCCCAAGGATATCACCGCTGCACCCATTGTGCTACGCGGGCATGATGCTGGTATTGAGGCTTTAGCTTTTAGCAGTGATAGTCATTGGCTGCTTAGTGGAAGCAGTGATGTTCGTTTGTGGCGAGTGTCTTTCAGTAATGATGAGTTAATCAAGATTGCTTGTCGCACAGCCGGACGCAATTTAACTTTGCAGGAATGGCAACAATTTTTTGATAAAGAACCTTATCGTCAAACTTGTCCAGAACTACCTTCTCATTCTTCGCGTGCAGCAACTAATAATTTTAGGGCGATGATCTGGCAAAAATTTCGCGAGGCGATCGCACAGACGATTATTCGACATAATTGATTTGTTATACGCGAATTTTGCTGTCTCATATCTCCATAGAAGAGTGAAAATAAAATTATCCTCCGCTTAAACCTCATCATGGTTATTCCAGAACTCGAACAAAAACTCCTTCAACTATCCCCCAACGAAAAACTGTATATTATCCAACTTCTTGCTCAAAGCCTCACTATACACAACACCCACCCAGAGCAACCAAGCAAACTCTCAGAATTCTTTCGTCAATCCCCTTTGGGTGAAACCGAAGAACTCGATCTGAGCCGAGATCGTGATTTTTCTCACGATATCTTCACCTTATGACCTACCTCCTTGATACCTGCTTGATTTCTGAACTGGTTATCAAACAACCAAATCAACAAGTTGTAGATTGGCTGGATGCTCAAGTACCAGAAACACTTTACCTGAGCGTGATTACAATTGGTGAAATCGCTAAAGGCATCAGCAAACTTACTGCTTCTAAGCGGAAAGAATCTTTATTTACTTGGCTAAATGAAACTCTACCCAATCGCTTTGAACATAGAATCTTAAGTATAAATATCTCAACAATGGTATTGTGGGGAAACTTAGTCGGACAACTAGAACAGAATGGACGACCTCTACCAATCATGGATTCTCTCATTGCAGCGATCGCCCTGCAAAACTCTTTATCACTTGTCACTCGTAATCAAAATGATTTTGCTGGAACAGGCGTTGTAATTGTTAATCCTTGGTCTGCTTAAGCTATTTATTAGCATAGCAAGTTATGTTGCCCTTTTCACCTTAACGTTATGTCTAAACTTTTTGCTGTTGTAGTTGCAACTGTTCCAGAGTATTACGAATACAAAAAAGCTCATCCAGAACATGACCAAAATCAATTAGCTTGGTTTCAGGAGCAAGAAGCAAAAGGAATATTACTCTGCTGTGGGCCGTTTTTTCCTCATGATGGAACTGGGCTTTGGGTGATTCAGGCGGAAAATCGGGAACAGGCTGAAGCTGTTGTCAAAAGTAGTCCGCGTGCGCGAGATGGGATGTTAGCTGACTCTGCGCGAGTTGTGGAGTGGGAAGTACATATTGGCCGCGATCGCTTTTTGCCAGGGTAAATGCTAAATTTAACTTACAAAAATTACCTGTCTTAACTATGAGTAGAGGCAGATTTTTTAGAAATTATACTATTGCTATAGTTGGTTTATTAGGATTATTTATGATTAGTTGTAGTAATCCTAGTAATAGCAAGATTAATTCAAGCGATCTCAACCAATCTCATCAGGAAGTAAAAAGCATGAAACTAGAAAGCACAGCCTTTGCTGCTAATGCTTTAATTCCTTCTAAATATACCTGTGATGGAGAAAATATTTCTCCACCTTTAGCTTGGAATGACCTGCCAACGGGTACACAAAGCATAGCATTAATTGTGGATGACCCTGATGCACCTCAAAGAACATTTGTGCATTGGGTGGTTTATGATATCCCTGCTACAGTTAGTCAATTACCCGAACAAATTGCCTCCAATGATTTTCAAGGAGTACAGGGAAAAAATGATTTCGGTAAGCTTGGTTATGGCGGCCCTTGTCCACCTACTGGTACTCATCGCTACTTTTTCAAACTTTATGCTTTAGATAAAAAGTTAGGTTTGACAACAGGTGCGACGAAAGAGCAAGTTTTAACAGCAATGGAAGGTCATGTTTTAGGACAAGCAGAATTGATTGGACAATACAAACATTAAATTCAAAATCTAAAAAGCACCTTTGTTAAGGTGCTTTCAACATTCTGGAAATTTAGTTTCAATTTCTATTAGGTCTTAAAATATTGTTTAAGAACGATAAGTGTTAGTCCGAGGGCTACGAACTCCAGCAATTGCTCCTATTAATGAAGCAGCTAAACTCAACAAAGAACCGAGAACGAACCACCACAAAGCTTTAGAAGTAGCAGCAGCAGCGTCACGAGTTTCTTGGGCAGTGACATTAGGTACATTTTGTGGTATTGCTAAACCACCAGGCTGCTGTACTTGGTTGATAACGTCTCCAGCATTAGAAGCAGCAATTCCAAAAGCGCCAGATACACCACTTGCCAATAACCAAGAACTCAGCGCCAAAGTAGTAGCCCAGAGAATTGCACCATTTAGCAAGGCTGTATTGCGGTTCATCGGGCCGCATGCACGGCTTGTTATCCAGCCACCAATGAACAGAGAAAGTAATAAGGCCACAGTTGACCAAATTCCTACGTTACCAGCCACATCAGGCGCTATGGTTCTGGGCGCACCTGAGTCTGCTACTCTACCTGCGCCGATAGCAGCAAAAAACGCACTCAAGATTAACTGAGTAGCTAATGCAATTAATACGCCAGAAATGATTGGGCCCCAACGAACACGGTCATGATACTCAACTGCTCTACCTACTAGCGCTGGATCAGTAGTAATCTCATCACCTGCGCGATTTACGTATGACATAGTTTATTTTCTCCTTGACTATTTTTTAGTAAAGTTTTTTCGCTATATTTATTGCTTATGTTTAAAATTAAATTGCTCTTTTCACTTTTTAATATCTATCAATAGAAATACTTGTTTTATCTGTCTAGAGTAAGAATAAATTATTAACTTTAAGAAATGTCAAATTTATGTATCAATATCTTTCATTTTTAATGGCATAAAACTTTAACTTCTACAGCATTCTTAAAGTTGCTGAATTTTTTATTAGGAAGAATTCAAGAGTTAAAATTCAGTATGAGTTCTGTACAACAGGATACTGAATATATAGCAGTCATAAATTATGAGTGAGAAACAAGATCCGCGACTTCTTCAAGAAGTCGCGGATCTAGATACTACGAATTCTCACAAATCAAATCGGATTGCTATTTTATTAAAAAGTTTGTGAGGGTGAAATGCACAATCTAACGCATTCTTACAGCTGTTCCTGTGGCAGTAATCAGCATCAGAACTCCAGACTGGTCAACATTGATTGTACCCGTATCAATTTCAATACCAATGACAGCGTTGGCTCCTAAACGCTGTGCGCGTTGTTCTAATTCTGCTAGGGCTTTTCTTTGGCCTTCTTCAAATAAACGTTCGTAGCTACCAGTGCGTCCACCAATAACATCTCGAATGCTGGCGAAAAAATCCCGTAAGAAATTGCTACCGTAGACAACTTCCGCAGTTACAATACCCAAATACGAATCAATAACTGCACCTTGAATTACATCGGTTGTAGTTAAAATCATACATGAACCTCACAGGTGAGCAGATCAAAAGATATTGTACGCCTGAGATTGTTATTATTGGCGTAACTGCCTACTCAAAATCAACTTTAGTGCTGGAAACAAAAAGAAAAAATTGATACGGAAGCTGAATATTCTGATGTTTTAATATTAGAATAGCTGAGACAATATTCGTCAGAATAAATGAGAAGCCTGAACAAAAAAAGACTTAAGTATTCTCTAAATAATCTTGAGGTTGAGATGTGGAGTATACTGAGTATTTAATACTTGGGGAATCTATCTTTCAGTAGAAACTCTCATAAATTTGTATAGCTTATGGCATTTAAGTTTACAAATTATTAATATTTTGTAAAACAGAATAAATACAGTTTTCAAAAATCCATATTTTTGTTTTAATGTACAAGAAAAAAGTTTGCTAAAAGTTCAGGAAATTTACTGTGTACAAGCGCATATCACTTATAGTTAGTGTTTTGTTATTAGGATGTAGTACTGTGGCGATTCCTGCAAGAGTTCAGGCTCAGGTATTAGTCGCGCAAGCGAAAAACCCGGAGTTAAAGGAACTGTTTGAAGAAGGTCGCAGACAAGTTGATGCTGGTGATTATAACGGAGCGATCGCTACATATCAAAGAGCCGCTGCCCTTGATCCGAAGAATGCCAAAGTATATTCTGGGATGGGTTACTTATACGCCCAACAAGGAAATTACCAAGCCGCACTAGTTGCTTACCGTCGGGCGCTCGGTCTTGACCCCGATAATAGTGATTTTTTCTATGCGGTGGGTTATATCAAGGGGAATTTAGGTGATACTACCGGGGCTAAAAATGCTTACCGTCGCGCCATTCAGCTGAACCGCAATAACATTAATGCTTATCTGGGATTGGGCGTTACCCAAGCTCGTCTAGGAGATTATGAAGCAGCTAATTGGGCATACGAACAGGCTATCAGTATAGATCGGAACAATCCTCAGATATATGAGTTTATGGCTGCGATGTTTAAACAGCGTCGCCAAACAAAGCAAGCAAATAGCTTACTACAAAAAGCTCGTAGTTTGTACCAACAGCAGAATAATGCCGATGGAGTTGACAGAGTAGAAACAATGCTAAGGGAGTTAGGAGGTTGAAATCAATCTAACTGTCGCCCAGTTAGTTCCACAAAAATATCTTCCAAATTTGAGGAACGCACCATCATTCCAGTTTTATCTGGCTGTTGATTCAGATAATTGTTTGCTTCTTCTAGAGAAGGGAAAAATAAATATTCCCAGCGTCGGGCGCTGTCATTCCTCGCTGCGGTGACACCCAATTGTTTCATTACCAAACCTTCACTGTGAGCAGAACGCAATTGTTGGAGCGTTCCTAAAGATATAAGTTTGCCACTATCCATAATACCGATACGTCCTGGCCCAGTAGCTTCAAAAGCTCCACACAAATACTCGACTTCATCCATGTAATGAGTCGTCAGTAACATTGTCATACCTTGCTTGTTGAGATCCCGAATCAACTCGAAGATAATCGTGAATTAAGACATCTCGAAACCCAGCTATCTGCTGCCATTTTACGCTAGGATACTTTTGTCTTAAATCTGAGGATATTCTTTTAGTTGCCTCACCAATAATTTCAAAATTCCTGACGACTGCATCCTGAATCATCCTTGTTCGGATGAAAGCGTCTCTTCCATTACAGGTGTATTCTTGTATTCTTTCAATACATTCTGCAATATCAAGTAAATAACGCCTTTCATCTCTCATAGTGCAACAGCTTCGCTTAAAACTTTATCTCTAATTAATTCATGTAAATTACTTGGTTTGGCTACATCAACTTTCCGTTTTAATAATTCTTCTAAATCTTGTATTAAGCCAATTCGATCTAATAAATTACGTCCTGGTTCTAGTTCTACTAAAAAATCTACGTCACTATCTGGTCTGGCTTCTCCTCTGGCTACTGAACCAAATACACGCAAATTATACGCGCCATATTTAGCCGCAATTCTTAATATTTCTTCTCGAAAAGGTAGTAATAATTCTTCAATTCCCATCAGCCCAACTCCACAATTTTTCTTTGATCATATAGTATTTAGTAGGGTAGACAAAGTTTGCTCACCCTACTCTAGAAATATTATTTAGCTGGACGGGAATGCCAATTTCAAATAAGCAGATAAGATGGCTGGTCCGATAAATAAAGTAATGATTGTGCCTATAGCTAAAAAGGGGCCGAAGGGGATTTTTACTCCGGTTTTTTGTGGCGATCGCACAAGCACTAATCCACCTATTAATACTCCCACAGCACAGGCAATTAAACTAGCCAAAAGTAAATAACGCCAACCCAGCCAAGCGCCCATCATTGCAGCTAGTTTGGCATCACCTGCACCCATTGCAGTTTTACCTAAAACAATTGAACCACCAAGGGCGATCGCATCAAATAGCCATAAACCAATAACTGCACCAACTATCCCCATCATCAGGTGTCTGATTAATCCCACTGCGCTGGCTTCGGGGACAAAACCACTCACCATTTGAAATCCCAAACCTAACACTAACCCTGATTGAGTTAGGGCATTGGGGAGAGTCATGGTATCTAAGTCAATTAGCGCTAACGCCAATAACCAACTACAAAAAGCCCAATATCCTAATGTGGCGATGGAAACTTGAAATACTAAAAAAACGATGACAAAAATTAAACCCGTTATCGCTTCTACCGCCGGATAACGAACAGCTATTTTGCTTTTGCAATAACGGCATTTTCCGCGTAACCACAACCATCCCAGCACGGGTACATTGTCATAAGCTTTTAGCTGGTTTAAGCAATGGGGGCAACGGGAAGGTGGCCAAAGAATCGATAACCCCGCAGGGATTCGATAAACGACAACGTTGATAAAGCTACCTATAGATGCACCCAACGCGAAAACAACAATAATTGCCGGAACGGCCATTAAAAAATCCATATAGTCATTTGTCAATTGTCCTTTGTCATTTGTGCTTTGTCATTTGTTTTTTGTCAAATGACTAATGACCAATGACCAATGACTAATACATGTGCGATTCAATTTGATTTAATGGCACAAAACATTCTTGGGGTAAAAGGACGGGGTTGTGAGTAAAAATCACCTTACCCCGATGATTAACACGATTAATTGCTACCCCGGAAGGTTGCCCAGCGATTTCAGGATGTACTTCACAATAAGTGTAGTAAATCTTGCCAGCTGCTCTGATGACAGCGGGATCAATCAGAGGTGGCTGAATTCTAGAGGCGTTGAAATTGGTTGACTCTTGTCGTAAAGCGTACACTATCTACTGCTAACTACTTACTAGATTTTGTCTATAGTGTACCCGAAACTTCTTGTAAAGATTGCCAATTTGGCCAACTTCTACTCAAAGAATTATTTCTCTAATGCTTGAATGAGTGAATTCCCTATTGCTTGGCAACCCAAAAGATTCATGCCTGGTGACATGATATCGCCTGTGCGATCGCCTTGTTCTAAAACTTGCAACACAGCTTTTTCAATGCTATCTGCTGCTTGTGGCTGGTTTAAGCCATAGCGTAGCATCATCGCCGCACTCAAAACCTGTGCCAGAGGATTGGCTTTATCAAGTCCGGCGATATCTGGTGCAGAACCGTGAACTGGTTCATATACGCCAGGGCCAGAAGCACCTAAACTAGCAGAAGGTAACATCCCAATACTTCCCGTCAGCATAGCAGCCGCATCCGAGAGAATATCGCCAAATAAGTTACCTGTAACAATCGTATCGAATTGCTTGGGAGCGCGGAGTAATTGCATTGCCGCATTATCGACATACAGGTGAGAAAGTTCTACATCGGGATATTCGGTGGCTAGTTTGGTGATGCGATCGCGCCACAACTGCGATACTTCTAATACGTTAGATTTATCGACAGAACACAGTTTACCTCGGCGTTTGCGGGCAGTTTCAAACGCGACTCTACCAATACGGTCTATTTCTGACTCGCTGTAAACCATTGTATTGACACCGCGTTTCTCACCTGTTTCGGTTTCAAAAATTCCTCTGGGTTTACCAAAGTAAATTCCACCTGTGAGTTCGCGCACCACCATAATATCTACGCCTTCTACGACTTCTCGTTTCAAAGTCGAAGCTTCAATTAACTGCGGCAAAATTTGGGCTGGGCGTAAATTGGCAAATAAACCCAAACCTGCACGGAGTCCTAATAAACCAGCTTCCGGGCGTAAATGCGATGGCAAGGTATCCCACTTATAACCACCAATAGCGGCGAGTAAAACAGCATCACTATTACGGCAAGTCTCTAAAGTTTCAGTTGGCAGAGGTTCGCCTGTCGCGTCAATGGCTGCACCACCAATTAAAGCTTCTTGGAACTCAAACTGGATATCAAATTTTTTCCCTACAACTTTCAGCACGTCTACCGCCACTGCCATAATTTCAGGGCCAATGCCATCGCCGGGAAGTAAGGTAATGCGGTAGTTCTGAGTCATAGCTGGTTTCTATTAGGTAAATGCTTGCAGATTAAATATCATACCGAGCAAGATGTACCTATGGAACGTTTAATTTATTTAGATGTGTGTTGTCTAAATCGACCTTTCGATGACCAGACACAGGAGCGGATTTTCGAGATATAGCACCATGCTACAAGTAACAATAGAAAACCCTTTGCGGTGGGTATTGGAGGTAATAAATGCTAGACGTGACTAAGCTTACCCAAGCTGAAATTAGAAGGTTGGGAATAGAAGCCTTGACAAAAGCTCTTGGCCCTGCGGGAATGGCAAGATTTATGCAGCAATTTGAAAAAGGTAGTGGAGACTACACAAAAGAAAGAGATGAAATTTTAGGAAATCCAACTATTGATGAAATCTTTGAACGAATTGAGGAGCATCGCCAACAGCAACAGAAGGGCGAACAAAAAACTAATTTTGATTAATTATTTTACTTAAAATTTTTCAGCATCTATCCAAAGATTAAAAAAAACTGTTCATTAAGATTTTTTGCTCAGTTTCTTGTATGTTTTTGATCAAACTAGCAAAAAATAAAAAAGTTTATGAATTTTAATCAAATTGGACAAGTTGCTGTTGCCCTGTTAACAGGGTTTGGATTGAAAATCCTGGGTGCGATCGCTCTCTGGATTATTGCACAGAAGTTGATTGACTTTGCGCTCAAGTTAGTTCGACGCGCTTTTCGCACTCAACATGTTGATCCAACTCTGATTAATTATTTGCTCAATATCATTGCCGTAACATTAAGAATTGTTCTAATTGTGGCAATTCTTGGCTTTTTCGGCGTTGAGACTACTTCTTTTGCTGCATTGTTAGCAGCAGCGGGTGTAGCAATTGGTGCAGCCTGGGGTGGACTTTTGGCTAACTTTGCTGCTGGTGCTTTTTTGATTGTGTTTAGTCCATTTAAAGTTGGTGACTTTATCACAGCAGCAGGTGTCACAGGTACAGTTACAGAAATTGGGTTGTTTACAACTAATATCACCACGCCGGATAATGTTTTAACAATTGTTGCTAATAATAAGATTTTTTCTGACAATATTCAGAATTTCTCGGCTAATCCTTATCGACGGGTTGATTTGCTGGCACAACTGCATCATGATGTGAATCATAACGATGCGATCGCTCGTTTAAAAACCAGAATCAGTCAAATTCCTAATGTAATAAATAATCCTGCGCCAGATGTTGAAATTATCACATTTAATCTAGCAGGGCCAGTATTAGCAGTACGTCCTTACTGCAATAATGAACACTACTGGCAAGTTTATTTTGATACGAATAAAGCCATCCGAGAAGCTTTTGGTGAAGCTGGTTATCCCATACCTGAACAACGTTACGCATTTAGTAGTCAATCTTCAAATGGTACACATGAAGATGCACAATCTGCTATCACATCTGCCTCTTTGATGAGTTAAGTTTGCGCTAGTAAACTAAATTTTCTCAAACAATAGAATATGCGTAGTAAAGTAGGTAGGTTGTATGACTTACCTACTTTTTTATTAACATTTTTAAATTTGATTAAAAGCTCTCAATCAAGTTAGAACAGCATTAATTAATACTTACTAAGCGAAATTCTCAATAATCATACTCAGAAAGTATGCCGATAGGATAAATAGCAGGCAAGTTATTGGGTGAGCAAACAACAGAAAAATGCCTATACAGCTTGTTTAGAGTAAACTTTACACTCTTTGTTTGTTTTATTATCTGTCTATCAAAAGGCAGAATTTATAAACAATACTTTGGAATGAGGTAGAGTATTAGGCTGAATCTTCAAACTATTATGGCAAGTACCAAAATAAAAAATCATTTGGGCAAAATTTGTCTGATTTTCGGCTGGAATTTCATTAATTTTTTAATAACTGAACAAACAGCTAAAAATTATGAACTTAAGTGAAATTGGTCGAGTGACTCTTGCACTTTTAACGCAGTTTGGATTAAAAGTTATCGGCGCAATTCTTCTATGGATGATCGCGCAACGGTTGATTGATTTGGCATTAAAAGTATTACGAAGAGGTTTCCGTAGTCAAAACGTTGAGCCGACACTCATTAACTATCTGATTAATATTATTTCCGTAACGCTGAGAATTGTTTTGGTAGTGGCAATTCTTGGCTTTTTTGGCATTGAAACAACTTCTTTTGCAGCATTGTTAGCAGCAGTTGGTATTGCAATTGGTGCAGCTTGGGGTGGACTGTTAGCTAACTTTGCGGCTGGAGCTTTTTTAATTATTTTTCACCCATTTAAAGTAGGTGATTTTATTACTGCTGGAGGCGTAACAGGAACAGTTACAGAACTAGGATTATTTACAACAACTATTAACACGCCTGATAATGTGATGACAATTGTCGCTAATAATAAGATTTTTTCGGATAATATTCAGAATTTTTCTGCTAATCCTTACCGTCGGGTTGATTTACTGGCGCAACTGCATCATGATGTGAATCATAACGATGCGATCGCTCGTTTAAAAACCAGAATTAGCCAAATTCCCAACGTATTAGATAATCCTGCACCAGATGTAGAAATTATGACGTTTAATTTAGCAGGGCCATTATTAGCAGTGCGTCCCTATTGCAATAATGAAAATTATTGGCAGGTTTATTTTGACACGAATAAAGCTATTCGTGAAACTTTTGGTGAGGCTGGTTATCCTGTTCCTGAACAACGCTATGCATTTAGCCAATTATTAGGAGATGGAACAAAACCTATGATTCCGTCTCCTAAATTTTAAATAATTTGTTGTATAAATAAATACTTCAAATTAATTTGAGATAAATTCAGTTTCAATTTCGGAAACGAGCCTGACAATAGTTGTAGAGAGAGGTTAGGTTATTGTGTAATCAACCACCGTACTCTAGCAGCTATGGTAAAAGAATTAGCAATTCGCACCTGTGGACTAACTAAGCAATTTGAGCGATATGTAGCCGTTAATGAAGTTGATTTAGAGATCCAAACAGGTGAAGTATACGGGTTAATTGGTCCGAATGGCGCAGGTAAAACAACTCTCATCCGAATGTTGGCGACTGCTGAGGAACCGACTACGGGTGAGATTTATATTAATGGCGATCGCATGGTACGTGACAAGAGTAATCCCACTATCAAGCGTCGTCTTGGCTACTTACCCGATGACTATCCGCTGTATGAAGATTTAACAGTCTGGGATTACCTAGATTATTTTGCTCGTTTGTATCGTTTGCGAGAACCACGGCGCACTCAACGTCTACATGAAGTTTTAGAACTTATCCAACTGGGTAATAAACGCCACAGTTTAATTTCTACACTGTCGCGGGGGATGAAACAGCGGCTAAGTTTGGCGCGAACTATTATCCATGAGCCAATTTTACTACTACTAGATGAACCTGTGTCCGGGCTTGACCCTATCGCTAGAATGCAATTCCGCGAAATTATTAAAGCGTTGCAAGAAGCTGGGATGACAATTTTAATTTCTTCCCACGTTCTCAGCGACTTAGCGGAACTTTGTACTTCTGTGGGAATTATGGAATTAGGTTTTTTGGTGGAAAGTGCTTCCTTAAAACAACTTTATCAGCGTTTATCTCGGCAACAAATTATGTTGTCAACTTTGGGAAAAATAGAGACAGTTATTAGTGAATTGAAAAATCATCCTTTGGTGGAAGAGTGGGAAATTTTACCTGGAACTAACAACGTGCGAGTGAATTTTTCTGGTGATCAAGCAGCTTGTGCAGAATTATTGCGATCGCTGATTCAAGCTAATATTCCCATCACTGATTTTCATTGCACTCAAGAAGACCTAGAAACTATTTTCCTCAAACTCGGTCATAAACAAGCATCGTGAAGCATTATCACTCAAAATTTCTAATATGTATTTCAATCTTTTGGATAAAATAGGCGACTGGAATCCTCAGCTTTTTCGAGAAATTAAAGGTCGCCTTAAAGGTTTTTAAGTCCGTTTGACATGACGAAATATCTGTTTCCGAATCTATTTAATAAAAGTCAGCCATTGATGTTGCATGAAATGAGTTTTTTCTATCTGCCATTAGGAAAAAATGTATTCACTTTTCTAGGACTACATTTATTTAATTATACTGTTGGTTCATATTGGATTTGGCAAGCACTAAAACGGCGTTTTCGTAGTCCTGAGGCAACAGTACTCAGCAAAGGTCAGAGTTACTTATTAGTAGCTTGTTCTCAAGTAATTTTGTGGGGTTTTACTCTGCAATATACAAAAAATTACTGCCCAAGTTACTTGAAATCTCAACCGATAAACTGTTATTATGATTTGAATCACCAAATTGGTCAAAATTTTGGCTTTATTGGATTATTTAACATAGTTTTACTAATTGGTTTGTTAGTAATTTTGTCTCCTCACAGACAACAAATACAAGATTGGGCAAGATATCGTTATCAACAAACGCCTAGCCACAGCACTGTTGGTAATAAATCTTTATGGCAGGATTTATTTTGGAATGATAAAAGTCCTGTAATAGTAACAATGGGGATTAGTTTAATAATGATTGCTATCCCATTGTTAGTTTGGATTTTGCTTGCACCAGCTTTGAATATTCACAATAACAACAGCATCGACTGGGTGAACAGTATTGGCAGAATGAAAGCTGTCTTAGCAGTAGTTATGTTTATTAATATCATCATGATTTCTGCCACAATAACACAGATAATGCTATTACTAAAAACTTTTAAGCAGAGTGTATTGGCGATCGCAACGGTATATTTAGTAATGTTTTTAATATCTGGAATTTTCGGTATAGTGATGAGTATGTTACCTGAACCTAATTCTTTCTGGTGGCTATTTTCGCCTTTACCTTGGTTAGGACTAGAACAGTCAGAAATAACAACAGTTTTTCTGTCAATTTTTGCTGAGTTCATTGTCTTAGCATTGTTAAATTGGTATTTGATAAATCAGATAAAATTAGCAGGAGAATCTGCTACAAAAGCATTGTTAGCAGGACGCTAAGTAAGAAATAAAGACTTAACCTAATTTTTCACTAGTTGTTTGGAGGAATAACAATGATAGAAAGTTTGATTAACCGCTTAGGAAACTGGAATCCTCAGTTATTTCGGGAACTTAAAGGACGGCTTAAACCGCGCAACATCTTATTAGCATTGGCGATATCACTGCTGGGTCAAATTTTTATATTTATGTCATTTCAAACCCAGCTACCTACACAGTTAACTGTATTTCAAAAAATTTCCAACAAATATTGTACAGGTAAAACACAATATAGCTTACCACAATGCCTTAGTGATGAATTTGGTAAAGTTATGATCAATTGGCAAGTATGGTCATTTGATGTCTTTACTTGGTTGAGTATTATTGGTTGTTTTGCATTATTAGTAGCAGGAACCTACTTAATTATTAATGATTTAGCTACAGAAGAACGGCGAGACACGCTGAATTTTATTCGCCTTAGCCCCCAATCATACGACAGTATTTTATGGGGTAAAATACTAGGTGTTCCTATTTTGCTTTATGTCGTAATTTTGGCAGCGATACCTTTACATATATGGTCAGGATTAAATGCAAAACTTCCTTTGAGTTCAATTTTGAGTTTTTATGGATTAGTAATCGCTGCTAGTTTTGTCTACTATAGTGCTGCTTTACTATTTGGTTTAGTTGGTTGTTGGTTGGGTGGTTTTCAAGCTTGGTTGGGTAGTGGCGCATTATTAGGTTATCTCATATTTACTAAGCAAGCGATCGCACCTTATTTTTCGACTAATTCTCCAGTTACCTTTCTTGAGCTACTTAACCCATATTTCTTAATTCCATATCCTGAATTTACCGATAGTATTCCCAAATTTACTGACTTCAATTGGTTTATCCTGCACCTAGGAAATAACTTTATTACGACAGTTGGCTTTGCAATAATAGTTTATTTTATAGGTGCGTATTTTATTTGGCAATCTTTGCAGCGTTGCTTTTGCGATCCTCATGCCACTATGTTAAGCAAAAAGCAGAGTTATTTATTAACTGCTGTCTTTACAATTCTCATTTTAGGATGTGCTAATTGGCAAAAATTAGTCTTTAGTCAATCTGGTTTATATCTAATTCAAGAAAATATGGCATTTTTAATGCTCTTGAATTTGGGGCTATTTTTATATTTAATTGTAGCCCTCAGTCCCAGTCGTCAAACACTTCAAGATTGGGCAAGATATAGACACATTGCTTATACCAAAGGTTTAGGAATAACTAGTTTAATCGATGATTTAATTTGGGGTGAGAAAAGTCCAGGAATTTTAGCGATCGCTATTAATGCAATAATGGCTGTTACTTGCTTAAGCTTTTTTGTTTTAGTCTCACAAATCAGCGTAGATGAGAAAATTAATTCCTGGATGGCGCTGTTTTTTGCTGGTAGTTTGGTGGTGATTTACGCAGCTTTAACACAATTAATTTTGTTCATCAAAAATGAGCAGCGACAATTTTGGGCAACAGGGGTTTTAACTGCCATTATTGTCTTGCCACCATTTCTGTTAGCTCTATTTTTCTCTAACCCTGGAAACAACTCTTTTTTGTGGCTATTTTCAATTGCGGCACCACTGTTAGCTTTATCTCCTACAGGAGATTATAGATTAGCATGGGTTCCTTTTTTGGCAATTTTAGGACATTTTGCTATCTTAGGATTTTTGGTGTCTCAACTAACGCGCAAGTTAAAAAAAGCAGGAGAGTCTGCAACTAAAGCATTGTTGGCGGGGAATTAACTGATTCATGTGGATGGTGTGGCTGTTTAGTTAAATAATTTAACTCAATAAATTGTTTACAGCCACTAAAATTTCTCTCGGTATCAATGGTGAAATACCATTGATGCCTTGAAAATCCTTGAGGTTGTAAGTTGCAAAGTAATCTACCCTTGCACTTAAAACTAAACTAGCCAATCTGACATCAAATATTCTGGCAGAGACAGCATTTATTTGAACTGCTAAATCTAAAGTTTTATTTAGAATGCCAATTGTTGGATAAACTATTTCAAAGTATTCATTTAAATATGTTTGTTCAATTAAACTTTTAGCATCGTTTGGACTTAGTGGTTTACCAGTCATAGCTGATTTATTAGAGATAATTCTATATAATTCAACTAAATTCTGTTCGCCAATTACGCCTCGAATCTTACTTTTTTCTAAAACTAAATTTAGCAGTGTAGCTGACTCGGCATGAAAAGTTGCTCCTTCATCATGGGCATAAACTAAAACATTAGTGTCAAAAAATATCCTGAGCGCGCTCATAAATTATTTCTCTATTTAATGATTCATCTTTTATGCCAAATTTGAAAGTAGGAAAATTATACTTTTTCTGACTGGCAATAATAATGACTTCCACCTCCTCACCTTCGTTAATATCAGCAGGTAGTGGTTCATTTAAAATGATTGTTTTCCCTTTGATGTAACCTTTCACGCTTACAAACTCCTATAAAAATTTTGTGGCTTCGTAGCTTTATACTGTATTTACTATTAATATATTTAGCATTTTCTCAGAAAATTGAAGTTTTGACCATAACATACTAGCAAAATCAGCAATAATAACTTAAAGTCAGCCTCTACCAACAGTCAACCATGTCGCAAAATCGCTCAATTGCTGTTGAATTCCGCGATGTCAGCTTTAGCCGCAACCATCGCAATTTAGTATCGAATCTTAACTTCTCTATTTATCAAGGAGAAGCTTTAATATTACTTGGACGCAGTGGTAGTGGAAAAACTACCACAATGAAATTAATTAATCGTCTCTTTACACCAACAAAAGGTGAGGTAGTATTTGACAGCATTCCTACAAATCAATGGGATGAAATTAAATTACGGCGCAAGATTGGTTATGTAATTCAAGAAACTGGTTTATTTCCTCATTTCACTGTAGAACGCAATATAGGTTTAGTCCCCAGTTTGGAAGGTTGGAAACCGAAACAAATTAAAACGCGAGTTTATGAATTGTTGCAATTGGTAGGTTTAGATCCTGTGCAATTTGCTGGACGCTATCCTCATGAACTTTCGGGAGGACAAAGACAAAGGGTAGGTGTAGCGAGGGCGTTAGCAGCAGATCCGCCAGTTTTGTTGATGGATGAACCCTTTGGCGCACTTGATCCTATCACCCGTTTAGAATTGCAGCAGGAGTTTCGGCGGTTACAGCAAGAACTAGGTAAGACGGTGGTTTTTGTCACCCACGATATTCAAGAAGCTTTTGTTTTAGCATCAAGAATAGGTTTGATGTATGACGGAGAACTGGTAGTATTGGGTACAAAGGAGGAATTTTTGCGATCGCAACATCCAGAAAGTCTAGCTTTTCTTCAATGTCTGCGTTCTCTGCAAGACAATTTATGAAAGATGTTTTCCTCATCAAGTATGCTCCAGAGATTCTTCAGCACACGCTAGAACATCTATTTTTGGTAGGCATTGCTATTGGAATTGCGACAATTATCGGCATTCCTTTAGGTATTTTAATTACTCGCCAAACTCGGCTGCGTCAACCAATTCTTGGTATTGCCAATGTGTTGCAAACTATTCCTAGTTTGGCTTTATTTGGGTTACTAATTCCTGTACCTGTAATTGGAGGTATTGGTGTTGTCCCAGCAATTGTAGCTTTGACTTTGTATTCTTTTCTGCCGATAATTCGCAACACTTACACAGGTATTACTAGTGTAGATTCAGCAATTATTGAAGCTGGCAGAGGCATGGGAATGACTGATCAACAATTGTTATTACAAGTAGAAATTCCCTTAGCTATGGGTGTAATTTTGGCAGGGGTAAGAGTTGCCACAGTCATAGCTATCGGCATTGCCACTATTGCCGCTGCCATTGGTGCTGGCGGTTTAGGAGTGTTTATTTTTCGAGGCATTGCCGTGGTAAATAATGATTTGATTTTAGCTGGGGCAGTGCCAGCTGCTATCATTGCATTACTCGCAGACTTGCTAATTGGTTTATTTGAAAAAAGATTAAAAATCAAGGTTTAAAAGAGGATGTTTCTCAGTGAAAAGTGATGAAAAGATTTTTGATGTTTTTCATGTTGACTTTTGCTTTAGTAGTAGCGATCGCAGCTTGTAACCCTAACTCTAATAAGAGCATCGGCGATATTATCGTAGCTTCTAAAGATTTTACTGAACAAGATATTTTAGGTGAATTGTTAGCCCAACAAATTGAAGCAACAACTAATCTCAAAGTTGCCCGTCGTCCTCGTTTGGGTGGTTCTTTTGTTTGTCATAATGCCATTCTTGCTGGCAAAATAGATGCTTATATTGAGTATACAGGCACAGCTTTTACGGGAATTCTCAAACAAAAATCTCTTAACGAGCCAAAAGTAGTTTACGAGAAATTAAAACAAGCATACGCCCAACAATTTAAGCTGGAAGTGATGCCTAGTCTAGGGTTTGAAAATACTTTCGCAATGGTAATTCGCGGCGAAGATGCAAGGAAATATAAACTTCAAACTTTATCTCAGGCTGCACAATATACACCTCAATGGCGTGGCGGTTTTGGCTACGAATTCTTAGAACGAGAAGATGGTTTTCCGGGGTTAGCAAAAACTTATGATTTGCGTTTTTCTAAACCACCGCAAATTATGGACTTGGGTTTAATATATCGGGCTTTAGTACAAAAACAAGTAGATATAGTAGCGGGAAATTCTACTGATGGACAGATTACTCGTTTGGGTTTAGCTGTGTTGAAGGATGATAAACAATATTTTCCACCTTACGAAGCTACGCCAATTGTACGGCAAGAAACTTTAAATAAATACCCAGGGTTAAGAACGGCGATCGCTCAACTTTCTGGTAAAATTTCCGCAGATGAAATGCGGCAGTTAAATTATTTAGTTGAGGGAGAACTAAGAGATATTAAAGAAGTTGTGCGTGAGTTTCGTAAAGCTAAGGGTTTAGTCTCACGCAAAGAAGCCACTGCGTTGGGCGGGTTTCCCGACTTGAAGCAAGTGGCGCACGCAAAGGCGCAAAGTTTTTACATAAAGAAGTTATGAATTTAAAGATACGCCAAGCTTTCAAAACAACTGTTAAGGCTGCAATTATTTGGTTTTGTGTTTCAAGCGGAACTGTTATTTCTCAAACACTACCTCTCTCCAATAACTTAATTGGCTTTAATTCAGATGAGGGAGAGAAGTTATTAATTCAAAGTCGCTCAAGAGAAGACTTTTTTCCTTTGAGTATACAGTTTGTGACTCAGAATAATCAAGCATTTTGTGGCGTTGCTAGTAGTATCATGGTGTTGAATAGTTTAGGAATTATTGCACCAGAATCACCACAATATTCTCCCTACAGAGTATTTACTCAAGAAAACTTTTTTAGCAATGAAAAAACTAAAAAAATTATTGCACCCGAAGTTGTTGCCCGTCAAGGATTGACTTTAGATCAATTAGGAGGATTAATTTCCAGTTATGATGTCCAAGTAAAAGTTTACCACGCGGCTGATACTAATTTGGCACAGTTTCGTAAACTAGTGTCAGAAAATTTGAAGCAACCTAATAATTTTGTTATAGTTAACTATTTACGTAAAGAAATTGGTCAAGAAAAAGGTGGGCATATTTCACCCATTGCTGCTTACAATGAGCAGACAGATAGGTTTTTAATTATGGATGTTTCTCGTTATAAATATCCACCAGTGTGGGTGAAAGCTTCAGATTTATGGAAGGCGATTAATACGACTGATACAGTTTCAGGTACAACACGCGGCTTTGTTTTCGTCAGTAAAGTTAATCGTTAACTTATTAATAATACTAAATTTTTACTAAAAATATAGAAACAAACGGTAAGTAAAGACTACTTACTAAATTTATTTTATGTAAATAAAAGTATTGATTGCCTTAGTATTAAGAATTAAAAAATTTCTAACCCCAAAGCCTGGTTCAGCTTGGGTTCAAGATTAACTGCGATTTCTAATTTGAAAATGCCCAGCCTAAATATAATTCAGAGCTACAGTTGGATTTCTAGAGTAGTAAATTGAATTTTATAAAAATTCAAGGAATAGTAATTTTTTAGAAAAAATTGGGCAAAATAATACAGCAGTCCATTCTAAGTAAACTTGATTGGCTGACTCAGTTTTGCTTAAACCTAACCATCTATTTTTTAAGGTTAGATTATCTAAATTCAGGAAGAAAGACAATATGATGCAAGAATCAGAACAACATAATTTAGCTGTAAATAACATAGAAGAAACTAAAGCAGAGTTAGAGAAAATCAATAATGAGGAGTTGAAGGAACTAATAAATTGTTTTGAAAAACTCTACAAAATCTCAGATCCAATTTATAGAGAATATGAGTTATGTCGTATAAGTCAAAAGTATAATCTTCCACTTGAAAGCTCTCGAATATTATTCACTAATTACTGTAATAAACAAGTAGAAACAGAGGCGCTACGGTCTTGGCTACTATCACCAGTTGTACAATTTAAACAACGAATTGAGCCATTAACTCGTCTTATGGCTTCCTTAGGCAGTTTGTCAGTTTTAGTAGGCGTTATAACTTTTGTTTATGAAATTCCCCAACGCCAAGAACAAAAGGCAGCAGAGATAGAAAAGGCAAATTATGAAGCTTGGGGAATTATTAATGCCCATGAGGGTAAAAAAGCCAGTGGTGGTAGAATCAGTGCGCTGCAAAACTTGAATAAACGTAAAGTTGATTTGTCTGGAGTAAAAGTTACGAATGCTTTGTTAACTAAAATAAATTTGGCAGGAGCTAACTTATTTAACTCTGACTTTTCTTATGCTAATTTGACAACTGCTAACTTAAATCATGCTGAACTATCTTATGCCAACTTTCTTGCATCTCAACTTTCAGGTATACACATGAAGAAAGCTAATCTCTCTAGCGCAGATTTATTTGGCTCTGATTTAAAAAATGCTGATTTAACTGGTGCTAACTTGATGAGTGCTAACTTAATTTCTGTTGATTTAAGAGGTGCAAAGTTACAAGACACTCAATTACAAAAAGCTATCTACGATTATAGAACTATTTTTCCTGCGGACTTTAGTCCTCAAGAGCGAGGTATGCGTAAGGTTGAAGAAAAAGCTGATTTAAGTGGCCTTGACTTACGTGAATTTAACTTATCTCAATACAATTTAAAAGATACTAATTTAGCTGGCACTATGCTATATAACGTTAATTTTAAAGGGACTATTCTCACAGGTGCTAATTTTAAAGGTGCAATTATAAATGGTGCTGATTTTCGAGGTTCTACTGGTTTAACATTGGGTCAGATTAAAGAAGCTATTGGTTGGGAATCTGCTAAGTATGACAAAAGTTTTAACCAACAGCTTGGCATAGTATCAGAATTAGAAGATCGCAAATAGCCTGATTAAGCGATAGGCTAAGACATAGCAAGCACAACAGTGTAAAAATGCATATCTTTGCTAAATCCAAACAGGTTGTATTTACCCTCTTCTCTCTGGGAGTTCTCTGTTACAGCCAAGTTGCATCAGCCACTACCACTTTACCCTTACGCAGCAAAAAGGGAATAGTAGTATCTGCTCATCCCTTGGCTAGTGAGGCGGGACTAACAATGTTACGCCAGGGTGGTAACGCTATGGATGCAGCAGTAGCTACAACTTTTGCGATATCTGTAGTTGAGCCTTTCTCTGCCGGAATTGGTGGCGGTGGATTTTTGCTGCTGCATTCTGAGAAAACTGGCGAAATCAAAGCTTTGGATTTTCGGGAACGCGCACCTATTAAAGCTACAAGAAATATGTATTTAGATGCACAAGGAAAGGTGCGTCCGAATGCAAGTGTGAATGGTTATTTGGCGGTGGCGACACCAGGAACAGTGGCGGGAATGTATGAGGTGCATCGCCGTTATGGTAAGTTGCCGTGGAAAGAAGTTGTTAAACCTGCGATCGCTCTGGCTAAAAATGGCTTTATCCTGAGTAATCAATTAACTTGGCGATCAATTCAAATTTACGAAAACCGCAAGCCAGTAATTCTCCAGAATTCAGCCGCTAGTGCTATATTTACCCGAAATGGCGAATTTTATCAGCCTGGAGAAAGATTAGTCCAACGTGATTTAGGACACACTTTAGAAAGCATTGCCGAGAATCCTCAAAGTTTTTATACTGGCAAAATTGCCCGTGCGATCGCTTCAGATATGGCACAAAATGGTGGTCTAATTACACTAGACGACCTGAAGACATACAAACCCATCTGGAGAAATCCTCTTTGCGGTAGTTTTCGTCAAGCTAAAGTTTGTTCAATGCCACCACCATCATCGGGTGGCGTTCATCTATTGCAGATCTTGAATATTCTCGGTGACACTGATTTGCAAGCTTGGGGATGGCATCATCCAAATGCTTTACATTTAATGACGGAAGCGATGAAGATTGCCTATGCAGATCGCTCACAATATTTAGGTGATCCTGATTTTGTCAAAGTGCCTGTACAAGCGCTAATCAGCATAGGTTACGCCAAACAGCGCCGTCAAGAAATTAATTTAGATGTGGCGAAACCTGCAACCCAAATCAAGCCAGTAGCGCCAGAAACACTCAGACGTTTTGGCCAAGTCAGGAATCAAATCGTCCCCTTACCTCACAAATTATTAAAACTGCAAGCCACTCGCTATGAATCTCCAGAAACCAGCCATCTTTGCGTTGTGGATGAACAACGCAACGCTGTCAGCCTGACTTTCACAATTAATCTTGGTTTTGGTGCTGGTGTGGTGACACCAGGAACAGGAATTTTACTCAACAACGAGATGGATGATTTTGCAACTGCACCTGGAGTACCTAACGCCTTTGGCTTAGTTGGTAATGAAGCGAATGCGATCGCACCTCGAAAAACTCCACTGTCCAGTATGACTCCGACAATCGTGACAGAAAATAATCATCTCCGTCTGGCAGTAGGGGCCCCTGGTGGTAGCACAATTATCACTCAGGTGTTGCAAGTGATTCTCAATGTGCTGGAATACAATATGGACGTTGGTGCAGCTGTCTCCGTACCACGCATACATGATCAGTGGCTTCCTGATGAGTTGCGTGTCGAACCTTGGGGTTTGGATACTTTAACTTTGCAAGACTTACGCCGCCGTGGACACAACATCAAGGAAGAAAAAGCGCCTTGGGGTAATGCTAACGCGATCGCAGTTCAAGCAGATGGCAGCCTAGAAGCAGCGGCCGATCCTCGCGGTGAAGGTTCGCCTAGAGGCTGGTAGACACAACACTGCCGTTTTTAGAGAGTTTTAATAAATTATCTAATTGCAACTATTGGTTTTGGATCATTGACTCTGAGTATTGAACTTGAGTACCAAACTCATTGGCTCTAGCGCTGGGTACTAATGTCCAGCCTGCTTTCAGCAGTTTTTGATAGGTTGCCCAACCTTTAGAGCCACCGGGAATTTGATAATCAGGAACCGCAAATTGCGGATAAGCTGTGTAAGGTCGCCAACTTTTATTTGCCTCAACTTGCAAATACAAAATTTTCTCACTGTCGCCAGAATTAGATAACCAGCACATTTGTCGATGCATGGTAAACTCCTTAGTGTTTAGCTAAATGCATAATTGCAGACTTTTGTCAAGCACAGCATCACCCTTACGGGATAATTTTTTGTTTCCCTAGTATGTGTCCATTTATCTACAAATTGGTTTAGTAAAATTACGCAAGCCAATAGATAGATTTTCTAGACCATTTTTTAGGATGCAGTACTACAAAATCACTCCATTCCCAAGTTTTGACACTTTTTAAAAGTCCCAGTTATTGGAGATTTTAGACTAAAAAGCTGTTGATTACTCAATATCGTTGACTCCGTGACTGGTAATGGTTCTAAATCGCTTACAAGCAAAATAACATGATGCCTCTCAGCGATACTTCGCTAGTAATGAGGGCAAGATTTTTCTCATCGTATCTGCGGTTTTTGCTAATGTATGTAACAAGAGTTACTTTTTTGGCAGATAGCAGCATAACGAATAATTTGTTTTGCTAGTTACACCAGTAAAATTTTCTTATCTTTCAATACTGAATCTGCTCAAAAAAATATTTTGAGTTGAACAATTAAATACTGATGAGCGATGATATTCACAGTGATGGGACATAAAACTTATCACCGATAATTCCGCGAATTTCCTTGACTATTTCTAAGTAGTCAGAATCAGACAAAACTGGTGTTGCAGCTTCGATGTTAATTGGTTGCGCTAAATCAATCCATGACTTGCAACCACCGTATTGCGAAAGATATGGTATTTCTTGCACTTCGGGTAGTTTATAAGTTCGTAGCAGCAGAACATACAACGGCTGACGCGGTTTCCATTTCAGGCGATCGCTAATAAAATGTTCATTCCAGATATGAAAGGGGAGTAAAGCGTTAACAGTAGACTCCTCACTAATTGGCAAAATATCTGTGATTGCAGCCCAACTGCCGATGCGAATCGTGTCTGGATGCCAACCAGGAGTTACTGGACAGACGAGTTCGGCATATTCTGATTTTAGCAGAAACGGCTGTTGATGTTCGTAAGTTGGGTAAAGTAAAACCTGCTCATGGGCAACTTGGAAACGTCCGTTTTTCTCATGAATACCGCCTTTACGCAGCAACATGATTGTTTTGCTACTTTCCAAGGCATTTATCGCCACAGACCATTCTTTGAGAGCATTTATCGTAGTTAATTCCATCAGCATCTACTGTAACTCTGATTTAATTTCAACCTAAGACAGTTAAAGTATGAAACTATCCGGGGAAATGAATTAGAAACGCATCATGGAAAAGCGAAAATTAGGTACATCTGCCGTATATCTAGCTCTAACGAGATCCTCAACTTTTCAAAAAAGTCGAGGATCTAAAGCTTTAGCTAAACAACTAACAATAAAGATTGCAGAAGTAAACAAAATATCAACTTTAGTAAACTAGTGGTTGCTGAACCCTAAGTGAGTGCTAAATTGAATATCAAGACATCAAACAGAGTAAAACTAAACCCAAAGGGCAAATGACTATGATGTCTCCCGTCACCAGCCCAAGCAAATATTCAGCATACCTCTAATTAAAAGTGGCAAAAGCCGACGAATCCACAAGGCAAAGCCAAATCCCAAAGCGGAAAAACAAAAATTGCTGAAGTTGCTAGTTGTTAAGTCCACCTTAGTTGTTTACTTTCTCGATTATTTAGCTAAGTTTAAAAATTTGAAACCTGTGAATTCCCAATAACCTGGTCATCGTTGACCAGGTTTTGATGTTTTTATCTATTAGACAGTAAGTTGATTTAAATTTTTTCAAAAAATGTTAGCTAAAAAAGCAATTAATCGTATTTCGACTTTATTTTCAGATTTTCCTTGGTTGATTGTAATTATTTTTTCAATTCTCGGTTTGATAGGTATTCTCAATCATTCAATGTGGCGAGATGAACTAAACCCTTGGCTGATTGTTAGAGATAGCGAATCTTTTAGAGATTTAATTGCAAATATTAAATATGAAGGACATCCGGTTTTGTGGTATTTTGCTCTGGCATTTTTGATAAGAATAGCTGACAATCCCTTGATTATGCAAATTTTTCATTTGAGTGTTACAATTACTGCGATCGCTATTTTTTACTTATATAGTCCTTTTAACTATAAACAAAAATTATTATTTATATTTGGCTATTTTCCTTTGTATGAATATCTTTTAATTTCTCGAAATTATGCCTTTAGCCTGCTGTTTATATTTGCTTTTTGTGCATTGTTTCCATTTAGAAAAAAAACATATTTATATTTAGCTATCTTATTAGGCTTACTGGCAAATAGTAGTGCTTATGCGTTACTAGTATCATTTTCGTTATCATTGACTTTGCTAGTCGAATTTTGTTTTGATAGTGAGCATAGAAAGCAGTATTTCAACCAAAGCAAAAGATATGATTTGTTTGTAAGTATTGGAATTATTATATTTTCTTTGATATTGTCAGCTTATATTATTACTCCTCCAGGAGATAGCTATCTTCATGGAGGGTTAAAAGATGGCTGGACGATTCAATTAGATATACGCAATTTATTGAAAAGCATCAACAGATTGTTTGCTAGTTACTTTTTGATTGTTCCCCATAAAAAATGGTTAGATTCAATTGTTTGTGCTTTCATAGCTTTACTTGTATTTGTATTGACTTTATTTAAACTTTACAAAAAGCCTTTACCTTTCTTTTTTTACACTATAAGCAATTGTTTAATATTCGCATTTACATATTTAAGATTTACTGGTTATCCTCGTCATTTTGGGCATTTTTATTTAGTTTTTATAGCAGCTTTATGGCTAGAGAGTTATTGTGAGGAATCTACATTTTTAGTTAATAAAGTACCTATCCAACCAAAATTAGTTAAATTAGCTCAGAAATGGCATAATGTTGCTTTTATGTTAATTCTCTATGCTCAGTTAATCGCCGGAATATACGGATTTTCCAGAGATTTAATTATTCCATTTTCTGCCAGCAAAGAAACGGCTCATTACATTCAACAAAATCACTTCGAGAATGAAGTTATTGTGGCCAGTAGAGATGCAAATATGGCTGCACTATCAGGTTATCTCAATCGAAAGTTCTACTATCCTGAACTGCAAAAAATGGGAAGCTTCACCCTATTTAAACAAGGTCGTCAAGGGGTTGATCAAGCTGAGATATTCAGACAAATTCATTCTTTATTAAAGAGTCAAGAAGTCAATCACAGAATTTTGTTGATTTTAAATAAAAAACATAATTTCAATAGAAATGATTTGCAAATTGTTCCTATCAAAAATTTTAAGAGGGCTTGGGTTGATAGTGAACGATATTATCTTTATTGGGTAGACGAGGCAGTAAACAGTAAACAGTAAGCAATGCCAGAAATCCTAACGCACGGAAAGGATGGTGCGTTGCGCCGCGCGACAACATATCTTACACAAATAACCCCTCTTCAGTTACGAGGAGGGGTTAAAATTTAATATCCGCCTTCTTCTTCGTATTCTGGTTGCCTTTCTTTGACTTTCTTAGGAATATTCACTGGTTTTGGCGCATCTTCCCAAGCATCACTTTCTACATCATCGTCATAATCATCGTAATCTTCGGTGTAGGCTTTAGGTTCATATTTGGGCGGTTGTTGATATCTGTCTCGGCCTGTGGCTTCACTCCAGTTATCTTCTTCTTCGTCTTCTTCGTAGCGGATAGACTCATACTGTCGCGCTCTCATGACTTCACGCCGTGGTCTTTCTTCTTCTACTTCTACGTAGTCTTCGTTCCATTCTTCTTCTCGCGCTACGGGTTCGGGGGTGCGAACTTTTGGCTTGGGTGGCTGTAATGGCGTTCCGCTAGGTAGCTGATTTCCAGGTGCAACTGTGCGCGGTGCAGAATAGCCATATTCCTCTTCTGCATCTCGTTCCCAAGGTGGTTTACCGATACCTAAACGCTCCAGCACACCTACTGTTAATTGCGTTGTGCGTTCTTCGGCTCCTTCAAATACAATTAATCTGCTGGGGCCAGTGCTAACAATTTCCTCTATTGAAATCTCGTAAGTGCTGAGAAATTGGTCGGGGATTTGCGGTACTCCCAAAGAAGCAATAATTATCGAGTGCAACTTACCTGATATGCCATCAAACTTAAAGCCCCGCACTCTACCTAAGACTTCACCTGTTTCTGTAATTACTTCCCAGTTAATCAGATTACTGAAAGCTTCAATTTCAATATCTTCTATGACATCTTCGTTATCAACCAGGATGGCATCACCAATTTGGTTGATACTGCTGAGGTACATATAGCGTGGCAATCCAGAGATAGAGATCAGGCTGTCTCGTAAACCAAGAGCCACAACCTCTCTTTGATCGATATCAACCCAGATTTGATTCACAATCCCTAGCCGCTTGGCGTTGTCGCGGGTAATCACCTGAGTATTTAATAAGTCGGAACGCCTAATTATCTGTTCAGAGGTCATTCTATACCGAGTCCTGATCTCGAATCCGGTTTATCTATACACTATTATTAACAAACATTCAAGCAGATGTATTTGAGGATGATAACTTAATTCCCAAAACTTGGGTATAAGCTCCTCGTGCTTGAGTAACGCCAATGGTGCGTTCGGCTGATTCTATCATCGGACGACGCAAACTCACAACTATAAACTGTGCTAGTTGTGCTTGTTGTTTGATCATTCTAGCTAATCGTTCTACGTTTGCCCCGTCTAGAAACATATCTACTTCGTCAAAGGCATAAAACGGTGATGGACGGTAGCGTTGCAGAGCAAAAATAAAACTTAATGCAGTGAGGGATTTCTCACCTCCAGACATGGAAGCTAGTCTTTGTACAGGTTTACCTTTGGGGTGAGCGACTAAGTTCAAACCACTGCTAAAGGGATCTTCAGGATCATCGAGTTGTAGGTAGCCGTCGCCTTCAGAAAGAGTGGCAA
Organism: Nostoc sp. CHAB 5844; assembly: GCF_020829595.1. Classification (GTDB taxonomy): domain Bacteria; phylum Cyanobacteriota; class Cyanobacteriia; order Cyanobacteriales; family Nostocaceae; genus Nostoc_B. The sequence continues at coordinate 116,471 of NZ_JAIVFW010000009.1, forward strand.
AAATAGATTGGAAGTTTTCATTGACAGCATCAAAGGCTTCTTTAAAGGCGCGTTGCCGCAATGTGGTAAAGTTTTCAATTCTTAATAATAATTCCGTGCGTTCTGCTTCTAATGTTTGCAACTTTTCTGTTAGTTCTTGCAGGCGGTTTTGAGTGCGTTCATATTCTTCCAACGCCAGCATATTTACAGGTTCCATTGCTTGCAAGCGTTTAGCAAGCGATCGCAATTCTTTTTGTAATTCTTCTAAATCTACTTGCTCAGGTACTTCCGGTAAAGGACTCGGCAATTCTGGCAGTAATTCTTGCAATTGGCTTTGTAACGCTACCAGTTCCTCCCGCCGCTTCTGCTGGGTTTCTTGGAGTTTTTCGAGTTCCCATTCCAATTGTTGCTGACGGAGAAGATGCGATCGCACTTCTTGTTCGATTGCGTCGCGTTTTTGTTTTTCTTCACCTAAACTCTTTTCCATTTCGCCCAGTTTGGCGAGAGTTTCGGTAATTTGAGTGCTGAGTGCTGAGTGCTGAGTGCTGAGTGTTTGGAGTTTATGCTGAGAACTTTCTTGCTCTTGATGATACTGAGTAATGCGTTGTTCGGCTTCTTGGATGCGTTCTTGTAATCGCTGCTGCTGATTTTCAAGATTTTTTAATCTTTGTTCAGCTTCTCGTAGCGCAGCTTCTCGTTGTTGTAATTGTTGTTCTTGAGTTTTAATTACTGCTTGAATTTGCTGCCATTCGCTGGGCGTTTGGGATGCTTCCAACTCAGCTAAGGCGTGTCGTAATTGTTGTAATTGCGCTTCTTGTCCTGGTAATTCTTTATTTAAAATTTCTAGGCGAGATTGTGCTGCGGAGAATTTTTCGGTATTTTGGGCAAGTTGCGATCGCGTTCCTTCTAACTGCGCCGTCAAAGCTTTAATATCTTTTTGCAACTGTTCTAATTGCAATTGCTGTTCGCGGCGTGCTTGACGTGCTTCGGTGAGTTCTTGGGATAGCTGTTTGGTTTTGGTTGATAAAGCAGCGATCGCATCGGTACAACGATCTAAAATCCGTTCAATATCTACCAAGCGATTTTTCAACGCAATGGCTTCATCTGATTCTGCTGCTTCCCCTGTGCCGAATCGCAACGCTGAACGCTGATTTGTGCTACCACCAGTCATTGCACCACTGGTTTCGAGTAATTCCCCATCCAAAGTAACGATGCGATATAAACCGAGGTTTTTCCGCGCCTGTTCTAAGTTGGCAAATACTACAGTGTTACCAAAAACATAGTTAAACACATCTTTATAACGGCGATCGCACTCAACTAAGTTCACAGCATAACTGACAAAGCCGTTAGCTAACCGCAGCGTGGCATCTTGAGTAATTCTCGGAGCCTGAATCTTATTTAACGGTAAAAATGTCGCTCGTCCGGCGCGTTTTTGCTTGAGTAATTCAATTCCGGCAGCGGCGATCCCGTCATCATCAACTACGATATGTCCCAACCTCGCACCCGCAGCAATCTCCAACGCTAATTGATATCGGGGTTCCACCCGTCCCAAATGTACCACCAAGCCACAAACCCCAGGCATACCTGATTGAATAATTACCTTGCTGGCTTGAGTACCTTGGACTTCTTGCTGTGCTTGTGTTTGCGCCTCAATTTTATCTAACTGACGTTGTTTTTCTCGTTGCTCTTGCGAAAGCCGCTTTTGCGTATCTTGCTGGATTTGTAATTCCTGTTCTGTAGCCGCGAGATTTTGCGCTAAGTTCTGGATAGGTTCGTTAGAGGCGTTAAATTCTGTCTCGACGCGCGTACATTCAGCTTGTTTTTCTGCTAACTGTGGTTCTAAAGTGGAGATTAGCTGAGTTTGTTCGTGAATTAGTTCTTGTAGCTGACTATTACGTTCTCTTAGCTGTGCTTGCTCTGTGCGTTGCGGTTCTAGAGTTTGCAACAAGGTTTCGATTTGACGGTTCAATGCAGTTTGTTGCTGTACCCACGCTTCCGACGCAGAGGCGATTTCGGCGGCGGCTTCGCGGGATTTTTGCAATGCTTGTTCTGCCTCATCCCGTTGCTGTTGACAATAAACAATCGATTGCCGTTCGACATTCTGGGTTTGAGCAATTTCTCCCAAAGCCTGCTGATGCTGTTGAATTTCTTGCTGAGTTTGCACCAACCGCTTGGCTGTTTCTTGGGAAGCTGTTTCTAATTCTGTTTGCTGACGCTGGAGTTGCTTGCGTTCCGCTTCTTGAGTAGCCAGGGTAGACTGTACCGCCAATAATTCCTCCTCACCCAATGCTTTCACATGAGCATTGAGTTGTTCTAATTGGGCAGTTTTTTGCGTAATGCCGACATTGAGAGTTTCTAGTTGGAGTGTAAGGTCATTATGAGAGCGATCGCCATTTTGAATCTCCGTCGCTAACTTTTCTTGCTGTGCTTGCAAAGAACGCCACGATAAAACTGCTTCCCAAGATTGCTTATGTAGGTATTCCGTCCGCAGCTTTTGATATTTCTCCGCTTTCGCTCTATCTTGAGAAAGGCGATCGCGCTGTGCAGTTAACTCCGTTTCAATAATCCGACAGCTATCTTCCTTCTCCTTCACCTCATCTAACGTACCCTTGGCTTGGTTAATCTTGCGATCAAACGCCGCCACCCCTGCCAACTCATCAATAATTTCCCGCCTCTCCCGCGCATTCATCGAGATAATGCTAGTAACGTCCCCTTGCAGCACCACGTTATAGCCTTCAGGATAAATCCGCAGACTCTCCAACTCCTCATGCAACTCCGTCAGCGTACAGGCAACACCATTGATATAGTAATTTGACGTGTAAGTTCCCTGATGAGTCACCCGCAGCCGTCTTGTGACACTCCACTCAGAATTGAGTGCTGAGTGCTGAGTCACCGAAGTTTGCTCAACGGGGGAAACCCCCGCACGCAACTTCTCGCTGAGTGCTGAGTCAGAATTCTCAATTTCTTCCTCTAATTCCTCACTTTGCGCCTTTGCGTGCGCCACTTGCTTCAAGTCGGGAAACCCGCCCAACGCAGTGGCTTCTTTGCGTGAGACAAAATCCTCCCCCGACAAATCAAACGTCACTGTAACACTAGCTTCCACCGCCGCACGTCCTTTAGCCGTTTGAGTATTATTCACCAAATCCGGCAGGCGATCGGCTCGCATTCCTTTAGAACTGGCAAGTCCTAGGCCAAATAACAGCGCATCCAAAATATTTGACTTACCGGAACCATTTGGCCCAGATATGACAGTAAACCCCGGCAGTAAAGGGACTGAGGTAGTACCGCCGAAGGATTTGAAGTTGGTAAGTTCCACGCGCTTGACGTACACCATAGTAGGCGCTGGTTCACTGGGCTAATGGTTAATGAAGAACAAGTGTATCAATTAATTAAAAATTCGCAATAGGTTGGTATAGAGAATTTAAGGATTATTTAACCGCAGAGGCGTAGAGAACGCAGAGAAGGAAAGGCATTATTGGAATATAGAAGGTAATTCTAACGAATTTAGGAGAAGTAGTAGTATTTTTGTAAAACTTATAATTTTTTAATTTTGTTATCGATAAATGTTTCTAACTGTTGCATGGTATAGGTAGCGAGATTGTTAGTAGACATATATCTTGAAAACAGATTATCAATATCAGAAAAACAAAAGGGTGGTTCTAGTTTTTTCAATTCCTTTCTCTGTAGATAATCTCAACAGGATTTTAAACCTAATTTTTCGATAAAATACTTGTCTACTCGTTTCTTACCTGTCACCTTCTTTGCAGCTATGACCAATTTCTTCCGCGCCAATGTTGATGCAATGGCTAGTTACGTTCCTGGTGAACAGCCGAAACGCGGTACTCAAGTTATCAAACTCAACAGTAACGAAAATCCCTACCCTCCCTCACCAAATGCTTTAGCTGCACTACAAAATATTGACGGGGAGTGGTTACGACGTTACCCTGAACCCTTTGGGGAGCAGTTTCGCCAAGCAGCCAGTCAGGTTTTAAAAGTGCCTAGTGATTGGATTATTGTTGGTAATGGCAGTGACGAGATTCTCAATGTCGTCATGCGAGCTTGTACGGAACCGGGGTGCAAGGTAGTTTATCCGACCCCAACTTATGTACTTTACCGTACACTTACAGAGATGCAGGCGGCAGATATTGTCGAAATTCCTTATATTGAAGACTACAAATTACCAGTAGCAGAATTAATTGCTGTGAATGGTGCTGTCACATTCATTGCTTCACCTAACAGTCCTTCTGGTCATGTTGTACCCATTGATGACCTAGAAAAATTGGCCAGTCAGTTATCTGGGGTTTTGGTAGTTGATGAAGCATACGTAGATTTTTCTGAAGCAGATGCCTTAGCTTTGGTTAAAGAATACGAGAATGTGATCATTATCCGCACATTATCTAAAGGTTACTCTTTAGCGGGTTTGCGCTTGGGTTTTGGTGTAGCGAATCCTAAGCTATTGCAGGGATTGTTTAAGGTTAAGGATAGTTATAACATTGATGCGATCGCCTGTGCAGTGGCGACAGCTGCTATTACTGACCAAGCTTATAAAAACGCTTGCGTAGTCAAAATTAAAGCATCACGAACTCAACTTACTACAGAATTGCAACAATTAGGTTTCCATGTTTGGGATTCTCACGCCAACTTTTTACTAGTCCAGCCACCACAAGGAAACGCCGAATATCTCTATCAAAAACTCAAGGAACAACAAATTCTCATCCGCTACTTCCCCTATCCAGGATTATTAGATAAACTTCGCATCACTATTGGCACAGATGAGCAAAATCAAGCGCTAATCAATGCCATCAAGGCATTGATATCTTGAAGAATACAGAATTCTATTTGATAAAATAAATTGCTGATCCTCAGGTCGCTATATGAGTGAATGGTATAAAGAAGACCTCGCCTTTATCCATGATGATGGTTTTCGTGATTATGCTCTTAAATCAGCCCCCGGTATTTTGGAAATTCTAGTGCAGAACAAAATTAACTCAGGTTTGGTAGTAGACTTGGGCTGTGGTAGTGGATTATGGGCAAACGAACTCGTCAAGTTTAATTATCAGGTATTAGGAGTTGATATTTCCGAGTCGATGATTGCGATCGCGCAAAAAAGAGTCCCCCAAGCTGAGTTTAAAGTTGGTTCACTATTTAAAATTGAGATTCCGCCATGTTATGCTGTTACTTCCATTAGTGAATGTTTAAGTTATTTGTTTGATTCTGACAATAACCGCCAAACATTAATTCAGCTATTTCAGCGCATCTATCAAGCTTTAATTCCTGGTGGTGTATTCATTTTCGATATTGTGGAAGCAGGACAAATTGCAGCCGGAAATAAAACTAAAAATTTTACTGAAGGCAAGGATTGGGTTGTATTAGTTGAGAAAGAAGAATTGCGATCGCAAAACATTTTAACTCGCCGAATTATCACTTTCCGCAAAGTCGGAGAATACTACAGACGAGATGATGAAATACATCGTATGCAATTATATAGAGCAACGCAAATAGCTACAGACTTGCGACAGATTGGTTTTCGGGTGCAAACAACTCGTAATTATGGCAGTTACTATTTACCAAAAGGTAATGTGGCATTTACTGCACGTAAACCTTTTCGTAAGGATTCAGGTCTAATACCATTTCACTTTAAAATTGATACATTTAGGCAGGCAGAGGAGCAGGGGAGCAGAGGGGCAGAGGAGAAAAACTACCCACACTCTTGTAGGGCTTCAACCAAGGGAGCAAGAGAGCAAGGGATCTATCGCCCGCAAGGGGCGAGGCTTTGAACCTTATCTTTTGAGTAAAGATATTTCTAAATCTTGTCCAGGGATCATATCTTGTGGCCACTGATCTCTGAACGAGCTTTTTCACTATAGCTGGCAATAGCTATCGGTAAGTTATGTAGGAGTCCGATTTGATTTCTGAAAAAATCGGACTCCTATATATTTTATAAACTTGTCATAACTTGAGCTAATTCATTAGATAAATCTATTTTTGATTCCTGGGATTTTTTAAATAAAACTCCAGCTAAAAAGTAATAATCTCCAGAGTAAAACGCCATTTTATGCTTTTTTAATTCTTCTATATGTTTTTTGACTTTCGGCTCAGAGCTATAGTAACCAAATTGCAAAGGTAAAACTACAAATTTATTTACACTGTAGCCGTTCTCTTCTGCTTTTTTAATGGTACTGATTGGATTGGAATAACTAGAAACTAAAACCAAAACATTTTCATAATCTAACGACAAAAGCTCATTGGTAATCGATGCTCCATCTATGCCGCCAAATAATAATGGCATATAAATATCATCATCTGGGGCGGGAAGATATGGAGGATTAGCTACAAGATAATTGGCTTGAGGTTTGTCAGAGTCAAACAAACAAGAATTATGAATAATATACTTATTAGTAAGATTGTATTCGTCTATGGTTAAATTTGCAGCTTTCCAAGCAGAAGTATTCAATTCAAATCCTTGAATTAATCCCTCAAACTTATTTCTTAGCAATGAGTTAATAACTGGGCTGCCATCGCCGGAACCAAATTCAACAATAGATTCAGGATTGTGACAATCTCTCAGGACAAAGTTCTCTAAACAGTTGGAATAGAAATTAGATTCTTCCGGGCAAAAAAATATGTCTTTCATGTGAGTGAGTTCATCCTTAAGGTGGAATTATTTGAAGAAAAGCAAGTAATGTATCAAGACAAGCGAAACTTTGCTCTAGTCAGAAATTGCTCACTAAAGCAGAATTAACAGCAAACAATAAATTAAAAATCAACAACAGAATGAGTGATTTTTAATTTTTAGATTTAAGAAATGAGTAAGGTAGCTTGTTCTATTGCCAGTATTGATTGCACAACAGCTTTAGCAGCGCGATCGCCCATTAATTTCTCTTGGTCGTATCCTAGTACTAGTTCCCATGCATCATCGGGATACTGTTCTGCTAAAGGTAAAGCCACACTATCTAACATCCATTGACCGTGGCGTTCGTCTTCTCGAATGTGCAGTTCCCAATAACCCATCGCTGCATCTGATAGTTGCAGTCGCTGCGCCGCTGCCAAATAATTTCTATAAGCCGCCGGGCCTGCTACTTCAAAATAAGTTAATGCGCCACTATAACGCAAGAAATAACGTTTGCGTTCAGTTGTTAAAAAGTTTTGATTAGCGCAAGCTAACACTTCCCAAGGTACTAAATCAAAGTAACCCTCTGGTTCAGTGTTCATGCCAAACTCAATTAACATTTGGGCAAAAAATGTTGAGTGCTTGCGAGATAAACGCCCATTGCCATATTCTTCCAACAGTACCCGCACCAAAGTACACTGTACTTCATTCGCCGCACCGCCTAAAATTCGCGAAAGACGACTACCTTCAACTAAACCATCAAATGAACCAATTGCGAGTAAATGACGGTAGCCAACCTCACTCATTTGTTCTTGGATGTAGCGACTTTCTGGTGACAATGGCGGATCTAAATCAGCAGTGGCGCGTTCGATTAGTGCTTGTTTGACATTTAATCTTTGCAATGCTGGCACATCGATTTGAGCTAGTTCCCAAGCTTGCCAAGCAGCTTCTATTTGATTACGACAGCAACTCAAATAAAGCGATCGCTCATTTGTATAATGACGTAAATCGTCGTACCAAAACAACTTCAGCCGATTAATCCAATAAAGTATCCGCTGAAGGAAGAGATGGGCGCGCTCATCAGCATGACTATTTTGATAAGCAGCCTCAATTGCTGTAGAGAGTGCTTGTTCAAACTCTCTGGCTTTCGCTGCTTCTTGATGTAGCTGATTGTCTAAGTCATCTATTGCCAGTAATTCTAAAAATAGCTGTTCAGCACGGTCGTACTGTATGGATGTTTGCGCCTCAGGTCGTGAACTCTTTACTACAGCCCCAAAGTTAGGTAATGTAACTAAATTGCTTTGCATGGAATCTTAAATAGCTTTGCCAAAGAGTGAAACTAGTTTCATCTCTAATATCTAAATTTCCACACTTATAGCTTTCTTAACCTCTTTCGGGAGTCATAAAGAAATATTAAGTCTAGAGACACAGAATTATTTGTATATTTTGGCAAATGCCATTCCTGACTGATACTGATTTTTAATTCACTCTAGAAAAATCGGGCCACTTGGCAGATAAACCCTGGTAATAGTGGCGATGTGAGTTCATCAGCTGCGAGAAATGTTCCTACTAACCTGAGAAACCCTGCGTCTCGACGATAGACTTCAATCTGCTGGAGTCGCCAGTTGACAATCCAATACTCCAAAACACCCTTAAGGGAATACAAGCGTAGTTTCAATTCTCGATCACGACGCTCATTTTGGCTACCCAAAGATAACACTTCTACCACTAAATCAGGTGCAGCAATAAAATGTCCAGATTCGTCAACAATTGCATTCAGACGTTCTTTTTTTACCCATACGACATCAGGAATTACATCATCCACATCAGAAAAAACTACGCCTGGATTGACAATCGGTTCTCCAGCATCAGTCTCTTCCGACCAATTGAGTAAGCGTGAATGAATCTTGCCAATGGTGCGTTGATGTCCCAGGTGTGGAGCGCGAGTCACAAACAGTTCTCCATTCACAATTTCGTAACGTTTCCATTCGCTCTCAGGAAATAATTGCAAATCTGCACTCGTCCAACGGACTTGATTTGAGTTGGTCTGAAAACTGGTTTGAGTCATTGGCGTATCTGCTACCACAGCCATCTTCTTATTATAAGGCTTTCGCACTCTTGGTTAAGCCCTCCCCCACATGGGCAGTCTTTCAACTCAGCACTTTTTATCAAAATAGAATATGTGCGAGTAGTTGATCCTTAAAGCAACTGCCGCGCATGGTTTCGGTGACAGTCGCGCGACTGGCGTTCAATAGTCAAGAGTCCAAAAAACGCTGATTTTTGAACGCCACTGAGGGAGCCGGGAAACCCGTCCAACGCAGTCGCTTCCCTTGACCACTTGCCCTGAGCATAGCCGAAGGGTTGACTCTTGACTCTTATACCAGGAGATAGGTGTGCCAGTTGCGTAAGTCCTGTAATTGATTTTGGATTCTGAATTCTGAATTCTGACTTCTTCAATGTGGTGTTTCTGCTGTGGAATTTACTTGTTGTGGTGGAAGGTGTTCTAGGGGAATCAATGTTTCCATGACCGATTTAACAATTGGTGCGGCAACAGTAGAACCATAGGCGTTTTCGCCCTTTGGCTCATCGACAATTGCCAAAACCACATAGCGGGGAGCTTCTACAGGCAAAACTGCTACAAAGCTGGTGATTCTGGCACCAGGGATATAACCACCGTTGGGACTAGCTTTTTGAGCTGTACCTGTTTTCCCGCCAATGCGATATCCGGCAATTCTTGAAGGTTTACCAGTACCTTCAGAAACAACGGTTTCCATCATTTCCACAACTTGTTGGGTGATTTTGGCAGAAAAAATTTGACGTGGTGCAGGGAGTGTTGGTGAATAATGCATTTTCCCACTGCTATCAACCAATCCCCGAACTACATGGGGTGTCACTAATTTTCCACCATTAGCTAAAGCGCCATGCAGTTGTGCTAGTTGTAATGGAGTCAGAGAAAAACCTTGTCCAAAAGATGCAGTGGCTGGTTCAATGGGCGAGGAAATAAACTGTTGTTGACCTTTCAGCCGACCGCTAACTCCGAAGGGTAAATCTGTTTCTAACGGTTGTCCTAAACCCAGACGTTCTAACCAAGTATAGTAGACTGAGGGGCGCATTTTTTGGATGATTTGTACCATCCCGATGTTGCTGGAATTTTGGAGGATTTGAGCAATATTAATTCGCCCATAACCATTGTGTTGAGCATTTTTAATTACACGGTCAGCAACATTAATATAACCAGGATCATTAAAAGTATCATTTGGTTGAATGACACCATTTTCTAATGCGATCGCCACATTTAATGGTTTAAAAGTTGAGCCAGGTTCATAAAGGTCAGCCACTGTCCAGTTTTTGAATAAATCAATCTTCGCTTTGCCGTATTCATTCGGGTTATATGTCGGCTGAGACACTAGCGCTAGTAAAGAACCATCCAACGCATCCATCACAATCACAGCTCCTCGTTTAGCGCGAAACTTTTCTACCTGTGCTTTCAGCGCCAAGCGAGCAGCTCGTTGTAGACGGGTATCAATAGTTAGTTGTAGTTGCAAGTCATCAGCATGGAGAAAACCTTCAGGAGCATGATCTGGTCTTAATTCACCGTTACCAGACTGCATCAGCCGCACCTTCTGCACAGAACGTTCTAGCAATTTCTCTTGACTATATTCCACACCCGCTTGACCGCGACGATCAAGATCGACATAACCCACCACATCGGATGCTACATCTGCTTGTGGATATAAACGGGAGTATTTGGGAGTTAATTCTAAGCCATTTAAGCGCAGTGCAATCACGCGATCGGCAATTTCTTCGGGTAACGCCGGCATAACTATAATCCCACTATTGCGGCTTTGAAAAGTTTTGACTAAATCAGCCGCATCTTTGCCGATGATGGGTGCTAACTTTTGGGCTATTTCTTCATTAGACTTATCAAACAGCTTAGGATGGGCATAAACAGTATATACAGGACGGTCAACCGCCAAAACATTGGTATTGCGATCAATTACTAAACGACGAGGCACAAAAGGTCGCAGACTCACCATTTGCTGGTTGCGTGCCTTCTGCGTTAGTTTTTTTCCTTGCAGAATTTGTAAGTTATATAAGTTAAAGGCTAATCCTAATCCTGCGGCTATTAAAATAGCCCATACTGTCAAAAGTCGGACTTTGCTGCTTTGTATGGGTTCTTGAGTATTAGGGGTGAGTTTCCCCATCAACCTTTGTCGGGATTTCTGCCGCTTTGTAACTTCTTGATTGCGAGAATTTCTAAATTTTAATCTACTTGATGACTTCTGCATCGGCTTCGTCCTTTGTTATTTGTCATTTGTTTTTGAGAAATGACTCATGACTATTGCCTTTAATATCCCAATGGCGAGGAAGTTGGCTGTTGCATTGGAGAATTAGATATTGTCTTAGACGGCAAAGAATTGGCAGTATCAGGTGCTGAAGGTAAGAAAATCGTTTTGTCTGGCGTAGGTGATACTAATCCTGCACTTGGTTGTTCTGCTTCTTCAGCCATTTTGTTTTTCAACATGGCGTTGGTTGTAGTTAATTGTCGCTCATTGCGTTGCAGATTTTGCAAGCGCCGGAACTCCTGACTCCACAGTTCTTGAGAATAAACTGTCCCACCATAAACGACAAGAGCTACTGCAACTAATAAAAATGTCACAACAGATGAGTAGCGATGAACAGTGTACAACTGCAGCAACCAATTCGGTAAAACTTCAGCAGTCGGCACAATAGGCAAATTGAAAGAGCCAGACTGAGCCTTATGGGATTGGTTTTTACTCTGAGAAACTTTTGCGTGAGTTAATTCTTGTACCCCGTTGGTAGCAGAAACCGATAAACTTTTTGCTGAACGCCGTTGACGCTTACGTGATATTACTGGAGATTGATCTGGAGGTCTGGATACACTACTCATGGTTGACCCTTGACCTGCGGAACGCGGCCTTGGCGCAGTTGGTTTGGAATTGCGCCAGAACCAGGTATTAGGTGCAGACACAGCTGATTTACGAACAGCAGCCATAAATTTTCTGATATAGGAAATACTGTATTTTAGTCTGTTTATTTAATTTTGCTCAGGTTAAAATAGATTTTTTTGTGGTTTGAATGAGTATAGCTCTAACTGTAGACCATGTGAGATGTTTTTTATGTATAACAATCCGTTGAGGAGTTGCACACCTAACTTTCCCCAGTCTTCACAAGTACTTGAGCAATCAAATATGATTTCTCTAGCTAGACCAATGTTTGCTTCCCTTGAGTATTGCAATAGTTACAATTAGGGGTTAGCCATTGGATAACTTGACATTTTAAGTAGTGCATCTCAATATGGCAATACAAGACAAAAACAAGCAACCCTTGGCGATCGCCTGAGCATCTTTGGCATGGTAAGTTAATCTCTCAATTAAAGAACTTCATCAGTCTACGGCATAATAGCTTAACCACTAATAATCAGTCCTAAGTAGTGTTTTTAAATAACTATTAGACAGGTATTTCAAAAATTAGCAATAAATAGGTTATCGTATTCAAAAGGCACAAACTTTTGATTGCCACAATTGGTGAAAGAGGAGTTATGAAAACAAAAATCTTTGGTTTAGCTGTAATGTTAAGTTTGGCGGCAGTTTTAGGAGCATGTGAAGGTGGTGGTAATACACCTAGTGCTACAACTTCACCAGCCGCCACAGGTGAACCCTCAGATACTGGGTCTACACCCACTACTACCACTACACCCACTGCTACTACTTCTCCCACTGCAAGTCCCACTACAAGACCTTAGTTTTTTGTCTTAGATGCAGTTTTAAGGCAACGACTTGGTATGCTGTTCAATACAATTGCTTGAGTTAATGAATACCAAGAAAGAATCTTAGTGTTTCTAAGAGAGTGGATACCAAACTCAAGCACACTTCAGACATCTGTTAAGGTAAAACAGTAGTTATTGGACACTGGTAATGTTGGTTAACACCACACCAAGTGTCCATTTAAATTTTTAGCCTGAGGTTGTTACCCTAAATTAAGACAATTAAGTTTATGGTTCATCCTGCACTGTTAGATAAACCTTAAAAGCTTGATTTGCTAGTTACTCTGAGAAGAAATTTAATAAATTATTACGACTAGTATTCAATGGAACTGTTAAGTCAAAGACTAAAATGAAAAGAAATCAAAATTAGATGGCAAGATTTAATTAGTATTTCTTTTAATTAGCTGCTGAATCTTGACTTTAGGGTGATGAGATGGGGAAAGTAAAATCTACCAAGCGAATCAGATTTGGGATTTTGAGTATTACCTCTACTATTGGCGTATGGTTAATCAGCCATTGGGGATCAGCAGTTGTGATAGCCTTACCACCGCCAGAAGATATACCAGAAGAGATATTACGAACAGAAATAATTATAGATGCGCGATCGCCCATTGATGGCAAACCAGTCAGCGCTGCCAAGTACGCAGAGCTACAAGCACAACTCCAAAAAGTTCCACCACCAAAATTAAACGCCAAACTGCGGCAAACAGTTTTTCTGCTGCGTATACGTAAAGCCTTGCTTCAATTGTTTCCATTCCTCGATTTGTAGTCAATAGTCATTGAGAGCCAGCGCCGTGGTGTTAGCGACACAGAAGGAACTGCCGTGCATGGTTTCGGTGACAGTCGCGCGAGTGTCGGCGGCGATGCCAATTTGTAACAACTGGTGTTCATTTGTGATTGGTTCTTGTCCTCATCTCCCTTCCATCTGATGTACTATAACGGTGGCGATAAATTGCAAATAAATGTAAAGAATATATATAGATATTACAAAAGTCGGTTTAGTTAATCACTTTATTCAACATAGGTAGCTTCATGTCCATAGCCACGATCGCTCAGGAACAGGTTGACCGCATAGTTTGGAATCAGCATCACGATCCGTTTGAAATACTCGGCTCTCATGCCATAGAACAAAATGGTAAAAATGTGTGGGCTGTACGCGCCTACCTACCAAATGCCAGTGCAGCCTGGGTCATCGTTCCCGAAGAACGCAAAGAGTACCCCATGCAAGCCATACATCATCCCCATTTCTTTGAATGTACGATTGAAACCCCAGAACTCGCCAACTACCAGTTACGGATTCAAGAAGGGGAACATGAGCGAGTCACTTATGACCCCTACGCTTTCCGTTCTCCTCGCCTGACAGAATTTGATTTGCATTTGTTTGCCGAAGGCAACCATCATCGAATTTACGAAAAACTAGGAGCGCACCCCACCGAAATCGACGGTGTAAAGGGGGTTTATTTTGCTGTTTGGGCTCCCAATGCCCGTAACGTTTCTTTACTAGGAGATTTCAACCTTTGGGACGGACGCAAACATCAGATGCGTAAAGGCCCCACAGGTGTTTGGGAATTATTCATTCCCGAATTAGGCGTAGGGGAACATTACAAATATGAAATTAAAAATTTTGAAGGACACATTTACGAAAAATCTGATCCCTTCGCTTTTCAGCAAGAACCCCGCCCAAAAACAGCATCCATCGTTACTGATTTAAATTCCTATCAATGGAATGACGAAGACTGGATGGAAAAGCGTCGTCACACCGACCCCCTGACTCAACCTGTCTCTGTCTACGAAGTACATTTAGGTTCTTGGTTACACGCCTCTAGTTCTGAACCTCCTAAATTACCAAATGGTGAAACTGAGCCTGTAGTTATTGTTTCGGAACTAAAGCCAGGTGCGCGTTTTCTCACTTATCGGGAATTAGCAGACCGACTGATTCCTTACGTCAAAGATTTAGGATATACCCATATAGAACTGTTACCCATTGCCGAGCATCCTTTTGATGGGTCTTGGGGTTATCAAGTCACTGGCTATTTTGCTCCCACTTCCCGGTTTGGTAGCGCCGAAGATTTCATGTATTTTGTTGACCAATGTCACCAAAATAATATCGGTGTAATTGTCGATTGGGTTCCTGGTCACTTTCCCAAAGATGGGCATGGTTTAGCCTTCTTTGATGGTACTCACTTATACGAACACGCAGATCCCCGCAAAGGTGAACATAAAGAGTGGGGTACTTTGGTATTCAACTACAACCGCAACGAAGTTAGGAATTTCTTAGTAGCAAATGCCCTATTTTGGTTCGACAGATATCACATAGATGGCTTTCGTGTGGATGCTGTAGCTTCGATGCTGTATCTTGACTATTGCCGTAAAGAAGGTGAATGGGTAACTAACCAATACGGTGGGAGAGAAAACTTAGAAGCTGCGGATTTCTTACGTCAAGTAAATCACCTGATTTTTAGTTATTTTCCAGGCGTTCTGACTATTGCGGAAGAATCTACTGCTTGGCCGATGGTTTCTTGGCCAACCTACACAGGCGGTTTGGGCTTTAACTTGAAGTGGAACATGGGTTGGATGCACGATATGCTGGATTACTTCAGCATGGATCCTTGGTTCCGCCAGTTCCACCAAAATAATATCACCTTTAGTATCTGGTACAACCACAGCGAAAATTTCATGCTGGCGTTGTCTCACGATGAAGTTGTGCATGGTAAGAGCAACATCATCGGTAAAATGCCTGGTGATAGATGGCAGAAGCTGGCAAATGTGCGTTGTTTATTTACCTATATGTTTGCTCACCCAGGCAAGAAAACCATGTTTATGAGCATGGAATTTGGGCAGTGGAGTGAGTGGAATGTTTGGGCTGATTTGGAGTGGCAATTGTTACAGCATGAGCCACACCAACAATTGAAGAAGTTCTTCCAAGAACTCAACCAACTGTACCGTTCTGAACCATCTTTATATACTTTAGATTTTGCCAGAGAAGGTTTCGAGTGGATTGATTGTAGCGACAACCGTCACAGTGTTGTTTCATTCATTCGCCGTGACAAAGATTCTGACAATTTTGTGGTGGTGATTTGTAACTTTACTCCCCAACCTCATTCTCACTATCGCATCGGTGTGCCAGAAAAAGGATTTTATACCGAGTTGTTTAATAGTGATGCTCGTCAGTATGGCGGTAGCAATATGGGCAACTTAGGCGGTA
Source organism: Nostoc sp. CHAB 5844 (assembly GCF_020829595.1). Classification (GTDB taxonomy): domain Bacteria; phylum Cyanobacteriota; class Cyanobacteriia; order Cyanobacteriales; family Nostocaceae; genus Nostoc_B. The sequence continues at coordinate 132,053 of NZ_JAIVFW010000009.1, forward strand.
AGTGGACAGATGATTGGTCAATGCACAATCGTTCTTATTCTTTGGATTTATGTCTACCGCCTTTGGGTGTGTTGATGTTCAAGTTGGATAAAGAAAAGACAGCTGAAGCTTTAGGTTCTTAATCGTGAGAGTGGGTACAGTCCCACCCTTTTATGAGATTTAGAGAATGCGATCGCAACATCGCCAGTGCGATCGCATTAAATTGGTAATTATTCAAACTGAAGCTTAATAATAGTTTTAGAGCTAATTATTCAAGAGGTCTGATTGTGGTCTTTGCTCAAACCGATCCTTCAGCAGATATAATAACTCGCCTCACATTGGACGAGTATCGGGCGATGGAAGAAACAAGCCTAGAACGCCATGAATACCGTAACGGAGAGATTATTACTATGTCAGGGGGTTCAGAAGCCCACAGTGCGATCGCCAGCAACTTATTAATTTATTTAGGGTTTTTGCTGAGAGAAACTGATTTTCGTTTGTATAATAGCGACTTGCGAGTTTGGATTCCTGAATATCAGTGTGGTACTTATACTGATTTAATGGTTGTTAATGGCGAACCAGAATTCAATGGCGACCGCAATGATGAAATTCTCAATCCTTTACTAATTGTCGAGGTTTTATCGCCCTCTACCGAAGCTTATGATCGAGGCGAAAAGTTTAGAAAATATCGCTCTGTTGCCAGCTTTTGTGAATATCTGCTTGTTAGCCAAACTGAACCCTATATTGAGCAATATCACAACCTTGAGCGTAACAGCAATGATCGCTGGTTATGGCAAGTTCACTCTCACCTTGAGCGAGGGATTTTTCTGCACAGTGTAAACGTAGAAATTCCCTTGACTGAAATCTATCCTCGCATTAACTTTTCAAGATGACAGAACAAGGTAGAACATAGCCTAAGCGCCTCTTTCCCCCTTGAAGATGTACTTTACTCAACCACAAAACGCAGTATTTTAGCTGTTTGTGTCTAACGCACTCGACAACATTAGGCAGTCATTACGGTAATATCAGCAATATCTAACCTAATCTTGTCAGATTTCAGTCAAGGAGGTTTTATGCAAAGAATTAACTCTAATTTGAGTTTAAAACAGCTATATGAAATTGATGAACATCTCTGGTTAGAAGAAACAATCAAGCTATTGAAATCTAACCATTTAGAAGAATTAGATATAGAAAATTTAATTGAGGAATTAGAAAGTTTGGGTCGTCGAGACAAAGCTAAGGTAGCTAGTTTACTAGAACAAGTTATTAGACATCTTTTATTGTTACAATATTGGCCAGAAGAACAGAAATTGAACTCTGGACATTGGAAGGCAGAAGTTAGAGGTTTTAGAAATCAATTAAAACGGCATTTAACAACTAACTTATATCAATATTTAGAAAATGAATTGCCCTCTATTTATGCTGATGCTTTAGGATATGTAATTGACAAAACAGAGGGTAAACTAAATAACTATAACTTACCTCAATCTTGCACTTATACCTTAGAACAGTTACTAGATATTGATTACCTACCTTAATTGTTAAGTTCAGCAACCTACAAGAGCAGCGATCGCACTTTAAAAGCTTCTTGAGAATTAAGGTGGCGTTTTCCGTTTAATATATCTGAAATTGTTTGTTCTTGCGGAAAAATTTCCAATAAATCTGATATTTTTAGATCGTAGTCTTCCATTAATGTTTGTAATAATTTACTATCTGTTAATTCAGGAAATTGTTCATTTTTTTCTTCATATTCATAGACTAACATTCCTAATACTCTTAAATAATCTCGATCATCTTGATTAAGATTTTTTTTATCTAATATTGAGTTTATTCTTTGTTGAGTTGTGATTAATTCTGCATCATTGGTAATAGGACGGGGCGCAAATTCTGTGATTAAATTAAGATAATAAGGACTAGGAGGTGTGAAACCAGTCGTCATTTTTCCAATTCTCCTTATCGTAATCTGCGTGGGTTAAAACGGCACGAATAAAAATGATTTGTGCTTGATAGTCAATATAAGTTATTAAGCGATAATTATTCCCACCGATATTAAAAACGGTAAAGTTTCCTACCAAATCAGCCGAGGGAAATAGTTGACGCAATTGAGCAAAGTTTTCAAAGGAATATTTGGTGATTCTGTCATACCATAATAATAAGTTATTTCTAGCGGTTGAATATTTTTCCCAAAATTCTCGTAAAGTCTGCGAAATCTGAGTTTTTCGTTTTCGGCTACTCATACCAAAGTTTTTTGCTTACGTAAACTTTGAATGGTGGCGATCGCATGTTTCCCTACTATATCAATTTCTTCGGCAGTGTTAAACCGTCCAATGCCAACCCGCACTGAGGCATAAGCTAGTTGCTCGGAATGTCCCAAGGCTGTGAGAACATGAGAAGGTGCAGTCACAGCCGATGAACAAGCAGATCCCGAAGACACCGCCATTACTGGTTGCAGTCCGAGAGAAAGTGCAGCACCATCAACTCCTTCAACGCTGATATTCAAACTTCCTGCTAGTCGCTGTGTGGGGTGTCCGTTGAGGTGAATTCCTTCTAACTGCGATAGTTGTAACCACAAACTTTGTCTGAGTTGGGTAAGACGTTCAGTTTCCGTTGCTTGTTCTGCTAAAGCAATTTCTACAGCTTTGCCAAAGCCAACAATTTGTGGGGTGTATAAAGTTCCAGAACGCATTCCTCGTTCATGTCCACCGCCATGCTGCTGGGGTGCAAGTTGGACTCTGGGGTTGCGCCTGCGGACGTACAATGCACCGATACCCTTGGGGCCGTATACTTTATGGGCAGTCAATGACATTAAATCAACTTTCATTGCTTGCACATCTAAGGGTATTTTACCAATAGCTTGGGCTGCATCTGTATGGAAAATGATATTGCGATCGCGGCAAATTTCCCCAATTTCTGCTAATGACTGCAACACGCCAATTTCGTTATTAGCCGCCATCACTGATACCAAAATTGTATCTGAACGACAAGCTTTTTCTAATTGGTTTAAATCAATCAGTCCATCTTTTTGTACAGACAAAATTGTAATTTCAAAACCTAACGTTTTCAGATATTCACAAGGGTCTAAAACTGCTTTATGTTCAGTAGCTACAGTAATAATATGCTGACCTTTTTGAAAATAAGCTTCAGCCACACCTTTAATTGCTAAATTATTCGCTTCTGTCGCGCCACTGGTAAATACAACTTCTTCTGGTGTGGCGTTAATTGCTGCTGCTAATATTTCTCGCGTTTGTTTGACAGCCGCTTCTGCTTCCCAACCATAAACATGATTAATACTCGCAGGATTGCCAAATTTTTCTGTGAAATATGGCAACATTGCTGCTAATACTCGTTCGTCTACAGGTGTAGTAGCATGGTAATCAAGATAGATAGGATGATTAGACATACATTAATTCAAAACTTGACTGAGTTTTTTTAATATTTGCAAAACCTTATATAATTCATTTTCTCGTCTTAAGAGAGTAAATTCATCAGAAAGAGCATATATAGGTGTATTTGATTTAATTAGTTTCAAAAAAATAAAATCACTACCATTTGTCAATAATCCAAATACAGGTTTATCTTGATGGGGGTTGCCCAGCATATAAGATAGTGCTTGAGGAATATTTTCTATAAGTGAAAAGCTTGCTCTTTTAGATTCTATTACCAGCAACCAAAATTGCTCTTGAATAACTAAGATATCAATTCTGCCTCTGATAATTTCCTCTGCATCTGCGACGGTAATTTCTACTGATTCTTCAGTGGCGATCGCAAATGGCTCCCGATAAAACCCTGTCAAGTCTAATAGAGGTGATAGTATCACCATTTTGACAGCATTTTCTAAGATTGGCGGACGTTTAACCAAACTTAAGAAATTAGCTTTTACCCTATCCAAATATTGCTTATCTAAATTTGTAACTTCTGGTAAATCCTCTAACCATTCTGGAAAAAATATTTCATCTTCTGATAGTTGGAGACGAAATCTTTCCTCTAAATAAGCAAGTCCGATATTTTGAGCTTGGATAACTTGAACCATATAAAATATTATCAAAGTGAATAAATCAATCTCCAAATAACTCTTAATCAAGAGTATCTGGATCTATTCCCAAAGCTCTTAATTGTTCCGCCAGTTGTTGAGCGCGTCTTGCCTCTTCTTGAGCGCGTTTTTCTGCTAATTCAGCACGTTTTTGGGCTTGTTTAATTTGTTCTTCTGGTGTCGGATATCTGTTTCCTGACTCGTCATACCAATAAAGCCATTCTCTTGTTAAGCCCCAGTAATTTCCCCGTTCACAACCAATTCCCAAGCCAATTTCTGCTAACCAAACAGGATTACCTGATTGTAATTGATATTTACCATTAACTAACTTATGCACTTCTAAACGGGGTTTACGGCGACGACGAGGAGAATAAATCACATAATAAAGTACACCCAACGCCTCGTATTTATTTAACTTATCGCTATATTCCTTACGATAATTTTGAGAAACTACTTCTAAGACAAAAATTGGTAAAACATTTTCATCCCACAGCACATAACTAGGACGTAGTTCTTCATCATAAAATCGTTCCACTCCCAAACTTAAAAATCCATCTGGGACAATTGGCGGCTCATCAGGGTGATAATAAATACCCATATCTATGCCAAAGAACCAGTCCATCCTTTCAGACCAAAGTATCAGCAGAATGGCTTTGAGCAACCCTGGTATTAATTCTTGCAGTTCATTATCCACAGGAGTTTCATCCGAGTCTGGCAGTTCTTCAGCAGAGGGCAAGTACCTCGGCAAGTTGTACTCTAACATAGCTGGTTTCTCCAAAACTTCCGGACACTTGGCTTTAGTCTATGAATCTACTCACACCAATATCCTCACCAGAATTATAGCGATTTTGTAGTGAAAATTATGATGAAATAAGTAACGAGAGAAAAGTTTTATACTTCCTATTCCCTCATATCCACAAGTCTTAACGATTAATAAATATCTTAGTTTTTTAGCTCTGTTATTGGTTTATATTTACCAGAGGGTGTATTAACAGCAACTCATTTTCCAAGACTAGGAGGCAGCGTCAAACAATTTTGGATTTTGGATTTTGCGAAAAGTTGAGCCAGTGCGTTGGGCGGCTCACCGCAACGTACTGGCTTGACTTGAGCAAACTTTTCAAGACGGATTTTGGATTGACCCATAGATAAATTTAGGGGCTTGTAGCATTAAAAATTATTGGTCATACTATCCCTTCCTTCAACTGACACTTTAATATCAAAACCACAAGGTGGGAAAGCTAAGTTGATATCTAAACGAATATTTTTGCAGAATTGCAGCGGATAAAGACTAAACTAAAAAGTCTTGTGCAGCAAAACCTATAGAATTAAATGAAGTAATCATGTCCAAGGTTCTCGTCTCCGATCCTATTGACCAAGCTGGAATTGACATTCTTTCCCAAGTTGCTACTGTTGATGTCAAAACTGGTCTAAAACCCGCAGAATTAATCGAAATTATTGGTGATTACGATGCACTAATGATTCGTTCTGGCACAAGGGTAACTGAAGAAATTATTGAGGCTGGCACGCAGTTAAAAATTATTGGTCGTGCTGGTGTAGGTGTAGATAATGTTGATGTGCCTGCTGCTACACGCAAAGGAATTGTTGTAGTTAATTCTCCTGAAGGAAATACGATCGCAGCTGCGGAACACGCATTAGCAATGATGTTGTCGTTATCTCGCCACATCGCCGATGCTAATGCTTCTGTCAAACGCGGTGAGTGGGATCGCAAAACTTTTGTCGGTGCAGAAGTTTACAAAAAGACTCTAGGTATTGTCGGTTTAGGTAAAATTGGTTCCCACGTTGCGGCGGTGGCTAAGGCAATGGGAATGAAATTACTCGCTTATGATCCCTTCATCTCTAACGAAAGAGCCGAACAAATTGGCTGTCAGTTGGTAGATTTAGATTTGCTCATGCAGCAAGCCGACTACATCACACTCCACATCCCCAAAACCGCAGAAACTACTCATTTAATCAACGCCACAACTCTGGGAAAAATGAAACCCACGGCTCGGATTATCAACTGCGCTCGTGGTGGGATTATTGATGAAGCAGCTTTAGCCGCAGCAATCAAAGAAGGTAAAATTGCTGGTGCAGCGTTGGATGTGTTCGAGTCAGAACCTTTGGGTGATTCACAATTGCGATCGCTTGGTAAAGAAGCCATCCTCACCCCTCACTTAGGAGCCTCCACCACAGAAGCGCAAGTCAATGTCGCAATTGACGTAGCTGAACAAATCCGCGACGTACTTTTAGGACTCCCCGCACGTTCGGCCGTCAACATTCCCGGACTTGGCCCCGATGTCCTAGAAGAACTCAAACCCTATATGCAACTGGCGGAAACCTTGGGTAACTTGGTAGGACAATTAGCTGGTGGTCGAGTAGAAACACTGACTGTCAGATTACAAGGGGAACTAGCAACCAATAAGAGTCAGCCCTTGGTTGTAGCATCCCTCAAAGGTCTACTTTACCAAGCTCTGCGGGAACGAGTAAATTACGTCAACGCCAACATCGAAGCCAAGGAACGAGGAATTCGCGTCATTGAAACACGGGATGCTTCTGTACGCGACTATGCTGGCTCTCTGCGTTTGGAAGCCACAGGTACTTTAGGCACTCACTCAGTTACAGGTGCTTTGTTGGGTGAAAAAGAAATTCACTTAACGGACGTTGATGGCTTTCCGATTAACGTTCCTCCCAGCAAACACATGGTGTTTACCCTGCACCGCGATATGCCAGGAATTATCGGTAAACTCGGTTCTCTCCTCGGCAGTTTTAACGTCAACATTGCTAGTATGCAGGTAGGCCGTAAAATTGTCCGTGGCGATGCAGTCATGGCTTTGAGTATTGATGATCCCTTACCCGACGGCATTTTGGCTGAAATTACCAAAGTACCAGGAATTCGGGACGCGTATACAGTAACTTTATAAAGGCAAAAGTAAAAGGGCAAAAGTAAAAAGAACTTTATTTCTTTTGCCTTTTGCCTTTGAACTTTTAACTTTTTTTATGGCAAACACTTGGTGGGAACTGCAAATTTTATGTGAGCCAGAGCTAGAAGATTCTATCTTTTGGCGGCTGGAAGATTTTGGGAGCCGGGGGACAGCCAGCGAACGTAAAGGGAATTCTTCGTTAGTCAAGGCATACCTGCCGCAATTTCAAGCACAGTTACTAGACTTGGCAGCACTGGCGCTGCGGTTGCGTCAAGATGCTTTGTGTGTAGGCTTATCTGCGCCTAGTTTGCACTGGCAATTAATAGATGAAGAAGATTGGGCTAGTAGCTGGAAACAATATTGGCAACCCCAGGAAATAGGCGATCGCTTTTTGATTAACCCTGCATGGCTACCAATGCCAGACACCGAACGGTTAGTGATTCTCCTTGATCCTGGTGTGGCTTTTGGTACAGGAAATCATGCGACAACTCAACTTTGTTTAGAAGCATTAGAGATGCGCTTAAGCGAAATTCCCCAATCGTTTGTTGGGAACGCAGAAAAAGAACCAGTCATAATTGCAGATATCGGTTGCGGTTCTGGGATTTTATCTATCGGTGCAGTCTTGCTGGGAGCCGAAAAAGTTTATGCGGTGGATAATGATCCTTTAGCAGTGCAATCAACTTTTAGCAATCGCGCCCTCAACAACGTGAGCCAGGAACGCTTGATTCCAGCCGAAGGTAGTGTAGACGTTTTGAGCAAAATCATTGACAAACCTGTAGATGGTATCGTCTGTAATATTTTAGCTGACGTGATTATTCAGTTAGTTCCAGAAATGACTGCGATCGCTAAACCTAGCACTTGGGCAATATTCAGCGGTATTTTAATAGAACAATCCAAAGCAGTAGCAGATGTGTTAGAAAAACATGGTTGGGTTGTGGCTACCCTGTGGAAGAAAAAAGAATGGTGCTGTTTAAATGTGCGGCGTTCTTGATTGGATAAACAACTACATAGCAGTCCTAGATCATTCGTGAATAACAAGATTCCAGACTCTCACATGCCTTGGCAATTAAGTTTAATTCAAAATATATTTAAAAATTTAAATTTTATATAATTTAGTTTTATTTATACTTAATTTTTAGCCATAAAATTATCAGGTTAAAAATAAATGATATAGCATTAGAAATAATAATTGGCAAAGCTTGTAAAGCAATGCCATAAACTAACCATAATAAAAGTCCACTCATAAATGTAATTAGCATCACAAAAGAAACATCTTTTGCTGATTTAGTTTTCCAAATTTTAAACATCTGGGGCAAAAACGCTATGGTAGTTAATGCCCCAGCGACTAATCCTAGTACTGTAATTAAATTCATTAATAATTACGATATAAAAAGGTTACACAGAGATATTTTAACAGGTTATAACTGAGAGAAAAATACCCATTTTCTTAGTATATAGATAGAGATAGATGCAACCACATCAACTTGTTTTACTCACCATCATTACTGTTTTATCTACCTTTGCAACGCCTTTAATCAAAATTTTCACAACGCATTCTACCATTCAGGTATTAGCACAAGCACCAAATGACCGACAAGCAGAAGCATCTCGCTTATTAGACAAAGCTAATCAGCAACTTAATCAAAGTCAATTTGAAGATGCCATTAATTCTTTCCAACAGGCATTAAAAATCTATCGAGCAATTAATGACCGAAATTATGAGGGTATAACCCTGCAAGGTTTAGCGGATGCCTACTCTGTTTTGGGAAAACATAAAATAGCAATTGATTATTACCAACAGAGTTTAATTATTGCGAAAAAAGCTGAAAATATCTCCTTAGAAAGGGAGGCTCTGTTTCGGTTAGCTGAGTCTTACGAACTCATCGGAAATCTGAATCAAGCTGTGAAAGGTTACGAACAACTTTTGCCTTTTTTAGCAGAAAACTCTGCTCGTTATTATGGTGGAACATTGGGACGTTTTGGAAATTTACTTCTTAAAGCTGGCAAACTGCAAGAATCTCAAATAAAACTTTTAGGCGGGATCAAAGTGATTGAGGATGGACTGAAAAATATCTTTGCTGATTCTGAACTATCAGATATATCAAGAGTTTTTGTACGTGACAGATATGAAGCACCATTTATCACTTTACAGCGTGTATTAGTTGCCCAGAAAAAGCCAGAGACTGCTTTAGAAACTGCGGAGTGGTCAAAAGCCAGAGTATTAGTAGAGTTAGTAGCATCTCGTCTTTCTCAACCTGATCGGAAATTTGAGCCACCACAACCACCTAAAATCAAGCAAATTCAACAAATAGCCAGAGAGCAAAATGCCACACTGGTGGAATATTCGATTATTCATCATCCTTTACTAGTCAAAACTCCAGGAAAAAGAGAATGGCAGGAATCAGAATTATATATTTGGGTAGTTAAACCTACAGGTAAAATTATATTTCACTCTGTTGACTTGACAAAACTGAAAGATAAAAATCATCTAACTTTAGACCAAATAGTTAATAAAATTATCACTTCCAATCCTCATGAATGGAGTAAATATTTAAAGCAATTACATAAAACTTTAATCCAACCTATTGCTGCCGATCTACCAAAAAATCCTAATGAACATATAATTTTTATTCCTGATGATGCTCTCTTTTTTGTGCCATTTTCAGCACTGCAAGACGAGAATGGCAAATATCTGATTGAGCAACACACTATCCTAACTGCTCCTTCTATTCAAGTTTTATCATTGACTCATCAACAAAAAGGAAAAGTTAAACAAGCCGCTCTGAAAGATGTGTTAGTGGTGGGCAATCCTACTATGCCCAAAGTATCAATAAATGATGATGAAATCCCTCAGCAATTAGAGCCTTTACCGTTTGCAGAAGCAGAAGCAAATAACATTGCTCGTCTGTTTAAGACTAAAGCAATTCTTGGCAAATATGCCACTAAAATCAACATTTTACAGCGCATGAAAACAGCGCGAATTATTCACCTAGCAACCCACGGATGGGCTGAAGATCAAGGAGGTTTGGGAAGTTGGATTGCATTAGCACCTTCTAATGGGGACAACGGCTTACTCACAGCTGAAGAAATCCTCTCTTTAAAATTGAATGCCGAATTAGTCGTCTTAAGTGCTTGTAAAACGGCACGAGGCTCACTTACTGGTGATGGTGTAGTGGGATTATCGCGTTCTTTGATTGCTGCGGGAACACCCAGTGTAATCGTTTCACTATGGAATATTCCTGATGAATCAACTCAGTTAGTTATGACTGAGTTTTATCAACATCTTCAAAAAAACTCTGATAAAGCACAAGCTCTACGTCAGGCGATGTTAAGTTTAATCAAACAACGCTATCTTCCTTTGAGTTGGGCAGCATTTACACTAATTGGTGAGGCACAATAAGGGACTTCTAAATATGAATAATTTTAATAAATTGATGGCATTGTCTGCTTTGATGCTAAGTTCTGGTAGTGTTACATTATTTTATTTAACAGCAAACAGTCTGGCTCAAGCACCTCAAACAGTTTCTGCATCCGACGATAAACGATTTGTAAATCAAAATTTCAGTCAACAAGCACTGCGGCAAATTCCTCAAGGCATTTCAGCTTGTAAGCAATATCAAAAAAAGGAGCTTTGTGCTTATAAAAGAAAGCATATTTTTAGAAATGCAACCTTGACGTTTGAGCAAGATATCACAACATACGTTCAGGCAACAATGACTCCGACTAATCCTATTTCTTTAGAACAAGCATTATCCTACGCAAGAATTTTAGGTGGTAGAAATAGCTTTTTAGGTGATAGAGATAGCTATGTTAACTTTGCATCTCCGTCTTCTCGCTCAAAAAAACAAATCGTTTATTCGGGTTGCGAATTTAAAGTTGAGAATGAAAACAAAAATATTTTTCTGTGCATTTCACAACTATCTCTGACACTCAATGGAAAAATTAAAAAAATATTTTTACACTTTGAAAGTCCGTAGTTGAGTGTAAGTTCAGACGATCGCCACAATCATGCAAACCAAGATAGCGCGATCGCTGCAACAATTACAATACATGACACTGAGCGTGATGCCGCAATAAATGGTCACACAAAACCAGCCCCACCATCGCCTCCACCATTGGGACTGCGCGGGGTAACACACAAGGATCGTGTCTGCCTTTCCCAGCTAATACTGTTTCTTCACCCTCACGAGTGACTGTTTTTTGTTCTTTTCTAATAGTTGCTGTTGGTTTAAAAGCAACTCGTAAAATAATATTTTCGCCGTTAGAAATACCACCTTGAATGCCGCCAGAACGATTAGTTACAGTGCGAATTTCACCATTTTCATCAATATAAAATTCGTCGTTATGTTCAATTCCTGTTAACAGCGTCCCGGCAAAACCTGAACCAATTTCAAAACCTTTACTAGCAGGAAGCGACATCACAGCTTTGGCAATATCTGCTTCTAATTTATCAAATACTGGCTCACCCAAACCTTTCGGTACATTTCGGGCGACACATTCCACCACACCGCCGATAGAATCACCTTGTCTGCCAGTTTGCTCGATTAATTCAATCATGCGATTGGCGCATTCTGCATCAGGACAACGGACGATGTTGCTTTCTACTTGTTCTAAGGTGACAGTATTCGGGTCAACTATACCTTCTAAATCTTTGATGCGCTTGACATAACTGATCACTTCTACATTAGCAACTTGTAGGAGAATTTTTTTAGCGATCGCACCTGCGGCAACTCTACCAATTGTCTCCCGTGCTGATGACCTACCACCACCTTGCCAATTCCGAATTCCGTATTTAGCATCATAGGTCGCATCGGCATGGGAAGGGCGATATTTCACTGCCATCTCATCATAATCTTGCGATCGCGTGTCTTTATTCCGCACCAAGATAGAAATAGGTGTCCCTAGAGTTTTCCCTTCAAACACCCCAGACAAAATCTCACAGGTGTCTGCTTCCTTACGTGGCGTGGTAATCTTACTTTGTCCTGGTCGTCTTCTGTCTAACTCGAACTGAATTTCTTCCGGCGTGATTTCGAGTTGCGGCGGACAACCATCAATTACAACTCCCACACCGCCGCCGTGGGACTCACCAAAGGTAGTGATGCGAAATAGATGCCCAAAAGTATTGCCCATGATTGTGAGGAAAAAGGAAAAGGCTTTTGTATTCTACCGAGAGTTTTTGCAAATGTTAAGTTTCACAAACTATAAATGCAGTTTCTCAAACCACTAATAAATTCAATTTATGCAACATAAAATAGCTTGAAAAGCTTGTGGTGTCAGGATTTGATGATGAGTTTCTATCTTAAGAGAGTTGACAACTGCGATCGCTCTTCAAGTTTACCGAACGTGAGTCAATTTTAAAAATCTCCAAATATAAATTATTGTATCTTTTGTAACTGCAACCCTTAAATAACTTAACTAAAGTTATTTGCTAAAATGTTCAGATTTTGTCAAAGCTTGGTAGAGTTTTTGATGTAAATAAAAACACCTAAGTTATCTAGGTAAATTATTCATGAAGAGCAAAAAATTTCTTCCGCATCACAACCAAGCTAAAAAAGCATATCCAGGTATCAAACTGATTATGCCTGCTGTTATACTCTCTTGTGTCATCCTAACTGATGGTTTAGTTTCTGCTATACCAATAGATCCTCCTGAACCGATATTTCGTTGTTTAGTTAGAGGTAGAGTTACCAACAGTGCAGGAGTTGGACTCAGTAATGTTACTATTGCTATTAGCGATGGCTGTTCAGGTTCAGTCCAAACAGATGCTAACGGTAACTATCAATTTTCTGCCATCTCGGACGAGTCATACGCATATACTGTAACTCCCTCTAAAAACAGATACCGCTTTAACCCTGCAAGTATTAACTTATCGGCATCTCGCAGCACTTATTCTATTGCTAACTTTGTTGGTACTTTATTGAGCAACAGACCTGGTGATTTTGATGGTAATGGCACAACAGATATTTCTGTTTGGCGACCAAACAACGGTAGTTGGTATGTTTTAAACAACCCGCCTTCAGGCTTCTATGGTGTACCATTTGGGACTTTGGGCGACAAGATTGTACCTGGAGATTATGATGGCGATGGTAAAACAGACTTTGCTGTATTTCGTCTCATCAACAATCAGGGAAATTGGTACATCTCACAAAGCTCTAATAGCCAATTTAAATCAGTAGTTTGGGGCTTATCAAATGATATTCCTGTACCAAGAGACTATGATGGCGATGGCAAAACTGACTTTGCTGTATTCCGTCCTAGTAATGGCGCTTGGTATATTTTGCAAAGTAGTGACACTCAAGTAAGAACACAACAAACCTTGGCGACAACTGGTGATATTCCTGTGCCTGGAGATTATGATGGTGATGGCAAGGCCGATGTTGCTGTATTCCGCCCCAGTACTGGTAATTGGCAGATATTAAAATCCTCAAATAATCAATCAATTAATGTTATTTGGGGACAAAATGGAGATAAACCAGTACAAGAAGATTACGATGGCGATGGTAAGACAGATGTTGCTTTATTCCGCCCCAGTAACGGTACTTGGTATATTATCAATAGCTCCAATAACCAACAAAGATTTCAACAATGGGGATTAGGTACTGATATCCCAGTACCAGGCTATTACGATAATGATGGCAAAGCTGATATTGCCGTATTTAGACAAGGCACATGGTATCTGCTACAAAGCTCAAATGGTCAGAAAGTAGTTAGTTTTGGACAGAGTAAGGATATTCCTGTACCATCCGGGTATTTTTCTAAGTAAGTTAGCGCTGTAACTCTTTTCAAGTATGAAAAGGTTGTTGATATTTGAAATAACTTTTTCATACTTGATGAGAAAATACTCTACGTAATTCATTAACTACCCGATACTGGCAGTTTCTGGGGAGATAAAGTGTGGCTACTTTTGCAGCATAACAGTTTGAGATTGGGCATTTTGGATAATAGGAATTTGTATAACAAACTCTGCACCTTGACCAAGAGTAGATAAACACTCTAGTTTACCACCATGTTTTTCGGTAATGATTTGGTAACTAATTGACATCCCCATTCCCGTACCTTTGCCGACTGGTTTTGTAGTGAAAAACGGATGAAAAATTTGTTTTTGAATTGTTTCAGGAATACCAGAACCATTATCTGCGATCGCAATTTCTACCCACTGAGAATTTACAACTGAGGTACGAATAGTAATTTGTGGTCGATGACACGCTGAGTATCCCACGGCGCTGGCTCCTCTTGACTCTTCTATCGCATCAATCGCATTAGCCAAAATATTCATAAAAACTTGGTTGAGTTGTCCAGGATAGCACTCTACCAAAGGCAAATTACTGTAATCTTTAATGACTGCGATCGCTGGACGTTCTGCTTGTTCTTTGAGGCGATGTTGCAAAATTAACAAAGTGCTGTCAATGCCTTCATGAATATCTACTGTTTTAAATTCGGCTTCATCTGTGCGCGAGAAGTTCCTTAGCGACAACACAATCTGGCGAATTCGGTTTGTCCCAACTTTCATTGAATCAAGCATTTTCGGCAAATCTGCTTGCATAAATTCCAGGTCAATCGCCTCAGCTTCAGCGACAATTTCTGGTATTGGTTCAGGGTAGTACTGTTGGTATAATTGCACAAAATATAGTAAATTTTCCGTATATTCTTGCACATGAGTCAGATTACCGTGAATAAAATTCACCGGATTATTAATTTCGTGTGCTACTCCAGCTACCATCTGCCCTAAAGCTGACATCTTTTCACTTTGCACCATCTGAAGTTGGGTGCGTTGCAGTTCCTCTAAAATATTTTGGAGGCTGATATTTTTGTCATTAAGTTCTTCAGTTCTTTGCTCTACCTTCTGTTCTAAAGTTTCACTGTAAGCCGCTAGTTGTTCATTAGCTGCTTGTTGCTGTTGTAATAGTTGTTGAACTGAAGCGATTAGTTGATTAAAAGATTTGGCCAGAACACCAATTTCATCATCGCGCTCAATTGGAGCTTGCAACTGGAAATTAGACTCTTGAGTTGAGCGACGGGCTACATTAGTCAAAGTTTGAATGGGTTGAGCGATCGCTCTAGTAGTCAACACTGCTAGTAGAATCGAAATTGTGATTGACAATAAGATACTGCCAATCACAATTTTTTGAGCAATGGTGGTAGATTCCTGTAGTACTTGCTCTGCTTGATGAGCTTTTTTATAAGAGTCTTCAATGATGCCCACTAAATCGTCAGATATTCCATCATACTTGAGTGCCAACTCGCTATTTGTAAATTCCAATAAAATTTTCTGGGCTTGCTCAACATCTTTTGGTAATGCTAAATTCAACGACTGAATTTGCCGCATCCGACGGTCTAATTCTTGAAAGTAGAGTTGCGGAACATTGTTGTAAGTCTGAAAAAATTCAGAAATTTCTTGGCTGTGTACTTCTTTGAGCAAATCAGATTTTTTAGCAATAAAATTCTTCAATTCAACCCAAAAATGCTGTATTTCGACCTTATGATGCAATATATGAGCGTATTCGTGCTGAGACTCTTTTGGATGTTGCATCAAAGGAATTAATTGTTGCTGGTGAGTTCGTGCTTGCAGAATCCCAGTTTGTAAGCGATGCAGTAATTCAATTTCGTCGCGTGTGACTGCTTCTCGCTCGTCAGCTTGCAGATGATAGCGATGACCAATCCCAAAACCTGCAACTGTTCCCGAAACAGCGATTCCCAAGGCAATGGCATATCCCAAACTAATCCTCTGCCCAACACCCAGCCTGATTTTCAGCATAGAATCTTTACAATCTCAAAGGATGACTGTTAATTACAAGATTCCCTTGATCCCTATTTATCTAACAGCCAAGCTTCATCAACATCTAATCTTCATTAGCTTCTGGTGTCTCTTGTTGCAGTATGGCGTGGCAATATTGAAGTAGAGTAGTGAGGCGATCGCTAATGGTTTGAAGTCTTGCTTGTGCCGTTGCAGCCTGCCGTGCGCCTTGGAAAAACGTAATATCAATCTCCAATAAGCGCAGTTGTTTGCTAATTTCCGTCCGATAAGACTGCTCTTTTGAATCTTCTGGTGCTAAAGGCGCAATCTCTCGTTGAAACAACTGTTGCAAATCAACAACACGCTGTCGCAGTTGGGTTTTGTCAAATTGCACAGCAGCGATATCAGAACGTAATTGCACTAATAAATTCGCTAGTGCTTGATATTTCTCAGAATTTAAAGACATCTAGTGCCATTTAAGATAGTATTAATGACAAGAAATTTTTCTTCTACAGTATATCTTCTTGAACCATTATCACTATCACAAGCCTCAAATCCCCTTTTGAGGCTTTATTAGCCATCTATGGTTTTGCAACCCTGATTTAGTCCTCATCCTCACACTGCATTTACCACCCTACCAGGGATACAGGATCACCAACCGTTGATGCTGTAGATTTTGTCCATCTCTACTATCCACCGATCACTTCTTGTATGAGCGGCATAGCTATTAAAACTTCAATTGACGTTACACTTCCAGAATGGCTGAACAAATGTTTACACGAGTCATCACCAAGAAGTGGCGAAGCAGAAGACCGAAGGCAGAATGATACATCGTTAATTTGTCGAGCATTTACATTTGCCTATCAACTCCATCATGGACAATTTCGCAAATCTGGAGAACCATACATTTGTCATCCCGTCGCCGTAGCTGGGTTGCTGCGTGATTTGGGGGGTAGTCCTGCTATGATAGCAGCTGGATTTCTTCATGATGTAGTTGAAGATACAGATGTCACAATTGAAGAAATCGAAGAGCTATTTGGCGCAGAAGTGCGACAGTTAGTTGAAGGTGTGACAAAGCTTTCTAAAATTAATTTCAAAAGTAAAACCGAAAGCCAAGCCGAAAATTTCCGTCGGATGTTTTTGGCAATGGCGCAAGATATCAGAGTAATTGTAGTTAAGTTGGCAGACCGTTTGCATAATATGCGGACGCTGCAATATATGTCAGAAGACAGCCGCCGCCGTAGCGCCCAAGAAACACGCGATATCTTTGCACCTTTAGCTAACCGCTTAGGTATTTGGCATATTAAATGGGAACTAGAAGATTTAGCATTTAAATATCTAGAACCAGAAGCTTTTCGCCAAATGCAGCAACATGTTTCGGAAAAACGCACAGCGCGAGAAGAGAAATTAGCCAAAGCTACAGAAATTATCCGAGAACGTTTACAACAAACCGGAATTCGCTGTCTAGATATTAGCGGTCGTCCTAAACATTTATATAGTATTTATCAAAAAATGCAGCGACAGCAAAAGGAATTTCATGAAATTTATGATTTAGCAGCGCTGCGAATTATTGTCCAAACGAATGAAGAATGTTATCGGGCTTTAGCTGTTGTTCATGATGCTTTTCGTCCGATTCCTGGCAGATTTAAGGATTATATCGGATTGCCCAAGCCAAACCGTTATCAATCTTTGCATACTGGAGTGATTGGTTTAACTGGTCGTCCTTTAGAAATCCAAATTCGCACACTGGAAATGCATCATATCGCGGAATATGGGATTGCAGCCCATTGGAAGTATAAAGAAACAGGTGGTTCTAACAATCCGTTGACGGCATCTGATGAAAAGTTTACTTGGTTACGGCTACTGTTAGAATGGCAAAGCGATTTAAAAGATGCACAAGAATATCTAGATAGCGTTAAAGATAACCTATTTGAAGATGATGTTTATGTCTTCACTCCTAAAGGCGATGTTGTCTCTTTAAATCCTGGTTCTACTAGCATAGATTTTGCTTATCGCATCCATACAGAAGTTGGTAACCATTGTGCAGGCGCACGAGTAAATGGGCGCATGGTACCTTTATCAACACGGCTGCAAAATGGCGACATTGTGGAAATTCTTACCCAAAAGAATAGCCATCCGAGTTTAGACTGGTTGAATTTTGTCCGAACTTCCACGGCAAAATACCGGATTAAACAATGGTACAAGCGATCGCGCCGCGAAGAAAACGTCACCCGTGGACGAGATTTGTTAGAAAAAGAACTCGGTAAAACTGGGTTTGAAAGTTTGCTGAAATCAGAGGCAATGCAAACTGTAGCAGAAAAGTGTAACTATCACAGCGTAGAAGATTTACTCGCAGGTTTAGGTTACGGCGAAGTTACCTTGAATTTGGTACTCAACCGCTGGCGTGAAGTTGTCAAGGCACAGCAACCTGCGACAATGGTGATACCGCCATTTGTACCCAAAGAATCAACTGCAACAGCCAAAGCTTTACGGGATGTGCCTCACAGTAGCTCTCGCGCTAGTGATTCGCCAATTGTGGGTGTGGAAGGTTTGGTGTATCATCTGGCTGGATGTTGTACGCCGATCCCTGGAGAGTCGATTATTGGGGTAGTGACACGCGGTCGGGGAATTTCTATTCATCGCCAAGGGTGTCATAATTTGGAGAATGTGGAGTGCGATCGCTTAGTACCAGTAAAATGGAACTCATCTGTAGAAACCAGTTCGCGTCCCCACACTTACCCAGTTAATATTCAAATTGAAGCTCTTGACCGTGTAGGCGTTTTAAAAGATATTTTATCGCGTTTGAGCGACCAAGGTATAAACGTTCGCCATGCCCAAGTCAAAACAGCTAGTGGACAACCAGCATTAATGGACTTAGGTATAGATATACGCGATCGCTCACAACTAGAACAAGTATTTGTCCAAATTAAAAAAATGAGCGACATTATTAATATTCGGCGGGTTGGTCAGAGTGAGGAGTGATATTAATTCGTAATTCGTAATTAAGAAATTGAGATTGTGTTAGGACTTACGCAAAAATTCTCTCAAACTCTCAGGTTACTTGTTCTTGTTCTACAATTAGTTGATAAAAAGCTTCTAAACCTGCAACACAAACTTGATCATCAAATAGTAGATGATGACGCTGACTCATTTGTTCGGCAATGTTGTTTCGCCAAGTTGGGTTAAGTCCCAATTTGACAGCGATATCGATATATTCTGCCTCATTTTCTGCGATGGTGTCGGTCACTTCTAGCATTTTGAGAAAGCTATCTGAGTGACGACCACGCATAAATTCTCCTGGACAAGTGACAATGGGTAGATTGCAAGCGATCGCTTCTAAGGTAGTATTACCACCAGACCAAGTAAAAGTATCCAGATAAACATCAGAAAGTAAGTTAATCATCAGATAGTCTAAACGTTCTGGGATACTTAAAAATACACAGTAATCTTCACTATTCAAATTAATAGCAGCAAAAGCACGTTTAAGACGCTGCTGAAGTAAAGTTCCTCGCAAAAACACAAATTTAGCTTGCGGAACACGACTAGCAATTTCCGCAAAAATAAAATCATATTGTGGTAAATATTTAAACGGTGCTTGGCAACATAAATAAATCACCGCATCATCTGAAAGCTGAAAATCTGAGCGAGTTTTAATAATTGGCGGAATATAAGGTTTGGGGTAAGATACACCAATATTCGGTAAGCGTATTAATTTTTCAGAATAATGTTCTTGAGCATTTTCTGGTTCCATTAACTCGCTAGATAAAAAATAATCAATTGTAGGTAAGCCAGTAGTCACCGGATGTCCCCAAGCTACGCACTGTAAAGGTGCAAGCCGCAGTCCAGCTATTTGCATTGTTTGCGGATCCATACCAATTTCAGGAAACACTAAAATATGCAAGTTATCAGCAATTATTTGTTCGCAAACTCCAGGCAAGTTATGAGGGATATGGTGGAAAGTATCGCTGTAGTCTTGAAATTGTTGTGTTACTGGATCTGGATCATTGCCTGTATAGTAACAATAAATTTCAAAAAGTTGATGATTACAGTAACGCAGCCAACCAGTTAACCACAATGTGCCGCTATAAGAATGTAAATAATGAGAAACATAACCAATGCGAATTCTTTGCTGTGGCTGAAGATTAGGCATAGATAACGGCGCAACCCATTGGGGATAGTTAGCAGCCATGACTTCATGCACTAATTGTCCATATTGACTTTGCAAATCTCTATCATTTTGTGCTTGATAAGATAGATAAAAGTTTGTCAGCCGACCTATACCAGCTAAAGCATTGTTTTTTTCTTCTGAAGTATGCAGGCTAGTTTGTGCAATTAAATCTTTTAATCCTTGGATGTAACGCTGCCGATAAAAAGATATTTCATCTTTATGTTCATAAATGCTAGGAACTGTTAAATATTTCAGAAGTTTAAAAGTATAATCTTCAGGAATCGATTTACACGCATTTTCTGCACTATCAATAGCTTCTTTTATCCGACCATTACGACGCAAGTCAATAATTAACAAAAAATGTAAACTACCTTCTGTTGGATATAAGGCGATCGCCTGATGTAATGTTCTATAATACTCATCCGTTAAGTTATAATTTCTATAGCAATGAATTAAATTCCAATAAATTTCTAAATTATTTACTTGCAATTCTAGCAATTTTTCATATTGAGCGATCGCATCTCGCCATTGCTCTTTTTGGAATAATCTATTAGCTAAATACCAAATAAGTTGAAATATCGATATATTACAGAACTCATCTACTGTGTATGCTGGAATATCATCGGTTGGTAAATCAACTAAGTTTTCTTCGTTTAAAATAATTCGCGCATGGATTTGAGCAGCCATTATTTCCCACTGGTAAGCATCTAAATTGCTCAGTAGAGAAATTTCACATCCTGTACTAATATCAGTATCATCTGCCATGAGCAGATTCATCAATACACTAGATAAAACTAAGTTAGCTATATCTTCAGGAAAATTACTACTATCTATAATTAGTGTTATCTGGTTGCTGTCTGGATGATTATTAACTGCCTGAATTATCCTTTCTAAATTTAAGCAAAGAGACTCCTCTGGCTCTGACCAATCAGGAAAGATAATCACATTGATATTAGTTATATTTACAATACATGATTCATGTATTAATTCTTCTGTTGTAATCAATTTATCTTCTCCTATTATTTAACTGCTGATGATATGAATATACTTTGTAAATTACAGTGAGTGCTTTAATGTTAAAGCACTCACTATAAATTTGAAATTATTTAGTTCGTCAAGTAATACTTTACAAAACACAGAGTTGATGAATAAAGCTTTCTAGTTCGCAAGCTGGTAGTGATTCTAGCAGTAGTTCTGCTAAAGCAGCTTTATCTTCATGTTCTATGATAATTCTGCTGCTGAGACGAGGTAATAAAGCTTGCCATTGAATATCTGCTAAACTACCAACCAAAGAGATTTCCAATCCTTCGCTGATATCCAAATCTTCTTCCATCAAAAGATTCATCGTCAGACCAGAAAGTAACAGTTCTGCATCCTCAGTATTGATGTTACTTGTATTGATGAGTAGAGTAGTTTTTTGACTATCAGGATAAGTTGCGATCGCTTTAATTACTGATTCTAATTCTAAACCAACTAACTCCTCTGATTGCGACCAATCTGGGAACACAATTACATTAATTTCCTTAAGATTTAAAGACAGCAGACTGGCATTAATCAAAGCAGAACTTACTATACTAGCCATTTTTGTCCAAGAAAACTTTTGTGCTTGCACCAAACCTGCATTAATTAATGCTTGACGAACACTAGGCTTTTGTACATCACATAAAGCATTTGCTAGTCCATCTACATCATCGTCATTTATATATATTACCGCCTCTCCTCCTACCTCTGGAATTGAGGAGTTAGGACAAGTAATCACCGGACAGCCACAAGCCATCGCTTCAACTACAGGCATACCAAAACCTTCATACTTTGAAGGATAAACTAATGCCACTGCACCAGAATAAGCTGTTGCTAACTCTTCATCGCTAAGTTGCAACATATAAACAGCACTACCTGATGTACAAGCTCTAAATTCATCTGCTAATATTCCACCACTTCCTGTACAAACAATATCAAATCCATAGCTACTAGCAAGTTGAGCAAAAGCTTGAAAGAATAACCCACTATTCTTATAACCATTTCCTGCCCCAACTAAAATAAAGTAAGGTTTTGTAATCCCATACTTCGTTTTAAAAGCATTAACATCTTTAGATGTTGCTGGCAAAAAAGTATTTTTAACTCCACAATGAGCTACTGTTACAGATTCTACTGATATGTCAGGAAAATATTTACTAATGTCACGCGCCGTTTGTTGAGAAATGGAAATGTAACTAGATGCACTTTGAATAGCTAAATGCTTCTCTCGCCACATAGGATTATTAATCACATCCCATCCCAACACTTCTGGTATCATATCGTAACCCATAAATACAGAAGGCGTTGTTAATGGAGTTGTGTAATAAGAAGAGATAAATAAATCTGCACCTACTTCATCACATACTTGCTGTAACATTTCTCGATCAGCTTGAGTATGGTTATAGTCGTATTTGGCAATATCTAAATACCTAATTCCAGAAACTTTAGGTGCAGTAACGCCACGATCAAGTACAATAATATGTTTAGCAAATCCACTATTTGACCATTCTTCTAACAAAGATTTCCATACACGCGCAATTCCAGTTTGGTAAAGTTGAAAGAACACTCCATCTACTATAATTAATGAAGTTGATTTATAGTTTTGCGCTAACATTTTCTGAATTTCATCAGGCTGTAAAAACCGCCAATTATTGCCCCTAACTTCTCTTTGAGCGATTGGAATTATCCCGGATAAAGCAGCAATATCCACCTGCGTTTCATCTTGAACCCAGGGTAAGAATTCTCGTAACAAAATTGGAAACTGATTTACTTGCTGTAAAGCATTCCATTGATTAACAGCATTTTTGTAACCGTAATATTGTTCTTTAAATTTCAATTGTTCTGGTGTAACATAAGCAAAATGTTGAAAAACTAAACCTCTGTTTTCAGTTTCTTGATGTAGAAAAGGATTAACTGCTGCTACATTCTTATATTGATTATTAGCTACAGTCTCTACTAATACAGGAGGTTCGTGTGCAGCCCAAAAAGCTCCTGGTTTAAACCTCCAAGTTCTTAACCATTCTTGTTGAGGATTCTGTGCATAACAATTGCGGGTACTAATGATGAGTTTTTCTCCTACAAAATACCAGCACCAATAGAAAGCAGATGTTTTCTCTGGGTTATTAATGAACATTTCTTTAGCAGTACAAAGCTGCTCTAATGTCCATAATTCATCTACATCTACTTGCCATAATAAGCATTCTTCTTGAATATTGGGAATTGGCGCATTCACCATTTCCCGTTTTCCGTCCCAGAAAACATCTTCTGGTTTTCGATAAATAGTGACATTATCAGGATAAAGTTGCACTAGTTCATCGATATACTCTGTAGTACCGTCATAGCTGCGTCCATTTTTATGGATTTCATCACTAATATAACCACCAAGTTGAGCGCACCACTGTGTGTCATGCTTTAAGTCTGCTACCCCTTCAACAATGTGCCAATGCCATTTGAACGGAAGCTGTTTGAATACTTCGATGTGGTAGCGAATAAATGGTTGTCCATTTAGGACAATAGTAAAAAAATGAATTGGTAGTTGAGGAAAAGCAATATAGTTTTCGTAGAAAGAATTAGAGTTTGTTACTATGTCTCCAATATATCCATTTGGAGTTACACGATGGCATTCATAACCATGTTCAATTAAAATATCAAAAGTAGATTTAGCATTTCGATTTAAACCCTCTAACATTTTTTGAGATATTTCAAATTGGATAAATTTGATATATTTTTTGCTTAAAAGTTCAATAGCCCCTTGTAATACATCGCTTTCCGCTCCTTCAACATCTATTTTTAAATAATCAATTTTTTGAATATTATAGTCTTTACAAAAAGAATCCAGTTTTACAGTTTCAACAATTTCGGTATTGACAATAGGTACATATTGTCCTCCTCCTTGTGGATCAAGCATTTGGGGTCTACCAATACTATTCCATGCTGAAAACTCATCTGGAAATTCATTAAACTCAATTTGTGTGTTATCTGAATAAACTGCTTTTTGTATAAGACAAACATTATTACATTTTGCATCTGTTAGTCTATTCTCTAACTGTTTAAAAGTATTTGAAGTAGGTTCAAATGAATAAACTTTACCAAAATTACCCACCTGCTTACTGAATAGAATGGAATAGTCACCAATATTGGCTCCTACATCAAAAACTACCATCTTTGGTTGAATAACCTTTTTGACAAGCAATTTTTCTGAAGCTTCATAGGGAGATAAAAATTCTTCAGTAGAATCATTTTTTTTGAAAATAGAATAACCGTTGCGGAGGTTGTAGTTTTGAGTTATTAGTACATAACTAGGATCTGACAATAGAATTTGATGATTTTTGTAATTTTTGAAAGTATTAATATCATCCAAGCAAATAAATTTGGCTCCATATACCTCTTTAAATTCTGCATTACCCGTAAATTCAGAACCATCAATTAAAACTAAATCAAAATTATCAATTTTGTATTCTTGTTTTATTTTGTAAATACCATCAACGGATGCTCTGTTGTTATTGACATACTCAATATCCTGCCGTAACCAATCAAGGATTATCTCAAGAGGATAGGAATTTAGATTAGTTTGGAGATTTTGGTAAAAATCAATTACTTCCTTTTTATCAGGAAATTTTTCTAGAGAAACTGAAGAGGTGTTGTAGCATTTGACAAAAGAGTATGCTTCATATCTCTTTTGTAATTCTGTAAATCTAGTTTTTGAGACTTCCATACAAAATAGTATTGGTTTGTTAGGATTTTCTCTAAGACCAGACACTAAGGCTTCTGTGCTTCCTTCACCTGAAGATGAACCAATTTCTAAAACAGTTTTAATATTTTCTTCTTTGGCAATTCTTTGAATAGAGGCATAAAATTCATCATTTTTTATTTCAGGAGCAATTAAACGCTCCAATGCAGAATAGCTGATCTCGTTATTCATATTCATACTCATCTTTTTAATTGATTATTCTATTTTTCGCTCTTACCCTGCTGCTTCTTTACCTGCTCTAGAACAGTTTGATAATCTTGCCTTTCAGGATGTAGTTGTACTAACTTTTCCATCAGAGCGATCGCACCTTTGGGATCTTTTAAATGCAATTTAGCAATAGCTAGTTTTTCTAAGGCAACTTGGTTGTTTGGTTCCCGTTGCAAAACTAGCTCATAACCCCGTGCTTGTTGCTGTAAAGTAGACTCAATAGATACATTGCTTGTCTGGGGCTGCTGAGATTTTTGTTGTACTCCAGTAATTACCCCAAATACCGTAGAACCTACGAATGAGGCTAAACCTACTATCGTCAAAATCCTTTTTTTTCGCTCAATTTTCTTTTGGCGGGAAATAATATAATCATCCCCAGAACTAGACATGTCTCATTGGTTGCTGTTAGAAATACTGAGATACCAGCAAGCCTCCAGTTATGAGAGTACCCAGCACCCTAGAGAAACTATCATTGAGGTTGTAAAGTTTTTATAATACTTCAGCAGCATACCCAACTGATGAAACAAATTTATTTTTAGGCTTTGCTCAAAAGACTAACCACGCTACTGCTTAATCTCTATGAAAAAATTAATACTTTATAAATTTTTGTAATATATATATCTACTGTCAGATGTTTGCGATATTGTATATTAAGTTTCAATATGTGCAGTAAACTCTCATTCGCGGTGTCTACAAAACCTTAAACCAGCCTAAAATTCTTGTCTTTTCAACAAGTACTCACATACTGATGGCTGAGGCGCATAAATTCTGCAAGTTCAACTTGTGTTATTACTGCAACTTTCAAGATTGCTGATTTTTTCGTTATGCACAAACGATGAGTACTTGGTAAAATTCTCGGTTTTGTGGTGGTAATTACCGTACAAAACCGAATTTTGCCGAAAATAAGTAGAGTTGGTTATGGTATAGTAAAAAAGTTAAGACTAGCTTTACCAATTCCAACGCTCTACGCATCGATAACAATTGCCAAGCGGAAAGCAGTTTTGATTAAGCATTTACCCAAACGAAATCTGAATTCAATCTAGGTTATGACTCAGCAAGTAATTCACCCAATGGTGAAATTGCAGCGTAACGTGCAATCACTCGTAGAATCCAATATCATCAAACCAACTGATAGCATTTGGAAAATTGCCTTCCTCTACGGCAATGACTGGCAGCACTGGAAACAGGAACTGTTAGACTTTGGCTTCAGTATGCAAGACCCAATCAGTGAATTGCTGGCTGTAGAAGCATGGGACGAAGACTAAAAGTGTGAAGTATGAAGTATGAAGTCTGAAGTCTGAAATTTTCTACTTCAGGTGGTATTACTTTCTTATCCTGAACACAATGTAGTGTCGATAAAGCAAGCATTGAGAATAGGCAGAAAGCTGACAAAATATTTTTCTTCCTTTTTGCCTTCTTACAAAGTTAGGCGGGACGGAAACCGACACCGCCACGCCAGTTCGCTCAAGTCGGGAAACCCGCCCACGCGACTGGCTCAACTTTGCGCTTTTTACTTTTGCCCTATTGTCCTATCCCTAAGCTTTGCAAGCTGCTAATGCCGTGGCTAATTCCTTAGCAGTTTGATAGCGATCGCGTGGTAATGGCTCTGTAACACGTTCAATCACCTCTCTGATTTGGGGTGTAATCGTAGGAGAGTTTGCCACATCAAACCGGAAATTTCGTCCTTTTTGGCGGAAAAACTTAAATGGATTTTCCCCAGTCAGTAAAAAAATTAGCGTCGGCCCAATGGCATATAAATCTGATTGAATCAGAGGTTGTCCCCGTTCTTGTTCGGGCGCACAATAACCTTCTGCACCAATTCGAGTGCCTGGTGTCGTGCCAATTTCTTTCACAGCACCAAAATCTAGCACTACTACATGATTATTGGCATTTCGCACCATTAGGTTAGCGGGTTTAATATCACGATGAATTAGTGGTGGCTCTTGGCTATGCAAATAGTCTAAAATGTCGCAGGTTTGAATCATCCAGGCGATCGCTTGGCTGGGTGTCACAGGCCCAGTTATCTGGACTCGTTTTTCCAAATCCTGCCCATGAACTAATTCCATAGCTAAGTATTTTTTTCCGCCTTCCACAAAAAAGTCATAATACTTGGGTATTCCTGGATAATTGAGGGATTTCAGTGTATGAGCTTCCCGCTCAAATAATTCTTGAGCTTTGGCAATTTTAGCCATATCAGCATTCATTTGCTTCAAGACCAAAAGTTGCGGATTTCCAGTCATCCAGCCTTTTGTATCCCAAGCTAAATAAGTAGTACCCATACCTCCTTGTCCTAACGTTCGCAACACCTGATACTGGCGAATCGTTTGTTGCACTGATAGAGGTTGACCACAATGGATGCAAAACAAATTTTTTGGAGAATTACCTTCGTGAGTGCAAGTGTAAGCTGCTCTGGCAGGTTTGTGATTTGCAGACACTGATACAGCCAATTTTTCTGCCTCTGCTCCACTTTCTGGTGAAATCTCCTGAATTTGAAATTGCAGTATTGGCCCTCCCTGGGCTAGTTGCAACAAAGCATTGTTAGGTAGCGGACTTTGAATTACTAAAATACCATTAAGGAAAGTACCATTTGTACCTTGACTGTATATCTCCCAAGATTCATCATTGCTGGCAGCACTGACTTGCCTGAGTTCTAAATGATGTCGGGAAACCAAACTATCGGATAAAACCACATGATTGTCCGCCGCTCGACCAATCCGAATTACGGCGGAGTTCTCAAAGCACCACTGTTTTAGTGGTGTTTTTTGTTGCGGTTCTAACAGTGTCACGATAACCACAATAAAACCTGCATAAAAAATAGGGAGTAGGAATTAATAAGTTAAAAATTAAAAGTAAAAAGTCAAAAGCGGAGTCTTTTACCTTTTTACTTTTGCCTTTTACTTTTGACTATCCATGTTTGGGCGCACTTTTGCCCGTACAAGTATTGCCGTAATGTTGTCATGACCATTTTCTTGGTTTGCCAAATCAATTAACTCGGTGACACCTCGTTCCAGGTTAGCGCCAGAACTTAGCAGCGGAAGTAAATGAGTCTTCCAATGGGTTTCTAGTAAATCATTATCTGATAAACCGTCAGAGACCAAAATCAGCAGGCAATCTTCATTGATGTCAAAAAACTCAACATCAGGGTAAATAGCGCTTTCGTCACGTGGTCCCAAAGCTTGAGTTAATTGGTAAGCATCTGGACGAGCATAGGCGATGCTGGCTTCTACTCCGCGAGCAATTTCTCGTTGACCAACTTCATGGTCAATGGTGATTTGTTCTAGCCCTCGTTTGCGTGTTAAGCAGTAGAGGCGACTATCTCCCACGTGAGCAACCGCCGCTTCGGTATCTTGAATCACGAGGATCACTAAAGTAGTACCCATACGCCCAACTCCAGAGCGGGCATCTTGTTGATTTAGCTGATAAATTGCTTGATTAGCTAAATAAACAGCCTCGCGCATATTTTCTTGAGTTGGGCGCTGGTCGGTAGTCCAATGTTCTTGGAAGTATTGCCGCACGGTGTTAACTGCTAATTCACTAGCTATTTCACCGCCAGCATGACCACCCATACCATCGCAGAGGATATACAAACCACGGGCTTGTAAAACTCGGTTTTTGGGTAGTTCTAGCTTATTAACTTTAGTTTCAATACCAAAGTAGTCTTCGTTGTGCTGACGTTGACGACCTACGTCTGTGCGTCCGACATCTTCGAGACTGCTTAACTGCATTGACAGCACAATGGTAGGTAGGTCATCGTTTTTGGCGGAACTATCTTCATCTAGCTCATTTTCTACTTGGATAACAGTGGGTGCAGTCGGATATTGGTTGGCTGTTGGAGAGAAACTAGGAATTGGGGATACTTCTAGTTCTGTGGCGATCGCCTCTAAACGCGATCGCAACTGGGCGAGCGTATGAATTTTCCTGAGTTCCAAATCCTCCAAAATCTGCAATACAGCACCAAACTGCGTGCGTTGGGACTGCCTAAATAATTCTTGCCAAACATCACCCAACGCTTTTAAACTAAAAGGCTGTTCTGCTAGTGCCAATGTTTCGTCTTCTGCTGTTATATCTGCCTCGAAATCCACATACAATCTTTCTAAAGCCAGTGTTTGGTCTTCATCCAATCGCAGATTCGATAACTCCAGCAGGCTTTGACGACACTTCACTGGCTCCAACACCCCCCAAAGTTGAGTCATTTGATAAAACCAATGTAAAATTTGTAACGAACTTGTTGTCTCGTCTTTCCACAGTTCCAGTAGACGCGGCCAATCCGAACGGTCTTCAATTAGTACAATCTGGGTGTTGCCCTCCTGCCAAGCATCATGAATTACTGGTATTCCTGGTTGATTCGATGATTGTAATTCCACGTAAGCCCTTGCTAACTTAGGAATACTAATTTCTGTGCTTGATGAAGTTAACAATCCTTGACTGAGATTTTCTAATATTGCTTCAATAGGTGATATTTGATACGGTTGACAATCTAAAACTCGCACACAAACTTCTGTCTGGGTTGCATTTTCCTCTGAGATTGGCAGCGGTTCTAACAATTGATAACGCTGTTCTTTATCTATGTAAGAGCCTGCTTTGAATATCGGTCGTGCAGAAAGGGGTAAAGTAAACTCAGTGGAAAGAGGTAAAGTTGGTAAATCATCCTCGTCATCTTGCCAACTGCCTAAATCCCAGTCCCCGCTTCCTTCCTTAGTAATAATTGCCCACCAAACTTTCCCAGATTCTGCGCCACAGTTATCACAATGTTGGGCGTTTAGGGGTACTTCAGTACCACATTCATGACAAATATGATGAGTTAAGGAGGTGCCACAGTTTTGACAAAATTTATTAGCATTGGGGTTTTCAAATTTACACTGAGGGCAAATCAGCATAGTGGAAGTTCCTTATATTCCCGTTCCAAAGTGCTTCTAGCCACTAATATCCCAAGTGCCACAATTTTAGTTGCCCCTGCCTACAGTAGACTTACAAGAGATTGTGGTTTCACCAGTGAATTTTGGTGGCAGTATTAATTGTGACGCATATTAGCTAAATATTTTAGATAACGACAAATAAATTTTTGCTGCTCAAAATGTTGACTTTACTCATAAATTCTCTTTTTACTTTTACCTTTTTACTTTTTACTTACTTGGCGATGCAATGGTAATTCAATCGCAAAACAGGTACGATTTGACCCACTTTCTACCTCTATTGTTCCTTCTAATTGCTGAATTAATTTCTGCACTAATGCCAGTCCTAATCCTGTGCCACCTTGCTTCCACGGATCATTACTAGGAATTCGATAGAATTTTTCAAATATATGTGGTAATTCTGAACGCGGGATTTCTATACCCGAATTAATCACTTGAAATTGAATTTTTTCTAAATTTAATTGGGCAGAAATAACAATTTCAGCATCTAGAGGGCTAAATTTACAGGCATTAGTCAGCAGTTCTATTAATATGCGTTCTAGACTGAAAGGATCGCCAGTCAGTGGCGGGAGATTGGGCGCTATACTTAAACTTACCTTTTGCTTACATATAGCGCGATTACGTGCTTGAAATAGCTCTACAACCCGCCAAAGCCACTGTTGTATGTGAATAGTTTCCAACACCCAAGGTTGAGCATCGGTATCTAACCGTTGTAAATCGAGAAAGTTATTAATAAGATTGATTTCTCGTTCACACTCGTTATCTAAAATTTCAAAATAACGAGATGCTTTTGAGCGTTCTGCTCGTGGCTTTGCCATTTCCACTAAGAAATTTTGCTCTTGGTGCAGGGCAATTCCTAACATTTGAATCGCCATTTTCATATTCGTCAGTGGTGTGCGGAGTTCGTGGGAGACGGTGCTAAGAAATTCTTCCTTAAGGCGAGTGAGGCTTTCCATTTCTGCCAACTGCGCCTGTATGGTAGTTTGGCTGGTTTGTTGGCTAAATGCTTCCTGCTTGTAAGCGGTAATGTCTTCACACACCATCAAAATAACGGGATTTTTGTCAGGATAGTCCTCATTAAGCGATATTTTGAGTGTAGTTTTGACCCATGTAATTTTACTGTTAGGGCAGTTGAGCCGATATTCTCCATTAATAGATTGGCTAGAGAGAGCAGCACTGAAAAGCTCAATGAATGCCTGAGATAGTTTTTGTTTGTCTGTTGGCTCAAATAAACTAAACACAGAGGTTTTGATTAATTGTTCAGGTGTGTAACCGAGACAGTTAGCTCCAAACTGGTTGACAGACACAATTATGCCCGTTGCATTCACGCTGAAGTAAATCGTCGGCGTATTTTCATAGAGGGTTCGATACCACTGGAGTTCGGCTTGTGTACGCCGTAGCATTTCTGCTGTGTACAGTTCTAAATCCGAGGTTCGTTCAGGCACAAGTTCCAAGCGAACCGGAGTTGCT
The DNA here is from genome assembly GCF_020829595.1 of Nostoc sp. CHAB 5844. Taxonomy (GTDB): domain Bacteria; phylum Cyanobacteriota; class Cyanobacteriia; order Cyanobacteriales; family Nostocaceae; genus Nostoc_B. The sequence goes on from NZ_JAIVFW010000009.1 coordinate 163,243, forward strand.
GACAAGGTATCTTGTTGTTCGCGCGTTTGATGCCAGAGCGATCGCTGATTAAAGCTCATAAGACTTAAGCTTGTACCCAAAAACTAAAATTCATTAATAGGGAATAAAAAACTTAATTATACTTTTTTTGGGTAAATTTAACCAATTAAAGCCAAAAAAAATCATTCCCTGTGTTTAATGTTTTCTATTGATGACTGATACCCACATAGTATTGCTGACGTTTATTTACATCTGTTTAATGATTGCCACATAGAAGTCTGAAGTCTGAAGTCTGAAGTCTGAATTATTTTTCATGACTTTGAACAACTGGCTTTATACTCAGCACTTCATAACTCAGCACTCAGCACTTTGTTATAAATGATGTAGCAATTTGAGCTCAGATGCAGTCAGGTTGCGCCATTGGCCTAGTTGGAGTCCATCCAAGCATAGATGAGCTATGCTCACCCTGATGAGTCGCAAAGTTGGAAACCCCACAGCCGCAGTCATGCGCCGCACCTGACGGTTTTTGCCTTCTGTCAAAGTCATTTCTAACCAAGCTGTCGGCACATTTTTGCGAAATCTGATGGGTGGATTGCGATCGCCCACAGGTGGATCTTTAGGTAACAGCCTCACTTGTGCAGGTCGAGTGCGGTAATCTTGGATTTCTACACCCGTTTGCAATTTGGTTATAGCATCTGCATCGGGAATTCGCTCTACTTGAACCCAGTAAGTTCGCTGATGGGCAAAACGCGGATCACAAAGCCGATGTTGCAATTTTCCATCGTTTGTCAACAGTAATAACCCTTCACTATCCCAGTCTAAACGCCCCACAGGATAGACATCAGGCACATCAATATAATCTTTGAGGGTGCTATGCTTTGGTGTCTCCTGCGTAAATTGACTGAGGACACCGTAGGGTTTGTGAAAAATCAGATACCGAAAGCTACTAGTCATTAGATATTATCTATTTTTTCTCTACTCCTTAACTTCTCAATTGAGACTTAACAGGGGCTACTGGGTAGAATTATGCAAAAATTTGGGAATTTTAATAAAAACCACATACAGCACTTCCCGATGTTATGAGGGACAATAACAGCAATTAGTGAACCAATTTTTTAAATGTTGAGGATTCATTAAGTCGAGAGCAACAGAGATAACTGTATCAACCATTTCGGTTGTAGTTGGAG